>CAVCWT010000013.1:0-63008 GCA_963605745.1 Lachnospiraceae bacterium
TTCTGGGGGAAACCCCGCTGGAGTACCGGCGCCAGAGCCGGTGCGGAATCTAGTATACAGATACGGAACACAGATACGAATATCATACGATCTTAATGGAGGTAAAAAATCATGAACGAGAGAAACAATACAAAGAAATCCAAGGGTCTGGTATCGGCAGGCGTCTTTATCGCCTTATATTTTGTGGTATTTTTGGTAATCGGAATGTGCTGCATGCCGGTGCCGATCCTCTACCTTTGCATGTCGAGCCTGATTGCCCTGGTTGCCGCTCCGGTTTACCGGATGCTCCTGGCAAAGGCCCCAATGCATGGCCCTATTTTTATTGCGGCGATGCTGCCTTGCCTGTTCCTGCTGCTCCAGGGCAATATCTGGATTGTGGCACTTACCGGAGTAGCGGCGGGAATCCTTGCAGAACTGATTGCAGGAATCGGGAAATTCCGTGATGAAAAATGGAACGTGTTAAGCTATGTGTTCTTTTCGGAGAATTTGCTGGGCGGATTTCTTCCGATCTGGGTGATGCGTGAGTATTATTTTGCAGATACCTTAGAGCGCGGCATGAGCGCAGATTTCTGCAATACGCTGGAAGCGATGACGCCGGTTTGGGTCCTGCTCCTTATGATTGCAGGAACTGTCATCTTTTCGCTGATTGGCTGGTTGCTGGGAAGAAAGCTGTTCCACAAGCACTTTGAAAAGGCCGGAATGGTATGAGAAAGAATCGGGAAGCCCAATTTGATCTGCGGACCAAGCTGATGCTGATTCTGGCAGTGAATCTATTCCTGCTCTTTAGTCATTCCCTTCTCTTTGAGCTGGCTTTGATATTGGGGTGTCTCTTGCTCATTACCATAGATGGTCAGAGAAAAAGTGCTTTCCGTTTCCTGATGGTCTATTCCCTCATGCTGGGCATTGACCGGCTGGCAACGCCTCATATGAGCGGATATGTCTTTACGCTGGTGTCCTTTATCACGGTAGCACTGCGCCGGTTTCTGCCATGCTTTATCCTGGGGAAATGGATTTTGACGACAACTAAAGTGAGTGAATTCGTTGCGGTCATGTGGAAGCTGCGGCTTCCGCAGACCGCAATTATTCCGTTGTCCGTAGTCTTTCGTTATTTTCCGACGATCAAGGAGGAATGGTCCTCCATTCGGGCGGCCATGAAGATGCGGGGGATTCGTGTTTCGCTGGAGCACATCATGGTTCCGTTATTGATGTCAGCGGTGAATGTCAGTGAGGAGCTGGCGGCCGCGGCCTTGTGCCGGGGGCTGGACAATCCGGGCGTGCATACAAGCCTTGTGGAGGTACGGTTTCGCTTTTCGGATGTTGTTGTCTGGTGTGTGACCGTTGTTTTGGCGGTCACGGCGATCATCTTAAAGGGGGCGGGGGTTTTATGATTTCATTTCAGAACGTCACCTACTCTTATCAGGAAAGCGGAGAACCCAAAAGCCTGGACGGGGTGAATCTTAAGGTGAGAGACGGAGAGTGCATTCTGCTCTGTGGGAAAAGCGGCTGCGGCAAAACAACGATGACGCGGCTGTTAAACGGCATGATTCCCAGCTTCTATGAAGGGAAACTGCAGGGAACTGTCCTGTTGAACGGCGAGAATCTCCTGGATCTTCCGATGCATCAGATCTCCAGTCAGGTTGGCAGTGTTTTCCAGAATCCGCGGACGCAGTTTTACACGGTCAATACGACCAGTGAAATTGCATTTGGTTGTGAAAACCTGGGAATGGAGCGGGAGCAAATCGCAGAGCGTGTGCGGCAGACGGCAGAAGATCTGCAGATTAGAGAGCTGATGGACCGCAATATTTTCAATCTGTCCGGCGGAGAAAAGCAGATCATTGCCTTTGCCGGGATCTATGCGATGTCACCACAGATCTATGTCCTGGACGAGCCGTCCTCCAATCTGGACATTCGGGCCATTGAAAAGGTGAGGAGAATCCTTTCCCTTCTCAAAGAGCAGGGAAAGACCATTATCATTGCGGAACACCGCACCTATTATCTCAAGGATCTGGTGGACCGGGCGGTATACATGGAGAACGGCAGAATTGTCCGGGAATATACCATGGAGGAGTTGGCACATTTTACCTTGGAGGAACAGGAAAGGACCGGGATTCGGACGGTGGATTTATTATCGTACCCAGTGACAGCGCACGAGGTACATCCTGCCAGCCATACCATGGAGCTGAAGGATGTTCGTTGCTATTATGGGAAAACGCAGGCCCTGTCGATTCCGGAATTATCCATTCCATCGGGACGGATTATTGCCATCATCGGAACCAACGGAGCAGGAAAATCCACCTTCGTTTCCTGCCTGTGCGGTCTGCTGAAGAAGACAAAAGGGACCATTTTTCTGGATGGGAAGAAAAAGACGCCCGGGAAACGTGTGCAGGAAAGCTACCTTGTCATGCAGGAAGTGAATCATCAGCTGTTCTCCGACAGTGTCCGGGAAGAAATCGTGCTGGGGAGTAAAGAGACATCCGAGAGCAGGCTAAAGGAGATCATGGAGGACCTGGATATTACAGCTCTTGCGAAGCGTCATCCGATGACCTTGTCCGGCGGGCAAAAGCAGCGGGTGATCATCGCCTCTGCCATGTTCTGCGGGAAAAAGATCCTGTATTTTGATGAGCCGACGTCAGGACTGGATTTTACCCATATGCGGCAGACCTGCCGGCTGCTGCAAAACCTCCGGGGGGAGGATGTTTTCCTCTTTATTATTACCCATGATTACGAATTGATCGCATCGGCGTGCGACAGCGTGATCCACATTGAGAAGGGACAGGTGAAGGAGCAGTATCCTCTGGATGAGGAAGGGATCGGAAGGCTGCGGGAGTTCTTCTCATCCGTGTGATATGCTGTTTTATGGATAAGTTATTTATTAAAGTTATTTATTAAAGTTATTTATTAAACAAAAATAAAACCTGTCATTATCTATTGCATTCCTAGTAGCTCTGCTCTATTATAACTACTGTCGATTAGCACTCAACAAAGCTGAGTGCTAACAACGAAGAAACAGCACGGATCCTGCCAATTGCAGACCCGGTGCTTGCAGTACGAGGTGCAGATGCATCTCTATAGATTACGAAGGAGGCATTCATTATGAAGTTAGTTCCCTTAGAAGACAGAGTAGTTCTGAAGGCACTGGAGGCTGAGACCACAACAGCATCCGGAATCGTGATTCCCGGTGCCGAGAAGGAAAAGCCCCAGCAGGCTGAGGTTGTTGCAGTCGGCCCCGGCAAGACAGCAGATGACGGCCATGTGATCCCGATGCAGGTAAAGGCCGGCGATAAGGTTGTTTATTCTAAATATTCCGGAACTGAGGTTAAGCTCAGCGAGGATGAGGTTTATACCATTGTTCGTCAGAGCGACATTCTGGCAGTAATGGAATAATTCCAACGGTATATTGAGTAAGAACAGGAGGCTATGAATTATGGCTAAGGATTTAAAGATGGGAACAGATGCAAGAGTTGCTCTTGCAGAAGGCGTTAACAAACTGGCGAACACAGTAAAGATCACACTGGGACCGAAGGGACGCAATGTTGTTCTGGATAAGAGCTACGGCGCACCGACCATTACCAATGATGGTGTTACCATTGCAAAGGAGATCGAGCTCGAGGATGAGTTCGAGAACATGGGTGCACAGATCATCCGCGAGGCTGCTTCCAAGACCAATGATGTTGCCGGCGACGGAACCACAACTGCTACCGTACTGGCACAGGCCATGATCAACGAAGGCATGAAGAACCTGGCAGCAGGTGCGAACCCGATCGTGCTCCGCAAGGGTATGAAGAAGGCGACCGATGCTGCAGTTGAGTCCATCAAGAAGATGAGCACAACCGTAAAGGGTAAAGAGGACATCGAGAAGGTAGCTACCATTTCTTCCGGCGATGCTGAGGTCGGCAAGATGATCGCTGATGCGATGGAGAAGGTTTCCAAGGATGGCGTCATCACCATCGAGGAGTCCAAGACCATGCACACCGAGCTGGATCTGGTAGAAGGCATGCAGTTTGACCGTGGCTATATCAGCGCATACATGGTTAACGATACCGAGAAGATGGTTGCAAACCTTCAGGATCCTTACATCCTGATCACCGACAAGAAGATTTCCAGCATTCAGGACATCCTGCCTGTACTGGAGCAGATCGTAAAGATGGGCGCAAAGCTCCTCATCATTGCAGAGGACGTAGAGGGCGAGGCTCTGACCACCCTGATCGTCAACAAGCTGCGCGGAACCTTTGACGTTGTTGCTGTTAAGGCTCCCGGCTACGGCGATCGTAGAAAGGCAATGCTGGAGGATATCGCAATCCTGACCGGCGGTCAGGTTATCTCCTCTGATCTTGGTCTTGAGCTCAAGGATGCTACCATCGAGCAGCTCGGCCATGCAAAGAGCGTTAAGGTTGAGAAGGAAAACACGACCATCGTTGACGGTGAAGGCGATAAGGCAGCTCTTCATGACAGAGTCGAGCAGATCAAGAAGCAGATCGTTGATACCAAGTCTGAGTTTGATAAGGAGAAGCTCCAGGAGCGTCTGGCTAAGCTCAGCGGCGGTGTAGGCGTCATCCGTGTCGGTGCTGCAACCGAGACCGAGATGAAAGAGGCAAAATATCGCATGGAGGATGCCCTCAATGCGACCAAGGCAGCTGTGGAAGAGGGTGTTATCTTCGGCGGCGGCTCCGCGTACATCCATTCCCAGAAGGCAGTTGCCGGAATCCTGGGCGATCTGTCCGGCGATGAGAAGACCGGTGCAACCATTATTATGAAGGCACTGGAGGCTCCTCTGTACAACATCGCAGCAAATGCAGGTCTGGATGGCTCAGTCATCGTCAACAAGGTGAAGGAGTCTGAGGAAGGCATCGGCTTTGACGCATATACCGAAGAGTATGTCAACATGATGGATGACGGTGTTCTGGATCCGGTTAAGGTTACCAGAAGCGCACTGCAGAACGCTTGCTCTGTAGCATCCACCTTCCTGACCACAGAGGCCGCTGTAGCCAACATCAAGGAGCCTGCAGCAGCAGCTCCGGCTCAGGGCGCAGGCATGGGCTACTAATCCATTACGAGAAAGAAAACATAATTGTTAGTATACAGGCGTTTGCCGGACATTTCTGTGGCACATCGTAGGCAGGCGTTTGTACACGAACTGAAAAATCCTCGCAGGGTATAGACCCTGCGGGGATTTTTTGCATGCCGCTTGCGAGTGTGCTAAAATAGCCAGTATCTTTATGCACATCTTTTCCGCTGAGAATAACTGGGGAGTTACGAAAAGCGCGGGAGCTTGGGAGACTGGAATAGGACTGGAGATATGTCAGGAATGAATGATTCAGGACGTATATTTAAGGAACGTGAGCGCATCGGCCATGCGGCTCCTTCGGATGTTCCTGTACCGGAGGAACCCATTGCCGGGAGTGCGGTGCCTGCAGGCTTTGACAGTGGTACCATTGAACATATCGGAGAATTCTTATCACCGGAGGAACTGTATCAGGACCTCTTGATTCGTGTGCGCAGATATCACCCCAGTGAAGATTTTTCCATGATTGAAAAGGCTTATCAGCTGGCCAGCAAGGCACATGAAGGACAGAAGAGAAAGAGCGGAGAGCCTTACATCATTCATCCTCTGGATGTTGCCATTATTCTGGCTGATCTCGAAATGGATCAGGAAACCATTGCGGCAGGCCTCTTACATGATGTGGTAGAAGACACCGCCTGTACCAAAGAGGGCATCGCGGAAGAGTTCGGGAATGATGTCGCAGAGCTGGTCGATGGTGTGACCAAACTAAAAAAGATCAAGCTCTCCGGCGACTATGCAGACAAGACGCAGGCGCAGCAGGAGATGCAGGCCGAGAACCTTCGCAAGATGTTCCTTGCCATGGTTAAGGACATTCGCGTCATCCTCATCAAGCTGGCGGATCGTCTGCATAATATGCGGACGCTTCAGTACCAGTCCCCGGAGAAACAAAAACGCATCGCCCAGGAGACGCTGGACATCTATTCGCCGATTGCCTCAAGACTCGGCATCAGCAAGATTAAGGTCGAGCTGGATGATCTGTCCCTTCGATATCTTCGCTCGGATGTCTATAAGGATCTGGTGCAGCAGGTCAAGGAGCGCAAGTCTGAACGTGAGCATTATGTCGAAGAGATTGCGGAAAATGTGGCCTCTGCCGTAAAGGATGCCGGCATTGAAGCCCGTGTCGACGGCCGGGTCAAACACTTTTTCAGTATCTATAAAAAGATGGTCAACCAGCACAAGACCATGGATGAAATCTATGATCTGTTCGCGGTGCGCATCATCGTGAATACCGTAAAGGACTGTTATGCATCTTTGGGCGTCATTCATGAGATGTACAAGCCGATCCCGGGGCGATTCAAGGACTACATCGCGATGCCAAAGGCAAACGGTTATCAATCCCTCCACACAACTCTGATCGGCAAAACCGGCCAGCCCTTTGAAATTCAGATCCGTACCTTTGAGATGCACCGGGAGGCAGAATACGGTATCGCTGCCCATTGGAAGTACAAGGTCTCCAGTGATGGCCGAAAGGTCGATGAGACCGAGCAGGAAAAGCTCACGTGGCTGCGTCAGATTCTGGAGTGGCAGCAGTCCATGTCGGATAACAAGGAATTCATGCAGCTCTTAAAGAGCGATCTGGACCTGTTCTCAGACAGTGTATATTGCTTTACCCCGGGCGGCGAGGTCAAAAACCTTCCGGCAGGCTCTACACCCATCGACTTTGCCTACGCAGTTCACTCCGCTGTCGGCAACAAGATGGTGGGAGCAAGAGTCAACGGCAAGCTCGTTCCGATTGATTATAAGATTCAAAACGGCGACCGCATCGAAGTCATCACCTCCCAGAATTCCAGGGGACCGAGCCTGGACTGGCTGAACGTGTGCAAGAGCGCCTCTGCCAAGAACAAGATCAACCAATGGTTCAAAAAGAACCAAAAGGAAGAGAATATCGTTCATGGCAAGGAAGCCTTTGATTCCTACTGTAAATCAAAGGGGCTCAAGGAAGAGCAGTTGCTAAAGCCCGAGTATATGGATGCCGTTCTGCATAAATACGGCTTCCGCGAGTGGGATGCGGTTCTGGCAGCCATAGGCCACGGCGGTCTAAAGGAAGGGCAGGTTGCCAACAAGCTCCTTGAACTTTATGAAAAGGATCATCAGGCGCACCTCACAGATGAAGAGATCCTGCGTCAGGTGGAGGATAATGCAGCCAAGCCCCACATGAAAAAAGGTGGTTCGGGCATCACCGTCAAGGGCATTCACGATGTGGCCGTCCACTTTGCAAGATGCTGCAACCCGGTGCCGGGAGATGAAATTGTCGGATATGTCACAAGAGGGCGCGGTGTCACCATTCACCGAACCGACTGCATCAACATGATGAATCTGCCGGAAATTGACCGGGCAAGACTCATAGACGCAGATTGGGAGAATGGTGCACAGACCGAAGGTGAGGGTGATTTTGAGGCAGAGATCAACATCTACGCAAGTGACCGGTCGGGCCTTTTGTCCGATGTATCCCGTACCTTTACGGAGAAGAACATCTCCATTGTCGGTGTGAACACGAGAACCAACCGGCAGGGCTTTGCCACCATGAACGTGACGTTCCACGTCAGTGGTAAGGCAGAGCTCGCTATGATCATCGAAAAATTACGACAGATCCCGAATGTCATTGACATTCGAAGAGCATAGGCATAACGATTGCATGGGCAGACCGGAGGTGTTCTGGCCTGCCCGTTTTGATCAGCATCATTCATATTTCCGTCAGGACCCGTCTCTGGCAGATATTTGCATTGTACCGAGCAGGAGGATGAAATGGACAAGGTTATTCTGGGCGGCTATGTTGTCGGCATGGTACAGACCAACGTATATCATCTGCACCTTGAGAATCATAAAGAGGCTATTCTGGTGGACCCTGCGGATCAGGGAGGAGCTCTGGTAAAGGCACTTTCGGGTCAGGGACTTACGATTTCAGCAATTCTTTTAACCCACGGCCATTTTGATCACATCGGCGGTGTGCAGGAGGTTGCGGAGCTGACCGGTGCAAAGGTCTATGCCTGCGAGCTGGAGGAGCATTTGCTGCAGGATCCGCAGCAGAATCTCTCTGCCGATTACCGCAATCCCAAGACGGTCAAACCGGATGTTCTATTAAAGGACGGCGAGGAAGTCACGCTGGCCGGAATGAAGATCCGGTGCATTGCAACGCCCGGTCACACAGAAGGGAGCTGCTGCTATTACCTGGTAGAGACGGGGGACAAACCGATCCTTCTTGCCGGGGATACGCTCTTTGAAGAATCTGTGGGACGAACGGACTTCCCCACCGGCTCCATGAGCGCGCTGGTGCGATCTGTCAGGGATCAGCTTTTTATCCTGCCGGACGAGACAATGGTGTATCCTGGACACGGCGGAGCAACGACCATCGGACATGAAAAGGCTTATAACACGATGGTGTGATACAACGGATCAAAGTCAGTCGCTGCAAGCCCTGGCATCTGCAAGAGAAAGCTCACAGGAAGGCGCAGCTGCTGCCTTGAATGGTTCAGTAATGGATCCGAGACGGAGAATTAAACAAATATGTTGCGAGTAGATGAGAATATCGACCTGTACCGCTATGAAATTCATTCCCTGGTAAAGGCCTTTTATCCTGCGGAGGATGTAAAGGTCCTCGTAGATCATGATGCCAACAGTGACAGAATTCGTGCGGATCATCCGGAGGTTTTCCTGCGGGTGGAGATGAAGGCGGAGGGAATCTCCCTGCAGTTCGGAAAGTCGTATTTTGCCCTTGCGGCGCCGGAAGGCGCGAACTATGGAGAAAAGTGCAAAGAGACCAAGGATGCACTCAAAACCTTTCTGTATCAATCACTGTGTGAGTACACGGGGCAGACGCTCCCCTGGGGGGACCTCATCGGCATCCGGCCGACCAAGATCGCCATGGGCTATATGGAAGAGGGAAGGACGCCGGAGGAGGCGGCTGATTTTTTGCGCCGTGAGCACCAGGTGTCGGACGAGAAGGCCGCACTGGCTGTGGACATTGCAGGAAGAGAGAAGAGAATCCTGCAGGACATTCATTACGAGAATGGCTACAGTCTGTACATCGGCATTCCCTTCTGTCCGACGACCTGTTTGTACTGCTCCTTCCCGTCCTTTAACATTGCACTTTGGAGGGATCGGATCGATGAGTACCTGACGGCGCTGGAGCGGGAGATGGCTGAGACAGCGCAGATCATGAACGGCAAGGTGCTGGACACTGTCTACATCGGCGGCGGTACGCCGACCTCCCTCGAGGCCGATCAGCTGGATCGCCTCTGCAGTGCCATCGAACGATACTATGATATGAGCACGGTGCAGGAATTCACCGTGGAGGCCGGTCGCCCCGACAGCATTACGGAGGCTAAATTACGAGCCCTTCGCCGGCATCCGATTACCCGCATCAGTGTGAATCCGCAGACGATGAAGGAGGAGACCCTCCGCATCATCGGACGGCATCACTCGGTGCAGCAGGTGGTGGACACCTTTCATATGGCAAGAGATTGCGGATTTGACAACATCAACATGGATCTCATTCTGGGACTGCCCGGGGAGGATGCAGAGGATGTGAAACGGACGGTGGAGCAGATCCGTGAGCTGGATCCGGATTCTCTGACGGTGCATTCTCTGGCGATTAAGAGAGCCTCGAGACTGCGCCGCATCATTGACGAGAAGGGATATCCCGTCCTTATCAATACGGATGAGACGATGTCCATTGCAGCCGCAGCGGCAGAGGCGATGGACATGAAGCCCTACTACCTTTACCGGCAAAAGAACATGTCCGGCAATTTTGAAAATGTGGGCTATGCCAGAGAAGGCAAATATGGTATCTACAACATCCTCATCATGGAGGAGAAACAGACTATCGTAGCGCTGGGCGCGGGTTCTGTGACCAAGCGCGTCTTCCCAAATGGCAGGATTGAGCGGTGCGACAATGCCAAGGAGGTCTCTGTTTATCTTGACAACCTGGATGAAATGCAAGAGCGCAAGAGAAAGCTCTTTATGAGCTGACGATACGGAAACGTAACCGTTCACACATCACCCGTTCCTTTGGCAGGTACAGGAACAATAAAAACACGACCGAGAAACCGTTAATGGCCTCTTGGTCGTGTTTTCCGTAGGAAAATCGAGATGCGGGTGCTGAATCGTTACACTTAGACGTATTTCTCGCTGTCGCTTTCTTCGTATTTTTCATCGCAGTACTTGCAGCGATAGGTTCCGGTCTTTTCATCCGCCAGATAGAAGATATGCGGGAGACCGCGCTCAACGGAGGAGATGCAGCGAGGATTGGAGCAGTGGACGACGCTGCGAAGTTCTGCGGGGAGCTTTAGGTTTTTCTTTTCAATGATGGCGCCGTCCTTGATGACGTTGACGGTGATGTTGCGGTCAATGAAGGCCAGAACATCCAGGTTCAGGGAATCGACGTCACATTCGATCTTCAGAATGTCCTTTTTGCCCATCTCACCGCTGCGGGCGTTTTTGATGATGGCAACGGGGCAGTCCATTTTGTCCAGTCCCAGATAGTGATAGATGCGCATCGCGCGTCCTGCACGGATGTGGTCGAGAACGAAGCCTTCCTCGATCTTGCCAATGCTGAGCTTTTCTGCAACGTTTGCAGCCATAGTTGGTTCCTCCCTTCTCTTATTGCGCCAGTCCAAGGAGCGTCAGGATGGCGGCCATACGCACATAGACACCGAACTGTACCTGACGGAAATATGCAGCTCTCGGATCATCGTCGACATCGACGGAGATCTCGCTCACGCGCGGCAGCGGGTGGAGAACGTAGCAGTCAGGCTTGGCCATGGAGAGCTTTTCCTTATCCAGAATGTAAAAATTACGAAGGCGGACGTAGTCCTCTTCGTTAAAGAAACGTTCCTTCTGAATGCGGGTCATGTACAGGATATCCAGCCTTTCGATGGCATCCTCAATCTTGATGCATTCCTCATAGGAGATTCCTTTGGCATCGAGCATCTCGGTGATGTAGTCCGGGACGCGCAGCTCCTTCGGCGAGATAAAGATAAAGTTGACGTTGGGATAACGAACCAGCGCATTGATCAGAGAATGGACGGTGCGGCCGAATTTCAGATCACCGCAAAGGCCGATGGTGAAATTATCGAGGCGACCTCTTAGGTTTCGGATCGTCAGAAGGTCCGTCAATGTCTGCGTAGGATGCTGGTGACCGCCATCGCCTGCATTGATGACAGGAATGGATGCATAGTGGCCGGCCACGGCAGCGGCACCTTCCTTCGGGTGACGGATGACCATAATATCTGCAAAACAGGAGATGACTCTTGCAGTATCCGCAACGGTTTCTCCCTTTGCGGCGGAGGAGGAGTCTGCATCGGCAAAGCCCATGACGCTGCCTCCAAGGTTCAGCATTGCGGTCTCGTGGGAGAGACGCGTACGGGTCGACGGCTCATAAAAACAGGTGGCCATCTTCCTGCCTTCGCAGGCATGTGCGTACTGCTCCGGGTGCAGGCGGATGTCGTCTGCAAGATCAAACATCCGGTCGAGCTCCTCAACCGTAAAATCAAGCGGTGTCAACAAATCTCGTTTCATAAATTGCCTCCTTTAGAAATGGTACAGCGGGTTTTCTGTCATGCCTGTGCACTGCCGCCCGGGCTCCCATTGAAGATGTCCTTTTGTGGGATACTGTACCAGGCAGTCGTCGGAACAGTAACAGCGCTGTACGACGGACTCCGTCCGCCTCCAAAATCGCAATGGACTGTATCTGTGACCGGGGATTGTTACTGGGCAATAAAGTCAATGTCCTTGGAGGCCAGAAATCGTTCCATCGTCCGATCCCAGACACAGTCGGGGCTCTTGTCCATGAGAAAGGTTCTGGCAGCAATACCGGTTGTAAGGTGCAGTCCTGTGTCATCCAGACGAATGTTGAGCAAAAGACCTGCCACGTTTTCGAGTGTTCCCGGCTGCAGATCGGCGGCCCTTTGAAGCGTCGCCTCCACGTAGGAAGGTTTGAGCCGGAGCGTTATTTTCATTAAGGTGGGAGCCTTCTTGCCTTTGATCATTTCGCGGCAAAGGGGCCTTACCTCGCTCCATGGCAAAAACGTGAAAAGACGATGCTCCGGATCGCTCTCGCCATCCGATACATCGCCATCATAAAAATCTTTGTTCAGCTGTCCGTCAATGGAATAGGTCGCTGCCATACGGATCACAGCCTGCTCCAGTAAAAAGGAATCAAAACAATCGGTGGAGAGCAGCTTTGCCATAAATGCTCCTACGTTGTGAATGGAGAATGATACCATGCCGATGTCCTTCCTTGAACAGATTGTGCGACGGGTTACCGTTCATTCATCGGTCATGACGGGTCCTGGCGGAGATGAGCAAACGGTAACAACAGCGTTCAGCAGTTAAACCTTCACATAGTCTAGCACACTTTATGGAAAAAGAAATGGTTAGTTGACACAAACAAAAGAATCGAGTAAACTCTGTATTGCTGAGTTAGCCGCAGCTAAAAAACGGAAGCTTGAGCTAAAACAAGTGCAGTCTGAGAGGAGATCGGAGTATGCCGGAGAGGACGCTTTTGGAGACTTGTTCGCCGACATTGGCAGGAATGAAGCCGGCGAATCTGATCAGTCTGCGGTATGAGGATCCGGAGCTGGCAAAACGCGACATTCGCGAGATGAATCGGATCTTTGTTCGCAAGGGACTGCGTGCTGTGCCATTGAATTATTGCAGGGAGCATGTGCTGTTGTATCTCTATCGCCCAAGGTTTTTGCGTACGGAGTTTGACAAGCCTGGAGTGCAGGAGCTTTTGGAGGAGTACGGCTACGATTGCAGCGATGTGGATCGATGTGTTGCAAGGCTGGGCGAGCGGATTCGCATGCGGCATGACAACAAGGAGTTCCCCCATGAGATCGGGTTGTTCCTGGGGTATCCCTTAGAGGATGTGCAGGGCTTTATTCATCACAAGGATGTCGGCTGCAAGTGCATTGGCTGCTGGCGGGTCTACGGAGATGAGGAGAAGGCCAGGGCAGTCTTTCGCAATTACCGCAGCTGCACGAGTGCGTACCTTCGCTCCTGGGAAATGGGACGGAGCATTGAGCAGCTGGTTGTGGCAGGGTAAGGTGTGGGTACCGTTATTTTGCCGGAAAATGGCTGATGTATGAACGGCAGCCGGGGATTGGGACATTATGTTTCACTGTAATCAGACCGAGTCGGGATGGCGGTGAATCGTAATACAATAGAATTAACTTTAAGAAGGAGAAAGATTATGAGCAAGGTAGCAGTTGTATATTGGACAGGAACCGGCAACACAGGAATGATGGCAGAGGCTGTCATTGCAGGTGCACAGGCAGCAGGAGCAGAGGTAACCGTTCTGGGATCCTCTGAGTTCACAGCAGGTGACGTAGCAAATTATGACGGCATTGCCTTTGGATGCCCGGCTATGGGAGCCGAGGTTCTCGAGGAGAGCGAGTTCGAGCCGATGTTCATGGATGTAGAGGGCTCTCTTTCCGGCAAGAAGATTGCGCTGTTCGGATCCTGGGGCTGGGGCGACGGCGCCTGGATGGCTGACTGGGAGGCACGCTGCAAGGGCGACGGCGCCAATGTTGTTGCAACGGCAATCTGCCAGAATGCACCGGATGACGGCGCACTCGAGGAGTGCAAGGCTCTTGGAAAGGCACTCGCATAAGAAGATTAAATAAATTTAAGATCCCATTCCAACCTCACATGTATAAAAAAGCGCAGGACCTTGCGGCCCTGCGCTTTTTTCTACATGTATGATTGATGCAATTTATAGAAAGGTCACTCGATAGAATCCTTGTATTGGCCTGGATCTAAGAGTATTCGCACGGAGGTCAATTTGGTCAGCTTTTCCTGCAGATTCAGGCGGTCTCCATCTACGATAGCAGCAAAATCAATGTCGGACTGACTGTCATTGTCGCCTCGTGCATAAGAACCATATAGGAGAATCTCCTTCACCGCAGCAGCATCTCGGCCAGGATAGCCAGTACCGGGATGGTGACAGCGCACAGAATCGTGGTGGTAACAAAGAGCTCTGAGGCGTAGGGGGCATCCCTGTGGTAGCGGTCTGCGAACATGATGGAGACAGCGCCGGACGGGCAGGCAATGCACAGGAACAGACTGAAGGCAACCTCGAACCGGAGCGGGAGCACCCACAGGATGAGGAGCGACACGAGAGGAAATACGAGGAGCTTTACAAAGCTGATGAGGTACATCCTCGGGTTCTTAAGGCTGTGCAGAAAGTCGCTTTGCGCAAGGTTTGCACCGGCGATGATCATGGCAAGAGGGGTATTCATGGCTGCGATCATGTCCAGGGGCTCTGTCACGATGGAAGGCAGGCGCAGCTGCAGAACGTAGCAGAGGATTCCGAGGAATACGGCAATGATGGGCGGCGTGATGAGGTTTTTGAGGGTAGAAGGATCAAAGCCCTTGCCGTTATTTTGCGTGTTGGGATCCATGATGAGAACACCGTGGGTCCACAGCATAATGTTGAATACGGTATTGAAGGCGGTTGCATAGAACACACCCTCGGCACCCAGAACGCCGTTTACGAGCGGGATGCCGATGAAGCCGCAGTTGGAGTAGACGGTGGCCATTTTCTCAATGGCGGCACGATCACAAGCTCCGCGAAAGAACAGCTGCGAGAGGACGATGACAGCAGCAAAGCATAAAAAAGAAGCCAGAACAGACCATACAAGACCCATCAAAAGGGTGGGGTCAAAATCAATCTGATACGATTCAAAGATCAGAAGCGGTGACACGCACATCATGAGGAGACTGGACATTTTACTGGTGGCAGCGGCGTCGATGAGGTGTACCTTGTAGACGATAATACCGCAGATAAAAATGACGAACATTTCAAAGATCTTTGCTGCAACGATGGTGGCCATGGTAGTTCCTTTCCGGGTGAGTTGATGTATAATGCAAAGGATTGTGGGAGCGCAAGATGCGCAGCAATCCGAGTATTGTGTATGGTAGGTGCCATAGAAATCGCATGGAAATCGCATGGAAATCAGAGCACAGACACTCATATTATAGCACGAATAGATGCGGATGCTAAACAGTAACCACGCACGGCTGCATGCAGCCTGTAATCGCCTATGGAGGGAGAAATGGAACAGCAGCATTATGATTATCTGATCGTAGGAGCCGGATTGTACGGCGCGGTGTTCGCAAGGGAGGCCGTGGCGAAGGGCAAATCGGTTCTTGTGATTGATAAGAGGCCGCACATCGCCGGCAATGTTTACTGCGAGGACATCGAGGGAATTCATGTGCATCGCTACGGTGCGCATATTTTCCATACCAACAACAAAAAAGTGTGGGACTACGTGAACCGGTTTGCAGAATTCAACCGCTTTACCAACTCGCCGGTGGCCAACTACAAGGGAGAGCTCTATTCCCTTCCCTTTAATATGTACACGTTCAATCGCATGTGGGGTGTTGTAACGCCTGCAGAGGCCGCAGAAAAGATTGCGGAGCAGAGAAAGGCCGCCGGTATCACCGAGCCGCAGAACCTGGAAGAGCAGGCCATCAGTCTGGTAGGAACGGATATCTATGAAAAGCTCATCAAGGGCTATACGCAGAAACAGTGGGGCCGCCCTTGCACAGAGCTCCCGTCCTTTATCATCAAGCGCCTGCCGGTTCGCCTGACCTTTGACAATAACTATTTTAATGCCCTTTACCAGGGAATCCCGATCGGCGGGTATACGAAACTCGTGGCGGCAATGCTGGAAGGCATCGAGGTTTCTCTGAATACCGATTACCTGCAAAACAAAAACGACCTGGATGCCATTGCAGACAAGGTGATCTACACCGGCCCCATCGATGGCTATTATGACTACCGCCTGGGAACTTTGGAATACCGGTCTGTTCGCTTTGAAAATGAGGTGCTGGATCAGGACAATTATCAGGGAAATGCTGCCGTAAATTACACGGATGCTGATACGCCCTGGACGCGGATCATCGAGCACAAATGGTTCCAGTTCGGCAAGGACGATGACGGAAATGACCTTCCAAAGACGGTCATCAGCAGAGAGTACAGCTCGGAGTGGCAGCCGGGAGATGAGCCGTATTATCCTGTTAACGATGAGAAAAACGGCAAGCTCTACGAGGCTTATCGCGAGCTGGCGCAAAAAGAAGAAAAGGTCATTTTTGGCGGGCGCCTTGGCGAGTACAAATATTACGACATGGACGCCGTGATTGCATCGGCGCTTGCCATGAGCGAAAAGATGCTGTAAACACGATTCAGAATACAGCACTTCTGCCGCAGACGGGTCCTGGCAAAGGTGCGCAGAATTTGGCGATGGAAATTTTCGGAAATGTAAAGAACAGAAAATTGAACCGGCAGATGTCAGAGGCGACCAGTGTTATGGTCGCCTTAACGCTGTCCGGAGGCATGCAGGATGCGTATTCGTATTTTCTGCGGGATAAGGTCTACGCCAATGCGCAGACCGGCAACATCGTGCTGATGAGCGTGCACTTATTCGAAGGGGATGTGAGAATGGGACTGCGGTATCTGTTTCCGGTGCTCTTTTTTGCCTTCGGTGTATTTGTAGCCGAGCAGATCCGGACGAAATGCAAAGAGTATCGCAGGCTCCACTGGCGCCAGATCATTGTGGCACTGGAAATTCTGCTGCTGTTTGCCGTAGGCTTTATACCGCTGCAGTCCGGAATCGTGAACCTGGTTGCCAATGCCGTTACCTCCTTTAGCTGTGCGATGCAGGTGCAGGCCTTCCGAAAGGTCAACGGCCATGCCTATGCCAGCACGATGTGCATCGGCAACATGCGCAGCGGCATGGAGGCACTCAGCACCTATGTGACCACCAAAGAGCACAAATATCTGCGTAAATTCGGACAGTACATGTTCGTCATCTTTATTTTTGCGGCCGGAGCCGGCCTTGGCGGTGTACTGGCAGAGGATGTCGGTCAGCATATGATCTGGATTTCCTGCGGCCTTCTGGCCATTGCTTTTCTCCTTATGTTCATTCCGTACATTCCGTACATTCCGGATGCAGAATAGTTCCCTTTCTCTTGAATTTTGATACGCAGGCTTTAGACACCCTTTTTGCGTGATTCGGTGGGGGACAAATGCTGCAGGATGGGATGCGGGAACGTGAAAAGAGCACCTGCCTTGGCAGATGCTCTTTTCATTACTACTTCTTATGAGGGGGGAGATAGTGAGTAAGTAACTATCTTGGTTAGTACTATACGGCTTAAATGTGTAGAAAATGTGTCCGCACCCTAACAAAAAAATAAAATCTATAAACGGTTTCTAAAACGATGCGGAAAGCACAGTTCATTCATCTGCTGCAATCGGGACCGGGCAAAGATGGATGATGTGTGAATTTGCGTAAATGCGTTATAATGACGATACTATAATCAATAAGGTCAAAAATTCCGAAATGACGATGAGAGGTTGCTCTTCTAAGGACTTTTGACCCGGGCATCATGCTTACAGGCAGTAGGATTATTTTCCGGTAGTGGGAGATCAGAATATGAGATTACAGGAGCTTTTGAAAGAGTTAGACTATGAACTGCTGGATTCGAAGGGACAGGCAGTTTCGTTGGATTCTGAGAAGGGAATGACCTTTTTAAGCCGTGAAATTACGGCAATTACGAATGATTCGAGAAAGGCTGCGGCGGGGACGCTTTTTTTTGCCATTGTGGGGGCAAAATCCGATGGTCACAATTACATCCCGCAGGTGATGGAAAAGGGCGCATCCGCAGTCCTCATTCAGCACCTGGACTGGCTGCCTTTGGGTCATACGGAGAACGCAGTACAGAGTGATGCCAAGGCACCGCAAGATGCAGCAGCTGCAGCAACCGACACGGCAGAAAAGGAAGAAAACGAAACGATTTTTGTTCGTGTCAGTTCCACTCGCCGCGCAATGGCACTGGCCTCTGCTGCATTCTACGGCTATCCTGCACGCAGCATGAAGATGATCGGCATCACCGGCACGAAAGGCAAAACAACGACCACCTACCTGGTTCGTTCGATCCTTAGCAGTGCCGGCATCGATATGGGACTCATCGGAACCATCGAATCCACCTGGCATGAGGTGCATCGCCCGGCGGCCAATACGACACCGGAATCCATTGACCTGCAGAGAACCTTGCGTGAGATGGCAGATGATGGCGTGCAGGCGGTTGTCATGGAGGTCTCTTCCCAGGCTCTTATGCTGGACAGAACTGCAGGCATTACCTTTGACATCGGCGTATTTACGAATTTGTCAGAGGACCACATCGGCCCCAATGAGCATACGAGCTTTGAGGATTATCTGCATTGCAAGAGCCTGTTGTTCCGCCAGTGCGTTCGCGGCATTGTCAACGGAGATGATCCGCATGTGGACAAGATCCTGGAAGGCAGCAGCTGCAGCGTGCTGCGCTATGGCATGAAGCCTTCTGATGATCTGTATGCAGAGAATCTAAAACTCATTGAAAAGCCGGGAGAGCTGGGGATTTCTTTTGACACCAAAGGCGTGATGGAGCTCTCCTGTGAGGTTCCGACCCCGGGACGCTTCAGCGTATACAATGCTCTGTCTGCCATTGCAATCTGTCATGAATTCGGCGTGACGAGGGAGAACGTGGTGACAGCCCTTTTGGGCGCAAAGGCAAAGGGCAGAATCGAGTTGGTAAAGGTCAGTAATGACTTTACGCTGATGATCGATTATGCCCACAATGCCGTGGCACTGGAGAGCCTTCTTTCTACCTTGAAGGAATATCATCCGCACCGGCTGGTAACACTCTTTGGCTGCGGCGGCAATCGGTCGAAATCCCGTCGTTTTGAAATGGGAGAGGTTTCCGGACGGCTGTCGGATCTGACGATTATCACCTCCGATAATCCAAGAGACGAGGAACCTATGGATATCATTGCAGACATCGTGACGGGCATTTCCGGAACAGATGGCACCTATGTCACCATTCCGGACCGCAAGGAAGCCATCGCCTACGCCATTCACAACGGAGAGCCCGGGGACATCGTTGTTCTGGCAGGAAAAGGGCACGAGGATTACCAGGAGATCAAAGGACACAAATATCCGATGGACGAGAGAGTCATCATTGCCGAAATTCTGAAGGAGGACGGCGTATCGTTTGGATGACGGGAGGCCCATGTACCGCTACGCACAGATCATTATCGATATATCGCATGACCGCCTGGACCGGCCGTTTACCTACCGGATTCCCGAAGCGCTGGAGCCATACCTGCGCCTCGGGAGTCTTGTTGTTGTTCCGTTCGGAAAGGGCGAGAGTGTGCGGAAGGGCTACATCATCGGCTTTACCAATGAAAGTGACTATCCGGACGAGAGGATCAAGGAGATTGAGAGCATTGCAATGGCAGGCTCTGATGAGACCGGAGAGAAGGCCATTGCCCTGGCACTGTGGATCAAGGAGCGGTACGGTGCAACTCTTGCTGTTGCCTTGAAAACGGTCCTTACGGCAAGAAAACAGGCAAAGCCGGTAGAACACAAAACGATTCACCTTCTCCTTGATCCAAAGGAGGCCGAAAAGCTGCGCCACACCTTTGCCATGAAGCATCAGGTTGCAAGGGAGCGGCTTTTGCGGGAGCTGATCCGGGTTCCGAGCCAGCCCTACAGCCTTATCCGGCAAAAGCTCCATATTACCTCCTCGGTCATCACAGCCCTGCAAAAGCAAGGGGTTCTCGAGGTTCAGACGACAGAGTCCCTGCGCAATCCGGTCGAGGCAAAGGTGTCTGACAAAGGCCGGATTGATCTGAGCCCGGAGCAAAGTGCAGTGGCAGAGGGCGTCTACCGGGACTACCTCCTCTTGCAGGAACAGACAGAAGAAAAAATCCCCCGTGTCAGTCTCCTCCATGGCATTACGGGCAGCGGCAAGACGGAGGTTTACATCCGGATCATCGAGAAAATTGTCGCGGATGGCCGGCAGGCGATTATGCTGATCCCGGAGATCTCTCTGACCTATCAGACCCTGATGCGGTTCTACCGGCATTTTGGAGACCGCGTTTCTGTGATGAATTCCACGCTGTCCGAAAGTGAAAAAAGCGACCAGTTCGAACGGGCAAGGCGAGGAGAAATCGATGTGATCATAGGGCCAAGGTCGGCGCTTTTTACACCGTTTCCAAGGATAGGCGTCATCATCATGGATGAGGAACATGAGGGCAGCTACAAGAACGAATCCATGCCCAAATATCACGCAAGAGATGTGGCACAGAAGGTGGCAGAGATCCACAACGGCGTGGTGCTCTTAGGATCTGCGACGCCTTCTCTCGATGCTTATTACCGGGCTAAAAGCGGTGATTATCGCCTGTATACCTTGACAAGACGCCTGACAGGCGGCTCTCTTCCTTCTGTTGAAATTGCAGACCTTCGAAGAGAACTGCGGGAGGGAAATCGTTCTGTTTTGTCCAGAAGGCTGGCAGGCCTTGTGGAGGAGAATCTGGAAAAAGGAGAGCAGACAATGCTCTTTTTGAACCGGAGAGGGTTTTCGGGCTTTGTGTCCTGCAGGAGCTGCGGCTGCGTGCCGAGGTGCCCGCACTGCAGCGTATCGCTCTCACTTCATGGGAGAGGGCGGCTCGTGTGTCACTACTGCGGACATGAGGAGCCGATGCCAAAGGTTTGTCCGGAATGCGGATCGGCCTATATCAGCGGCTTTCAGGCAGGGACGGAACAGATCGAGGAAATGCTGCAAAGGCAGTATCCGAAGGCAAGAATTCTGCGGATGGATGCCGATACAACGAAAAAGAAAGGGAGCTATGAGAAGATCCTTTCGGCCTTTGCCAATGAGGAGGCGGACATCCTGATTGGAACGCAGATGATCGTAAAGGGCCATGATTTTCCGAAGGTGACGCTGGTTGGAATTCTCCTTGCCGATCTGTCGCTTCATATGGGAGATTATCTGGCAGCAGAGAAAACCTTTCAGCTCCTGACGCAGGCAGCAGGGCGGGCCGGTCGCGGGACAAGGCCCGGAAATGTGGTGATCCAGACCTACGATCCGGACAATTACGGCATTGTATATGCATCCAGGCAGGATTATGAGGGATTTTACCGGGAGGAAATGACCTACCGAAGGCTCCTTCGGTATCCGCCGGCCGAGCACCTTCTGGCGATCCAGATTATCTCGAAATCGGAAGAGCATGCGGTACTGTTTGCAAAGAGCACGCGGACTCTTTTGGAGAAGATTCTGGAAAAACGCATGGAGAATACAAAAAAGAGCGGAGAAAAGGCCGCGGCCAACAGCGGCAAGCAGGAAGAAAAGCTCCTCATAATCGGGCCGGCTGCTGCTGCTATTGAAAAGCTGCGGGATGAGTACCGGCAGGTACTCTACATAAAGAGCCCGGAGTATGATACACTGAGTCTTTGCAGAGATACCATTGAGGCTGCGGTGCAAAGAGCCGGCAGCAGTAAAGATATGGACACGGTGTTCCAGTTCGACCTGGATCCGGTAAATTTGTTCTGAATGGGTGACGGGCAGCATCAAGATTTGCTGAAAGGATTTGGAATGCAAAATTAAGAGGTGTGTGCCGGACCGTTACCATTTGATACAGCAAAGGAGAAAAAGAATGGCGTTATTGACAATACGTGAGATGGGGGATCCGATTCTGGAGAAGAAGGCAAAAGAGGTCAAGGAAATGACCCCTCGCATCCAGGAACTGATTGATGACATGCTGGAAACGATGTACGAGGCAAGCGGTGTTGGACTTGCAGCACCTCAGGTGGGAATCCTGAAACGCCTGGTTGTGATCGATATCAGCCCCGAGCAGAACGAGCCGGTGGTTTTTATCAATCCCAGAATTGTGGAGACCTCCGGTGAGCAGACCGGCTACGAGGGCTGCCTTTCCGTTCCCGGAAAGTCCGGCGTGGTAACCAGGCCCAATTATGTAAAGGCGATTGCCTATGACCGCAACATGAAGCCCTTTGAGATCGAGGGAACGGAGCTGATGGCAAGAGCAATGTGCCATGAGTTCGACCATCTGGATGGCAAGCTCTATGTGGAGCTGGCAGAGGGCGGCCTTGTTGACAATGAGGAGCTCATGGAGAACGAGGAAGAATGAAGGGTCCTGAGTAGCTGACAGGCAGCAGACAGTAGGAGGCAGCAATGAAGGTAATCTTTATGGGAACACCGGATTTTGCCGTGCCGGCATTAAAGGCATTGGCAGAGTCCCCGCAGCATACGGTGAGCCTTGTGGTAACACAGCCGGATAAGCCAAAGGGCCGCAGCTCGCAGCCGATTCCTTCGGATGTGAAGGTGTGCGCTGCAGAATATGGGATTCCGGTTTTCCAACCAAAGAGAATTCGTGAGCCGGAGGCAGTGGAACGGCTCCGGGCAGAACAGGCGGACATCATCGTGGTGGCTGCCTTTGGTCAGATCCTATCCAAGGAAATTCTCGATATGCCGCGCTATGGCTGCATCAACGTTCACGGATCTCTCCTGCCGAAATACCGCGGAGCTGCACCCATTCAGTGGGCTGTGTTAAACGGTGAAAAGGAAGCCGGCAACACCATCATGCAGATGAATGAGGGACTGGATACCGGAGATATCCTGACGCAGGAATCGGTGGAGCTGGATCCGGAGGAAACGGCAGGCACCCTGTATGACAAGCTCTCGGCGATGGGAGGGAGCCTCCTTCTCCGAACCATGGAGGAAATTGAAAAAGGAACAATCACACCGGTTCCGCAGGAAGAGAGCAAATCCTGTTATGCCAGAATGCTCCGAAAGGATATGGGCTGGATCGATTGGAATAGGAGCGCAGTGTCCATCGGAAATCTCGTTCGGGGGATGAATCCCTGGCCCTGCGCTTACACAAAGTGGAACGGCAAGCTGTTAAAAATATGGATGGCTGTGCCGGTTACTGCAGAGAATCTGACAGCGCTTGGTTATTCTGCGGACGGAAGGGAATTCCGGGATGCAGAGCCGGGAACCGTCATGTTCGTGACAAAGAATATACTGGTCATTCAGACAGGAGACGGGCTCTTGTCCTTAAAGGAGCTGCAGCTCGAGGGTAAAAAGCGAATGCCGGTGTCGGACTTTCTGATGGGAGTCCGGATTCAGACGGGAGATAAACTATGAGCGGCTATAGATATTACGGTGGGTATTACGGGGTTGACGTTACTTACTTGCTGGTGATTGTCGGTGCCCTCTTGTGCCTTTTGGCATCGGCCCATGTCAAGAACACCTATGCCAGATATGCCAGGCAGGCGGCAGCCTGCGGGATGACAGGAGCAGAGGTTGCCAAGGCCATTTTGCAGAAAAACGGCATCTTCAATGTACAGGTTCAGCACGTTTCCGGAGATCTGACAGACCACTACGATCCGACGAAACAGGTGGTAAACCTCTCTGATTCTGTCTATAATGCGCGTTCGGTGGCAGCACTGGGCGTTGCGGCCCATGAATGCGGCCATGTATTGCAGCATGAGACGGGATATACGCCCTTAAACGTTCGGACCGCATTGGTTCCGATTGCCAATATCGGCTCCAATGCAGGATTATGGATTGTAATTCTGAGCCTGGCTCTGGGCCTTGGAAAGACACTTTCCATGATTGGAATTGTGCTGTTCTCAGCAAGTGTCTTGTTCCAGCTGGTGACGCTCCCGGTTGAGTTTAATGCATCGCACCGGGCCCTTGTCATGCTGGAGCAATACGGGTTTCTGGGGCATGACGAGAACCAAAAGGCAAAAGCGGTGCTCACAGCAGCGGCACTTACCTACGTAGCTGCAGCTGCATCGTCCGTGCTACAGCTTTTGAGACTGGTGCTGCTGGCAAAAAGAAACGATCGAAGAGATTGATCATAGACAGCAGGTTGCGTCTGCCGCCACCCTGTCAGAAGCAGTATGTGTGTATGAATGGGAAGAGTCAATGGAAGAACAGGGAAATGTGAATGTACGGGAGCTCGTGTGGCAGATTCTGGTAGAGCATGAGCGCCGCGGAACCTACAGCAACGTTTTGATCAAGCGTACTCAGGATCGCTATGCGAGCTTGCCGCTCACACAGCGGTCCTTTCTTAAGCGCCTCGCAGAAGGCACGATTGAACGCGAAATTGAGCTGGATGCCGTGATCAAAAGTCATGAGAAGGATCCGTCGATTCAGCTAAAGCCGGAGGTGTTATGCCTTCTTCGGATGAGTCTGTATCAGATTTTCTATATGGACGGTGCACCGGATTATGCAGTCTGCAATGAAGCGGTCCGGATCTGCAAGAGAAAGCGGATGTCGCAGCAGGCAGCATTTGTCAATGGACTGCTGAGAACGGTGTGCCGCGAGAAGGCGGCTGCCCTTGCAGAGGGAAGAGAATATGTTCCGACAGCTCCCACGCCAAAGCCTCTTCGGACCAGACCCAGCAGCGCAACGATTATTGTGGCAGGAAAAAAGAGCGGCAATCAGACACTGCCTTCTGCACGGTCTGCGACGGGTCAGAGAGAGGACGGTCAGGCTGCAGGAGCGGTCCACAAGACGCTGGCTGCAGCAGAATCCCCGGAAAAAAGAGCGGAGCTTGAACGGCTGAGTTGCAGATACTCGATTCCGGAAGGAATCCTTGACATGTGGGCCGAGCAGCTGGGCGAGGAGAGATTAGAGTCCCTTTGCGCAGCGATGATGGAGGTTCGTCCTGTTTGTATCCGATTAGATGCAAGGCTTGACAAAGAAGAGAAGCAATCGGTTCTGGCGGCCATTCGGGAGACGGGAACGGTGGCAGAGGCAGGAAAATGGGCGGAGGACTGTTATTTGCTGACGCATGTGCCGGGACTTAGTTCACTCCCTGGTTTTGCAGAGGGCAAATGGACGGTACAGGATGAATCCAGCCAGCTGGTGGCGCAGGCAGCGGGACTTGCGGGGAGAGGAAGAGATCTTTCCGGAAAGATAGAGGTGTATGACCTTTGTGCAGCACCCGGCGGCAAAACGATGCTGGCGGCGGCGCTGTTGCCGGAAGGAACCATTCATTCCTATGATCTGACGAAGGACAAAACCGACAGGATCCGCTCCGGCCTTGGCAGAATGAAGCTGCACAATGTCATTGTGGAAGAAAACGACGCCTCGAATGAACGGCCGGAGCTGGCGGGGAAGGCAGACCTTGTTCTGTGCGACGTTCCCTGCTCCGGCCTCGGGATCATGACAAGAAAACGTGACATTAAATACAATGTGACACAGGACAAGCTGCATTCTCTTGTTAAGCTGCAGAAAAAGATCGTGACCAATGCGGCAAAGGTGTTAAAGCCGGGCGGTGTTCTGATCTATTCGACCTGCACGATCAATCGCGGGGAGAACCAGAAAATGGCAGATTTTATTGAGAAAAAGCTGGGGCTTACGCCGGAGGATCTTACGCCGTACCTGCCGGAGAATTTCCCCGGAATCGAGAAAAACCGCGTGCAGCTCTTCCCGGATGTTCACGGAACTGACGGATTCTTTATGGCGAGATTCCGCAAGCGGTGAGAGGAACTTTATGCGCCTGTGACAGACAGGGTGGCGGACATCTCCGCCAGGACCCGTCTGTGAGAGGCGCATGGGGGCTGTAAAACGGAGAGGAATATGAACAATGATAAAAAGGATCTGAAGTCTCTGACGCTGGCGGAGTTGACAGCGGAGCTGACACAGGCCGGATATCCGAAATTCCGCGCAGGGCAGCTCTATCGCTGGCTGCATGTGCAGCTGGCAGGCAGCTATGAGGAGATGACCAACCTGCCGGCTAAAATGAAAGAGGATCTGGCAGAGCGCTACCGGATGACGCAGCTGAAGGTGGCGGATCGTCAGATTTCAGCATTGGACGGCACACAGAAATTCCTGTTCGAGCTGCAAGACGGCGAGACGGTGGAGAGCGTATTCATGAAATATAAATTCGGCAACAGCGTCTGCGTCTCTTCGCAGGTTGGCTGCCGAATGGGGTGTCGTTTTTGTGCTTCTACGCTGGACGGTCTGCGGCGTAACCTTCTGCCGGGAGAGATTCTGGAGGAGATCTATACCATTCGCAGGCTGACTGGGGAGAAGGTTTCCCATGTTGTTGTCATGGGAACAGGAGAGCCGCTGGACAACTATGAGAATCTCATTACGTTTCTGCGGATCCTGACGGATGAAAACGGGCAGAATCTGTCGATGCGGAATGTAACTGTGAGTACCTGCGGGATCGTGCCGAGGATCTATGATCTTGCAAAGGAGCAGCTCTCCATTACGCTGGCCTTATCGCTTCATGCAACGACCGATGCTAGGCGGCGCGAGATTATGCCGATTGCCAACCGGTATACGATTCGTGAGTGTATGGATGCCTGCAGGGAATATTTTGCACAGACGGGGCGCCGCGTGACCTTCGAATACAGCCTGATCAGGGATGTGAATGACAGTGAGAAGGATGCCGTAGAGCTGGCACAGCTGGCGGCTTCTGTCGGGGCACACGTGAATCTGATCCCGGTGAATCCTGTTAAGGAGCGCAATTACATGCAGCCAGATCTGTCTTCGGTACAGGCTTTCCGGGCTAAACTTGAAAAACACGGAATAAATGTTAGTATTAGGAGAGTGTTAGGACGGGATATTGACGGCGCCTGCGGACAGCTGCGGCATCGTCATATTCAAGAGGATCAGTAAAGGAAGGGTGCGATATGCATTCGTTTTCCATTACCGACATCGGTATGCGGAGAAAAATGAATCAGGATTTTGTCAGCGCGGCAGATGAGAGCGTTGGCAGACTTCCGAATCTGTATTTGCTGGCAGACGGCATGGGAGGACATCGCGCAGGCGATTATGCGTCCCGGTTTACGGTGCGTGAGACGCTTCGACTGGTTGCAGCCAGCCGCGCGGGGACGATCCGGGAGACACTCGAGGAGACGCTTCATACGGTGAATCAGAACCTGTATGCAACGGCGAATATGCGGGATGACCTAAGAGGCTGCGGCACAACCATTGTTGCTGCCTGCATTCAGGACGGTGTTCTGCAGACGGCGAATGTCGGAGACAGCAGATTGTATGTGTCCGGAACCAATGGCCTGCGGCAGGTCACCACAGACCATTCGCTGGTAGAGGAGATGGTTCTGGCCGGGAGTCTGGATGCCAGAAAGGCAAGGAATCACCCGGACAAGAATGTGATTACAAGGGCAGTCGGAGCAGAGCATTATCTGGATGTGGACTTTTTCACGACTCAGCTCCATGAAGGGGATCTGATCCTCATGTGCTCGGACGGCCTTACGAATATGGTTGAGGATGAGGAGATCCAACAGATCATCCGTGAAAATAAAACGTTGGAATCGAAGGCAAGGCGATTGGTGGAAAGAGCCAACGAGGCAGGCGGATTGGACAACATATCCGTGATTCTGATTGATGCCTTTGCCTGACAGGAGAATGCTGCATGATTAAGATCGGGATGCTGATTGCGGATCGCTATGAGGTACTCGAAAAGACCGGTACCGGCGGAATGTCCGTGGTATACAGAGCAAAAGATCATAAATTAAACCGAACCGTTGCCATCAAAGTTCTCAAGCAGGAATTTTCTGACAACGCTAATTTTGTATCTAAATTCCGTGTGGAGGCACAGGCCGCAGCCGGCCTGATGCATCCGAATATCGTGAATGTTTACGATGTTGGGGAAGAGAAGGGGATGTATTACATCGTCATGGAATATGTCGATGGCATCACCCTTAAAAAGTACATTGAGAAGAAATCCAGACTGACCGTCAAGGAAGCCATCAGCATAGCCATTCAGGTTTCCATGGGACTGCAGGCAGCACACACCAATCATGTTATTCACCGCGACATCAAGCCGCAGAATATCATGATTTCCCGCGACGGCAAGGTGAAGGTGACGGATTTTGGCATTGCCAAGGCGGCAACGTCCAATACCATCACGTCCAATGTGATGGGATCGGTGCATTACACCTCGCCGGAGCAGGCAAGAGGCGGATATTCGGATGAGAGGAGCGATATCTATTCGCTGGGCATCTCGTTGTTTGAAATGCTGACGGGGCGTGTTCCCTTTAACGGCGAAACAACGGTCGCCATTGCCATCAAGCATATCCAGTCGCCGATGCCCTCGCCCCGGGAGTTCGTTCCGGATATTCCAAAGAGCGTGGAGCAGATTGTCCTGAAATGCTGCGAGAAGAGTCCGGATCGCCGCTATCAGAACATGAATGAGCTGATCGGTGATCTCAAGCAGTCGCTGATTCATCCCAATGATGATTTTGTTAAGGTGATCAATCCGGATGAGGATGGTGCGACCAGAATGGCAGCTCCTGCTGAGCAGTCAGAGATTCGACGTCAGGCTGGCGCTGCCGTCATTGCCGGGGCAGCAGCCGGCAGTATGGAAGGCAGTGTTGTCAAGGCTCGCAGCGCAGAGCCTTCCGCCGCAGCATCCTCCGGAAGAGAGTACGTAGACACCAGAAATGCGGCAAGACAGCAGCCGGCGGAGGCTTATCCCGAGAGAAATTATTCGGAAGGGAGTTATGCAAAAGATACCTATACAGATGGCTCCTATTCGGATTCCAGGTATCCGGCAGAAGATTATCAGAATCCCGGCGCAGCCTATCCGGAGACGGATTATTCCGGTGAGAGTTATCAGGATGCCGCATATGCAGACGCGTCCTATTCCGATGCCTCTTATGCGGAAGGAACCTATCAGGAGCCTGGATATCGGGAAGAGACCTATTCGGACGAGGCTTATACAGATGAATATGGTCGGAATGGGTATGCTACCCGCAGTGAATATACAGAGCGAACACCCAGAGCTGCGCATGACAGCTCTTATACTGCAAGAGGAGATGCCAGGACAGCCCAAAGCCGCGGATATGATGACCGGGAGGCTGGCAGGAACAGACGCAGCCAGCGTCAGAGCCGCGCAGAACGAATTGATGAACCGCTGCGCAAAAATAGCCGTTATGACAATTCCTATAGCGACACAGCGTATCGGGACAATTACGATCCGCAAAAGGAAAAGGGAATCACCGTTTTGTCCATTGCGGTCGCTCTGCTCATCGGGATTATTATTATTCTGATCGCAGCCAATCGTCTGGGCCTGATGTCCTTTGGCGGAAGCGGCAGCAGCGAAACGCAGACGGCTGTCTCAGATGAAATTGTTTTGCCGGCTATGGTGGGCAAGAATGCAGATGAGGTCAAGAGCATGCTGAACTCTCTTGGACTCATTCCGGAAGTGGTTTACGAAGAGTCCAAGGACTATGATTCCGGTGTTGTCATGTCAGCATCCCTGACGGATGGAACCGATGCAGCGGTCGGAATGAGTGTGGAGGAAGGCACGAATGTCATTCTGAAGGTAAGTGCCGGACAGAGCGGCGTTGAGGTGCCGGATGTTACCGGCAAGACGCAGGCCGAGGCAGTTGCCATGCTCAAACAAAAAGGCTTTGATACCATCAATAAGGCAGAAGGTGTCAGCAATGAGGTAGAAAAGGGAGAGGTTATCAGCCAGTCTCCGATTGCAGGGGCATTGGCACCGGCAGATACGGCCATCACCATTACAATCTGCACAGGACCTGATACCGAAGGACAGATTGAAGTGCCGACACTGACCGACCTCACGAGCGAGGATGCGATGGCAACCCTAACCGAAAAAGGACTCCAGTTGGGAGAAACCAAGGAGACCGAGACCGATGATTCTGCCAAGGTCGGCAAGGTCATTGCACAGGATGTCGAGGCAGGTTCTTATGTGGAGCCCGGAACCAAGATCAACCTGACAATTGGAAAGGCAGCAGAGGTTACGACCTATTCCTATTCGGGCGAAATAACGGCACCCACCGCAGAAGAGGCTCCGGATTACGTGGCCGGCTCACAGGTCTATGTCGTTATCATTACAGCAGATGGACAGCAGCTGATGAACACGGTCTTTACCACGTTCCCGCAGCCGGCTGGCTTTACCGGAATTTCCTGTGCAACCGGAACGTTGCAGATGAGCTATGCTTCGACTGCAGCAGATGCAGTGAACGGACAACGAGTGATCACAAGGCAGCTGACCTTTACACCGGAGCAGTAAGATCGAATGAAAGAAATACGGAATCAATCAGCACCTACTTAAGATAAGATAAGACGCCTGCCGGGATGAGACTTCCACGGACATTCTTGCCGCGGAAGCCTTCTCCGACAGGCGTTTTCATAGCAACAACGAACAGGTATAAAACGAATGCCGCAGGGAAAGATTATTAAGAGCATAGCTGGATTCTACGAGGTGTACAGTGAAGGGACAATCTACCGTTGCAGAGCCAAAGGCGTATTCCGTGCACTGAAACAAAAGCCGCTGGTAGGAGATGATGTGGAGATCGACATCACGGATCTGGCCAGTGATCCAAAGGAAGGAAATGTGGTACGACTCCTGCCAAGGCGCAATGACCTGGTTCGGCCGAATGTTGCCAATGTGGATCAGGCCCTGCTCCTGTTCGCAGTGACCAATCCGGCCCCCAGCTACAATATGCTGGATCGTTTTCTGATCTCTATGAAACTGCGGAATATCCCGGCAATTCTGTGCTTTAATAAACTGGATCTGGCTACCAGGGGGCAGCTGGAGGAACTGCAGGAGGTCTATGGAACCTGTGGCTGCACATTGTTGTTCATCAGCACGAGAGAATCCGAAAGCCTAGAGAAGGTGAGAGAGACTTTAAGCGGAAGGACAACCGTTGTGACAGGTCCTTCCGGCGCCGGTAAGTCGACATTGATCAACACGCTGTGTCCCGCAGCTAATATGCAGACGGGAGAGTTGTCGACAAAGATTGCGCGCGGCAAGAATACAACGCGCCATGTGGAACTCCTGCGGGCAGGAGAGAATACATTTCTGGTGGACACACCGGGATTTACCTCTTTGTATCTGCAGGAGATCGAAGCGGAGGATCTCAAACAATATTATCCGGAATTCGCACCATTTGCGCAGGAGTGCCGCTTTCAAGGGTGCAATCACCTGATGGAGCCGGACTGCGGCGTGAAAAAGGCTGTGAAAAGGGGAGCAGTCAGCAGGATCCGGTATACGAATTACACGGAGATCTATGCAGAGCTAAAAGAGCGAAAGGTAATTTACCGATAAGATATGAGCAAAGATCCCGGATGCAAGCTCGGAATTCGGATACCATAAAAGGGAGCAGTGTTGCAGTCGTCTGAGGCTGCAACACTGCTCCTTTTATGCGCTTTTATATGCGTTTCTCTTTGCGTTTTTCCCTGTGTTTTTCACAGTTCCTTTTGACGTCCTGTTCTGACTTTTGTTTCGTGTCATTTATGATTTGCCGGCAGGGTGCTGGAGAACCTCGGTGTAGGCAAGGATCAGAGGAGCAACGCCCTTGGCATCATTCTGAACGATGGGCTCTCGCATATAATAATCGAAGGTTCCTTCTCTTTTCTGCTTGTTGCCGAGGCCGGCCACGAGACAGATGCCGCCGAGCTGCAGCTCACCGTCCTTTTCTGTGAGATATTTTGCACAGATGCCGTCAAATGCCTTCTTACCGTATGCATAATAAGAGTTATCCAGAATTCCGAGCCGTACGCTCTTCATGATGGCATAGGCAAAGATGGCGGAGCCGGAGGTCTCGAGGTAGTTCGGAACAATTCCGCCGCGGTTTACCACCTGATACCACATACCGGTTTCCTCATCCTGATAAGGCAACATGGCATCAATGAGCTCCTGGTAAATACGGCGCAGATTGGAACGCTGCTCGTCGAGAGAATCCGGCATGATATCAATGGTGTCAATCAGCGCCATTGCATACCAGCCAAGGGCTCTTAACCAGAAATTATCGGAGAGACCGGTCACCTTATCGCACCAGAAGCTTTCTCTGGACTCATCGTATGCATGATAATACAGGCCGTTTCGCAGATCCCGCATCTTATCATAGACATTCAGAAACTGCTGGTAGCTGTCCATGCAGTTCTCTGCGTCATGAAAGGCCAGTTCATACTGCATATAGAAGGGCTGCGCCATATAGAGGCCGTCCAGCCAAACCTGGTTGGGATAAATCATTTTGTGCCAGAAGTTGCCGGAAGCTGTCCGAGGCTGTCCCTGGAGCTGGCTGTAAACGGTGTCAATTGCCTTGCGGTATTTTTCTTTGCCGGTCAGTCGGTACAGGTCAAACAACGTCTTGCCCGCATTGACATTGTCGAGATTGTACTCCTTTGGATTGTAGGAGAGGATAGAACCATCCTCCTGTACAAAATAGTCGATGAAGGCATCTGCAAACTGCAGGTAGTCGTTGTTTCCATTAATATGGTAGAGCTCGAGAATGGCTTTGATCATGCAGCCGTCAATGTAGTTCCAGGAGGGTTTGGCACCCTGACGGATTTTCTCGATGTTCCAGATGGGGGCCTGCGGGCTGCTCTTTGCCAGTAGCTGGTCAATATAGTGGTCGAGTATTTCCATAATCATCTCCGTTCTGGGCAACCGGCCGCAGCCGGAAGCACCTGCGTTGCTGTCAATCAAAATGCCTCATGATATCCGGATTGTTCTAAAACGTACGATAACATACGATGTCGCAGCCCGAATATCGCAGATATGTGCAACGTATGACATTTCAAACGTTTGCATATAGTGCATACTATCAGATTTTCTGAAAAAAGGAAATCAGGTAATAATGACAAAAAACACAATCAAAATAATAAAAAAAGTGTGATTGACAAGCAATATAGACAAGAATATAATCAGCCATGTAACAGATGATATGCATGTTTGGTTTGGAACATCTTAGACAAAATGTTGTGACGTCAAATGTGCATCTTTTTTTGGAAATACGTGCAAACCTTTGCAGATATAAAAGTGACAGAATCTCTGTCACACCGTATTTGCAGAGAAGACACGCATAAGATTCAAGGAGAGGGTTTTATGAGAAAGAACGTAAAGAGAGCCATGTCATTGGCGCTTGCTTCTGTCATGGCAATGTCCCTGGCAGCATGCGGCGGCAGCACCTCCAGTGCTGATTCCTCCAGCGCAGCAGATTCCAGCGCTGAGGCTACCAGCACCGAGGCAGAAGGAACCGAGGCTGCAGCAACTGACAGCCAGGAGCCTGTTGAGATTAAGTTTTCCTGGTGGGGCGGCGACTCCAGACATGAGGCTACTGAGGCAGCTGTAGCAGCATTCATGGAGAAGTATCCTTACATCACTGTAACCACCGAGTACGGCGCATGGTCCGGCTGGGAGGAGAAGCAGGCACTGAACATCATGGGCGGCAACGCTGCAGATGTTATGCAGATCAACTGGAACTGGATTGAGTCCTACAGCGGAAACGGCACGAACTTTGCTAACCTTGAGGACTATTCTGATGTTCTGGATCTGACACAGTTCTCTGATGATTATCTGGAGCTGTGCAAGGCTGACGGCAAGCTGATGGCTGTTCCGGTTGCACTGACCGGCCGTCTGTTCTACTGGAACAAGACCACCTTTGATGAGGTTGGTGTGGACATTCCTACTGATGAAGAGTCTCTGCTGGCAGCAGGCGCAGCATTTAAGGCTTACGATGAGGATTACTATCCGCTGGCACTTGGCGAGTACGATCGCATGATCTTCATGGTCTACTATCTTGAGTCTATTTATGGAAAGAACTGGGTAGAGGATGGTCAGGTTCAGTACACCGCTGATGAGATCGCCGAGGGAATGGAGTTCATCAACAAGCTGGAAGAGAATCATGTAATCCCGACTCTGGCTGTTATCAATGGCGATATGGCTGACTCCCTGGACAAGAATGCTAAGTGGATCGATGGCAAGTATGCCGGCATCTTCGAGTGGGATTCTTCTGCATCCAAGTTCCAGAAAGCAGTAGCAGAGAGCACCAACAAGCCTGATCAGGAGTTCGTAATCGGTGAGTTCCTGAAGTTCGGCGATTACAACGGAGGCTTCACCAAGATCTCCATGGGTCTTGCTGTTTCTGCAACCTCTGAGCATCCGAAGGAAGCTGCAATGCTGATCAACTACCTTCTGAACGATGAGGAAGGCATTGAGATCTGCGGCACAGAGCGCGGCATCCCTTGCTCTGCAGCAGGCCTGGCAGTTCTGAACGAGAAGGGCATCGGCGATGATCTTGTAAAGGAAGCTAACACCAAGGTTCTGGATTACAGCAAGTTCACCATCGACTCCAAGTTCGAGCACAACGATCTGAAGGCTAACCCGGATGGCGTTTACTACAAGGTATTTGGCAAGCTGAGCACCGGCGACCTCGATGCAGCATCTGCAGCACAGGATCTGCTGGATGGCATCAACGAGACTCTGGGCAACTAATTCCTTTGGAATATGCTCGTGAGCAGCAAGAGGAACGTCTACAGCCGATGACTTCAATGATGGAAGAAACGGCAAGAGTTCTTTGAGGGAAGTTTTAAAAGAAATGGCGGCTGCCGGAGAAATCCGGCGGCCCTTTCTAAAGATTTATGGGGATTGACATGGACGTAAGAGAGGCAGTGAAGGACAAGGCAAACTATGCGGCGATTGTTCGGTATTTTGCCGAAATGGGAAATCTCTCGGTAGAACAGATGGCTCTTTTGACAGAGACCATTGAGAACATGAGCGAGGAGATCTTTGAACATTACCGGGCCCTTCAGCTGCAATTGCGCGGAGCTGTGAAGAAACTTGTGAATCAGCGTGAACAGACGGGAGATTTTTCCTTTCTGACAGGCGCGGAACAGCAGATGGTGAAGGAGATTATTACCAGAGGATGTCAGAATGGTGCACTGAATCTGGAACATTTTGAGAGCTATCTGACTGAACTGAAATAAAAGAAAGACAAGGGGGATTGCGGACAAGGTCTGACCGGGATAATGACAGAAATGGTCGGGCGGAGGTCGCGTCAACAAGAGCAAGGAGGCAGTTGTATGAACCAGAAGAAAAGCTTCAAAAAGGTTCTGTCAGAAAACGTTGGTTTTCTGTTTGTACTACCATGGCTGATCGGATTTCTCCTGTTTAAGGTTTATCCGTTTGCGTCATCCCTGTACTACAGCTTCACAGACTATGATTTGTTCAGTGGTATCAGCAAATTTGGTCTGATGAACTACACAAAGATTTTTACGGATTCCGATATTATCCGTGCATTCCAGGTAACCTTCAAGTATGCAATTTTCGATGTGCCGCTGAAGCTGGCATTCGCTCTGTTTATTGCATTCATCCTGAATTTCAAACTGAAGGGTGTTAATTTCTTCCGTACAGCATATTATATTCCGTCCATCCTGGGCGGTTCCATCGCCATCGCCATTCTGTGGAGAGCCGTTTTCAATACCGATGGTCTGATCAACACCGTGATCACAGCCCTTGGTTTTGAGAAGATCAACTGGATGGCAAGCGACAACGGAGCACTTGCTGTTATCGTCCTTTTGAGAGTATGGCAGTTCGGTTCGGCCATGGTTATTTTCCTGGCTGCACTGAAGGGCGTACCGCAGGATCTGTACGAGGCAGCATCCATTGACGGAGCAGGAAAGTGGACACAGTTCTTCCACATCACGGTTCCGATGATTACACCGGTTATTTTCTACAACCTGATCACTCAGCTGTGCCAGGCATTCCAGGAGTTCAACGGACCGTTCCTGGTAACCAAGGGTGGCCCGAACGGTGCAACAACCCTGATCTCCATCCTGATTTACAACAACGCATTCCTCAGACACAAGATGGGTATGGCGAGTGCACAGGCATGGGTACTGTTCGTTATCGTTTGCGCATTGACCGGTATTGCTTTTGCAAGTCAGAAGAAGTGGGTTTACTATTCTGACGAAGATGGGAGGTAGAATACCATGACAAAAGAAACGAAAAGAAAAGTCAGCACGGTCATTCGTTATGTCCTCCTGATTGCCGTAGGCGTAATCATGGTTTATCCGTTGATCTGGATGGTCGGTGCAACCTTTAAAACCAACTCTGAGATCTTCACCAGCGCTTGGTTCTGGCCGAAGAATCCGGTATTCGACGGATACAAAGAGGCATTCAAAAACTATGGTGGTAAGATCAACCTGCTCACCTCCATGCTGAACACCTACAAGATTGTTCTTCCGAAGGTTGTATTCACACTGGTATCTGCAACAATAACGGCATACGGCTTTGGACGTTTCAACTTTAAGGGTAAGGGCATCATGTTCTCTTTGATGATGGCTACACTGTTCCTTCCTCAGGTTGTATTGAACGCTCCTCAGTACATCATGTTCAACAAGTGGGGATGGACGAACTCCTACCTGCCGCTGATCATTCCGTCACTGTTTGCAACAGATACTTACTTTGTATTCATGCTGATCCAGTTCCTAAGAGGCGTACCGAAGGAGCTTGAGGAAGCTGCCAAGATCGATGGCTGTAACTGTGTACAGACTCTGTGGAATGTTATCGTTCCGATGCTGCAGCCTTCACTGGTTTCCTGCGCACTGTTCCAGTTCATGTGGACATCCAACGACTTCATGGGACCGTTGATCTATGTTTCTGATATGGAGAAATACACCAACTCCATTTACCTTCGTATGTCGATGGACGGTGATGTCGGATTCCAGTGGAATCGAATCCTGGCAATGTCGCTGATCTCGATTATTCCGTCATTGGTTGTGTTCTTCTGCGCACAGGATGCCTTCATTGATGGTATTTCGGCCGGTGGTGTTAAGGGCTGATATTGGAACCTCCGGGGGGGTCCTCACACAGAGGATCCTCCTTTATTTTTTATATCTGTTTAGCACCTGACGATTTCAATCATGAATTGGGCGCCTCGCGCACAAATTCAGGACTGAAATTGGCAGGTGGGCAAGGAGCGGAGCTCCTCTGCCCGGCCACATCGAGATGGTGCTAAACAGTTGCTGTTTTTTTACTCATCTCAAGGATTTAACAAGGAAGAGGCTATGGACATTAAGGTTATTTTTCAGACAGCAAGATGTATTACTTTAGAACTGGCAGACGGTAGTGTATACGAGTCGGAAAAGGAGCGGGAAATCTACGTCAATGGATCGCTTCGTCTGCAGACACGGCGTACGGTTGTCAGCATTTATGATCTGAAGCCGGATACGGATTATGAAATCCTGGTGAAGGATTCTGAAGAAGAACAGACGATTGCTATTCACACAGATACCGAATTCGTAACGCTTAATGTCCGGGATTTTGGTGCTAAGGGAGACGGCGTACAGGATGATACGCACTTTATTCAGGCGGCCATTATGAGTTGCCCCAAGGACAGCCGTGTCCTGATCCCAGAGGGCACGTACAAAATTACGAGTCTTTTCCTGAAGGATGATATCCGCATTGAGCTGGCAAAGGGGGCAACCCTTCTGGGAGAAACGAGCCGTGAGAAGTTTGCCATTCTGAAGGGCATCATCGACAGCTACGATGAAACGCAGGAGTACAACCTTGGGACCTGGGAAGGAAATCCTTTGGACTGCTTTGCAGCATTAATTACCGGCATCAATGCCAAAAATGTGGTGATTTACGGACAGGGTGTTGTGGATGGCAATGCCTCTCATGACAACTGGTGGAAGGATCCCAAAAAGCGTAACATTGCCTTCAGGCCCAGAATGATCTTTTTGAATCACTGTGAAAATGTGACCGTGCAGGGAATTCGTGTACAGAACAGCCCCAGCTGGAATGTTCACCCGTATTTTTCGGATCATCTGCGTTTTATCAATATGGAAATCATTAACCCGAAGGTTTCACCGAATACAGATGGACTGGACCCGGAGTCCTGCCATGACGTAGAGGTGGTTGGTGTTTATATTTCGGTAGGTGATGACTGCATTGCCGTGAAGGCCGGCAAGATCTATATGGGCAGCAAATATAAGAGAGCCTGCGAGGATCTGGTCATTCGTCAATGCTGCATGCGTGACGGACATGGTTCCATTACGGTAGGCAGCGAGATGGCAGGTGGTGTCAAGCGCATGACCGTGCAGAGCTGCAAATTCCTTCATACGGACCGAGGACTGCGGGTTAAAACACGCAGAGGAAGAGGCAAGGATGCCGTTCTGGATGAGATCGTATTCGAGAACATTCAGATGGACCATGTGAAAACGCCGTTTGTGGTGAATTGTTTTTATTTCTGTGATCCGGACGGACATACAGAATATGTGCAGACCAGGGAGAAGATGCCGGTGGATGAGAGAACCCCGGAGGTTCGCCATCTGGTTTTCCGTAATATAGAAGCAACGAATTGTCATCTGGCAGCGGCTTTCATGTATGGCCTCCCGGAGCAGAAAATCAAATGTGTTGAGATGGAGAATGTGAAGGTTACCTATGCTGAGGATGCAGAGCCTGGACAGATTGCCATGATGGAAGGGGTTGACGAAGCATGCTATCTTGGTATTTATGCGAATAATATCGAAACGTTGATGCTAAAGGATGTTTTCATCAGTGGCCAGAAGGGGGAGGCAGTCACCGCTGAGAATGTGGACCGACTGGTTCAGGAATAGAGCTGCTGATCAGGGAGCGAAGGCGTTTCATCCGACAACAGAATGGGAATTGCATAAAGAGAAAGGTGAAATATGCCGGTTACAATTAAGGATATTGCCAAAAGAGCGGGGGTCTCTTATTCCACAGTGTCAAGAGCACTGAATGGTGTCAGTGCTGGAAGATCAGAAAATAAACAGAAGATTCTGGATATCGCCAAGGAGATGGGATACATTCCGAATCAAGCGGCAATCCATCTGAAAATGTCAAGATCTTATACAATCGGTCTGTATTTTTCGACCATCAGTAAAATGACCTCTCCGTTCGTACTGCATGACGTTCTGACCGGTGTGTATGATGTGGTCGGAAGTCGCTATAACGTGGTGGTAAAGGGTATTGACATGCACGAAAAGGGAGATCTGAATCCTAGCTTTTATGATGGGATTCTGCTGGTTTCTCAGAGAACAGAGGACAGCGCCTTTATTGATGAAGTCCTGGAAAAGGAAATTCCGATGGCTGCAATTTGCCGCGTGATTCCCTACAATGTGCCGAACATTGTGACGGATGAAGCCAAGGCCGTGGAAAAGGGAATGGATTATCTTTTGGACAAGGGACATCGCAACATTGCCGTGATTGAGGGAATTCAGGGATTGGATTCCACCAGCCTTCGGCATATCGGGTGGCGCAATTCGATGCTCAAGCATGGACTGGATCCGGAAAAGATTCATGTGGAAATCGGAAACTATCGATATCAGAGCGGATATGATGCTGCTAAGCGGATTTACGAGATGGATCCTCTGCCGACGGCAATTTTATGTTTCAACGATGAGATGGCTTTTGCGGCCAAGGCGGCAGCGATAGAAAAAGGACTGGATGTACCGGACGATATTTCGCTGATCGGCTTTGACAACTGGAACATGACGTCCTACGGTACCATGCGGCTGACGACCATTGAAAGAAACATGGGGGATCTGGCCAGAGAGGGAACCAAGGTTTTGCTGCGGCGCATGGAATCCGGAATCATTGATAACGCTCGTGTCTATCTGGAGAACCAGCTGATTGAGCGTGATACGGTGAAGGATTTGACGTGAAAAGAAGAATGGGAGTATCTACCGATCTATTCAGGAGCCGAGGGTTAAATAGAACGAAAATCAACAGAACGAAATAATGGGGAGTGGGATACGATGAAAATTGGTTGTCGTGCACATGATTATGGCAAGCATTCAGCAGACAGATTGGCGTCTCTTTTGCAGCAGCAGGACTTTGAGGCAGCACAGGTTGCCATGCCGAAGGCAATTCAGGGAATCAGCAATTATAAAGACATTGATCCAGATCAGATCGCACAGATCCGGGAGGCTTTTGATCAGCGCGGAATTGAGATTACCGTGCTGGGGTGTTATCAGGATCTGAGTTCTCCGGATGACGAGAAAAGGAAAACAGCGGTTGAAAATGTGTGCCGGGTTCTGAAATGGCAGAAGGAAATCGGCGCAAAATGCGTGGGAAGTGAGAGCTCCTGCATCCATATGGACGCAAAAGAGGGAAAACGCAGACAGGCTCTGATGGAGGACAGCATTCTGCGCATTGTAGAAACGGCGGCCAAAGAGGATGCGGTGTTTGCTGTGGAGCCGGTTTACTGGCATCCATTGAACAGCGTAGAGGTTGCGCAGCATCTGATCGATACGGTGGGAGATTCGCAGCATCTGCATTTTATTTTTGATGCGGCTAACCTTCTGGATTATCCGCACCTTTCCTGTCAGACGCAGCTGTGGAAGGACTGGCTGTCCTTGATTGGTCCGCAGATTGAAGCGCTGCATATCAAGGACTTTGTCTATGGCATCACGAATGATTATGACACGTTCACAACACTGCCTTTGGGAAAGGGCTGGGTTCAGTTTGATGAGATTTCAAAGTGGCTGCACAGCCAGGACCGTGAGATTACACTCCTGCGCGAGCACGTCAATCACTCCTGTGTGGCAGAGGACATTGCTTTTATGAAAAAACTGTGTATTTGATCAGCCACATGAGGGTTTCAATCATGAATCTGTCCGCGAGGCGGCCGATTCATGTTGAAACCCTCAGGTGCTAAACAGATACAAAAACTGTAAGAACAGACCGGAAGGATTGAAATTTTGCTCTCATCGGATGAAACAAAAAAAGTAAACGAAAAAAACGAAACGAACGAAACGAACGAAACGAACAAAATTGGAAAGAACCGCAGAACGATCGTGATCTCCTGCCGCGGCGATGGGGATTACAGGACCCTGACGGAAGCAGTAAAGGATTGCTCCATGAATCCAAAAGAGCCGGTGCGTTTTTATCTTAGGAACGGAGTTTACCACGAGCGTCCCTTCCTTGAACTGGAAGATTATCTGATTGAAGGCGAGGACGCACAGAGCACGGTAATTACGGCTTCCTGCGGGGGACGTGATCCATGGCCCGGAGAAGAGAAAACGGGAACCTTTCGCTCGCAGACGCTGTTTCTTGGCGGCGGCAGTGCCGGTGTTTCGCGCATTACGGTCGAAAATACGGCAGGAGACGGCACAGATGTCGGACAGGCCCTTGCAGTGTATGCTGATGCGAACCTTGTCCGGATGAGTGAGGTTGTCTTAAGAGGGAATCAGGATACGCTTTTTACCGCTCCGCTTCCCTTAAAGGAGCGGGAAAAAAACGGCTTCCGAGGGCCAAGAGAGCATACACCGCGCAAAAATACCGAGCAGTATTATCTGAATTGCCGGATCAGCGGAAACATCGACTTTATTTTTGGCGGTGCCGATGCGGTGTTTGATCATTGCCGGATTGAGCCGGTTCGGCATCGCTCCGGAAACTCTTACATTACAGCAGCGAGTACGCCGAAGGGGCGTCGCGGATATCTGTTCGTGGATTGTGAGATTGCCGGAAACTGCCCTGAAGGCAGCGTCTACCTGGGGAGGCCCTGGAGGAAGTATGCATCCTGCTATTGGCTGAATTGCAGCATGGACCGGGAAGTAAACCTGCATCATTGGGATAACTGGAATGATCCGGACAATGAGAAAACGTCATGCTTTGGAGAGTATGGCTCAAAAGGTGACGGGCGCGTTATGGATGGCGGCTTTGGAACTGTGGATGATCCGGCGGAATACCGAAAGTGCATCGAGTTTTTAAATGACATGCGGGAACGATTCGGAATTAAGCAGTGACGATGCACTATGCGGCAGTGGGCATGGGAAGAAAACCTGAGTGCCTTCATCAGCATCAGAGGGCGGAAATGGAATGTGTTGTGACTTTTGGTTACAGGCCTGCGCAAGCGGGTGTAATGGATAAGCGAGGGAGGAAGAAAGATGGGTGATATGCAGAATTTGTTCTCGTTGGAAGGAAAGGTTGCATGGGTGACCGGAGCTTCACATGGAATTGGATTAGCAATGGCTGCTGCATTGGGAAATGCCGGGGCAACCGTTGTTTTCAACTGTTCCAGCGAGAAATCTCTGGAAAAGGGAATGGCAGCTTATGAAGAGGCCGGGATCAAGGCACATGGCTTTGTGTGTGATGTGACAGATGAAGCCGCAGTGAGTGAGCTGGTTGCCAAGGTTACCAAGCAGATCGGTACGATTAACATTCTGGTAAACAATGCTGGGATCATCAAGAGAATTCCGATGACAGAAATGAGCGCAGAGGATTTCCGCAAGGTGGTGGATGTTGATCTGAACGCACCATTTATCTGCGCAAAGGCTGTGATTCCCGGAATGATCGAGCAGGGCGGTGGTAAAATTATCAACATTTGCTCCATGATGAGTGAGCTCGGACGAGAGACGGTTTCTGCCTATGCAGCTGCAAAGGGCGGACTCAAGATGCTGACTAAGAATATTGCATCGGAATATGGTGAATATAACATTCAGTGCAATGGCATCGGACCTGGATATATTGCAACTTCGCAGACGGCACCGCTGCGTGAGATTCAGCCGGACGGCAGCCGTCATCCGTTTGATCAGTTCATTCTGGCCAAGACTCCGGCAGGCCGCTGGGGGGTTCCGGAGGATCTGGCAGGCCCGGCTGTTTTCCTTGCATCGAAGGCATCGGATTTTGTCAACGGTCTGATCCTGTACGTTGACGGCGGAATTCTGGCCTACATCGGCAAGCAGCCGTGAGCAAGGTGATCTGCGTTTCGTAAGAGACGGACAAGACCTATAAGAGATTGCAGTAATAAAATGCCGTCCTTCAAGGCACTGCAAACCTTTCGGGTTTGCGGGCTTGGGAGGACGGCATTTTTGCACGCTCCGGGGGTTAAACAGTTACTGTCAATTTTATAAAGTAGGAGAAAAAAAGGTCATATGTTATAATATACGTTGTTTTTTGCCCTTCCGGAAAGCGGGGAAGGGGTGCAGGGTTATGTGACTGTCTGAAAATAAGAAAACCAAAGGAGAATAAGCATATATGAAATTAGGTATCGTGGGGCTTCCGAATGTAGGAAAGAGTACACTGTTTAATTCTTTGACAAAAGCGGGTGCGGATGTTGCGAACTATCCGTTCTGCACCATTGATCCAAACGTTGGTGTGGTTCCGGTGCCGGATGAGAGAATCAAGCAGCTAGGCGAAATGTACCATTCGAAAAAGGTGACGCCGGCGGTCATTGAGTTCGTAGATATTGCAGGTCTTGTTCGCGGCGCATCCAAGGGAGAGGGACTCGGCAATCAGTTCCTGGCCAACATCCGTGAGTGTGATGCCATCGTTCATGTGGTTCGTTGTTTTGAGGATCCCAACGTCACGCATGTGGATGGCTCAGTGGATCCGGTTCGTGACATCGAGACCATTAACATGGAACTGATCTTTGCTGATCTGGAGGTGTTAGAGCGCAGAATCTCCAAGGTGGCTAAGACAGCAAGAATGGATAAAGAGGCAGCAAAGGAGCTGGATTTCCTGAAACGGATCAAGGAGCAGCTCGAGTCCGGTGAGCCGGTGCATACCATGGAGGATCTGACGGAGGATGAGGAAAAATACCTCAAGGAGTACAGTCTTCTGACCTCCAAGCCGGTGATCTTTGCCTGCAACGTATCGGAGGATGACATTGCAGATGATGGCAATTCCAACACTATGGTGCAGAATGTCCGCGAGTACGCAGCCAAAACCGGGAGTGAGGTCTTTGCACTGTGCGGCAAGATGGAAGCAGAAATTTCGGAACTGGATGATGAGGAAAAGCAGGTCTTTTTAGAGGACCTTGGGCTGAAGGAGTCGGGCCTTGATAAGCTGATCAAGGCCAGCTATCATACCTTGGGTCTGATGAGCTTTCTGACGGCAGGAGAGGATGAGACCAGAGCATGGACCATTCGCATCGGTACTAAGGCTCCGCAGGCAGCAGGCAAGATTCATTCTGATTTTGAAAGAGGCTTCATCAAGGCCGAGGTTGTCAACTGGGAGGTCCTTTTGCGGGAAGGCAGCCTGTCCGCAGCAAGAGAAAAAGGACTCGTCGGCATGGAAGGCAAGGAATACGTTGTCAAAGACGGAGACGTAATTCTGTTCAGATTCAACGTGTAACACCTGAGAACAGCGTGACTGCATTTTTGAGGACCCCTGAGCTTGCTCAAAGGGGGACTCGAAAATGCAGTCACGCTGGGCGAAGCCCAACATTGAGGATTTGCGAAGCACGGAGTGGGCGAAGCCACTCCAAGGTAGGAGAAAATGCCATCAGGCATTTTCGAGTACCAAATTCGAGATGGCGGTTCGAAGGGAAGGCCGCGAGGATTTGCGAAGCACGGAGTGGGCGAAGCCACTCCAAGGTAGGAGAAAATGCGAGGAGAAATCTGCGTATGCAGTTTCTCCGAAGCCAGGAGTGTATTGCCGACTGTGTCGGCAATCACTCCAAACAAGGAGAAAATGCCATAAGGCATTTTCGAGTTGTGCCATCAGGCATTTTCGAGTACCAAATTCGAGATGGCGATTCGAAGGCAGCAATATAATATGAGGTCTTATGACAGAGCAGGAAGTACAATCCATTCTCAATTTTAAATCCTGGTCCACCAACGTGGGGGCCTCGGCACTGGAATTCTTGGTTCGGGCAGCCTTTTGCATCCTGATCTATGTCATCATTGCAAAGGTTCTGAAAAAAATTCTGAGTATTCTGGACCGACACCTGGAACGGCGGGGAACCGCTCCCACGGTGCGCCATTTTATGAATGCACTGGTAAAAGCTGTGGTACTGGGCTTTACCATTGTGTCCATGATTGTTCAGCTGAATATTGTAGAAGCCTCCAGTATCGCGGCCCTTGTGGCATCTGCAGGCGTTGGCATTTCGCTGGCAGCCCAAGGGGTTCTGTCGAATTTTGCGGGCGGTGTTCTGCTCCTTATTCTGCGGCCTTTTCGTGAGGGCGAGTACATCATGGTTAAGGGCGAGGATGCCGAGGGAACGGTAGAGAAAATTGAGTTGTATTACACAACAATCCGGACGCAGGACGGAACCAAGCTGGTGATTCCCAATTCCACATTGACCAACAAATCCGTGGTGAATTCCACGCTGACAGGCGGGGATAAGAGACTGACAATCACGGTGGGAATCTCGTACAAAGAGGACGTGGTCCGCGCGCAGCGGATCCTGGACCGGCTCATGGATGAAGAGCCGAGGATTACGGACAGGAGCCGGAGAACCTTTGTGGAGGAGATGGGAGAGAGCAGCGTGGTGATCGGCCTTCGCTGCATTGTCAACATCAGCGATTATCTGGAGGTTCGCTGGGATATGATGGAAAAGATCCGGCTGGCCTTTCTGGAAGAAGGCGTGGAGATTCCCTACAATCAGCTGGATGTACATCTGGTGAAGGAGTGACGGATCATGGCAGATATGATGGAGCAAATGGATATTGCGTTTCCGAATCTGGGAATTTACCTGAAAAATGTCCCACAGGCATTCTATATCGGCGGATTTCGGATCGCATTGTATGGATGCATGATTGCTCTGGGGATGATTCTTGGAATTCTCATGGCAACGAGAATTGCACGCAAGACGGAACAGTCGCCGGATATCTACTGGGACATTTCACTATGGCTGATCATCTTCAGTGTCATCGGGGCCAGAATTTATTATGTGATCTTTTTCTGGGATGCCTACAAGGATGACCTGCTGCAGATCTTTAATCTGCGTGCCGGGGGCCTTGCCATTTACGGTGGAGTCATCGGCGGCATTGTCACGGCTTATGTCTATTGTGTTATCAAAAAACTGTATCTGCCGCAGATCCTGGATACGGCAGTATATGGGCTCCTGGTGGGGCAGATTGTGGGCAGATGGGGGAACTTTTTTAACCGCGAAGTGTTCGGCGGCTATTCCGACGGGCTTTTAGCGATGCGTCTGCCGATCGCGGCGGTGCGTTCGAGAGACATTACCGCGCAGCTGTCCGAGCACATTGCGGAAGGCACCAATTACATTCAGGTGCATCCGACCTTTTTGTACGAGGGACTCTGGAATCTGGGAGTGTTGATTATTCTGCTCCTGTTCCTGAAACACCGCCATTTCAAGGGCGAGATTTTCCTCATGTATCTGGCAGGCTATGGAATCGGCAGAGCCTGGATCGAGGCGATCCGCACCGATCAGCTGTATATTACGGGAACATCGATTCCGGTGAACCTGGTGATGGGAGTGGCACTGGCTGCTATTTCCATTGTGGCCATTGTAGGAATCCGCCTGAATCAAAAGGCCCAAAACGACGAAACGACCAGGAGCGATCAAAAGGGAAAAAACGATTCTGCCGGCACAACGCAGGAGTGATATAGGTTTCAGAACGAAATAAATCGAAAAACGAGCGTCCAAAGGGGCCGTGTGATGGGAAAACCTCCCACCACACGGCCCCCTTTTGCGTGGAAACAACTCGAAAACGGCTGATGCCGTTTTCGAGTTGTCTGGAGTGATTGCTGACTTTGTCAGCAATTCACTCCCTGCTGCGGAGAAACCGCATGCGCGGATTTCTCCTTGCATTCTCGAAAACGTCTGATGCCGTTTTCGAGTTGTGGGTTGTCAGAAAAGGCTTCGTGGGGTATGATGAGACTACTTTAGGGAGGGAAATCCCAAAATTTACCCAAAATGTGGGTGAATGTGGTAAATTATAAGAGTAACAGGGTTCATACCCCATCGCGACACTGCAGGAAGCGAATGGCAGCAAATGACTAGAACGTTCTCGGGCGAATATCGGCATTCCCTGGATGCAAAGGGGAGGTTGATTGTGCCGGCTAAGTTCAGAGAGATACTGGGAAGCCACTTCTGGATTGGAAGAGGCTTTGATAAGTGTCTCCAGATTTACGATGAGGACGACTGGAATGCCTTTTCAGAACGGCTGAAGGCGCTGCCTTCCAACTCGGAAAAGGCAAGAGCACTGGTTCGCTACTTTATGGCGGGAACGATGGAGGTTGAGATCGATAAACAGGGACGAATTCTTTTGCCTCCGCAGCTGCGTCAGCTGGCAGGAATTGATAAAAATGTCGTGTTCGTCGGAATGGGAACCCGGGCAGAGCTGTGGAGCGAGGAGACATACAACTCCTATGACGAGGCTCATACGGCAGAGGATATCAGCGCAATTTCGGATGAGCTGCTCGAAAGCGGCTTCCAGATCTGAGAAAGGCTGGGCGACGATCGTCCGATGGATTCCGGCAATGGCGCGGGGATCATGCGATAACCACACAGCAGCAAGAGCGCTGCGGATTCATAAGGAACAGGAATGGAATTTCAACACATACCGGTCCTCTATCATGAGGTAATTGACAATCTGAATATTCAGCCTTCCAGAATTTATGTGGATGGAACGCTTGGAGGCGCGGGACACAGCTCGGCGATTGCGACCCGGCTTGTGCAAGGCGGACGATTGATCGGCGTCGATCAGGACAAAGACGCAATTGCAGCTGCGACGAAGCGCCTCGAAGCGTTCAACGACAGAGTCACGATTGTGCATGACAACTACGAGCACATACCGGAGATTCTGGCAGATCTCGGGATTGAAAAGGTAAACGGAATCCTCCTGGATCTGGGTGTGTCGTCCTATCAGCTGGATAACCCGGAACGTGGCTTTTCCTATAACACCGATGAACCACTGGATATGCGGATGGACCAGGACAGTCCTCTGACAGCTGCAGATATTGTGAACAGCTGGAGTGTGGAGGAGCTGACCAGGATCCTTCGGGATTACGGCGAGGAACGCTACGCACTGAACATCGCTCGCAGAATTGTATCGCAGAGGGAGGAAAAGCCCTTTGAAACAACAGGAGAACTCGTAAAGGTCATCCGGGCCAGCATTCCGATGAAGATGCAGGACAAATACGGCAATCCTTGCAAGCGTACCTTCCAGGCCATTCGCATTGCATGCAACCGGGAACTGGATGTACTGCAGGATTCCATCGACCGGCTGATTGACTGTCTGGAACCAGAGGGAAGGCTGTGTATCATCACCTTCCATTCTCTGGAGGACCGCATCGTAAAAAATGCATTTAAGAGAAATGAGAACCCGTGCATATGCCCGCCGGAATTCCCGGTATGCGTGTGCGGTAAGAAGTCCATGGGAAAGGTGATCACCAGGAAACCGATCGTTCCTTCCTGTGAGGAACTGGAACAGAACAAGCGATCTGCAAGCTCCAAGCTCCGGGTGTTCGAGCGGGGAGGTGCAAGAAAGTAAGGCGCGCAATGGCAAATAGAAACGGAAATCGTGGTTCGAATCGAAATCTGAATAATCATCCGAATCGAAATCGGAGCCGGAATGCAGACGGCAGCTGGAATCAAAGCAGCTCCTATGTTTACGGCAGTGCGGCACCCGCCTATGAGCCTGACTGGGAGGAGGAGAGAAGAGACAGCCGCGGCTATCGCCCCAGAACAAGGCACAAAGGGCATGCCGATCATCAGGCCTTTATGAACCCGGCCCTGATTACCTTTCTGGTGGGTGTCATCCTTGTGATGTCGTTTTTACTGATCCAGTACATCGGCCTGCAGTCAGACGTAACGGCTTCGGTAAAGGAGATTGCACAGCTGGAATCCTCGCTGTCGGAGTTAAAGAGCAACAACGACGAGCTGGAGAATCAGATTAATTCCAGCGTGAGCCTGGATGATGTAAAGTACAAAGCCATTGCAGAGCTGGGAATGACCTATGCAAAGGAGGATCAGATTGTGACCTATGACGGTGGCTCCGGAGATTATGTCCGCCAGGTGACACAGCTGGGACAGTAGTTACGATGTGGTGCTAAACAGATACAAATATCAAAGAAAAGACAATCGTTTCATGACAGGTAGAAAGACGACAGGCAGACGGCCTGGCAGCGGTAAACAGACGGCCCCGCAGGGGCGCAGACCCGCAAGACAGTTTAATCATCAGATGCAGACAAAGCTGGTAGTGCTGTTTATGCTCGCACTGCTGGCTTTTGCCGCGCTTGCCATTCGGCTGTGGTACATCAACCGGAACAACGGAAACGAGTACAAAAAACAGATCCTCTCCCAGCAGTCCTATGATTCACAGGAATTGCCGTATAAAAGAGGAACCATCAGTGACTGCAACGGGACGGTTCTGGCAACCAGCGAGCTGATTTATAATGTCATCATCGACGCCTATCAGATGAATAACGGACCGACAAATGATGAGGGAGTCAGTTCCTATCTGGAGCCGACGTTGGACGCCTGTGAGAGGCTGGGACTGGATCGAGACACGATCAGACAGTACATTCATGACAATCCGGATTCCAGATATTACATCGCCAAAAAAGGCCTGACCTACGCAGAAAAAACGGCCTACGAAAAAGAAATCTCGGATGCAGCGGACCGGGTTGCCAATATTAAGGCACAGATCAAGGAAGAGAGTGATGAGAGCAAGCTGGCCAGCCTTCAGACGCAGCTCGAAGACGCACAGAAAACAAATTCGGAATACCAGAATATTCAGGGAATCTGGTTCGAATCCTCCTATACCAGATCCTATCCGAACGGGACCCTGCTGGCACATGTGCTGGGCTTTGCCAGCGGCAGCAACGAAGGGGCCTTCGGATTGGAAGAGTATTACAACGACACGCTGAATGGAACCTCCGGCCGCGAGTATGGTTATCTGAATACCAGCTCGGATCTGGAGCGTACCGTCATTCCGGCGGAGGACGGCAACAATCTGACCCTGACCATTGATGCCAATATTCAGAGCATTGTTGAGAAATACATTCAGGAATTCATGGATCAGTATCAGGATGGTGACTATCACGATGGGTACGGTGCCCGGAATGTTGGCTGCATCATTCAGAATGTGAATACCGGCGAGATCTTGGCTATGGCCAGTGCACCGACCTTTGATCCGAATGATCCTTATGATTCAGACAGATTGGTGGGAATGCCGGTTCTGGATGATACCGATTCTCCGACGTATGAATATCTGACCTCGGAAGATGTGGAGACACTGGGGGACGACAACGAACAGCTCTCTCGTTATTTGTACTCGCTGTGGAATAATTTTTGCATTTCGACGTATTACGAGCCCGGCTCGACGGCCAAGCCCTTTACCCTGGCGGCGGCCCTGGAATCCGGGAGCCTGACAGGAGATGAGACCTACTATTGCGGCGGCTCTTTGACGGTCGATGGATGGGAGATCAAGTGTCATAACACAAAAGGTGACGGCACACTGACCCTGAGTCAGGCCATTGAGCGTTCCTGCAACGTTGTTCTGATGGACATGGCGCTGGCGACCGGCGAGGAGACCTTCTGTAAGTTCCAGAGAATTTTTAACTTTGGATTAAAGACCAACATCGATCTGGCCAAGGAAGCCAGAACCGATGGACTGATCTATACGGCGGACAACATGGTGGATGTCGACCTTGCGACCAACTCCTTTGGACAGAATTTTGACGTCACGATGATCCAGATGATCACGGGCTTTTCCTCTTTGGTTAATGGCGGCTATTACTATGAGCCCCATGTGGTCAGCAAAATTACGAGCGCAAGCGGCGCCACGGTTCAGAATATTGAGCCCAAGCTCCTGAAACGGACGATCTCCGAGGATACCAGCGCCAAGGTTCGCGAGGCGTGCCTTCAGGTAGTGGCAGGAGCCAATGGTACCGGACGAACGGCAAGACCTGCGGGCTACATGATCGGTGGCAAGACCGGAACGGCGGAGACCATTCCAAGAGACAAGACGAATTACGTCGTCTCCTTTATGGGATATGCGCCGGCAGATGATCCGCAGATTGCCATTTATGTTGTGGTGGATCGTCCCAACCATTATCCGCAGGATGATGCCAAATATGCGACAGGAATTGTCCGCAAGGTTCTGACGGAGGTTCTGCCGTATCTGGGAATTTATATGACGGAGGAATTGTCGGAATCTGAACAAGCCGAGCTCGAGGAACTGAATCTTTCGAATACGCTGGCATATGGAGCAACGAATTACAATCAGATTCCGGTTGCGATTGTATGCGACATCGACACAGATGGAGACGGAACGGCAGATGCGATTGATGCCAACGGAGACGGAACACCGGATACTCCGGTGGATACCAACGCAGACGGAACGACCGATGCCGTGGATACCGATGGGGACGGAAGGGCGGACCTTTACGATACCGACAATGACGGAGTTGTGGATTCGGAGAATCCAAAGGAAGGCCAGGTGGATCAGACGCAGGAAAGCGGCAGCTCCACACCGGAATGGAAATCCTATGAAGTGGATGAGGCAACGGGCTATTACATCAATCCGGTAACCGGAGGATTGATTGATCCCAATACCGGCCACGAGTACAGCTCCAGCAGTCTGCCGGATAACCTTGGTACCGGAAAGGCCTCCGGAAATGCAGGAGGCGTTGCAGACTCCGAAGGAAATGTAGCGGCAGACGTCAACGGAGAGCAGGCCTCTGTGACAAAGACCGGCACCAGCAGTACACAGACGGCAGGAACGGATCAAACGGATCAGACAGATCAAACGGATCTGATACAGCAGACCGAATAGACTGTGCAGACAAAACAGACCACGCAGACGGGAGAGGAGTAAACGATGAGCTTTCAAGGAGCATTTAATATTGTGATTCCGATGTTGATTGCATTTGCTGTTTCGGCAGTCAGCGGTAAATTTCTGATTCCGGCTCTGATTAAATTCAAAGCCCAGCAGACAGAACGAGATGACGGTCCAAAGAGCCACCTGACAAAGACCGGCACACCGAATATGGGAGGCCTTATGATCCTGGCCGGAGTTACGGTAGCCTGCCTGGTTTTTTGTGTGATGGATCCGGAGGTTCTGCCGGTGCTGTTCATGACACTGGGCTTTGGCCTTGTGGGATTCGCAGATGATTTTCTGAAGGTCAAAAAAAGGAGCAGCGACGGTCTTTCGGTCAAACAAAAGATGGCGCTCCAGATCGTAATTTCGATTGTATTCGGGCTTATTTTGGTGCTCTATAACGGCATCAGCCTGACTATGAAGCTGCCGTTTGCACAGGGAGTTCTGGTGGATCTTGGGATTTTCAGTTTCCCGGCCCTGGTGTTCATTGCGGTTGCAACGGTAAACGGCACGAACTTTACCGATGGTGTGGACGGCCTGTCGACCTGCGTTACGATTGCGGTGGCACTGTTTTTTACGATTGCAGCGGTTCTTTCCGGAAACGGCGTGTCTGCAGCAGGGGCAGCAATGATTGGAGGGCTCCTTGGCTTTTTGCTGTACAACGCACATCCGGCAAAGATCTTCATGGGAGACACGGGATCCCTTGCACTGGGGGGATTCGTTGTCGGCATTTCCTATGTTCTGCAGCTGCCGCTGTTTATTCCGATTGTCGGCTTTATTTATCTTCTGGAGGTCGTATCCGTTATTTTGCAGGTGACCTATTTTAAGAAGACCCACGGAAAGCGGTTGTTCCGCATGGCTCCCATTCATCACCACTTTGAGCTGGGCGGCTACAGCGAGGTACAGGTCGTGGCCTTGTTTACGATCATCACGGTTCTCCTTGGGGCGGTGGCACTGTTGGGACTGTGGTGAAGGAAGCGATGACAAAAAACAGAAAGTGACAACAAAAGGTGTTCATGGCACAAAGAGCGATACCTGGACAACTGAATAAGATGCAGGGTGGGGGCAAAAGCCGCCGCTCTGCGCAGGGCTCCGGGCGAGGCGGCGGTCAGGGAAGGCAGGGAAGGAGCAACGCGGCGGCAGGTGTCCCTGCCCGCAGTGCGAGCCTTCATGCAGTGAATATCCGAAGAAAAACCACGCAGGACTATTCCTTGCTCTTTATGATCTTTTTCTTCATTGCCTTCGGACTGATCATGCTGTATTCCACGAGCTCCTATGAGGCTGCTCTGGACTTTGGGGATTCGGCCTATTATCTCAAAAGGCAGGCCATTGCGACGGCGGGCGGTCTTGTTGCGATGGTTGTCGTAGCCGTCGTTCCTCTGGAACTCTGGGAGAAGGTGAGCGGCGTAGTTTATGCGTTTGCAATGGTCATGCTGCTCCTCATCATTCCGTTTGGTACGAAGGTAAATGGTGCAAAGCGGTGGATCTACATCGGACCGATTTCGGTGCAGCCGGCAGAGATTTCCAAATTTGCCGTGATCATTCTGACGGCAGTCTGGCTATGTCAGACAAGGCGCAAAACGTTCCAGAGCATCAAGGCCTGGATATTAACCTTACTGCCGGCAGCAATTCAGTCTGGGCTCATCCTTTTTGTGACCCGGAACATGAGCTCTGCCATTATTGTGGCACTCATTGCAGGAGGAATGGTTTTCGTAACGGATGATCATTACCGGAGATATATTGCTGCTGCGGCCGGCGTTGCAGTATTGGCAGTTCTGGCTGTTATTATTGCGGTTGAGACGGGAGGCTCCATGACCTTCCGATTTAAGCGAATTCTGGTATGGCTGGATCCGAGCGCTTATGCCGATGATACCGGCTTTCAGGTTCTGCAGGGACTCTACGGCGTTGGTTCCGGCGGAATCTTTGGCAAGGGACTGGGGCAGAGCATGCAAAAGCTCGGTTACATCCCGGAGGCACAAAACGACATGATCTTCTCCATCATCTGCGAGGAGCTGGGACTGTTCGGTGCCATTTCCATTATTGTTATGTTCATTCTGCTGTGCTGGCGGCTGATGATTGTGGCGAATCGCGCCACGACCTTGTTCGGATCACTTGTGACTGTCGGAGTGATGACGCATATTGCGGTTCAGGTGATCCTGAACATTGCCGTTGTTACCAACACGATTCCGAATACCGGTGTCACGCTGCCGTTTTTCTCCTACGGAGGATCTTCCATTCTGATTTTGCTGGCGGAATTCGGACTGGTGCTCAATGTGGCCAGGACGAGTGCAGCAGCCGGAAGGTAGGCGAAGGGAGTCATTCCGGGAATCTGCTGCAAAAAACGGATTTTTGGAAGGCCCTATTCCGAAAGGGAGATGGCGATGGCTGCAGGATGCTGTGAAACAAAAAAGGCAGCAGACGAAAGGACGGTGGTGAGCATAACATGAGGCGCACGAGAGATGACTATGACAATGCCTCTCTCTATATTCAGGATCAGCTGCGCAGCAGAAAACGCAGAGTTCGCCTGATCGCAGGCATTCTGGGATTACTGGTGGGCGGCACGATTGTTTTTCTGGTGAGTTTTTTTCAGGTTCGAAATGTTACCGTGGAGGGGAGTACCCATTACACCGATGAGGAGATTCGGCAATATGCGACAAGCGGCGTTTTGGGGAGCAATACATTGTGGATCTCTCTTTTTGGAAAGGACTGCGGAACGACGAACATCCCTTTTGTGGAGTCGATGGACATCGAGGTGATCAACCGGGATACCATTCATGTCACCGTATATGAGAAATCCATTGCAGGCTGCGTGCAATACCTGGGACGGTACGTGTATTTTGACCGCAAGGGAATGGTTGTGGAATCTTCGGAAGAAAGAATGGAAGATGTTCCGGAGGTGACGGGGCTGAGCTTTGATCACATTGCGCTGAATGAGATTCTGGAGGTGGAGGATGAGAGTATTTTTGCCAGAATTCTGCAGATGACGCAGCTGCTGACCAAATACGAACTTTCGGCCGACCAGATCTACGTGGGACAGAGCAATAAACTCAGCGTATATTTTGACGATGTGTGCGTAAATCTCGGGGGAAATGAGTATATGGATGAAAAGATACTGAATCTGTCAAGGATTCTGCCGTCGCTTGAGGGCAAGAGTGGAACCATTGATCTGTCGGAATATACGCCGGACAGTGAGTTTATTACATTTACAGAGAAATGATGCTGGTGTCAAAAGTTCTTTTGACCCTTGGTATCAGAGAAATGAGTACGAAATAGTTAATAACAAGAATGATTGATTATTCTGGAAGACAATTGTATATTAATTGTGAGAAATTGGGCTGTGGCGTTATACAATGCAGTATTCCTGAATATAACGTATCTGTTGAGTCACATCGAGATTTTGCGTATGCAAGGAGAAAGCCGCACAGGCATTTTCGAGTACCAAAACCAAGATGTAAGTGCTAAATAGTTACTAATTTTTTTTACAGTTGCATTGGATTGGGATTAAGGAACAGTAAGGAGGCACTACCGTGCTGGAGATCAAAACAGACGCAAATGAAACTGCTTGCAAGATTATTGTTGTAGGTGTCGGCGGCGCCGGCAACAATGCCGTAAACCGAATGGTGGATGAGGCAATTACTGGAGTGGAGTTTATCGGCGTGAATACCGATGTACAGGCTTTGCAGCGCTGCAAGGCACCAAAGCTTTTGCAGATTGGTTCCAAGCTGACAAGAGGCCTTGGCGCCGGTGCGAATCCTGAGGTTGGCATGAAGGCAGCAGAGGAGAGCGCAGAAGAGATCACGGCAGCCATCAAGGGCGCAGATATGGTATTTGTTACCTGCGGAATGGGCGGCGGAACCGGAACCGGTGCAGCACCGGTTGTGGCCAAGCTGGCAAAAGAGATGGGAATCCTGACGGTTGGTGTTGTGACGAAGCCGTTTGGTTTTGAGGCGAAGGCCAGAATGGACAAGGCCAAATTCGGCATCGAGAATATTACGCCGAATGTTGATACACTGATCGTCATTCCGAACGATCGTCTGCTGGATATCATGGACCGCAGAACAACCCTTCCGGATGCACTGAAAAAGGCAGATGAAGTCCTGCAGCAGGCTGTACAGGGCGTTACAGACCTGATCAACGTTCCTTCTATCATCAATCTGGACTTTGCAGATGTTCAGACTGTTATGCGTGACAAGGGTATTGCACATGTCGGAATCGGCTACGGCAAGGGCGATGACAAGGCAACGGAGGCTGTCAAGATGGCCGTTGAGTCCCCGCTTCTGGAGACTTCTATTGACGGTGCAACGGATGTGATTCTGAACATCTCCGGCGACATCTCCCTGTTCGATGCAAATGATGCAGCAACCTTTGTCCGTGACATTACGGGTGATGACATCAATGTCATCTTTGGCGCAAAATACGACGAGACCAGCTCGGACAGCTGCGTGGTAACCGTTATTGCAACCGGCATCGGCCAGAACCCTAAAAAGGCCGAGCAGGAGGCTGCAAAACAGGCAGCTGCACAGGCAGCGCAGCAGCCGCAGAATCCTTTTGAGAGAAAGCCCTTTACTCCGAATCCGAATTTTGTCGGCGGGGCTGCAAATCAGCAGATGGGCGGCATGAATGCAGGTGCTGCAGCAAATCCCTATATGCAGCAGCCGCAGCAAAGAGGCTTTGTTCCGAACGGACAGCCGGCAGGAATGAATTATGCAACGCAGTACAATGCCGGACAGAACAATGCCGGCTATCAGGCAGGCGGCGCAGGATACAATGCAGCAGGCACGATGCAAAGCGGGTACGGCCAGCAGACTGTAACGCCGCCGCAGCCGACCTATCAGGCACAGCAGTTCCGGTTCAATCCCAGTAGCATTCATTCCGGAGATACCCAGAACATCGTGATCCCGTCCTTCCTCTCCAGAAGAGACAACGAGGATGACAACCTGAACTAAGAATTACAGGCAGCGGCTGCACATCTGTGCGGGTGCTAAATAGATACATCTGTTCAAAGATCAGGATATAACGTATGAGAACTGCCATGTCTGTATGTACAGGCATGGCAGTTTGCTGTAAAGTTCTGCAGGAGAATGACTATGAAATTTACGGAGAAGGAACTGGAATTTCTGGAAAAAGAGTTCGGGATGACCGGTGAGCAGGCGGTGAATCTGTCGGAAGACGAGCTCCTGGAGCTGGAGGACCGTTTGTTTGACATTGAGCTGGAGGGGGATCTGCAGGATGGCAGCAAAATGCCGGATCGCTGCGGGATCGCCTCCGGACTGGTGGACAAGCTGAATCAGTAAGCATACATGGATGTCTGATATCGGGTTCAAAATGTCCGTCATGCCGATGAAAGATTGTTCTCATCAGGAGTTTTGATGCGTACGGTCCTAAAATCAGGCAAGTTTATATGGCCAGGCATTTAAGATCGTGATGCAGCGGAAGGGAAAAGATATGATACGACAGGCAAGGCAGGAAGATCTGGAACAGATTGAAGGAATCTATGCTGCAGCAAGGGAATATATGCAGCAGACAGGAAATCCCGGTCAGTGGGGAACGAACTATCCGCCGGTGGAGGTGATTACGGGGGATCTGGAGAAAGGAGTTCTCTATGTGCTCGAGGATGCGGGAGAGGTTTACGGCGTCTTCATGTTCGCTGTGTGTGAGGATCCTACGTATCTTGTGATTAAGGACGGTGAATGGAAGAACCAGACGCCGTACGGAGTCATTCACAGGGTGGCCAGCAGCGGCACGCACCATGGCCTCATGAAGGAGATTGTGAGCTACTGCGCGCAGCAAATGCCGCACCTTCGCATGGATACCCATGAGAACAACAAAACGATGCAGCATCAGATTCTCGCAAATGGATTCGAGTACTGCGGCATCATTTATACCAGAGACGGCAGTGAAAGACTGGCATATGAGAGAGTCTGATTCAAAAACTCTGCCCGCAGAGGTTTTGAATCAGGCTCCGATGAAAGGAAACTCTGACTGAAAGAAGGGAAAAATGGCGCTTTTGGAAAAGGAAAAAAAGGCAGCTGACCGGTACGAAATGGACATGTGCAGCGGACCGCTCTTGCCTAAGCTGATTACCTTTGCATTGCCGCTCATGCTCTCTGGCATCCTGCAGCTGATGTTCAATGCGGTGGATATTGTTGTGGTCGGCCGGTTTTCGGGCAGCACGGCACTGGCGGCTGTTGGCTCTACATCGGCGCTCATTAATGTCTTTACCAATCTGTTTATGGGCGTTTCTCAGGGGACTAACGTACTGGCGGCAAGGTTCTATGCAGCAGGCAAGGACAAGGAGATGTCGGATACGGTACACACGTCGATCCTGTTCGCAGGAATCAGCGGAGCTGTGATGGCAGTCATTGGACAGATTCTGTCCGGGTGGGCGCTGGTTCTTATGGGGACACCGGAGAATGTCATCGGGCAGTCGACCCTGTATATGAGAATCTATTTTCTCGGGATGCCGTTTTTTATGCTGTATAACTACGGCGCAGCGATTCTAAGAGCCGTGGGAGATACGAAAAGGCCGTTGATATACCTTATGATCAGCGGAGCGGCAAATGCCTGCCTGAACGTGTTCCTGGTGGTGGCTTTTCACATGGGAGTTGCCGGAGTTGCCATTGCGACGGTGGTTTCACAGTTGATGTCGTGTGTTCTGGTTCTTCGGTGCCTTGTAAGGTCAAAGGGGGCCTACCGGCTGACACTTCGCGGCCTTAAAATTGACAGCTGGTGTCTGGTTCGTATTTTTCAGGTGGGAATTCCGGCCGGAATTCAGAGCACGGTCATCAACTTTTCCAACGTGCTGCTGCAGTCTTCGGTGAATTCCTTTGGTTCGACGGCTATGGCAGGATATACGGCAGCGAATAATCTCCTGGGCTTTTTGTATGTGTCGATCAATTCCGTGACCCAGGCCTGCATGAGCTTTACCAGTCAGAACTATGGCGCCGGCAAGTGGAAGAGAATGGACTGGGTCCTCCTGGAGTGCCTGGGGGTGACGACAGTGGTTGCACTGATCCTGGGGAATGGCTGTTATTTTGGCGGAACGGTGATTCTGAGAATCTATACGGAGGATCCGGAGGTAGTGACAGCGGCCATGGAGATTCTGGCTTATACCACGACCACGTATTTTATGTGCGGTATTATGGATTTGTTCCCAGGGGCCATGCGCGGAATGGGATATTCTCTGGCACCGATGATCCTGTCGATTATCGGAACAGTCGGAATGAGAATTGTGTGGATTTACGTTCTGTTCCCACAGAATCGGACGCTGGACTTTCTGTTCATTTCCTATCCGGCTTCCTGGATCTTTACGATTGTACTGCAGGCAGCCTGCTATCTGGGCCTGCACCGGGTGCTGATGAAAAGAGTGACAGGATAGGCAGAACTACGATATACTGGAGAGAGTGCCGGGCAGCAAGGAGACGATGCCCTGTGTGAGAAAAACCGTATGAAACAGGATTCGTATGAAACAGGATTCATGCGAGGCAGGATCCGTGTGAGACAGGATCCGTGTGAGATGGGATCCGTGTGAGACAACATACGCATGAGAAAGGATGACAGCAATGGCGTTTATGGATATATTCGGCGGCAAAAATAAAGCGGCCCAGCAGGAAAAGATCCTGGAGGAGCAAAAGCAGCAGGAACATCAGAATCAGGTGGAGAAACAAAAGAAAGCGCATGAAGGGACTCCGTGGCCGAGTGTTCCAAGGCTGAATATCCTGAACATTAAGGACACCAAGCTCGAGGTAGAGGATTCCCTGACCGCGGAGCGCAAGGACGAGGTGGGAAGCCTTGTATTCGAACCGAATCTAACGCCGGATGAGGTGACAGGACTGAACGTCCAGGAGCTCCTTTTTCTGCAGCTGACCATGACCGTGTTCAATCGCAGCAGTGCGTTGGCCAATTATGACAAGAATCACCGCGTGGTATACAACGAGTTCCTTTCCCGCATCCATAAGGCAGAGAAAATCTATGTTCTGTATGATAAGAGAACCGGATATCCTCTGATTGACGGCGGTTTTGTTCCGATTTACCTTGAGAAGGAACGCGCCGAAAAGGCTGTGGAGCTGTACAAGGCGCAGTTCCGCGACTGTATGGTGATGGAGCGGGATGGTGAGGCTGCGCCGCTTCGTGAAAACGGTGCGCACCCGATTGCTCTGTTCGACTATCTGTATTACCTCGGCGCAGAGAATATTGTTGTGGACAACGGCTGGTACAAGGGTGTTGTCAAGCGCAGCGAGATGTCGGCGCCGATGGACTGGAATCAGGATCCGAAAAAGACACCGCCGTCCAACCCGGCCCTGGCTTTTGCCATGACGGATTATGTTTCGGAGATGCGCTGGCCGGTTAAATACGAAAAACGACAGGAAATCGTGCAGAAAAAGAATCAGCGCATGATGGCACTGATCCCGAAGGGACGATACATCGTTCCCTCCAAGGTGGCCGATGTTACCAAAGAGCAGGCAGAGGCCATGGGACAGGATCCGTCCAAGGTGCAGAAACAGGTGCAGTTCCCAGCAGTTAAGATTGGGGACAAGATGTATCTGCCGATCTTTACGGATCTGTTTGAATACAGTAAGAAATTCGGCAAGTCAGATATGAAGCCGGTTGGTTTTGAATATCAGAATCTGATGCGTTTGGTAAACGGCGGCATGGCAGGAATTGTGATCAATCCCAACGGTCAGGGCATCATCGTTCCGAGAGTGAAGCCTGCGCCGAAGCCGGCAGCGTCTACAGAGTCCGGGGCTTTGAAGGAGGCTGGGACTGCGCAGACGGCATCGGCAGAGCCTGCAGCTGAGGCAGTGGCAGAGCCGGCGGCTGAATGAGCTGCGATGGCAGCTTCCGACATATCGGATAGAATTACACCACGAGAAAAGGCTTAGCATATTCCGAAATCCTGGCTGCAGCAGAGTCTGCGGCCGGGATTTTGTTGTTGATGGCCTTTCTGCGGGAAAGGTAGTCATAAAGCTCTGAGGCGCGAAGGTCCAGAGAAAGGCTCTTTAGGGCAGAGGGAGCCTTGGCTGTCAAGGCAGAGGACTCCTTTGCACGCTGTCTGGCAGGGTTCGTGATGAGGAGAAAATCCGGTGCACTCTTTGCAATATCGCCTAAGAGGTGCATAGCATCCCTGCGGCACCCAAGGACTCTGGCATAAGAGGGCCGGCAGAAGGTTTCGTATTCTGCTGTCATGTTCAGCAGGATATGAACCATGGCCCGGCTGACGGCAGAATAAGTGATGTTCCTGGTTTTCAGGAGCTGACAAAACTGCGTCCAGGAGACGTATTCCGGCAAAAGTCTTTCGATGCGGTCAGAAAGATCAGAGGAGATTCCTGCATAGTCTGCAAAGGAACGCTGCGGGTCATGATGAATCGAAAGGAGCCTTGCTAGCAGAAGCTCCGAAAAGTCATCTGCAAAGAGGCACGAGGGATCATGATTATCCAAGAGCCTTTGACGGTGCTGTGTTGCGGAGATGGCTGTGATGCGAGGGACGGCATGGGGCTGCAGGCAAAAGGAGCTGCCGTTTGAGAGCAGAGAGCCAGAGGAACGGCCGCCTACGGCAGAATCCGAAAAATTGCTGCAGCCGTAAGAGAGCAAGGCCTTCAGGTATTCTACCCCCAGAATATCATTGGCCGTATCGGAGGCCGCAAGGTGCGCCGAGCATGCCGCGGCTGCCTGCTGCCTTGCGGCAGGGTAGGAGAGACCTTTCGAGAGAAGCTCCCGCAGAAGTCGCTGATAATCTGAAGACTCGTGTAAAAAGAATTGCGCCTGGACTGCAAGGTGCTCCAGATCGCCGGACTCGGAACCGAATACGAGATCCGTTACGATGCCGATCTCCTGCAGGATGTGCACCGCACCCTGTGCAAAAAACTCTGCACTGGAGACCGCACAGCAGACCGGGAGCTCCAGTACCAGGTCTGCACCGCAGAAAAGGAGCTGCCGTGTGCGGGATTCCTTGGAATAGACGGCAGGAATACCTCGCTGCACATAGTCGCCGCTCAGCACCACAACGACAGCCTCGGCACCTGTGATGGCGCGGGCCTGTTCCAGAATATATTGATGTCCTTCGTGAAAAGGATTGCATTCCATGACAATCCCTGCGATGCGCGGAGCGTTTGCAGATTTCATGAAGCCTCCTGATGATATGCGGTATTACGGTACAGACGACAGAAAGAGACGTCCCCACAGCCAGACATTCTGCCGCCACTCTGCCTGTGGCTGTCATCTGTATAATAGCCGAATGAATCGAATGGACCAAATGAATCAAATGAATCAAATGGATGATTACGTATGCATAAAACTGATTGCGATTTCCTGACAAGTGTAGCAAAAAAGGAACCGTTTGGCACCTTTGTAAGTCTCTATGTGCACATTCCGTTCTGCGTGCAAAAATGCAGGTACTGTGACTTTCTCTCGGCCCCTGCGGATGCAGCGGTGAGAAAACGGTACCTTGCGGCACTCGTGACGGAGATAAGAGAAACGGCAGAACTGCTGCAGGAGGCAGGAAATCCTGGATCACCGGTGAGAAAGGACGTTGCCTGCACAAAAGGCAAAGAGACCCATCTGCCAGTGGATACGGTCTTTATCGGCGGAGGAACGCCGTCTCTTCTGAATCCGGGAGAGATGGAGCTCCTTTTGGAGACCATCCGGCAAAACTACGACCTGCAGGAGACGGCTGAGATTACGATGGAATGCAATCCCGGAACGGCAGGCAAAGAGAACCTTGCGGCATTTCGAAAACTGGGGGTGAATCGTATTTCGATTGGGGTGCAGTCGTTTCAGGAAGAGGAGCTGAGGCTTCTGGGCAGAATCCATTCGGCAGAGCAGGCAAGAGTATGCGTTCGGAATGCGAGAGAGGCGGGTTTTGACAACCTCAGTCTGGATCTGATGTCGGCACTGCCGGGTCAGAGCTATGAGAGCTGGATGGCGAATCTGCAGGAGGCGGTGCGCCTTGCACCGGAGCACATCTCGGCCTACAGTTTGATTCTGGAGGAGGGGACAGCCTTTTGGCACATGCAGGAGAGGGGCGAGCTGCCGGCCTTTCCGGAGGAGGAACTGGACCGGCGCATGTACCATGATACCGTGCGGTTTCTGGAGCAGTATGGGTATCATCGCTATGAGATCTCCAATTATGCAAAGGAAGGCTGTGAGAGCCGCCACAACAGCGGCTACTGGACCGGGCATCCGTATCTGGGCTTTGGCCTTGGCGCGGCCTCATACCTTGGCAGCTGCAGGTGGAGCCATACAAGAGACCTGGAGAGCTACTGCAGCGAAGGGAATTCGCTTGATTCAGAGCGTTCACAGGAGCCTTCGGAGACCAGGAATTTCCCGCACGTTGGGGATGCGGCGAATCCAGCGGCTTCATGGAATCCGATGGAAGAGAAGTCTAAATACGACCGGTCGGAAGAGCCTGAAATTTTCCGGGAGATCGAGTGGCTGACCATGAAGGATCAAATGGCAGAGTTCATGTTCCTGGGGCTTCGCCGCATGGAAGGCGTTTCGGAGAAAGAATTCTGCAGGAGGTTTGGCGTGTCAATGGAAGACGTGTACGGCAAGGTCCTGAAACGGTATACACAACTGGGGCTTTTGCAGCGGGATAACAGGAAGGTGGCGTTGACGGAGTCCGGAATTGACGTCTGCAACGGAATCATGGCAGATTTTCTGATAGACTGACAAGACGGTTTGGGAGTAAACTGTTGAATTGTTGTGATAGAGAATATGGTGCACACATCTTTCAGAGACAGGGTGGCGGCAGAATGTCCGGCTGCAGGGCCTTTCGCAAGCCTCAGCACTTGTGAGCGTCTTTTGCGAACTTAGTGCTGCT
>CAVCWT010000014.1:0-62876 GCA_963605745.1 Lachnospiraceae bacterium
CTCCGAAAATCATTCTGCGTTATCTGGCCAGTTATTTTGCAAACGCTGTACTAGTACAGCGACCAGACATTTTCGAGTGATTGCCGAATGAATACGTAATATGTGCTGATTTCGGCTATAATGGATCCTGCAGTGGCTTATGGCTGCTGCAGGATTTTTGCGTAGAAAGAAGTTTTGCTATAGAATCGGCTCTTATAGGAAAACGACAAAGGCAGAAAGGTGGTAGGGAACGTATGCCTTCGATGTACACACATCAGCAGTTCGGCAATGAGGTGGAAGCACTGCTGCCGAAGGAACTGCGGGAAAATCGGATTGCTCCCTTTCGGGATCTGTTCAGTATCGGCTTCCAGGGACCGGACATTTATTTCTTTTATCGCCCGTTGTCCTGGGGGGAGGTGCCGCAATACGGCAACAGAATGCACGACCTTTCGGGGCGGGAATTTTTCGGACGGGCATTGGAACAGTATTACAGCCTGCCTTCGGGAACCGATGAGAATCAAAGGCTGCGGCAGGCAGTGAGGAGCTATCTGTACGGCGTGTTGTGCCATTATGCGCTGGACAGCACCTGTCATAAATATATTGATGAGGTGGATGCCTCCGGCGTGACCTCTCATGCGGAACTCGAAGGGGATTATGACAGGCGGCTGATCGCAAGAGCCGGAAGGAATCCGGTGGAGGAGGACGTGGCCTGTGAATTTCATCCGTCTGCAGAGGCGGCTCGGGCCATTGCGGTGCTCTATCCTGAGATGACGGCGGACATTACCGAAGAGGCCCTTAGGTCCTGCGTCCGGCTGCAGCATCTCTTGCGGTGTCCCGGGGACCGGAAACGTAATTTTTTCTATTCGGTGCTGCGGCTCATCGGCAAATACGACAGCTTTCATCCACATATTATGAACAAGAACCCGGATGCGGCCTGCCAGGAGGCGGAGGATCATCTGGATGAGCTGTATCAGGAGGCACTGCCCTTGGCGGTACGGCTGATTACAGAGCTCGACCAATGTATGGAAGAAACCGATGGCCGGGCGGCAAGGCAGCTTTCCCGGTCTTTTGTGGAAAAGCCGGAATATCATCGGAATTTTGGCGGAATCGAGGTACAATAGAAAGATCATGTTTTTGAAGTCGTTTCTTTGAGACCGTTTCGGGCCGGAACAGTGAGTTTGATTCTCTGCGGCGACGGAACGAGCACACGACTCGAGACAACGCTGCGCAGATACAGTGGTTTTGATAGAAAAGGGGATTAGCATGGCAGAAATAAAGCAGCTGACAATTGAAGCATTCGAAAAAGCATGTGAGACCGTCCAGAAGGTGACACTGAATACCGATCTGGTGCTGTCCGATTATTACAGTGAACAGACCGGTGCAAAGGTGTATCTCAAGCCGGAGAATATGCAGCGGACGGGCGCATATAAGGTTCGCGGCGCATATTACAAGATCAGTACCTTGACCGATGAGGAGCGCGCTAAGGGATTGATTACCGCATCTGCCGGAAACCATGCGCAGGGCGTTGCCTTTGCTGCAAAAGCGTATGGATGTAAGGCTGTCATTGTGATGCCGACAGGAACGCCTCTTATCAAGGTGAACCGCACAAAGGCGCTCGGCGCAGAAGTGGTTCTGTATGGTGATGTCTATGATGAGGCCTGCGAACATGCACTGAAGCTGGCTAAGGAGAATGGCTATACCTTTATTCATCCGTTCGACGATCCGGCTGTGGCAACCGGTCAGGGAACCATTGCCATGGAAATTTACAAAGAGCTCCCTTTGGTGGATATGATTCTGGTTCCCGTCGGCGGCGGCGGACTGGCTACCGGTGTGTCCACGCTGGCTAAGCTCCTGAATCCCCGCATCAAGGTCATCGGCGTAGAGCCGGAAGGCGCGGCCTGCCTGAGTGCATCCTTAAAGAACGGCAAAGTTACGACTCTGCCTACCGTGAATACCATTGCCGATGGTACAGCCGTAAAGACGCCGGGCACAAAAGTGTTCCCTTATCTGCAGCAGAATCTGGATGCGGTGGTTACCGTACCGGACGCAGAGCTGGTAGAGGCTTTCCTGGATATGGTCGAGAACCACAAAATGGTAGTGGAGAATTCAGGGCTTCTTACTGTGGCGGCGCTGCAGCACGTAGAGTGCAAGGATAAAAAGGTTGTCTGCGTTCTGTCCGGCGGCAATATGGACGTGATTACCATGAGCTCTGTGGTGCAGCAGGGACTCTTGATGCGCAACCGTATCTTTACGGTTTCTGTACAGCTGCCGGATAAGCCGGGCGAGCTGACCAAGGTGGCCGGCGTTGTTGCCAAGGCAAACGGAAATGTTATCAAGCTCGAGCACAACCAGTTCGTGTCCATCAACCGCAGTGCAGCCGTGGAACTGAAGATCACCATGGAGGCCTTCGGCACGGAACATATGAATGAGATCCTGGATGCATTGACGAAGGCCGGCTATGAGCCGAGACTGCGGAGAACAAAGGGTTAAGCGATGGCCATCCAGGAAAAAGATCTGTTTTCTCTGACACATTACGAATATGGAGAGGCCTATTACGGCAGTTACCAGGGAATGCGCTTTCGCGTGGCACGCGAGCCGCTGGAAAATGTACACTTCACCCCGGCTGACAAACGAGGTGAGGCAACCCTTCGCGTGGTGATCTGGCCGGAGCCGGATGGATATGCGGCAGTACCGGAAGAGAAAAAAACGGTTCGCGATTTTCCTGTGACGGAGGAAGGGCTTCGGGAGGCAGTGGCCTACCTGAATGCATATCATGACAGCCACATGGAACAGTGGCCGATCAAGGGAAACAAGGCCACGCAGGCTAAATAACACCGGGAAATGCCATCGTAACCGGCACCTCCACGGATATTATCAACGGGTACGAATATGAAAAACAAAAAAATAACAGGAATCATCCTGCTGCTCATCGGCGCTGCGTTTGTCCTGTCTCCGGGAGGAACCTTGTATTCCTTTTGCCGGCTGATTGGCTGGTGCCTTGTCATTGCAGGAGCCGTCGGAATCATTATGGGACTTACGGGTGCAAAATCTCCCGCGGATACGATCAGCGGCATGACCAGTGCACTGATCGGAATCGTATTTTTGTCTCACCCGAGTCTTGTTGTTGCTATTTTGCCGCTGGTGATTGGAATTGCAGTGGCGGGAGCGGGAGCCGGTCTTCTCATTAAAACGGTGGCGGCGAAAGAGACCGGAATGAATGCAACCATGCAGGCCATCGGAGGAACCATTACACTGATCGTAGGCCTGATCCTGATCTTTCATCCGATCTCGATGGTCAAGCTGCTCATGGTGGCGCTGGGTGCGGTACTGATTTATTGCGGAATTCTGCTGATCGTAAGGTGAGCGGAGCCATCTCGATTTTCCTTCGGAAAACCTCGATGTGGCTGGGCAGAGGAGCTTCGCTCCTTGCCCGCCTGTCAATTTCAATCATGAATCCGTCCGCGGGGCGGCCGATTCATGTTGAAATCGCCAGGTGCTAAACAGATACGTTACAATTTGTAAAAACCGCTTGCACCGGGGCGATCACCCATGGTATGATGTCATTCCGTGGGAATTCATCCACACCCTCAGTATGCCCTGACGCAGAAGAGGGAGCAGCGATTATCAATCCTTGTTCTTACCGAGGGGTAAGAGCCGGAGACCAGAAGGAGGTACAGCACATGAGCAAATACGAGTTAGCCGTTGTTGTGAATGCGCAGATTGATGATGAGGCGAGAACCGCAGTTATGGATAACTGCAAGGCGCTTGTCGAGAAGGTTGGAGGCACCATCACAGGTGTTGATGACTGGGGCAAGAAGAAGCTTGCATATGAGATCCAGAAGATGAACGAGGGATATTATTCCTTCATCCACTTCGATGCTGAGGGTTCCGTTATCACAGAGATCGAGCAGCGTATGCGCATTATGGACAATGTCATCAGATATCTGTGCGTTAAACAGAACGAAGCTTAACAGAAAGCAGAGGCAGTATGAACAGAGTTGTTCTAATGGGACGTTTAACGAGAGATCCTGACGTGAGATATTCACAGGGGGATCAGTCGATGGCAATCGCAAGATATACGATTGCAGTAGACAGGAGAAGAGGACGCAGCGGTCAGAATGATCAGCAGACCGCAGATTTTATTTCCTGCGTTGCATTTGGTAAATCCGGCGAATTCGCTGAGAAGTACCTGCATAAGGGAACCAAGATCTGTGTGTCCGGTCGTATTCAGACCGGCAGCTACACGAAACAGGATGGGACCAAGGTGTATACCACCGATGTAGTGGTTGAGGACCAGGAGTTTGCAGAGAGCAAGAATGCTCAGAGTTCCGGCCCGGATTACAGCAGCTACAGCAATTTTGGCGGTGACAATGGCGGTGCATCCATGGCTTCGTCACGCGGAAACGATTCTTCCGCATCCAGTGCAATCGATGGATTTATGAATATTCCCGATGGCATTGACGAGGAGCTTCCTTTCAACTAAGCGAATCCATTCGAACGAGTCATTATGGCTATGAGGATTCGGAGTAATCCGAATGAGATTTGGAGGATATTATGGCTTTCACAAAGACTGCAGGCAGCAAGCCGTTTAAGCGCAGAGGAACCTTCCACAGAAAGAAAAAGGTTTGCGTTTTCTGCGGAAAAGACAACACCATCGATTACAAGGATGCAGCAAAGCTGCGCAAGTATATCTCTGAGGGAGGAAAGATCCTTCCCAGAAGAATTACCGGTACCTGCGCAACTCATCAGCGTGAGCTGACCGTTGCGATCAAGAGAGCACGTCACGTTGCAATCCTTCCCTATGTAGAGAAGTAATTTTCTGCGCAGTAAGAAGATCGAAGCTCCTGTCCCGAAAAGGACAGGAGCTTTTTGTATATCAGCATGCATCCGCAAATTTGAGATGTGGCTGCATGCTGATATACATTTCCTTCTTCTTCGGTTATCATTTGAGGAATAAACTGGATTGATGAAAGTTCATCAAAAACGGAGGGGATCCATGAGCAGGAATCGATTTGATTTGAAAGAATATGCAAAGACAGCAAGACAGGCTGCGGCGGAGGGCTGCGTTCTGCTGCAGAACGAGAACAATGCGCTCCCGTTAAAGGAGGGAGCGAAGGTCGCTGTTTTTGGGCGCAATCAGTTCAATTATTACAAGAGTGGAACCGGCTCCGGCGGAATGGTGAATACGGCCTATGTGATCAGCATCCTGGATGCATTAAAGGCAGAGGAGGGCCTGCAGCTGGATCAGGAGCTGCTAAAGACCTATGAAACGTGGCTGGAGGAGCATCCGTTCGATGCGGGAGCCGGTTGGGCCCAGGAACCCTGGTTTCAGGAGGAGATGGAGCTGACCGAGGAGCTTGTAGAGGACGCAGCCCAAAGAAACGATGCGGCGATCATCCTGATCGGCAGAACGGCAGGCGAGGACAAGGACAACAGCTCGAAAGAGGGCAGCTGGTTTCTGACCGAGAAGGAGACGAGAATGCTCGAGCTCGTCTGCAGCAGATTTCCCCGCAGCATTGTGGTACTGAATGTCGGCAATATTATCGATATGAACTGGATGGACCGTGTTCATCCCGGGGCCGTACTCTACGCCTGGCAGGGAGGTCAGGAGGGCGGCGGCGGTGTCGCAGATGTCCTGACAGGAAGAGTGAATCCCTGCGGAAAGCTCCCTGATACCATTGCCTTTGAGGTGAAGGATTATCCCTCGGATGCCAATTATGGCGGGGAGACCAGGAACGTCTATGCAGAGGATATCTATGTGGGATACCGTTATTTTGAAACCTTTGCAAAGGACAGGGTGCGCTATCCGTTCGGCTACGGACTCTCCTACACGAGCTTTGCCATCAGCGCAAGGCTTTGTGCGGCAGAGAAGGAAATCGTGGCGGATGTGCAGGTGATCAACACCGGAAAATTCCCCGGAAAAGAGGTTATCCAGCTGTATCTGGAAAAGCCGCAGGGGACGCTGGGGCAGCCGGCAAGGCAGCTGGTTTCCTATGGCAAGACAAAGTGCCTTCGGCCAAACGAGCAGCAGCGGCTGGTTCTGAAAATGCCGATCGAGGTCCTGGCCTCCTTTGACGACAGCGGCGTCACCGGTCATAAGGATGCGTGGGTGATAGAGGAAGGCGAATATACCTTCTATCTGGGAAGCGATGTCCGGAGTGCGGCAAGGGCAGGCGCGCTGCGGATTGCAGAAACATTCGTGACAAGACAGTGCGAAGAGGCACTGGCTCCGGAGGAAGGCTTTGAACGGCTGCGGCCGGAGCTGAACGAGGCGGCCACCAGGGCGCTTCTGGAAGAGAGGATGGCACAGTACGATCCTGCAGAAGGCGGACTTCCTGTGGCGGAAAAGGTGTATGAGGTGCGCCTCGAGAAGGCACCGGCCCGCACGGTGGATCCCTGGGAGAGACGGCAGCAGCGGATCCCGGAGGAAATTCCCTATACAGGGGATCAGGGGATTCGCCTCTGGGATGTTGCAGACGGCAAAGAGACGATGGAGCATTTCGTGGCGCAGCTTGACGACGATGATCTGTGCGCCATTGCAAGAGGCGAGGGCATGTGTTCTCCGAAGGTAACACCCGGAACAGCGGGCGCCTTCGGCGGTGTAACAGATCGCCTGCAGCAGTTCGGCATACCGGTCGGCTGCTGCTCGGACGGCCCCAGCGGAATCCGCATGGATAGCGGCAACATTGCCTTTGCGATGCCCAGCGGCACAGCACTTGCTGCCACCTTTAACAATGAACTGGTGGAGAAGCTGTATGCCTGGGAGGGCATGGAGCTGAGAAGAGACCGGATTGAAACGCTGCTGGGCCCCGGCATGAACCTGCACAGGCACCCTTTAAACGGGCGGAATTTTGAATACTTCTCCGAGGATCCCATGCTGACAGGAGAAATGGCAGCCGCACAGCTTAGCGGCATGGGACGGTACGGCACCACCGGAACGATCAAGCATTTTGCCTGCAACAACCAGGAGAAAAACCGCAATGAAATCGAGGCACTGGTCTCTGCCAGAGCACTTCGCGAAATCTATCTGAAGGGCTTTGAAATCGCCGTCAGAAAGGGTCATGCAAAATCGATTATGACAACCTACAATCCGCTGAACGGAGAACGCAATGCCAGCAGCTATGATCTTCTGACGACCATTCTGCGAAAGGACTGGGGGTATGAGGGCATTGTCATGACGGACTGGTGGGCAGAGGTCGGCCCGATGGATCAGCAGTCCAGACAGGAAACCGGAGCGATGATTGCGGCACAGAATGACCTGTATATGGTAACAACCGATGCGGCCACCAATGCCTTTGGCGATCACTCCATGGAGGCTTTGCAGCAGGGGACTCTGACAAGAGGCGAGCTGCAGCGAGGCGCCATGAATGTCTGCCGATTCCTTTTGACATCGCCTGCTATGCTGCGGATGCGGGGCATCCATACCGTTCTCGATGCAGAGCTCGAGAAGAGCCTGGACGAGGCAGAGCGTGCCGGAATTCCGGGGAATACCATTCCGGTTCCGGAGGACGGCGTTGTGGACCCGGCCGTGGTGAATACAGCAAGAGGCAAAACAACGGTTCTGGAGGTACACATCAGCGGGCTTAGCAATGACGTGTACCGCGGACGGGAAGAGCTGCCGCATTATCATCTTCAGATGAAGGTGCGCGCCAAGGAAGGAACACCGGATCTGGCACAGCTGCCGCTCACCATTCATAAGGACCGGGAAATGGCAGGGACGATTTCACTTACAGGCAAGGACAAGGAGTGGAGAGAGGTCGATCTTGTTTTGCCGGATTCGGTGGTTGCCAACTCGTTCCAGGTGAAGCTGTTCTTTGGAGAGAGCGGCCTGGAGATCGGGAGCCTTTGTGTCTGCAAGAGATGATCTATGTTATAATCACTGTGTATGCGTCAAAAAGCCACAATAAGGCAGGGACGCAGAGGTGAATTCAATGGGTAGTCAGATCAAGCTGAAGAAGCAGGTTTCGGGTTTTTTTGATATACCGATCCGGCTGGGCTTCTTCCTGATTCTTGTTAACATCCTGGTGTTGTTCATGGACTGGCCCTCGGGACTGGTGCTGTTATTGTTCTCCATTTGCTATGTCGTCGTTGTAGTCTCAATGCGGCTGCGCAGCAGGTCATTGATTGTTAATGAGATGGTGAGCTTTGCAACAGAGTACGGGCAGGTTCAAAAGCGTCTTCTCAAGAACCTGGAGATTCCGTATTGCGTTCTGGATGACACGGGCCGCATTATCTGGAGTAACTACGAATTCGACAGAACCGTCCATCAGGAACGCACGATCAAAAAGCAGATCAGTGCACTGTTCCCATCGCTGACCAAGGACACGCTCCCGACCGGCGAGGACGGCATCAGCATGAAAATCGAGTACGAGAGCAGGAGCTTTCGCGTCGAGATGCGCCGAATCGCTCTGGATACGCTGGTGCAGGATTCAGAAATTATTGCAGACAGCGGCTATGGCGGAGCACTGATTGCAGTGTACCTTTTTGATGAGACGGCAGAGCGCCTGGCGATCCAGGAGGTTGATGATCAAAGCCTGGTGGTGGGCTTTATCTACATCGATAACTATGACGAGGCGCTGGATGGCCTGGAGGACGTACGAAGGTCGATCCTTGTTGCCTTGATTGACAGGCAGGTGAACAAATACGTTGCCTCGGTGGACGGCATTTGCAGCAAAATGGAGAAGGACAGATACCTGATTGTCCTGCGAAAACGTTCGCTGGGACTGTTGCAGGAGGGTCACTTCTCTCTGCTCTCTGAGGCTAAAACGGTCAACATCGGAAACGAGATGGCCATAACCCTCAGTATCGGCTTTGGCATGGATGGTCTGTCCTATGCGCAGAACTATGAGTTCGCCAGAAATGCGATCGACCTTGCTCTTGGCCGAGGCGGAGATCAGGCCGTGGTAAAGATGCCGGGGAATATCGTCTATTACGGCGGTAAGACGCAGCAGATGGAAAAAACGACCAGGGTCAAGGCAAGGGTCAAGGCCGAAGCGCTGAAGGAAATCATATCAGCCAGGGACAAAGTCTTTATTATGGGTCACAGGCTGGGGGATATCGACTGTGTTGGCGCAGGAATCGGTATTTACCGGATTTGTCTGACTCTCGGAAAAGAGGCACATATTGTGCTGAATCAGGTTTCTACCTCTCTTCGTCCGATCGTGGATCTGTTCGAAAAGAGCACGGAGTATCCGGAGGATATGTTCCTTACCAGTGAGCAGGCCATTCAGCGTGTCACGGATGATTCTGCCCTTGTCGTAGTGGATGTGAATAAGCCCAGTATTACAGAGTGCCCGGAGCTGCTCCGAATGTGCAAATCCATTGTTGTGCTGGATCATCACCGCAAGGGGAGTGAGGCCATTGAGAATGCGACACTGTCCTATATAGAGGCCTATGCCTCCAGTGCCTGCGAGATGGTGTCAGAGATTCTGCAGTATGTGGATGACAGCCTGCGTCTGCGTCAGGAGGAAGCGGATGCTCTGTATGCCGGAATGGTTGTGGATACCAATAATTTTCAGAGTAAGACCGGTGTGCGTACCTTTGAAGCGGCTGCGTTCCTTCGACGCAACGGCACGGATGTGACAAGGGTTCGCAAGCTCTTTCGTGAGGATGCCGTGGAATACAAGACAAAGGCAGATGCGGTTTCACAGGCAGAAATTTACCGGGAGGAATTCGCTATTTCTGTCTGCCAGAGCGACGGACTTGAGAGTCCTACTATTGTGGGAGCACAGGCAGCAAATGAGCTCCTGAACATTAAAGGTGTAAAGGCGAGCTTTGTGCTGACCATGTATCAGAATAAGGTCTATGTCAGTGCAAGGTCGATTGATGAGGTAAACGTACAGATCGTCATGGAAAGAATGGGCGGCGGCGGACATATGAGCATTGCAGGGGCCCAGCTCGAGGGCAAATCCGTGGAAGAAGCAGAGGAACTGCTCAAGCATACCATTGACTCCATGATGGATGATGGTGAACTGTAGGAACTGCAGAACAATCAGGAAAATGCTGATTCAACGGAATTCAATCAGTACTTCTTTGGGATCAGATAGAACGGAGGTTAAAGATGAAAGTTATTTTATTGCAGGATGTGAAATCACTTGGCAAAAAGGGTCAGATCGTAGAGGTCAGTGATGGCTACGCACGGAACTATGTTCTGCCCAAGCATGTCGGCGTAGAGGCAAATGATAAGAACAAAAACGAGTTGAAGCTGCAGAAGCAGCATGAGGACAAGCTGGCAGCGCAGCGTCTGGCAGAGGCAAAGGAACTGGCGGCACATCTGGAAACGCTCAAAATCGAGGTTACGATGAAGGCCGGCGAAAACGGAAAGGTGTTCGGCTCTGTCGCCTCCAAGGAAATTGCAGAGCAGGCTGCAAAGCAGCATGGTCTGACCATTGATAAGAAAAAGATTGTTCTGGAGGATCCGATCAAGTCCTTTGGAATGCATGAAGTGGCCATTAAACTGCATCCTGAAGTGACAGGAAAGCTCTACGTATTAGTGAAGGAAGCGTAAAGAGAACATGCCGGAAGAGGACGTTGTAAAACGGGTCATGCCCCATAATCTGGAGGCGGAAATGTCGGTGATCGGTGCCATGCTGATGGATCAGCAGGCAATCGGCAGCGTAATGGAAATTCTGACAAAGGATGATTTTTATTCCAGACAGTATGGCATGATGTATGAATCCATATTGGAGCTGGAGCAGAGCGGTATGGCTGTGGACCCGGTCACTCTGCAGGAAAAGCTGAAGGAGAAAAATCTACCGCCGGAATCTTATGATGCCAGAACCATCGGCGGTATTATTGCGCAGGTGCCGACATCGGCAAATGTCGTGAGTTACGCGCGCATTGTGGCGGAAAAATCGCAAATGCGTCAGACCATTCGGGTCTGCGAAGAGATTTCCAATGATGCCTACATGGGTACACAGCCGGCGCAGGAGGTGATGAGCAAAGCGGAGGAGTCCATCTTTCATCTCTCGCAGGGGCGGAAAGGATCGGAATATCAGGATATCCGTCAGATCGTATCCAATGCCATGCGCAAAATTGTCATGGCATCAAAGGTAAGCGGCAATATTACGGGTATTCCCACAGGCTTTACCGATCTGGATACCAAAACAGCAGGCCTTCAGCCTGCAGATCTGATCCTGATTGCGGCAAGGCCTTCTATGGGAAAAACGGCTTTTGTGCTGAATATTGCGGAAAATTGCGGCGTCCGGCAGGGCAAGCATGTAGCAATCTTCTCCTTGGAAATGTCCAAGGAGCAGCTGATCAACCGTATGTTTTCCCTGGAGAGTCACGTGGATGCACAGAAAATCCGCACAGGCGATCTCTCCGAAGGGGAGTGGACCGATCTGATTGAGGGTGCCGAAACCATCGGAGAATCCGGCCTGATGGTGGATGATACACCGGCGATTACGGTAGGTACGCTGCGCTCGAAATGTATGAAATTTAAGATGGACCAAGGCCTTGATCTGATCATCATCGACTATCTGCAGCTCATGAGTGGGAGCGGAGGCAGGAATTCGGATTCCAGACAGCAGGAAATTTCGGAGATTTCCAGATCATTGAAGGCAGTGGCAAGAGAATTGAATGTGCCGGTAATTGCATTGTCACAGCTTTCTCGAGCAGTAGAATCCAGAACAGACAAGAGACCGATGCTGTCGGACCTTCGTGAGTCAGGAGCCATCGAGCAGGATGCAGACATTGTCATGTTTATCTATCGTGATGATTATTATCACGAGGATTCGCCGGACAAGGGAATTGCGGAGATCATCATTGCTAAACAACGAAACGGCCCGATTGGTACAGTACAGCTCAAGTGGCTGCCGGAGCTGACCAAGTTTGCAAATCTCGCCGGGGCATCCAATGTCCCGGAATAATGCGGCGTGATGAAAGGGGATCTATGAATATCAGCAGAGAAAATGCTGGGCATCGTCTGGGAAAAACAGATCATGGGATCCATGTTAAAACGGACAGAAATGTGCTGCAGAATCGGGAGAAACGTTTGTTTCTCCTGATTCTTGTTTTGTCTTTTGCGGCGGTACTGGTTCTGAATCTATTTACCCCGATGTTGTCGGATGATTATTCCTATGCCATGGAGGTACAGGAGGCGAGTTCCTTCTGGGATTTAATCAAACAGGAATATCATCAATATTTGACCTGGAACGGCAGAAGCGTGGCACACCTGCTGCTGCGGATTTTTCTGTATTTGCCGGCACCTGTTTTTAAGGTGGCAAACAGTCTGGCCTTTGTGGGATTATCCTGCACAATGGTACAGCTGACAGCTCCGCAACGCAAATATGACTGCTATGCGCTTTTGATGGTTCAGCTGGGGCTGTGGCTGTATGCCGTGGATTTTTCGGAAACGATTTTGTGGGAGGATGGTGCCTGCAATTATCTGTGGGGAGCCTGGATCATTCTGAGCTTTATGCTGCTGGAGAAAAAAATCCTGGGAAATGACGGACGGCTGTCTAAGGCGATGGACGCAGCTGCGGCAAAGAAACCCGAAAAGCAAACAGTGGCAGGAACAGGCCTCGCCGGTTTTGGGAAGGCAGTGGCAGTTTTGCTCTTTGGCGTTCTGGCCGGCTGGTGCAACGAGAATACGTCGGGAGGATGTCTGTTATTCCTTCTGACGCTCTTTATAGCGGCAAAGCGAAAAGGACGAAGAATTCCTTTGCCTTATTATGCAGGGGTAGCGGGCAATGTGATCGGACTGGCAATTCTGGTTCTGTCTCCGGGAGGGAGAGTGCGCGCTTCGTATAACACGGACGAGAATTATACAGGGCTTTTGGGACTCCTTGCCAGAATCCAGAAAATTACATTGACGATACGCGAGAATTTCCTGATCTTGCTGGCAGTTCTCCTGATCTGTGTGATTGTCCTTTGGTTTCTGCAGAATCAAAAGGGAGCGGTTGTAACGGCGCTTTACGGGGGATTGTTCCTTGCAACCTCCTATGCACTGGTGGCAACGAGACAGACGCAGCCCAGAGCGTTCTTTGGCGCAGGATTATTCCTGATCATTGGAATTGTATATGGCCTTCGACAGGTGATGGATACAGAGGGCCTTGGTAATGATTCTGACATTTTGAAAATGGCATGCTGGAGCATAATGGCGGTGCTGCTGCTGCAGTTCGTCTTCGCGTATGCGGATAACGCAACCAATGTCGGACGAATCTGGAGAGATGAGAAAAATCGAATTGCCTACATTGAGGAACAGGCAGCTGCAGGAGCAACCGATGTAACCATTCCGATGGTTCATACAGATTTCTACAATGACTATTCTGCAATTGCGAAAATGGAAATGACAGAGGATTCCGGTTACTGGATTAATATCTTTTATGAGAGGTATTATGGAATAGATTCGATTCATGCCATTCCGTATGAGGAGTGGGAACAGCTGGGAAGGTCAAACAGCACAGAATGAGATGAATTAATGAGATGAATTCAAAAGAGGGAGATCGGCTATGCCGATCTCCCTCTTTCATTTAACGCATTCCGAAGCATTCTCTGGAAGCTTATGCCTCTGTAATTGCACCTACAGGACACTGAGCCTCGCATGCACCGCAATCGATGCAAGCGTCTGCACTGATCTCGTAATGAGCGTCACCCTGCTCAATTGCCTGTACAGGACACTGAGAAGCGCAGGAACCGCAGCTGATGCAAGAATCACCAATAACACGTGCCATGGTAATTACCTCCTTTAAATATTCTGAAATCGATTCGTAAATGAAAACCCTTTTTGGGGATTCCCGGTACAGCGTTTTTACAGCGCTGCACCGGGCTTTCTGACCACATCATCTTACAACTCACGATAATTGTTAGACAATGCTAAGTTTCCATAGCCGGAATTAGTTGTTGTACAGAGCACCCAGCTTCTCGAGGTATGCGTAATGAGCCTTTGCGTGTGCCTCAGCCTCGCCAAAGAGCTTTGCTGCTCTTTCAGGATTCTTGCGCTGCAGGGAGGTGTAGCGAACCTCACCGCTAAGGAACTCATTGTACTCCTTGGTTGCCGGCTTGGAATCGAGCGTGAACTTCTTGTCTGTGCCGGCCGGATTGAAGCGGAACAGGTTATAGTAGCCAGTCTCAACAGCCAGCTTCTCTTCATCCTGTGCCTTGTTCATGCCCTTGCGGATACCATGGTTGATGCAAGGAGCATATGCGATGACCAGAGACGGTCCCGGATATGCCTCAGCCTCTGCGATCGCCTTAATGCACTGGTTGCGGTCAGCACCCATGGAGATCTGAGCAACATAGACATATCCATAGCTCATAGCCATAGCAGCCAGATCCTTCTGAACGGTTTCCTTGCCGGCTGCAGCGAACTGTGCTACGGCACCCTCAGGAGTTGCCTTGGAGGACTGTCCGCCGGTGTTGGAGTAAACCTCAGTATTTACAACAAAAATGTTGATATCTTTGCCGGAAGCCAGAACGTGATCCAAGCCGCCGTAACCGATATCAAAGGCCCATCCGTCACCACCGAAGATCCACTGGGATTTCTTGGCAAGGAAATCTTTTTCCTTCAGGATATCCTTTGCTGCATCTGAGCCATCTGCCTCAAGAGCGGCAACCAGTTTGTTGGTGGCTGTTCCGTTCAGTGCGCCCTGTGTGAAGGTGTCCAGATATTCCTGAGAGCCTTCGCCGCCCCATGCAGCAACCTTCTCCTTGAGCTGTGAACGAATTGCATTGTTGGCAAGGAGCATACCATATCCAAACTCAGCAGCATCCTCAAACAAAGAGTTGGACCACGCAGGGCCATGTCCCTGTGCGTTCACCGTGTAAGGTGTAGAAGGAGAGGAGTTGCCCCAGATGGAGGTGCAGCCGGTAGCATTTGCCACATACATTCTGTCACCGAACAGCTGAGTAATGAGCTTGATGTAAGGAGTCTCGCCGCAGCCTGCGCATGCGCCGGAGAACTCCAGCAGAGGCTGTTTGAACTGAGAACCCTTCACGGTTGTCTCTTTGAATTTAGCAACAACATCTTCCTTGATCGGCAGTTTAACAGCAGCATCAAATGCAGCCTGCTGATTCGGAAGTGTCTGTGCCTCACCCAATCTCTTCATGGTGAGCGTTTCTGCCTTCATATTGCCAGGGCATACATTTGCGCAGGAGCCGCAGCCGGTGCAGTCCAGGCTGGATACAACGATTGCAAACTTGTAGCCGGGCATACCGGTCAGATCCTTGGTTACAGTACCGGCAGGCATAGCAGCGGCCTCTTCCTCGGTCATAGCGATCGGACGGATTGCCGCATGCGGGCAGACATAAGAGCAGAACGTACACTCAATACAGGTTTCAGCGTTCCATACCGGAATGTTGACAGCGATGCCGCGCTTCTCGAAAGCAGCTGCGCCGGAAGGCGTAGAACCATCTGCGTAAGGAAGTACATCGGAAACCTTCAGGCTGTTGCCCTCCTGAGCGGATACTGCCAGCTGAATGTTGTTGACGAATGCCTCAACATCCTTGCGGTCAGTAGTAACCTTCTTAAAATCAAGTCCTTCATCCGCTGCATTTGCCCAGCTTTCCGGAACCTCTACCTTGTGCCAGTTCTTAGCACCGGCATCAATAGCAGCCCAGTTCTTCTCAACGACGTCCTGACCCTTGCGTCCGTAGGTCTTCTGAGCAGCATCCTTCATGAGCTGCACGGCGTGATCTTCCGGAATGATCTTGGTAATGGTAAAGAAAGCGGACTGCAGGATGGTGTTGATGCGAGTCGGTCCCATACCGGTTTCAATACCCAGCTTTACGCCATCGATGGTGTAGAAGTTAATCTTGTGATCATAGATGAACTTCTTAACCTGTCCGGGGATATGCTGCTCCAGTTCCTCATCGTTCCAGGAGCAGTTCAGCAGGAAGGAACCACCGTCAACCAGTTCCTGAACCATGTTGAACTTGCGCATATAAGCCGGATTGTGGCATGCAACAAAGTTCGCCTGGTGAATCAGGTAGGTGGATTTGATCGGCTTCTTACCGAAACGAAGGTGAGACATCGTTACGCCGCCGGACTTTTTGGAGTCATAATCAAAATATGCCTGTGCATACATATCGGTGTTGTCGCCGATAATCTTGATGGAGTTCTTGTTGGCACCTACGGTACCATCTGCGCCAAGGCCCCAGAATTTGCAGCAAACGGTTCCCTCAGGGGTCGTAACGATCTCCTTGCCGGTAGGCAGGGAAAGGTGAGTTACGTCATCATCGATGCCGATGGTAAAGCGCTTCTTGTCTGCGTTCTGGTATACGGCGATGATCTGTGCAGGAGTGGTGTCCTTGGAGCCAAGGCCATATCTGCCGGTATATACCGGAACCTGATCGAACTTGGACCCCTTCAGGGCAGCAACAACATCCAGATACAGAGGCTCGCCGATGGAGCCGGGCTCTTTGGTGCGATCCAGTACGGAAATCTTCTTGACAGTATCCGGGATGGCAGCGATGAGTGCCTCAGCGCTGAAAGGTCTGTACAGACGAACCTTGACAAGGCCGACCTTCATTCCCTGGCTGTTCAGGTAGTCAACGGTCTCTTCAATCGTCTCGTTGACAGAGCCCATTGCGATGATGACCTGCTCGGCATCTGCTGCACCATAGTAGTTGAACAGCTTGTAATCGGTGCCCAGCTTAGCGTTTACCTTATCCATGTACTTCTGAACGACAGCAGGCATCTCGTCATAGGTGGTGTTGCATGCCTCACGTGTGGTAAAGAAGATATCCGGGTTCTGAGCAGAACCCATCTGGCGAGGATGATTGGGATTCAGTGCATTGTCACGGAAAGCCTGCACCTTGTCCAGATCAATCATATCCTTGAGGTCTTCATAATCCCAAACCTGAATCTTCTGGATCTCGTGGGAGGTACGGAAGCCATCAAAGAAGTTGATGAAGGGGAGCTTGCCGTCAACAGCCGCGCAATAAGCAACCGGTGTCAGATCCATAACTTCCTGTACAGAGCTCTCACAGAGCATTGCTGCACCGGTCTGACGACATGCGTATACGTCAGAATGATCACCGAAGATGTTCAGCGCATGGGTAGCAACGCAACGTGCAGATACGTTGAAGACAGCAGGAAGGCCCTCGCCTGCAACCTTGTAAATGTTCGGAATCATCAGGAGCAGACCCTGCGAAGCAGTGAAGGTGGAAGTCATTGCACCGGCAACGACTGCACCGTGGGTTGCACCGGCAGCACCTGCCTCAGACTGCATCTCGGTTACGTGTACGACATCACCGAAGATGTTCTTGCGCCCTGCAGTTGCCCACTCGTCAACATGCTCAGGCATTACGGATGACGGTGTAATGGGGTAGATGGTAGCAACCTCTGTGTACGCATAAGCTGCATGAGCGGCCGCTTCATTGCCATCCATGGTTAAATATTTTCTTTCCATTTTTTATCCTCCTGTATTTTGTGCAATTCATACAAGACATAAATTGGTTGGATGAATGTCCAATATCGCCTAGAGTCTAGCATTGGAATTGTGAGAATGCAATAATTCAGGGGTCAAAAAGGTATTAAACTTTGGTATATAAGACTAATCCGAATTAGAAAATACTAACGATAATTAGAAAGAAGAGAGATGAAAATACGGAAAATTTGTACATTGTGACTAAAATAACAATCTCTGAAATCAGTCGGATTTTCAGCAAAAAACGACCGCCTTGCTTTATGCGAAGGCGGCCAGTTTTTCAATTGCATGATCCGGAATGAGCAGATCCCCATGCTCCTCCAGGTATTGCTCTCTGCCATAAGTGATGGGCTGCAGAGTACCGAATTCGGAGAGGACAGAAAGCGGTCCGCGCATGGCAGTGACTTCATCGACATCTTTCATTTTAAGGAGCAGCTGATAATTGCCGCTCTCGCCAAACAGCAGGCTGTCAGCCGTGTACCGTCCCTGGATGCGTTTTGCCGCTTTCAATACCTGATCCATATCGCGGAAGCAATAGAGCCGATTGCAAAGAGCATATTCCCGAAACTGGCGAAGGGCAGCCTTGGCCTCTTCTGAACTGTGGTTGTGAGATACTGCGGGAGCCGATTCATTGCAAGATGATTCACCGGCATGACCGGTCAGGGAATGCAGCAACTGTTCAAAGGCACTGGCGGCCTTTCCCTGCTGCCCGATGGATGGCGCAAAATTAGAGAATCTGGTATCCAGTTCCTCCGGGTTTTCAACCTTTGTGACAATGAGAACAATCGTGCCGCCCTGCAGGGGGACGGCCTCAATCATGAGAGGGATATTCTCTGCCTCAAAGCCCACCTGAATGGCGGCCTGCTGGAGCATCTCACGAAAGAGATCCTTCGCTTTATCTGTTCCGTATGCCAGCTCGCTGAGCTGAATCTGTCTTGCGGCAAGGTCATCACGGGTTAGTGTGAATCGTACCTGGTTGTCACTGATCTTTTCGATCTTCATAATCAGAATCCCTCCCCTCTGTTTTATGGTTGGTAATAGTTTAGCGACTGGGGGCAACCTGCGTCAATGAGGTTATAAAAAGTTCATAGATTGCATAGCATTCTGCTGCTGGCTGGCGCATGGTTGATATCACATTCTGTTGCAGCCCTGTTTGCGACGAGCGTTCAGGGATAGGAGAATCTTTAAAAAGATGAAATTTTGCACGGATGGGGGATTGAAATGCGCAAACGAATCTGATACTGTTGCTTTAGCCGAAAGGGTTCGGAAATCTGGGCATCGAAAAGGGGGCGATGAAACCATATTCCCGTCCGATATTCCTATCTACACTTTTTTCAAAGACATCATTTCAAAAAGGTTTTCACTACACTTTTGAGATAAAGGCAGTTCCTCGACAGAAATTAAAAAACACAATTACAATTACAGATTACAAAAAACTCGTTCATGAACGAATCTACTATTTAAGAAGCAAGGGCAGACTTCAGAGTGCTTACGCCTTGTATGGGCATCTGCGCGCAAATCCAGACACAGTGCGATCAAGCATATCATGGTACGAGACGGGAAATGGCTTATTGGGACATACTTGCGGGTCCTGATGAGCGGATGATACGCAAGAATTACAGGTGTGTGCTGCACCTTTTCGGCAGGAACCAGGGAGCACCGACAGAATTCCCACGGACAGAATTCCTTCTGGCTCTCGCGTTCCGACCATCTGTACAGCTGCTAAGAGCAGCTAGTATCTGCATCTGATCGACTCCACTCCATATCTATAGCCATAATGGGTCAATGTGGCGCAGCAATCGTTCACATGGTCCCTTTCTTCTGCCCGGGTTCCTGCCGCGGCATATTCGGAAAAGGGGAAAGGACGGCTGCTGCGCTGTCTTTTATATGCGGGGTTCTGAACCGCAGACAGATTTGCTATAATACAGCTGTTGCATAGGGAATATGAGGAATGCGGGAGCACAAAGTGCGCAGCAATCCGGGTGCCATGGGGCATAAGAGCTTTTGTCCTTGGTACCACACGATGAACGAGCCTGGAGAGCACATGGATTCTAGATATACGAATTTCCCAAGCGATGGGGATGAGTACGGATATGGTATGTCAGACAGCGGATACGGAGATTCTTACGTTGATGAGTATGATGCATACGGAGAAGATGGCTATCGTACGAGCCAATATGAGGACAACTATGCCGGAGATTACGGATATTCCGATGACCCGGAGGAGATATATGATGCATACGATGCATATGACACCTATGACGAATATGAAAAAAAAGAACGAAAAGTGAACCGTTCTGCCGGCCGTAAAGGAGGCAAAAAAACGAGCGGTCGCCGGCGTAGCAGCGATGCGACAGCGTCTTCGAAACGGAAAGCTTCGTCCGGGAACTCCGGAAGGCGCAGGAAGAAGAAAAAGAAATCCTCGCCGGTACTGGTGGTGGCGATTCTGTTGTTTTTACTGGTGGCAGCCTTTGGAGCCAAGCTCTTCCTGGACAAATATTCCTACTCTACGGAGCAGGCAGATCTGTCAGAGGCCTTCGGCGTGCAGGGCGAGGACGATGTTCCGATTGTGTGGGGAAATGAGCTGTCGGAGATTCATGCCAAGCGTGTGAACGGCGTGGACTATATGAAGCTGAGCGACGTGAAATCGCAGCTCAATGACCGCTTTTATTATGGCAGGCAAAATGCATCCGATGAAACAGGGATGATTATTTACTGCTTCCCGTCGGACAAGATTGTAACGGTGGTCGGCTCGCAGACCGTAACCATGGACGATGGGTCGTCACAGACGCTGGATTACGCACCGGCGATGCGTGTTGATGGTGAAATCTATCTGGCGCTGAACTTTGTAAAGCAGTATACGAATTTTGAGATGACGGCATACGAGAATCCGTATCGCCTGCAGATTGACAGCAGCTGGGAAACACAGACAGTGGCAACGATCAAGCGTAAGACGCAGATTCGTACCTCCGGAGGTATCAAGAGCGCAGTAAAAGAGCAGGTGGAAAAGGGCGAGCAGGTGACGGTTCTGGAGCAGATGGAGACCTGGTCCAAGGTCAAGTCAGCAGATTCTGTCATCGGTTATGTTGAGAATAAAAAGCTCTCGGATATTCATGAGGAAGAGCAGACTGCAGTAACGGATTACAGCGAACCGGAATATACCCATCAGACAGTGGAAGGCAAGATTAACATGGCATTCCACAACGTGTGGGGGGCACAGGGGAACGTAACTCTGACCTCGTATATGGCCCAGACAAAGAGTGTGAATGTGATTGCACCGACCTGGTACTGGGTCAGCGACAACAACGGAAATGTGGAAAAGGCGGCAACACAGGAATATGTGACACAGGCGCATAATCTGGGCTGCCAGGTATGGGCCGTTGTAGATAATATCAACTCTACATCGCTGCAGCAGCTGGACAATCACACGTTTTTGACAACACTGGATTCCCGTACGAATCTGATCAACCAGCTGATGGAGGAACAGGGCACCTACGGCTTTGAAGGAATCAACGTCGATTTTGAGCAGATTCCTTCGGAATACGGAGATGACTACATTGAATTCATCCGGGAACTGTCCATTGCCTGCAGAAAGGCGGGCGTGATCCTGTCGGTGGATAACTATCCGTACTATGAATACAATTATCATTACGATCTGGAGGAACAGAGCCTTTTTGCGGATTATCTGATCGTCATGGGTTATGATGAGCATTATGCAGGCAGTCAGGAAGCCGGCAGTGTGGCTTCCATCACATACGTGACAGAGGGCATTCAAAGAGCTCTGAATGCAGGAGTTGCCAAAGATCGCCTGATCAATGCCGTGCCGTTCTACACCAGAGTATGGAAAACAGAAAACGGCAGCGTTACCTCGTCAGCACTTGGAATGGCAGACGTTCAGTCCTATATGGCAGAGCATGGAATGACAGCAAGCTGGGATGCGAGCACCGGGCAGAACTATGCAGAAACGACAGAAAACGGAACGCTGATTCAGATCTGGGTGGAGGATGCACAGTCACTGCAGCAAAAACTGGATGTCATGCAGAGCTTTGATATCAAGGGTGTGGCAGAATGGAAGCTGCAGTTCGAAACCGCGGATGTCTGGGATGAGATCGCCAATTATATGAATCAGTAGGCCTGGTACAGTTATTTTGCAAATGCTGGACGGGTAAACTTTGAGGCTAGGCGATGGGGAATGGATTCCTCATGAAAAGAAGGTGTGAAAGTGCATACACAGTTTGTGTCAATGACAGAGGACAAGATCGACCGGGCCGCCATTTGTGAGGCGGGAAGGATTCTGCGAGAGGGCGGACTGGTTGCATTTCCGACCGAAACAGTATACGGACTCGGAGGGGATGCCTTAAACCCGGAGTCCTCGAAAAAGATCTACGCGGCAAAGGGACGTCCCTCAGACAATCCTCTGATTGTGCATGTCTGCCGGTGGGAGGACATTCCGCCGATTGTTAAGGAGATTCCGAAGGAGGCCAGGCTCCTGGCAGATGCATTCTGGCCGGGACCTTTGACAATGATTTTCAGGAAGGGAGAGAAGGTCCCTTATGAAACAACAGGAGGCATGGATACGGTGGCAATCCGTTTCCCCGGCAATCGCATTGCGCAGGCGCTGATTCAGGAGGCCGGCGGTTATATTGCAGCCCCTTCTGCCAATCGATCGGGAAGACCCTCCCCGACCATTGCCGAGTATTGCCGGGAGGATCTGGACGGGCGGATTGAGATGATCATCGATGGCGGAGAGGTAGGAATCGGGCTCGAGTCTACCATTATTGACTTGACGGAGCCGCAGCCGATGATTTTGAGACCTGGTTTTATTACGCAGGAAATGCTGGTCAAAACGCTGGGAACGGTGGATGTGGATCGAACGATTCTGTCTGCAGATTCCAAGGAAAAACCGAAGGCTCCCGGAATGAAGTACCGTCATTATGCACCCAGAGGTGATCTGACCATTGTAGACGGACCCATGGAAAAGGTGACGGCCTATATTAATGAGGAACTGGAAAAGGCAAAACAAAACGGTGCAAAAACCGGTGTGATCTGCACAGATGAAACGGAGAAAATCTACAGGGCGGATTGTGTTCACAGCGCCGGCAGCAGGTCGGATGAAAATGAGATTGCAAGAGAACTGTTCCGGATTCTGCGTGAGTTTGATGATGAAGGCTGCACAGTGATGTTCTCGGAATCGTTCTCCGACGAAGAGATCGGCTCGCAGGAGATCCAGAATTCCAGGGGAACGCAAGGCTCCTTGCAGGGCGGCATGGGAATGGCAATTATGAACCGGCTGATGAAGGCGGCAGGACAGAAGGTAGTACATCTGTAAAAGGATGAAGAGGATTTCAATAGATTGCATTAACAAAGTGATGAAAACCCCAAAAGCCCCACACCAACGGCTTTTGATGATGGAGGAAGGAAGATGACAATTGCAATTGCGAGTGATCACGGCGGATTTGATCTGAAGGAGACGGTGATGCAGCACCTGAAGGAACAAGGCTATGAGATAAAGGATTTCGGAACCTACAGCAAAGAGTCCTGCGATTATCCGGATTATGCGGGCCCTGCGGCAGAGGCGGTTGCAAAGGGAGAGGCCGAGAAAGGAATTGTGATCTGTACTACAGGAATCGGCGTGTCCATTACAGCCAATAAGGTTGCGGGAATTCGATGCGCATTATGCCATGATGTTACGACAGCTCGACTCACCAGAGAGCATAATGATGCCAATGTTCTGTCCATTGGGGCTGGTGTTGTGGGCGAAAATGTAGCTTTGGATATTGTAGATACCTTCCTTACCACGGCATTTTCCGGGGGAGAACGTCACACAAGAAGAGTAACAAAGATTGCAGAATACGATAAAAAGCGGTAAAAAGATAGGAAAGCAATATCATAGCAGCACACATTCAGAACATAAAAAGAGCATCCGTACAAGGAGGATAAGGAAATGGCAAAGGTTGTGGTAATGGATCATCCGTTGATTCAGCATAAGATTGGATTTATTCGCAGACGTACGACAGGAACAAAGGCTTTCCGTGAGACTGTTGGAGAGATTGCGATGCTCCTTTGCTATGAGGCAACCAGAGATCTGGAGCTGGCGGATGTGGAGATTGATACACCGGTAGCACATTGTACGGCAAAAGAGCTCAGAGGCAAGAAGCTGGCTGTTGTTCCGATTCTTCGTGCAGGCCTCGGAATGGTTGACGGCATGCTCAAAATGATTCCTGCGGCAAAGGTTGGTCATATCGGAATGTATCGCGATCCGGAAACACTAAAGCCGGTGGAGTACTATTGCAAGCTTCCGGCAGACAGCGCAGAGCGTGAGGTGTTCGTGGTAGATCCTATGCTGGCAACCGGCGGCTCTTCGGTAGACGCTGTGACACAGCTGAAAAAACATGGCTGCGAGAAAATTCATTTCCTGTGCATTATTGCAGCGCCGGAAGGTGTGAAAGCCTTTACGGAGGCACATCCTGATGTAGATCTGTATATCGGAGCACTGGATGATCATCTGAACGAGCATGGATATATTATTCCTGGTCTTGGTGATGCGGGCGATCGTATTTTTGGTACGAAATAAAGGGGATATGTGATGTCGGCAAAAAGAACCGATTATATTTCCTGGGATGAGTATTTTATGGGAGTGGCGCAGCTGGCAGGAATGCGCTCCAAGGATCCCAACACACAGGTTGGATCCTGCATCGTCAGCAAGGAACAGAAGATTCTGTCCATCGGATACAACGGCATGCCCAGGGGCTGCAGCGATGATGAGTTCCCGTGGGACAGGGAAGGCAAGCCACTGATGACCAAGTATCCTTTTGTGACGCACAGTGAGCTGAATGCGATTTTGAATTATCGCGGAGGATCGCTCGAGGGGGCGACATTATATGTGTCCCTGTTCCCCTGCAATGAGTGTGCGAAGGCAATTATTCAGGCGGGGATTCACAAGGTCATTTACAAGAGTGACAAGTATGCAGGCTCTGATGGCAACATTGCCAGCAAGAAAATGTTTGATGCAGCCGGCGTTTTGTATGAGCAATATCAGGAAAGCGGGCGCCGAATCGAACTGACAGTGTAAGGAAGTTGATCATTTCCATGATGTTAAAAAGGCGGAACAATCGCCCGAAAAAAGTAAGAAAACAACAGAAGTCAAAAAAACGATATGGAATGCTCCGGGGAGAACTGCTGCTCTCCGGAGCTCTTGTGGTGCTACTGTCTGCGAAGGTGGCAATGCCGGTTTATGCAACGCAAGAGACGCAGGAAGCCCTGAAAAAAGCAAAGGCAGCCGCGAGTCAGACACGGCAGGCTGTTGACGAGGGGCAGGACCAGATTGAGGATCTGGGAAAAACGAAAACCGAATTGTCCGATCAGCTGGATGATTACAGCAGTCAGCTCAGCACGTTGTCTGGAAATCTTGCCAGACTCTCGTCACAAATCAGCGACAAAAATACGGAGATTGAGGCAAAACAAGAAGAGATTGACAAGACCCAGAAGGAATTGGACGAGGCAATTCAGACGCAGGAAAATCAGTATGAATCCATGAAAAAGCGGATTCAGTTCATCTACGAAAAGGGAAATGGTTACTACCTGGAAATTCTGCTGCGGTCCAATTCCTACGGAGATCTTCTGAATCGCAGCAATTACATTGAAGCGATGAATGAGTATGATCAGAAAACGCTGCAGGCCTATAAGGAAACGGCCAAGGCGGTTTCAGAGAAAAAGGAAGAGCTCGAGGCTGAGCAGGAGGAGCTCGAACAGCAGCAGCAGGAACTGGAGAGCCTCCATAACGATGTAAATCAGCAGGCAGAGGCAGTTAACTCCCTTGTGAGTCAAACGGCAGGAGCCTTGAACACGACCAACGCACAGATCAGCTCTGCGCAGGATGCTGTGGAGCTGTTGCAGGATCAGCTGAAGGAACAGAACGCAACGGTGTCGGCGCTGGAACAGCAGCTGGCAGAGGAACGGCGCTTACAGGCATTATCCGATGCCAGTGCGTGGCGCAGTTTATCCAACATCAGCTTTGAAGAAGGAGACCGGACCCTCCTTGCCAATCTGATTTACTGTGAGGCAGGAGGAGAGTCCTACCAGGGGCAGGTTGCCGTCGGCGCAGTTGTCATGAACCGATTGATGTCCGGAGCCTTCCCGAATACGGTGTCCGGCGTGATTTATCAAAAAAACCAGTTCTCTCCGGCGATGTCCGGAAGACTTGCTGTGGCCCTTGCCAACAATGAGGCAACGGACTCCTGCTACCAGGCAGCAGATGCTGCAATGTCCGGACAGACCAATGTAGGCGATTGCCTGTTTTTCCGCACGCCGATCCCTGAGGTAACACCCAAATATACGATCGGCGGTCATATCTTTTATTAGGATTTTTGTATCGAATGGGAGTCGAAAAGAGACCTCCTGCAGCGGACGCCGTGCATCTGCCGCGGGAGGTCTTTTGAGTGCTTCTACAGCTGATATTTTCGCCGGGATCTGCTGAAGGCTGATGTGTGGGCAGTAACGGCATTATGAAAAAATGATAAACACACGCGTTGTTTGTTGCGGTACATCGTGCAATTTTGTTATGATACACTCGTTAGCATCAGCTAAGAAACAGGAAAGGCTGATGAATGCATGATAGATTTAACAGGAATGAAAATGACGGAAGACACTGGCTCCGAGAAATGAAATGATTCGAGATTTTTCTGCATTGATTCGCAATATATCCTTGATCGGACAGCTGGGGTTGTCACTGGTGACACCGGTTCTGATGTGCCTTTTGGGCGGCTATTTTCTGGTGACGCGTCTGGGGATTGGTCTGTGGATTTATATTCCGGCCCTGATCCTGGGACTGGGGGCCTCCTTTATGACGGCCTACAAGGTTTACCTGTCTGCAACACGCAGGAAAGCAGATGAAAAGAAAGCCCCTGTCGCATTTAACCGTCATTATTAAGCAGAAACGAGTGGAACGAGGAGTGGAATGAAGTTATCCGGCGCAGTGAAAGAGGCAACTGAATTTGTGGCAGTCGGGACAGCGGCAGCAACGGCTGTCATGGTGGTTTTGTTCGGCTTGCTGCACATTGTGGAGGCGTCTGTACCGTTTGGCACCGGTGTAATTCTGGGAGGCATTCTGGGGTGTCTGGTTTCTGTCGGCAATTTTTTTATTATGGCACTGGTGGCAGAACAGGCATCATCTGAAGAAAATTATGATAATGCAAGACGCAAAATGACACTGTCCTATCGCTACCGCACGATGGGACAGATTCTGTTCATCATTCTGGCCATTGTGCTCCCTGTCATCAACCCGGTGGCGGCGATTATACCGTTGTTGATTCCCAGCTTCCTCATCCGGGGAAAGGGAATTCTGGATTACAAGAGAAAGCGAGATTGAGTCATGGAATTCTCAATTGAAGGAGCCAAAATACTCGCGAGAATACCAACTGGGATTCCGATCCTGGGGGACATTATCATCTCGGAAACATTGGTTGTTTCCTGGGTGATCATGGGGATCATTCTGGTGCTGTGCCTGTTCCTTACACATGACCTGAAGGTGGAGAACATTACCAAGCGGCAGGCTGTGGCGGAGTGGCTGGTGGAGCTGTGCACGAATTTTGTGAGGAACAATACCGGCGGAACGAAATTTGATGCTCTGATTCCCTTTATTGCAGCCCTGTTCTCTACGAGCATCCTGTCCAACCTGATCTGCCTTGTAGGCGTCTGGAGTCCCACAGCGGATTTGTCAACCGAGGCTGCCTGGGCGGTTGTTGTTTTTATTATGATCACGGCAACCAAGATCAAGGCCAGCGGCCTGGGAGGATATCTGAAGGGGTATACACAGCCAATTGCTGTTATGACACCATTCAATGTGCTGTCTGAGCTGGCAACACCGGTGTCCATGGCCTGCCGTCATTTCGGCAACATTCTGTCAGGCGTTGTGATTGACGGGCTAATTTACTGGGCTCTTGCACTTGCCTCCTCAGCAATCCTCGGACTGATTCCCGGGGCAGTGGGAGAGGTTTTGTCACAGATTCCGATTCTGGATGTCGGAATCCCGGCGATTTCATCACTGTATTTTGACTGGTTTACCGGATTTATGCAGGCATTTATTTTCTGCATGCTGACGACAATGTATATTGCCAACGCAGCAGAGGGATAACATTCACACCCATAACATACAACAGGAGGTTATCATGGGAGATTTTCAGTTACTGGCAAGAGGAATTGCACTCGCTGGATGCGGGATTGGTGCAGGCTGTGCGTTGATTGCAGGTATCGGACCTGGTATTGGTGAAGGCAATGCCGTGGCAAAGGCACTGGAGGCCATCGGCAGACAGCCGGAGTGCAAGAGTGACGTTACCAGTACGATGCTGCTGGGCTGCGCGATCGCAGAGACAACCGGTATTTATGGCTTTGTAACGGGCCTTCTCTTGATCTTTGTGGCACCTGGAATGTTCATGAATTATCTGCAGTAGAATCCGCAGGAGGAGTAGGAATGGAAACACAAAGTCTCGTTACCATAGTACCGTGGACCTTTGTCGCAACGATTCTGAACCTGTTTCTGACCATGCTGCTGGTAAAAAAATTCCTGTTCAAGCCGATCAATGAAATTCTGGAAAAGCGTCGGCAATTGTCGGAAAAGGAACTGACAGAGGCGCGGGCGGCCAAAGCGGAGGCTGAGGGGCTGCGGACAGAATATGAAACCAGTCTGTCTGATGCCAGGGCTGAGGCGGCAGCGATTATTCAGACAGCCCAGAAACAGGCACAGGCCAAGGCGGACAAGACCATTCAGGAGGCCGAGCAGCAGGCAGCAGGGATCCGTTCCCGTGCAGAGGCTGACATTGCCCAGGAAAAGAAAAAGGCAATCAATGAGGCTAAGGACGAGATCGGAAGCCTTGCCATGGATATTGCAGGAAAGGTTGTTGAAAAGGAAATTCATGAAGAGGATCACCGCAAGCTGATCGATGAATTTCTGGATCATGTAGGAGAGGCATCATGACGAATGCAGGGAGCCTGTACGGAAAGAGTCTGTACGATCTTGCGGCGTCCGAAGAGTTGTCAGATGCGCTGATGGCAGAGTTGGATGTCGTGCAGGAGCTCCTTCGGGAGAATCCGGAGTATATTCGTCTGCTGCAGGAGCCTTCCGTGCCGAAAAAGGAACGCCTTGGCCTTTTGGATCAGGCCTTTGGCGATGTGCTGCATCCATACATGCTGAATTTCCTGAAGCTGTTGACAGAGAAAGGTCTTCTTCGGGAATTTCGTGCCTGTGCTGCGGCTTATCGCAGTCGATACAACGAGGATCATGGCATTGCGGATGCCTATGTGACCAGTGCAGCAGAGCTGTCCAAAGAGCAGGAAGAGCGTCTGCAGAGCAAACTGGAACAGATTAGCGGCAAAAAAGTCATCCTTCATTACAAAACGGACGCCACACTCATGGGCGGAATGCGCGTAGAACTGGAAGGACGCCTGTATGACGGAAGTGTCCGCGGAAGGATTGCGGATCTCAAAAAGAGACTGGATGAGACCGTACTGTAGCAAGAGATCGTGCAGCAGGAGACAGAATAGATACCATTTGAGAAGAAAAGGTAACTATTTAGCACCCGCATCTCGATTTTCCTATGGAAAACCTTGATGTGGCTGGCCATAGGCCCTTCGGGCCTTGGCCACCTGATGGTTTCAATCATGAATCCGTCCGCGAAGCGGCCGATTCATGTTGAAATCGTCAGGTGCTAAACAGATGCAAGAAAAGGATGTGGTTCGAATGGAATTAAAACCAGAGAAGATATCTGAGGTGATCCGCAGTCAGATTAAATACTATCAGAATGCGATCGTCCAGAATGAGACGGGTACGGTCCTGACCGTTGGAGATGGAATTTCCCGTGTCAGCGGATTGATGAACTGCGTGTCCGGAGAGCTGCTGGAGTTCGAAAACGGAACCTACGGAATGGCACAGAACCTGGAGGAAACAAGTGTTTCTGCGGTGCTGTTCGGTTCTGATGTCGGGATCCGTGAAGGACAGACAGTAAAAAGAACCGGCCGCGTGGTATCCGTTCCGGCAGGTGAGGCGCTGATTGGCAGAGTTGTCAATGCGATTGGTCAGCCGATTGACGGACAGGGACCGATTGAAGGCGAGGAATATCGCCCGGTAGAATCCCCGGCTCCCGGAATTCTGGACAGACAGCCGGTAAAGGAACCTCTGCAGACCGGGATCAAGGCCATCGATTCCATGATTCCGATTGGAAGAGGCCAGCGCGAGCTGATCATCGGAGACCGCCAGACCGGCAAAACAACGATTGCGATTGATACCATCCTGAACCAGAAGGGGAAGGATGTCATCTGCATTTATGTTGCCATCGGGCAGAAGCGTTCGACCGTAACAAACCTGGTAGAGCAGCTGCGGCAAAACGGCGCAATGGAATACTCGATTGTTGTTGCGGCAACGGCATCCGAGCCGTCGCCTCTGCAGTACATTGCACCCTATGCAGGCTGTGCAATGGGCGAGTATTTTATGAATCAGGGACGGCATGTATTGATCGTCTACGATGATCTTTCCAAACATGCCGTGGCTTATCGTGCACTGTCCCTTCTGATTCGCCGCCCGCCGGGACGCGAGGCCTATCCGGGAGATGTATTCTATCTGCATTCAAGACTCCTGGAGCGCGCAGCCAAGCTGTCAGCAGAAAAGGGAGGCGGGTCGTTGACGGCGCTTCCGATTATCGAGACACAGGCAGGCGATGTATCGGCCTATATTCCGACCAATGTCATTTCCATTACGGACGGCCAGATCTTCCTGGAGACAGAGCTGTTCCACTCCGGAATCATGCCGGCGGTTAACCCCGGCATTTCGGTTTCCCGAGTCGGAGGAAATGCACAGATTAAGGCGATGAAGAAGGTTGCAGGAACGCTGAAGCTGGTTTATTCACAGTACCGCGAGCTGCAGAGCTTTGCGCAGTTCGGGTCAGATCTTGACAAAGATACGAAGGCGCGGCTGGAGCAGGGAGCCAGAATTGTTGAGGTTCTCAAGCAAAAGAACGCAAGCCCTGTGCCGGTGGAAAAACAGATCGCTATTTTGTATGCAGTCACCAAAAACATTCTGTCAGAGGTACCGGCAGATCAGGTTGCAGCGTACGAGAACGGCTTGTATACGGCACTGGATCAGGATTCGGATGGAATTGCTGCCATGAATGCGATCCGTGAGAGCGGCAAGCTCGAGGGCGAAGCTGAAGAGCATCTGAAGGTGGCCCTGGAGGCGTACACAAAGGATTTTCTGATGGAAAGGTGATAGAGCATGGCTGCTGCAAATATGAAGGCCGTGAAGCTGCGGATTAAGAGTGTTCAGAACACCATGCAGATCACCAAAGCAATGCAGCTGGTGGCGGCATCCAAGCTTCGAAAAGCCAAAGAAAAAGCAGAACAGAGCAAGCCGTACTATGAAGCCCTGCATGAAACCCTGACGAGCATTGCCTGTGAGAATACGGAATTTCAGTCGCCCTATGTCAAACCCGGTCCCGGCCAAAAGTGGCTGTATATTGTCATTGCCGGTGACAGAGGACTGGCAGGCGGATACAATGCCAATCTGTTTAAGCTGGCAGAGGCTGAGATCGCAGGGAAGGATTATGCCGTTCTTCCGATCGGCAAAAAGGCATTGGAGTATTTTCAGAGAAAGGGAGCATCGCTGGTTTCCGACGCCTTTTCAGAGGTGGCAGAGATTGACCCTTCGGATTGCTTTGAAATTGCGAGGCTGATCTGTGAGGAGTTCCGAAAGGGGAATGCCGGTCATGTCAGCCTGTGCTTTACAGAATTCAAATCGATGATGACCCAGACCCCCACAGTGACGGCAATGTTGCCACTGTCGGATTTTAAGGAGCCTAAGAGGGCAGATGACGCACAGGAGAAAGCAGAGGGCAGGGTTCGGAATCTGATTCTGTATGAGCCGGATTCGGAGACCGTGTTTAATTCCATTGTGCCGGATTATCTGGCAGGAATTCTGTATACCAGCGTGAATGTTTCAGTGGCCAGCGAGCTGGCAGCAAGGCGAACGGCGATGGAAGCGGCAACAGACAATGCGGAAGAAATGATTGACACGCTCAGCATGAACTACAACCGTGCGAGACAGGCCAGTATTACACAGGAAATCACAGAAATTGTGGCCGGCGCAGAGGAGGCCTAGTGCTGTTTTCTGAACGGAAAGGATGACTGGAAATGAGTGAACAACACAAGGGAAAGGTGATACAGGTTACAGGTCCTGTTCTGGATATTCGCTTTGCAGAAGGCGAGCTGCCGGACCTGAACAATGCAATCGAAATCCCGATTGGTGATCATACACTGATTGCTGAAGTGGCACAGCAGATTGGCGATGAAGTGGTGCGCTGCATTGCCATGAGCTCTACGGACGGCCTTGCCCGCGGCGTGGAGGCTGTGGATACCGGAGCACCGATTTCGGTGCCGGTCGGGGAGGAATGCCTTGGACGGGTATTCAATCTGCTGGGACAGCCGGTAGACAACATGCCGGCACCTACAACACAGGAGCGATGGTCCATACATCGTCCTGCACCGTCTTTTGAAGAACAGGTCCCGGCACAGGAGATTTTCGAGACGGGCATTAAGGTCGTTGATTTGATCTGCCCCTACGCAAAGGGAGGAAAGATCGGTCTGTTCGGCGGTGCCGGTGTAGGCAAAACCGTGCTGATCATGGAGCTGATCCACAATGTGGCAACGGCACATGGCGGAATTTCGGTTTTTACCGGGGTTGGAGAGAGAACACGTGAAGGAAATGACCTTTACGGGGAAATGAAGGAATCCGGCGTTCTGGATAAAACGGCACTGGTTTACGGACAGATGAACGAGCCGCCGGGAGCAAGAATGCGCGTTGGACTGTCGGGCCTTACCATGGCGGAATATTTCCGCGATGTCAAAAATCAGGACGTTCTGCTCTTTATTGACAATATTTTCCGCTTTACACAGGCAGGATCCGAGGTGTCTGCACTGTTGGGCCGCATGCCTTCTGCCGTAGGCTATCAGCCGACACTTGCAACGGAAATGGGAGCGCTGCAGGAGCGCATTACCTCCACAAAGAAAGGTTCCATTACCTCTGTTCAGGCGGTCTATGTACCTGCAGATGATCTGACCGACCCGGCTCCGGCAACGACCTTCACGCATCTGGATGCAACAACGGTTCTCTCCAGAGACATTGCCAGCCGGGGAATCTATCCTGCCGTTGATCCGTTGGATTCCACCAGCCGGATTCTGTCACCGGAAATCGTAGGGGAAGAGCATTATCAGGTGGCTCGAGGCGTGCAGCAGGTACTGCAGCGCTATCGCGAGCTGCAGGATATCATTGCGATCATGGGAATGGATGAGCTTTCGGACGAGGACAAAAATGCTGTGTACCGCGCACGAAAGATTCAGAATTTCCTGTCACAGAGTTTCTCTGTAGCAGAACAGTTTACAGGAATCCCCGGTACATACGTCCCGCTGAAGGAAACGATTCGCGGCTTTAAGATGATTCTTGATGGCGAATGCGACGAGCTGCCGGAAAGTGCCTTCCTGATGGCCGGAACCATCGATGATGTGTTCCGCAAGGCAGAGCAACAGTCATAGAAAGGACAGAATATGTCAACCTTTCCGATACAGGTTGTATCTTTGGATGGTCTGGAATATGATGGGAACGTTCAGAAAATTAAATTGCGTACCATCGATGGGGACGTAGCCATTCTGGCAGGACATACCAATTATTGCACAGCAATTGGCATGGGAACTGCGGAAATCACCATGGAGGATGACTCCGGGAGAAGGGCTGCGTGTATTGGCGGCATGATTTCTGTTATGAACGGAAGATGCCGTGTCCTTCCGACCACCTGGGAATGGGAGGATCAGATTGATGTAGATCGTGCGCAGAGGGCCAGAGAACGCGCAGAGAAACGGCTGCAATTGTCGCTGTCTGCTCAGGAAAAGGCGCGTGCAGAGGCTAAATTGTATCGAGCCCTGATCCGTCTGGAGACGGCTCGCAAGTAGTGTGAGATACGGCACGTAATCTATGCGAAAAACCTTTTATCGAATTCTATATGCTATCGTTTTGTTCTGTGTAACCTTTGTACTCCTGGAGATTTTTGCAACAGGAACCAGTACGCAGACCACAACAGAGATGTCAGAGGCAGTACTGCCGGTCGTTTCCATGAGTACCGGCAGTACTGTTTTTAATACGCTTTACGGATCCATTCGGGAGAGGAATCCCGGGACATACCGTGCCCCGCTCACTCCCATTTCATCCGAGCGGACGACCAGTGCACAGGTGGAACTCTATGGGCAGACCATAACATCGCTGTCGATGGAAGTGCGTGATATCACAGGGAACCGCTTAATTGAGGAGGGGGAACCGAATGTTCAGGTGTCTGGGAATCAGGCGGTTGTATCACTCTCTTTTAAGAACCTGATTGAGTCGGGAACGGAGTATCTGCTGGTGCTCATTTTGTCCACCGAAGAGACCGGGGAAATCAGGTATTATACGAGATTTTTCTACACAGAGGACGACAGTGAGTATGAGACCGCAGAGGAGGCCCTGGACTTTGCAAAGGACTTTCATGATATGACATTCGACAAGTCCAATGAGGAAGAGCTGTCCGTTTATCTCGAGTCCTCTGATACGGTATCCAATCGGTCCTTTGCATCCGTTACGCTGTACAACAGTGCAGATCAGGTGACCTGGGGGAACCTTGCGCCAACAGAGGTAACCAGTCCGGTGTATACCATTACGGCAATCGAGAATGACAGCATCGGAATTCAGGGAAGCTACTATGTGTCCGTGCAGCCGGAGGCAGATGAGACGGTGCAGGAGACTAGGCTCTACAGATGTACGGAGTATTATGAACTTAAAAAGGGAACGGATCGTTTTTATCTGATGGATTATGAACGGACGATGTCACAGGATTTTGATCCGCAGCATCCATCCGGAACAAGCGGCAATCTGGAACTGGGAATTGCAGATACCGGGATGCAGGTTTTGCAGAGCAGCAAAAAAGATGTCACAGTCTTTGTCCATGATGGAAGGCTGTATGAGGTTTCTTCCTCTGACAATCGGCTGATTTATATTTACGGTTTTGATTCGGCCGGGGATACCGGTGTTCGGGAAACCAATGCAGAACATGACATTCGTGTTCTGCACATGGAGGAGGACGGTAGCGTCGATTTCCTCGTCTATGGCTATATGAACTGCGGAAAGCATGAAGGCGATACCGGAATTTCCTTCTTTCATTACAATGGCACGTACCATACCGTGGAGGAAAAGGTATTCGTTCCGTACAATGGTTCCTTTGAAATTCTAAATGACAGAATCGAGCAAATCTCGCATTATGACGTGGAAAAGGGCAAACTGTACCTGATCATCGAGGATGCTCTTTATGAAATTGATGTGAATACCTGCAGTCTTCGGATGGTGGAGGGACAGCTTTCGGAACGCAGCTGTGCCATAACGGAAAGCGGTGTGCTCGTAGCCTGCCAGGAAATGCAGGATGGGACGAGTACAGGAAACATTCACCTGTACAATCTCAACGGAATGAAGGAGATTACCATAGAACCTTCGGAAGGGTATTACGCCATTCCGCTGGGCTTTATGGGGCAGGATCTGATTTACGGAACCGTTCGGACGGAAGATATCGTAACCGACAGCACCGGAACGCAAGTGCTGCCGATGGAGCACATTTATATTGTGGACCAGGAGCTGAATATTCTGGAGGATTATCACCAGGACGGTTATTACGTGACGGGGTGTGAGATCCGGGACAGCCAGGCACTTTTAAAGCGCGTGCAAAAAACGACCGGCAGCACCGGAAACGGCATTCAGGATTATGTTCCCGCCAGGGAGGATACGATCAGCAGCGGGACCTCGGAGAGCCAGACGCAGCTGACACAGACCGCTTCCAGCTCTCGATATGGAATCATCGTTCAAATCAGCGTGGGAATCAGCGACTGGTCGACCTGTCAGTATATGCGTCCGCAGGAGATTCTGTATGAGGGATCGCGGGAACTGACGCCGCAGCAGGCGGGAACGGGCGGGGATGCCATGCAGTATTACGTTTACAACTGCAAAGGCTATGCAGAGCAGACGACGAGCATTTCCTATGCCATTACACAGGGGAGCAGTTATGATACCGGTGTTGTTCTGAATGCGGCAGGGCAGTATGTCTGGAAAAAAACGAGCCCCCAGCGCAGTGAAATCGATGACCTGACAACCATGTCGGAAGGATCCACGCAGCGCAGCAGCCAGGAGGTTTGTCTGGAAGCGATGCTGCTGCATGAGAACAAAAATGCAGATGTTGCAGGGCTTCTGGCAGAGGGAAAGACCTCGCTGGAAATTCTGGAGGAAGAACTGACGGATGCTGTGGTCATGAACCTTTCAGGCTGTACGTTGGACGAGGTCCTGTATTATGTTGGACAAGGATATCCTGTCTATGCCTGCGAGGAAGAAAGAATTGTTCTGATTGTAGGATATGGTCCGGAAAAGGTGGAGCTCTATGATCCTTCAGCAGGAAGTGTATACCTCTTGACGATTCAGGAGGCCTCTGAACAATTCCAGCAGGCAGGAAACCGATTTATCAGTTACCTGAATTAAAGCAGTTACCTGAATTAAAGCAATAAAAGAGCGGCTGGCCAGTTCTTTGGTCAGCCGCTCTTATGCTGTCTGCTGCTACGCAGCGGAATCATTTTGTGTTATCTGGCTCGTTATTTTGCAGATGCTGCACTCAGTCAATGGTATGCAGTCCATTCTCACGATAGCGAGTGATGATGTTCTTAATTCTGGAATAAGGATCCAGAAGATCTGAGATGGAGCTGTCATGGTTCAGTGTATCGATGATATAGGCGATATACTTGCTCATGCTGCAGCTGATGTACCAGGGACGATCCAGGAGCTCTTTGGGCTGATAAATCAGGTTCGTCGTGAGGACACGGTCAATCAGACCTTCCTCATAGGCCTGGTCGAATTGCTCCAGACCGGAGGTGAACAGGCCAAAGGTTGCGAACACAAAGATACGGCCTGCATTGCGCTTTTTCAGACCTCTGGCAACCTCCAGAACACTTTCGCCGGACGAAATCATATCATCGATAATGATCATATCCTTGCCCTCAACAGAGGAGCCGAGGAATTCGTGTGCCAGAATCGGGTTGCGTCCGTCAACAACCTGCGTATAATCGCGGCGCTTATAGAACATGCCCATATCAAGACCAAGGACATTTGCCGTGTAAACAGCTCTCTTCATGCCGCCTTCATCCGGGCTGATGACCATCATGTGGTCGGAATCAAACTGCAGTCCGTCAACGTGGCGCAGGAGACCCTTGATAAACTGGTATGCAGGCTGCACAGTGTCAAAGCCGGAGAGCGGAATAGCATTCTGCACACGCGGATCGTGTGCGTCAAAAGTGATGATGTTGTCCACACCCATATGTACCAGCTCCTGAAGAGCCAGTGCACAATCCAGAGATTCCCGCATGGAACGCTTGTGCTGACGCCCCTCATAGAGGTAGGGCATGATGACGGTGATGCGTCTGGCCTTGCCGCCGATGGCTGCAATGGTACGCTTGAGATTGGCGTAATGATCATCGGGAGACATATGATTGATCTCACCGAACATGCGATAGGTCTTGCTGTAGTTAACGACATCTACCATGAGATAGAGGTCCATACCGCGGACGGTCTGTTTGACAACGCCCTTTCCTTCGCCGGTGCCAAAACGAGGCAGATCCACATCGACGATATAGGTGGGACGCTGATACCCTGAGAAAGCCAGACTGTTTTTGTGCTCGCTCTCACGCTCTGCACGCCACTGGGTCAGGTAGTAATCAATTTCCTTGCAGATCTCCTCACAGCCGGTTACAGGAACCAGTCCAAGAGAACCAACCGGAATGGACTCGAGTTTACGCTTGTCATGCTTTTTAATCTGTTCCATATCTCCCTTTCTGATGCAGCTGCCTTGACAGCTGTCACTTCTTGATCTTACGGCGCAGACGAATGTCGGGGCCGGTAAGCTTCATTACAGTATAGCTGCTGGTAATCCTTGAAAAAATACGATCTGAATAACGGTCTCTTAATTCCTTCAGGGAAAGGTTTGTGGAAATGATCGTAGCCTTCCTGCGCAGATCCCGTTCATTCAAAAGGGAAAACAACTGTGCTGCCACAAAGTTGTTGGTCATTTCAGTACCGAGGTCATCAATGAGAAGAACCTCACAGCCATACAGGTCATCCAGAAAATGATGATATACCGCTTTGTTATCTTGCCCGAATACATAAGAGGAGATGGTCTCAAATAAGGAAGACGAGCTAAAGTACAGGACGGAATGGCCCAGCTTCAGCAGCTCTCCTGCCGTGCAGATAGACAAAAAAGATTTTCCGGTACCGACTGTACCATAGAAAAACAAATTTTCATAGTTGTCGAAATGCTCAATAAATTTGCGGCAGGTGGCGACTGCACCGTTAAAATGCTCCAGATCCTCACCTTCATAAAATTCGGTTGACAAAAGATCAAAACGATTGGTCTTGAGCAATTGATCAAGGTGGGACTGCCGGTAGAGAATGTGAATTTCCTTCTGGCGCAGGCAGTGGCACTTTTGATTGTCAATATAGCCGGTATCCTTACAGTCGGGGCAGGTGTACTGCAGCTGAAGGTAGTCCGCAGGATAACCGGCATTTTTCAGAAGTTCCACCTTCCGGAGGGCGATTTCCTGCAGCTTCTCATTCAGAGAAAACGAGGCAGGTTTTCCGGCAAGACGCTCCTGCAGAGCAGAGTAAGACAACTCCGGGACCTTTTGCTCCAGTTCCCGGTAGGCCGGGATATGTGCATAGACCTCGGATTTTCTTAGTGCGAGCTCGCGGCGATGTTCCGACTGTGTTTTGCTGTATTCCAGCATCAGCTTGTCATAATCTTCTTTAGGCAGTGACAAGAGGGGTCCTTTCGTATTCAGTGTCTCAATGTGATCAGTTCAGCCATTCTCGCTGAAAGTGTTCTGTGCTGAACCGGAATCAGTTACTCAGGAGGCGGCGCTCCAGTTCATCCATGTCATACGAGGTCTTCTCAAACGTCTGGTAGGAGCGGGCGGCATTTCTGGTGTTTCGCGGCGATCGGCTGCCTGCGGCACCGCTTTGTGCGTTCTGCACGCTCTTTTGCGCCTGCGCAGTTGTGGAAATTCCAGCCTCCGCCCAGTTCAGAGCGACCTTTTCAATATAACGAAAATCCTTTTTGCCGAGACCGACGCAGTACTCTACCAGATAATCGATCAGATCATCGGAGAAGTGCAGCTGCTCAGCAATAAAACAGATGGTTTTGGCTTCCCGGACAGAAAGCGGCTTTCCGATATACTGTTCGACAATCAGCATGAGCTGACGATTGGCATCACTCTTTTGAAATTCCTCCATCTGGCTGGCAGAGATGTCCGAACCCTTGGCAGGAACAGGAGCTGCAGCGGTGGCAGAAGACATCGGTGATGTCTTGGCCTCGGCAGCAGGTGCGGCAGAAGCGAGCATCGGCGCGATGGAAATGACCTGGTGATCAGCCTGCATGGCGGCCCGGGGCTCTCTTAAATAGATGCCGGAAAGATTCCCGGCAGCATCGGTCTGGAGCGTTAGAAGGCCCTTCCTCTCCCAGTAGCGAAGGGAGCGGATAATTTCCTTTTCGGTATGGTTAAAGAGATCTGCCATATCGCTGATGCTGGTGACCTGACCGGCCGACATCATGCGTACAAGGTAAAGGTACACCTTGAGCTGCGCATCATTGGCATCCTTCATATAATCATCAATAAAAAGATTGGAAATGGCCGTGGTTTCACTGGCACGGTCATTGTAAATTGCAAACGCTCCCATAGCTGTCATCTTCCTTTGCTGTTTGGTTTTTGTATCCGTTTAGCATCTGTCTGTTTCAACATGAATCGGGTGCCCCGCAGACGAATTCATGTTGAAACAGGCAGGTGGCCAGTGCGAAACAGGAGAAGGCAGTGCACCCTGCCTCCTGGTGTCGGCCTCTGGCCAGCCACATCGAGATATTTCGAAGGAAACCCTCGATGGCGCTGAACGGGTACGTTTCTTAAGTGGATACCGATGAGTATAGCATCAGATTTTTTTGGTCAAAATAGTAAAACTGAACAGAAAAAATGAGCATCCCAGCAGGAGCCGGAAAATGAAAATCGTGGTGGATATTGTGGATAAAGCGGATAACCTGACTTTTGGAACAAAAAAGGCTGTCCGTTATCCACAAGGCTTTTGGCCTCATAAAATGTGGATAACGTGGACAGCTTTTCATGAATTATCGGGAAAGCAGTGCAGGACCGATGTCTGTGACATTTCCGGCGCCCATGGTTATCAACAAATCACCTTTTCGGCAATTTTGCAGGACAAAATTTTCAATTTCTTCAAAGGAGGGAAAATAATAAACCTCCTTGTGTCCTAAGGCTGCGATTTTATCAGCCAGAGTTTTGGAACTGATCCCGAGCGTATCCGTTTCTCTTGCTGCATAAATGTCAGCGAGAATGATAACATCGCTTTTTGACAAAGCTTCGGCAAAATCATCCAGAAACGCTTTGGTTCTGGTATAGGTGTGGGGCTGGAAAATGCATACCACACGATCCTTGTGCATGTTTGCTGCAGCCGTCAGCGTTGCGGCGATCTCGGTAGGATGATGGGCATAATCATCGATGATGGTGATGCCGTTCCAGTCTCCTTTGAATTCGAAGCGGCGATCCGTTCCGGTATAGGCGGCCAGTGCAGCGGCCGTGTCGTCTCGTTTGATCCCGAGAAGATCTGCAACAGCAACGGCAGCCAGTGAATTGTACACGTTGTGCTCGCCGGGAACAGAGAGCTTCATCAGCTGCGTATGTCCGCCGGTTGCAACATGCTGACAGCAGGTAAAGGTGGGGTGAGCAGCCTCATCGTAGCGAATATTGACGGCGTAGTAGTCGCTGTTTTTCTTGTCTTTGCCATAGGTGACAATCTTGCAGGAAAGTCCCTCTGTCAGTTCTTTGTAATTCTCAATATCGCTGCTGATGACGAGGGTTCCGTCCTCCGGAATCAGCTCGGCAAATTTGCGGAAGGAGCGGCGAATATCCGCAAGATCCTTAAAGAAATCCATGTGATCCGCATCCACATTCAGGATGACACCGATCTTAGGGAACATGGACAGGAAGCTGTTGGTATATTCGCAGGCCTCGGCAACAAAATACCGGGAATGTCCGACACGAACGTTGCCTTCAATGGATTTGAGGATGCCGCCGACGGAGATGGAAGGGTCCTCATTTGCAGCGAGCAGGATCTCTGAGATCATAGAGGTGGTCGTTGTTTTGCCATGGGTTCCGGCAATGGCAATGGGGCAGTCGTAGTTGCGCATGATCTCACCGAGAAGCTCAGCCCTTGTTAATGTAGGAATGCCCAGCTCCTGTGCCTTCTGATACTCCGGATTATCGGGATGAATGGCAGCAGTAAAAACAACGAGCTCCAGATCATCTGTGATGTTCTCTGCCTTCTGGCCGATGAAGACCTTGATCCCGTGCGTAGAAAGGTCCTCCGTGATGGAGGAGGAGGCGCGGTCAGAACCGGAAACCTTGAAGCCGCGGCTTGCCAGAATCTCGGCGAGGCCGCTCATGGAGATACCGCCGATTCCGCAGAAGAAAACGGAAATGGGGCGTTCAAAATCAATCTGATACATAGTTAGGTCCTTTCTCTATCTACATATGTGTATGTAATACACATTCGCAGGATGTGTTTACGATCGATGATATCCCCATTATAGGAGCACGGGGGGGATGTGGCAAATATTGGTATCTGTTTAGCACCATCTCGATTTTGGTACTCGAAAATGCCTGCGCAGACGGTGCCTGGAATTTTTGCAGTAACAGATAAACATGATTTTGAACAACGCCATGGAACATCTGTGGGAAAAATATGCAAAAATAGACAAAATGCAGACATCAAAGCAAATGCTTATTGTAAAAAAGCGACAGGAAAAGCGCCGGGAAGCCTTTTTCTCAAATAGTAGATGTGCTATACTAGCACCATCGGAAACAAAAACGTTTCCGATCAATAAATACAGACGGTGCAGAGGTGACCGTGATGATCAAAAAGGAAATGATTGCAATGCTGCTGGCCGGAGGCCGCGGCAGTCGTCTGGGGATCCTGACCTCCAAGATGGCAAAGCCTGCAGTTCCGTTTGGTGGAAAATATCGCATTATTGATTTTCCGCTGAGCAACTGCATCAATTCAGGAGTTGATACGGTGGGTGTTTTAACTCAGTACATGCCGCTGAAGCTGAACACGCATATCGGAATCGGTATTCCGTGGGATCTGGACAAGCTGACAGGAGGTGTTTCGGTACTGCCGCCCTACGAGAAGATTGCAGGGACGGAGTGGTACACAGGAACGGCGAATGCAATTTATCAGAACATGAGTTATATGGAGAATTATCATCCGGATTATGTTCTGATTCTGTCCGGGGATCATATCTACAAGATGGATTATGAGTCCATGCTGGATTTTCACAAGGAGAACAACGCAGATGTAACCATCGCAGTCATGCCGGTTCCGATGGAAGAGGCAAAACGCTTTGGCATTATGATCACGGATGAGAAACGGCAGATCACGGATTTTGAAGAGAAACCTGCCAATCCGCGCAGCAATCTGGCGTCGATGGGAATCTATATTTTCTCCTGGAAGGCCTTTAAGGAGGCCTTAGAGACCAACAAGGATATTCCGGAGCTGGATTTTGGCAAGCATATCATTCCTTATTGCAGGGACAAGGGAGAGAGGCTCTTTGCCTATGAGTTTAACGGCTATTGGAAGGATGTCGGAACCCTGACCTCTTATTGGGAAGCCAATATGCAGCTGATCGATATCATTCCGGAGTTCAACCTTTACGAGGAGTACTGGAAGATCTACACGAACGTGGATTCGCTGCCGCCGCAGTATTACGGCCCGAACAGCAGTGTACTGCGTTCGATCGTGGGAGACGGCAGTGAGATTTACGGCAGCCTGGAGCAGTCTGTGGTCGGCAGCGATGTTGTGATCGGCGAAGGCAGCGTGATCAAGGATTCCATCATTATGAACGGCGCAAGGATTGATGCTGGATGCCACCTGGAAAAGGTCATTGTGGCAGAACGGGCGCACATCCGTGACAACGTGACCATTGGCTGCGGGGAAGAGATCCCGAATGAAACGGATCCGGGCATTTACTGCCAGGGACTTACGGTTATTGCAGAGGACACGGAGGTGCCTGCCGGCGTATGCATCGGTAAGAATGTCATGATAAACGGGAAAACAACAGCAGAGGATTATCCGGAAGGGAAGCTTGCAAGCGGCCGAACTCTGAATAAAGAGGGAGGTGCAGTATGAGAGCAATCGGAATTATTCTGGCGGGCGGACGATCCAACCGCATGAGGGAGTTATCCAGAAAACGCGCAGCCTGTGCAATGCCGATCGCAGGAAGCTTTCGCAGCATTGATTTTGCATTGACGAATATGGAGTATTCGAGAGTGCAGAAGGTGGCTGTGCTGACACAGTACAATTCCAGAAGTCTGAATGAACACCTGAGCTCTTCAAAGTGGTGGGATTTTGGACGAAAGCAAGGCGGGATGTTCCTGTTCACTCCTTCCTTTACCAGTGAAAATGGCAATTGGTATCGGGGGACAGCAGATGCCATTGCACAGAACATCAGCTTTCTGAAAAATTCACATGAACCGTATGTGGTTATTACCTCCGGTGACTGTGTCTACAAAATGGACTACAACGAGGTCCTGGAGTATCACGTGGCGAAACGGGCAGACATCACGGTGGTGTGTAAGGATATGCCGGAGGAGGTCAATGTAGAACGCTACGGAACTGTGGAGCTGGACGAGGATGGCCGAATCACAGAGTTTGTGGAGAAGCCGATTGTGGCAAAATCACAGACCATTTCCTGCGGAATCTATGTCATTCGCAGACGTGCATTGATCGAACTGCTCGAGCGCAGCGAGGAGGAAGGACGGTTTGATTTTGTTCAGGATATCCTGATCCGCTATAAGGATGTGAAGCGCATCTATGGCTACAAGACGGATCGGTATTGGAACAATGTCGCTTCTGTTGAGGATTATTTCCGGGTGAACATGGATTTCCTGAAACCTGAGGTTCGGAATTATTTCTTCCGGGAGTATCCGGGAATTCATACGAAGGTGGCAGATCTTCCGCCGGCTAAATTCAACGCAGGGGTGAATGTGAAGGGCAGCCTTCTGTCCAGTGGTTGTATCGTGAACGGAACGGTAGAGGATTCCGTTCTCTTCCAGCAGGTGTATGTTGGCAACAACTGTGTAATTCGTAATAGTTTGATCCTGAATGATGTCTATATCGGGGACAATGCCTATATCGAAAACTGTATTGTGGAATCGGGCAGTACCATTCAGAGCAATGCATTTTATAAAGGTGAAGGTGGAGTTCAAATCGTCATTGAAGAAAAAGGCGAGAGATACAGCATGTAAGTAGAAGGGATCGCTATGAAAATTACAGATGTTAGGGTACGCAGGATTGCTCAGTCAGGCAAAATGAAGGCAATCGTTTCAATTACACTCGACAGCGAATTTGTGGTACATGACATTAAAGTAATTGAAGGCGAAAAGGGATTGTTTATTGCAATGCCCAGCCGGAAAACGGCAGAGGGAGAATATCGGGACATTGCACATCCCATTCATGCAGAGGCAAGAAGGCAGGTGGAAGAAGCCATTCTTGCTAAATATCGGGAATGCCTTGCCGCCGCAGAAGCGGAGAACGCAGAGCAGTCCGGATCTTAAAAGGAGTAACAAAAGCAGATACAAAAGCAGCAGGAGACGAAAATCTCCTGCTGCTTTTGTATCTGTTTAGCACCTGGCGATTTCAACATGAATCGGGCGCCTCGCGGACGAATTCATGATTGAAATCCTCTGATGGGGCTGGCAAAGAGTCCTGAACGGCAGAACGCTTACGCCGGCAGGTGATTTTCGCAGGAGTATGGTATGATGTCGACAGTATCGTTCGACAGCATAAGGATCAATTCATGAAGACATTGACATCGCCTCTTTCGGAGGCACCGGAATATCAAAAGCTCATAGAAGCTCTGACAGAGTCGGGAGGAAGGGCCATCGCAGACGGCTGTGTTCCCTCTCAAAAGCTGCATCTTGCCTTTGCGCTCTCAAAGGAGAGCGCTCTTTTGCCGTATGGAAGGTTTCGTCTCATTCTGACCTATTCTGACAAAAGAGTTCGTGAGATACGAGATGAGTATCTGTTTTATGACAGGAATACCTTCAGCTTTCCTGCCAAGGATCTGATTTTCTATCAGGCGGACCTGCGCGGCAAAGAGATCGAAAAGGAACGCATGCAGTGTCTGCGCAGAATTGTAGAGGGACGACCGACAACAATTGTGACAACCTTTGCGGCCCTGATGACACCGCAGGTTCCGCTGCACGTCATGAAAGAGAACGTGCTGTCCTTGAAAAAGAGGCAGATTTTCTCTCTGGAGGATCTGACAAAGAGACTGGTTCGCCTGGGATATGAGAAAAATTATCAGGTCGATGCACCGGGACAGTTCGCTCTTCGCGGCGATATTCTGGATGTGTTTGATCTGACGGAGGAGAACCCGTACCGTATCGAGTTTTTTGATGATGAGGTGGATTCCATCCGTAGTTTTGACCTGGAGAGCCAAAGGTCCATTGAGCCTTTGGAGTCGGTGCAGATCTATCCGGCGATTGAACTGGTTCTCTCCGACCAGAGGCTTAGCGATGGCATTGACCGAATGCGTGCAGAAGAAAAGGAAACAGAAGAGACTCTTCGGGCGAGCGGGCATCAGGAAGCAGCAACGAGGCTGTCTCGTGAGATTGCAGAGCGTTGTGAGGAAGCTCTGGAGTACCGGAGTCTGGACGGACTGGAAGGGTATATTCATTATTTTTATCCGCAGACGGATAGCCTTCTGGAGCTGTTCCCAAAGGATTACACGATGGTCTTTCTGGATGAGCCGGCCCATATTAAGGAAGAGGCAGATGCCGTCGAGCTGGAATTTCGTGAGAGCATGATCAGCCGTAGCGAGAAAGGCTATGTTCTGCCGGGGCAGATGGAACTGGTATCCAGTGCTGAAACCATCCTGGGCAAACTCAGTGCCTATCGCTGCCTTGGCCTTGCGGGCCTGGTGACCGGCAACAGCTTTTTTATGCCGGAGTGCATTGTCTCTGTTCATGCAAGGAGCGTCGGCGGCTACAACAAGAGCTTTGACACCCTGGTGACGGAGCTTAAAAAATACCGTCTGCAAAAATACCGCATTGTGATTATCTCTGCCTCTCGCACCAGGGCCAAGCGCCTGGCGACAGACCTGACAGGTCGCGGCCTGTCTGCCTTTTACAGCGAGAATCCGGATCGGATCCTGGAGGGCGGCGAGATTATGACCTATTACGGCAGCATTGCCCATGGGTTTGAATATCCGCAGCTGCATTTTCTCGTGATTGCGGAAACGGACATTTTCGGGACGGCCGCAACGAGACGCAAAAAGAAAAAGCATCACTATGAAGGGGAATCCATCCGGGATTTTGCCCAGTTAAAGGTCGGCGATTATGTGGTTCATGAGGACCACGGAATTGGAATCTATCGCGGCGTCGAAAAGATCGAGGTCGAAGGCATCGCCAAAGATTATATTAAGATCGAGTACGGCGGAGGCGGAACCTTATACATTCTCCCGGGAGAGCTGCGCGTATTGCAAAAATACGCATCTCAGGAGGCGGCCAAGCCTAAATTAAACAAGCTCGGAACCCAGGAATGGACCACAACCAAGAACAAGGTAAAAGGAGCGGTCGCTGAGGTTGCAGAGGATCTGGTGCAGCTCTATGCCAAACGTCAGGCTATGAAGGGGCATGCCTTTGAAAAGGATACCGTATGGCAGCGGGAATTCGAGGAGCTCTTTCCTTATGAAGAGACGCAGGATCAGCTCAATGCCATCGCAGACACCAAGGCGGATATGGAATCGGATAAGATCATGGACCGCCTGATCTGCGGAGACGTCGGCTACGGCAAGACGGAAATTGCGATTCGTGCGGCCTTTAAGGCCATCCAGGACGGGATGCAGGTCGCCGTCCTGGTTCCTACAACGATCCTGGCACAGCAGCACTGCAATACCTTCCAGGAGCGAATGAAGGAATATCCTGTCTGCGTGGAAATGCTGTCCCGCTTCCGTTCGTCTGCTGAGCAGAAAAAAACGCTGGAGGGGCTCGCCTCCGGACGGGTGGACATCGTCATCGGAACGCACAGGCTCCTCTCCAAGGATGTGCAGTTCAAAAGACTCGGTCTTCTCGTTGTGGATGAGGAGCAGCGATTCGGCGTCACCCACAAGGAGAAAATCAAAAAGCTTCGCGAGAATGTAGATGTCCTGACCCTGTCTGCAACGCCGATTCCCAGAACGCTCCATATGAGCCTGATCGGGATCCGCGACATGAGCGTCCTCGAGGAGGCACCGCAGGAACGTGTCAGCATTCAGACCTATGTCATGGAATACAATGACGAAATGGTGAGAGAGGCTGTCCTGCGCGAGCTCTCCCGCGGCGGACAGGTATACTACGTGTACAACAGGGTCAATGATATCGCAGAGACCGCAGCAAGACTGCAGCAGCAGATTCCGGAAGCCAGAATCGGCTATGCCCACGGTCAGATGAACGAGACAGAACTGGAAAAAATCATGTACGATTTTATCAGCGGAGACATTGATGTTCTGGTCTCGACCACCATCATCGAAACGGGACTGGATATTTCGAATGTAAATACGATCATCATCCACGATTCCGATCGAATGGGATTGTCTCAGCTCTACCAGCTGCGAGGCCGCGTAGGACGTTCCAACCGGACAGCCTATGCCTTTTTGATGTACAAAAAGGACAAGATGCTGAAAGAGGTCGCCGAAAAGCGGCTGGCAGCCATTCGAGAATTCACGGACCTTGGCAGCGGCTTTCGGATTGCCATGCGCGATCTGGAGATCCGGGGAGCGGGAGCCGTCCTTGGCAAGGCACAGCATGGGCATATGACTGCAGTAGGCTATGATCTGTACTGCAAGATGCTGGACGGCGCCGTCAAGGAGGCGAAAGGCGAACCGGTTCAAGAGGAGAAAACGACCACCGTCAATCTCTCGGCGGATGCGTTCATTCCGGAAAGTTATATTCTGAACGAAGCACAGAAGCTGGATATTTATAAAAAGATTGCAGCAATTTCTTCACTGGAAGATTGTGATGACATTCGGGATGAATTGCGCGATCGGTTCGGTGAAAAGATTCCGGAACCTGCAGAGAACCTTCTTCGGGTTGCACTGATCCGGTCCATAGCCGGTAAGATGGATATTGATGAAATTGTCGGCGGCGATGGCAGCATTCGTATTACGATGTGCAGGAACGCCGATGTTCATGTGGAGAATATTCCGGCCTTTTTAGGCTCCCAGAAGAAAACCCTTCAGTTCTTCCCGAAGGGCATGCCGAAGGGAGAGCATAAAGGACAGCCGTATTTTGTGCGGAGCTATCCTGTCAGCGGAATCACCATTCGCGACGAAGAAATGCTCCTGGAAACGGTGGAGACTCTGCTGGTGGAATTCAGCAAATATTTGCGGTGAATCTCCTCATCTTGATTTTGATACTTAAAAATGCCTGGGGATATTTCGTCGTTTGGAGTTGCTGCCGACTGTGCCGGCAATCATTCCAGGCTTTGGAGACAGTGCATGCGCAGATTTCTCTTCGCATTCAGAAAACTCCAATGTGGCTGGGCAGAATAAAAGGAAGGAAAAGAAAATGGATCAGGATTGGTATTTGATTGTGGGCCTTGGAAATCCCGGCAAAGAATATGACGGCACACGTCACAATGTCGGGTTTGACGTGGCAGATCTGTTAATTGACAAGTGGAACATTGACGGACCCACCAGGTTTAAAAAGTCGCTGGTGGGAAAGGGGAAAATCGGTGACGCAAAGGTCATCATCATGAAACCGATGACTTATATGAATCTGTCGGGAGAGGCCGTCCGCGAAGGACTCGACTATTACAAAATCGATGCGGCCAGTCATTTAATCGTCATTTCAGATGATATTGATCTGGCACCGGGAAGGATCCGCCTGCGGCAAAAAGGAAGTGCCGGCGGGCACAATGGACTCAAGAATATCATGCAGCATGTGGGCGATGGGAATTTCATGCGTGTGCGCATCGGCGTCGGAGCGAAGCCCAGTCCGGAGTACAATCTGGCAGACCATGTTCTGGGACATCCGCAGGGGGAAGACAAGGAACAGATCGCTCTTGCAGAGCAGAACGCAGCAGATGCCGTGCACAGTATCCTCACAGACGGAATCCAGAAGGCAATGAATCAGTACAACAAGTGAAGATTGTCTGCCTGCGATAGCCGCAGCGGGCATTCTCTGTGTCCATCGCAGGCGGGCAGACAATGAGAGTATTCAGCATCTTCTTATCAGAAATCTGCTCAGAGGGTATTGTTGGAATAAAAGTCAGAATGTTAAAATGATGTCAACTGCGTGTAAAATGAATGTTAAATGCATGTAAAGCAACGCGCCGCAGGAAGAGGATGCGGCGCAGTACGAAACAGCGGAGAACAAAAACGTATGGACATCTATGGCATTTTGTCAATTGTGGGAGGACTGGTACTGTTCCTCTACGGCATTACAACGCTTGGCGACGGACTCAAGAAGGTCTCCGGCGGTAAGATGGAGCAGATTCTGCAGACGCTGACTTCCAATAAGTGGAAGGGCGCGCTGCTGGGAATGCTGGTGACCGCCGTCATCCAGTCGTCCGGTGCAACCATTGTTATGGTGGTCGGATTCGTCAATTCCGAGATCATGTCACTGAATCAGGCCGTGGGCGTCATTCTCGGTGCCAACATCGGAACCACGATTACGGCGTGGCTTTTGTCCCTGACAGGAATTGAGAGCAGCAATTTCCTGCTCTCCATGTTAAAGCCTAAGAATTTCTCACCGATCATCGGTGTCATCGGTGTCTTTATGATGATGTTCTGCAAAAAGCAGAAGCAAAAAGACGTTGGCGGCATCATGACGAGCTTTGCGGTGCTGCTGATCGGTATGACATCCATGTCGGAGGGCGCAGCTCCTCTGGCAGAGAATCCGCAGTTTGTCGGACTCTTAACTGCGTTTTCCAACCCGATCCTGGGTCTTTTGGTGGGACTGATTGTTACGGTTATTCTGCAGAGCTCTTCCGCATCTATCGGTATCCTGCAGTCCCTTTCCCTGACCGGTGTCCTTACGATGGGCAGTGCAATTCCGGTCATCATGGGTGAGAATATCGGATCGGCTATTACCGGTATCATCGGTGCGATCGGAGCCTCCCGAAATGCGGTCCGCGCTTCGCTCACGCAGCTCTTTTACTGCATCATCAAAACCGGCGTATTTATGGCCGGGTTTTATTCGCTGAATGCATTCCTTCATTTCTCGATCATGGAGCAGGTGGCAACGCCGGTTACCATTGCCGTGTTCCACAGTGTGTTCAATATTCTGGCCGTAGCATGTATGCTGCCGGTTTCGGAAATTCTGGTCAAGCTGGTAGAAAAAGTAGTGCCTATCACTGAGGCTGAAAAGGCTGCCAGTCAGAGACGCAAAGAACTGCAGATGCTGGATCCTCGCTACATTACATCGACCTCATTTGCTATGGTGGAATGTCAGAAGGCAACGGCCAAGATGGCGGAATATACACAAGAGGCACTGAATACGGCAGTGGATCTGGTTCTGCATTATGATGAAGAGGCGGCTGCAAAGGTAGAACGCCTGGAGCGGACCGTAGATGATTATGAAGATCAGCTGAACGGCTATCTTGCCAGCCTCTCCGACAAGACTTTCACCGTAGAGGATTCTCATAACTTTACACTTCTCATGCACTGCATCAGTGATTTTGAGCGGATTTCGGATCATGCCCTGAACATCATGCAGAAGGCAACGGAGATGAACGAGAAAAAAGAGGAGTTCTCGCCTCGTGCTCTGGAAGAGCTGGAGGTGTTCCAGAATGCACTCAAGGACATTATGCAGCGCGCCGTGCGTGCGTTTTGTGAGAATGATCTGCAGCTGGCATCCACTGTTGAGCCTCTGGAGGAGGTTATTGATGGACTGAACATGGAGATCAAGCGGCATCATGTAAAGCGCCTTCGCAAAGGAAAATGCACCATTGAAACCGGCATGATTCTGGAAGATATCACCACCGATTATGAACGAGTAGCAGATCACTGCAACAATATCGCCGTCCATCTGTCGCAGAAGGCAGAGGAAGGGTTTGACACTCACGAATATCTGCAGCATTTGGAGCACAATGCACAGGAGGACTTCCGGGCCAATGTAGCCCTTTTCGAGGCAAAATATCGACTCCCGTGACGATCACGAATTCGGCTGCAGGAAGCTGCTCCGGAAGGCTTTGGTGAGAGAATACAGAACAAGCGGGCAGCGTCTTGGATCATAAGACGCTGCCCGCTTGCTTTATGGTAACGATTTAGCACCTGGTGATTTCAACATGAATCGGGCGCCCCGCACACGGATTCATGATTGAAACCCTCAGGTGCTGAATCGTTATGATTTTGGTATGTGCCGGCTGCGCGAACAGACGAGGCTTGTTTACCTTGCGTGTGCCAGGAGCTGGAGTTTGGTGTCATAGAGCTTTTGCGAAAGGTCCACATGCATTTCGTGGGGGTTGTCGAGGCGCCTTGACTCCTCCCAGAGAGTATCCTGCTCGGCAAGGCAGTAGGAACGCAGCTCCATGGTGGGTTTGGATTCATAGACGCATTTGCCGCTCTGGAACAGGGGGATCAGCATTTCCCGCAGGGTGAATTCGCCCGGCTGGAGAATTGTTTTTTTCCAGGGTTCAATGGGATCAAAGAGAAGCAGCTCCTCGTCCTCGGTATAAACCTCGTCGACAAAGCAGATGAGGTCGGCCTTGATCTTGCCGGTGTCCTTTTCGTAGACGCGGTAGATCTTTTTGTCGCCGGGGTTAGTGATCTTCTCGGTGTTTTCGGAGAGCTTGATCTTAGGCTCAAAGGTCCCATCCTCGTTCTGGACAGCAGCCAGCTTGTAGACGCCGCCAAAGCTGGGATTGTCCTTTGCGGTAATCAGGTTCGTTCCGACGCCGAAGGAATCGATGCAGGCGCCCTGCTGGTACAAAGAGGCAATCAGGTGCTCGTCCAGATCATTGGAGCAGCAGATCTTAGCCTGCGGATAGCCAGCTGCGTCGAGCATTTTGCGGGCCCGTTTGGTCAGGTAGGAGAGGTCGCCGGAGTCCAGACGGATCCCGATGTGATCTAAGGGAAGTCCGTTTTCCTTCATATAATCAAAGGTCTTAATCGCATTCGGGATGCCGCTTTTCAAGGTGTCATAGGTATCTACCAGCAGCGTGCAGGCCGACGGATAGAGTTCTGCATAGGTTTTGAAGGCTTCAAACTCACTCTCAAAGCTCATGATCCAGCTGTGGGCATGGGTCCCGAGAACCGGAACGTTGAACAGCTCGCCGCAGAGTACATTGGAGGTTCCAACGCACCCGCCGATGACGGCAGCTCTTGCACCGTAGGTTCCGGCATCCGGTCCCTGGGCCCTGCGCAGACCGAACTCCATGACAGGAGCGCCCTTGGCGGCATAGCAGATTCGGGCCGCCTTGGTGGCAATCAGGCTCTGGTGGTTGATGATGCAGAGGATGGCCGTCTCTACCAGCTGCGCCTCCATGATGGGTGCGACAACCTTGACGATGGGCTCTCTGGGGAAAATCAGCGACCCTTCAGGAATGCACCAGATGTCGCCGTGGAACCGGAAGTCTGCCAGATAATCCAGAAAATCCGCATCGAAAATCCCGGTGCTGCGCAGGTATTCAATGTCCTGGGACGAAAAATGCAGGTCCTTGATGTAGCGGATGAGCTGCTCCACACCGCACATTACAGAGTAGCCGCCGTCAAATGGGTTGCTGCGGAAAAATGCATCAAAAACAACGGTTTTATTTTCATCTTTGTGCTTAAAATATCCCTGCATCATTGTTAGTTCGTACAAATCCGTGAGCAGAGTCAGGTTTTGCCTGTCCATATTCGTTCCTTTCCCTTACTTTTTTCAGTAAAAAGTCACAACAGAAGCATTTTTCTGATCATACCACACTATGGGGCAGTCGGTGCGTGTGCCTTGACACGTTTTTTGCCAGAGCCGTATAATCGAAAAGCATGTCAAGAGGCGAAAGCCCGAGTAAACGTACCGTGAGCTGACGAGAAAGGCCCACGAAGGAGGTTTTATGTACAAAAAGGTAAACCCTGATCTGAACTTTGTGCAGCGGGAAGAGAACACGGCAAAGTTCTGGCAGGACAATGACATCTTCAACAAGAGTGTTGCCCAGAACGAGGGCAACCCCATCTACATGTTCTATGACGGACCGCCGACCGCAAACGGCAAGCCGCACATCGGTCATGTAGAGACACGTGTCATTAAGGATATGATTCCCCGGTATCACACCATGAAGGGGGAGCAGGTTCCGAGAAAGGCCGGATGGGATACGCACGGTCTGCCGGTTGAGCTGGAGGTCGAAAAGGAAATCGGCATTGAAGGCAAGGACGAGATCGAGGCCTATGGTCTGGAACCCTTCATTAAGAAGTGCAAGGAATCGGTGTGGACCTATAAGGGAATGTGGGAGAAGTTTTCCAAAAAGGTCGGCTTCTGGGCTGACATGGATAATCCCTATGTTACCTATTACGATGATTATATTGAGTCCGAGTGGTGGGCTCTGCAGCAGATCTGGAACAAGAATCTGCTCTACAAGGGCTTTAAGGTCGTTCCTTACTGCCCCAGCTGCGGAACACCGTTGTCCTCTCACGAGGTGGCACAGGGCTATAAGACGCTGAAGGACCGCACGGCGATTGTCCGCTTCAAGGTGACGGGCGAGGATGCGTATTTTCTGGCATGGACCACAACGCCGTGGACACTGCCTTCGAACATTGCGCTTTGCGTGAATCCGGAGGATACCTACATTAAGGTGAAGGCAGCAGACGGGTTCACCTATTACCTTGCAGAGGCTCTGGCCGATAAGGTGCTGGGCGAGCTGGCCAAAGAGGATGCTCCGGCCTATGAGGTTCTGGAGAGTTACAAGGGCAAGGATCTGGAGCACAAGAGCTATGAGCCTTTGTATCAGTGCGCCAAGGATGCTGCAGACCGTCAGCACAAGGAAGCATTCTTTGTATACTGCGATGATTATGTCACGATGACCGATGGTACCGGCATTGTACATATCGCACCGGCTTTCGGTGAGGATGATGCCCGTGTCGGACGCAAATACGACGCCCCCTTCGTTCAGATGGTGGATGAGAAGGGCTGCATGAAGCCGGAAACCGGCAAGTTTGCCGGCATGCGCTGCAAGCCTACCGAGGCTGAGGTGAAGGCAGGTGCGGTCAGCTGCGATCCCGAGGTCTTAAAGGATCTGGATGAGAGAGGCATTCTGTTCTCTGCTCCGAAGGTAGAGCACGATTATCCGCACTGCTGGAGATGCGATACGCCCCTGATCTATTACGCACGGGAGTCCTGGTTTATCAAGATGACCGAGGTTCGCGACGATCTGGTTCGCAACAATAAAGAGATCAACTGGGTTCCCCCGACTATGGGTGAGGGACGCTTTGGAAACTGGCTGGAGAACATTCAGGACTGGGCCATTTCCCGTAACCGCTACTGGGGAACTCCTCTGAATATCTGGGAGTGCCCGGACTGCGGCAAACAGATCAGCGTAGGCTCCCGCAAGGAGCTGGCAGAGCTCTCCGGTGATCCGGAGGCAGAGCACACCGAGCTCCATCGTCCGTATGTGGATCGCTATGTGATCAAGTGCGCAGACTGCGGCGGCGACATGAAGCGTGTTCCGGAAGTGATCGACTGCTGGTTTGATTCCGGTGCGTGCCCGTACGCAGAGCTGCACTATCCTTTTGAAAATAAGGAATTGTTCGAGCAGCAGTTCCCGGCTTCCTTCATCTCAGAGGCCGTGGATCAGACCAGAGGCTGGTTTTATTCCCTGCATGCAGAGGCAACCCTTTTGTTCAACCGTCCGGCCTTCAAGAACGTCATCGTTATGGGACTGGTTCTGGATGAAAACGGCAATAAGATGTCCAAGTCCAAGGGCAATGCCGTTGACCCGATGGAGGCCCTTGAGACCTATGGCGCAGATGCAATTCGCTGGTATTTTTACACAGCAAGTGCTCCGTGGCTGCCCAAGCGCTTCTCCGGAAAGGCCGTAAAGGAAGGACAGAGCAAGTTCCTCGGAACCTTGTGGAATACCTATGCCTTCTATGTGTTGTATGCTGAGATCGATCAGTTCGATCCGACCAAATATACACTGGACTATGACAAGCTGTCCGTGATGGACAAGTGGCTCCTGTCCAAGATGAACTCCATGATTCAGAAGACGGATGCCAACATGGCAGCCTACAAGCTTCCTGAGGCAGCCGCTGTTCTCGAGGAGTTTGTGGACGATATGTCCAACTGGTACGTCCGCCGCGGCAGAGAGCGTTTTTGGGCAAAGGGCATGGAGCAGGACAAGATCAATGCTTACATGACGCTGTATACCGCATTGAAGAACGTCTGCCTGTGCGCTGCACCCATGATCCCCTTCATGACAGAGGAGATTTATCAGAACATTGTCCGCAATGTGGACGTTAATGCACCGGAATCCATCCACCTGTGCCGTTTCCCGGAGGCGGATGCGAGCAGAATCGACACGCAGCTCGAGAGCGACATGGATGCGGTCCTTCGGATCGTGGTGATGGGACGTGCGTGCCGCAACGCCTCGAATCGAAAGAACCGTCAGCCGCTGTCAAAGATGTATGTCAAGGCACAGCAGCAGCTGGGTGAGTACTATCAGGAGATCATCGAGGACGAGCTGAACGTAAAGAGCGTGGAGTTCGCAGAGGATGTTCGCGCCTATACAACCTATGCCTTCAAACCGCAGCTGCGGACAGTCGGACCTAAATACGGCAAGCAGCTGGGCGGCATCAAAACGGTTCTGGCCGGCCTGGACGGCAACAAGGCGATGGACGAGCTGAACGAAAACGGCGCGATCCGCTTTGACGTAGATGGTACTGAAGTGGAGCTGACCAAAGACGATCTCCTCATCGAGATGGCACAAAAGCCCGGCTATGTGTCGCAGGAGGATGGGACAATGACGGTTGTCATTGACACCAATCTGACAAAGGAGCTGGTTGAGGAGGGCTTTGTGTATGAGATCATTTCCAAGATCCAGACCATGCGTAAGGATTCTGGATTCGAGGTGATGGATCACATTCATCTGTCCCTGTCCGGCAATGACAAGTTGTATGACATTGCCAGCAAGAAGGCAGAGGCAATCTGTACAAAGGTTCTGGCAGACGGCATTCAGAAGGATGTCGTGCTGGTCAACCAAAAAGAGTGGGATATCAACGGTGAAAAGCTTACCATTGGCGTAGAAAAGCAGTAAGGCACCCGCCTGTCTGCAAGTGCGGCGTCCTTTGGAACGTGCGAGGGAGACCAAAGGACGTTGTTAACAACAAAAAGAGTAGGAGAACAAGGAGAATGATGAAAAAGACCAAGATCAGCTTTGACAAGGATCTGTTCAAGCGCAGTGTGGAATACAATGTCCGCACTATGTATCGCAGAGAACTCGGCGAAGCCGACCAGCAGCAGCTCTTCCAGGCAGCAGCATATGCTATCAAGGATCAGATTGTGGATGCATGGATGCAGTCTCAGAAGGAGTTCGATGAGAAGAACCCCAAGACCCTGTACTATCTTTCCATGGAGTTTTTGATGGGAAGAGCATTCGGCAACAACCTGATCAACCTGCAGGCTTATGAGCCGGTTGCAGAGGCACTGAAGGAGCTCGGCGTTGATCTGAACACTCTGGAGGATCAGGAGCCGGATCCGGCACTGGGTAACGGCGGTCTCGGAAGACTGGCAGCTTGTTTCCTGGATTCCCTGGCAACCCTGAACTATCCTGCATACGGCTGCGGCATTCGTTATCACTACGGCATGTTCAAACAGAAGATCGTTGACGGCTATCAGGTAGAGGCACCGGACAACTGGCTTGAGAACGGCAACCCCTTCGAGCTGCGCCGTCCGGAGTACACCCAGGAGATTCATTTCGGCGGTTATGTTGTCCCTTATGTAGCTGAGAACGGCAGAACCATGTTCCGTCAGGAAGGCTATTCTGCAGTAAAGGCCGTTCCCTATGACATGCCGGTTGTTGGCTATGGCAACGGCTTTGTTGACACCCTTAGAATTTGGGATGCAGAGCCTGTGAACAGCTTCCACCTGGATTCCTTTGACAAGGGTGATTACCAGAAGGCCGTTGAGGAGGAGAACCTGGCCCGCAACATCTGTGAGGTTCTGTATCCTTGCGATGATCATATGCAGGGCAAGGAGCTGCGTCTCAAGCAGCAGTATTTCTTCGTATCCGCATCGATTCAGCTGGCAGTTAAGAAATTCATGAGCCGCAACAAGGACATTCATGACCTGCCGAGCAAGGCTGTTTTCCAGATGAACGATACCCACCCGACACTGACGGTTCCGGAGCTGATGCGCATTCTCCTGGATGAGTACGGTCTGGAGTGGGATGATGCATGGAGCATCGTGCAGAAGTGCACCGCTTACACGAACCACACCATCATGGCAGAGGCTCTGGAGAAGTGGCCCATCGAGCTGTTCTCCCGTCTGCTTCCCCGTATCTATCAGATCGTGGAGGAGATCAACCGCCGCTTTGAGAATGACATTCGTGCAAAATACGCAAACACCGGGGCCGATGTCGGCTACAAGATTTCCAAGATGGGCATCGTGTACGACGGTCAGGTTCGCATGGCGAACATGGCAATCGCTGCCGGCTATTCCGTTAACGGCGTAGCAAGACTGCATACCGAGATCTTAAAGAACGAGTCCCTGCATGACTTCTATGAGATGTTCCCGGAGAAGTTCAACAACAAGACCAACGGCATCACACAGCGCCGTTTCCTGCTGCATGCAAACCCGCTGCTGGCTTCCTGGATCACCGAGCATATCGGTGATGAATGGATCACGGACCTGTCCCATATTGCAGAGCTCAAGCCCTACGCAACGGATCCGAAGGCGCAGAGAGAGTTCATGCAGATTAAGTACCAGAACAAGGTTCGCCTTGCCAACTACATTCTCGAGCACAATGGTGTAGAGGTAGATCCTCGTTCCATCTTTGATGTACAGGTAAAGCGTCTCCACGAGTACAAGAGACAGCTCCTGAACATCCTGCATGTAATGTATGTTTACAATCAGCTGAAGAAGAACCCCGGCATGGATTATCCCAAGCACACCTTTATCTTTGGAGCAAAGGCGGCTGCCGGCTATAAGAACGCAAAGCTGACCATTAAGCTGATCAACAATGTAGCCAATGTCATCAACAACGACGCTTCCATCGACGGCAAGCTGAAGGTTGTCTTCATCGAGGATTACCGTGTCAGCAACGCAGAGATTATTTTTGCAGCTGCTGATGTTTCCGAGCAGATCTCCACGGCTTCCAAGGAGGCTTCCGGAACGGGCTGCATGAAGCTGATGCTCAACGGTGCACTGACCATCGGCACGATGGATGGCGCAAACGTCGAGATGGCCGAGGAGATGGGCAAGGAGAATATGTTCATCTTTGGTCTGTCCTCTCAGGAGGTCATCAACTACGAGAACAACGGCGGCTACAACCCGAACGAGATCTTCAACAACGATCAGAACGTTCGCGAGGTTCTGATGCAGCTGGTAAACGGCATGTATTCCCCGGAGAATCCGGAGCTGTTCCGTCCGCTGTACGATTCCCTGCTCAAGAGCCAGCCGGGCTGCCCTGCAGACCGTTATTTCATCCTGAAGGATTTCGAGTCCTATGCAGCTGCACAGCGTGAGGTTGTGGCAGCATACGAGGATAAGGACAAGTGGGCAGAGAAGGCCATCATCAACACGGCAAGCTGCGGCAAGTTCTCCTCTGACCGTACCATTGAAGAGTACGCACAGGAAGTCTGGAAGCTGGAGAAGGTTTACATTCCGGAGGCTAAAAAGGAAGAGCCTGTAAAGGCAGAGACCAAAAAGGCAGAGCCTGCAAAGGCAGAGACCAAGAAGGCCACTGTGAAGAAGTAATTTGACAGATTCGTATAATTGTATACAATCTAATAGGGAGCTCACAGAACGGAGGAATCTCCGGTCTGTGAGCTTTTGCGTTGACACTGTTCGCGAATCGCGAACGGTGTATGACAAGATGGCAAAGCTCATGTATGATTAAGGAGATGCGGAACCAGACGCACGGAAAAGGAGATCGACATGGTTACAATACGGGAAAAGGGCGGCTATTACCTTGGAGACGGAAGATGGATTGAGGACGGCGCGGATGCTGCGGCAAGGCTTGCGGCAGAGGGCGTGTCTGCAACAAGGGAAGAGGCCAGAGACAAGACGATGGCCTGGGGAATTCTGTCTGCGCATAATACCTCTGGCAGCAAGGACAAGCTTCAGATTAAATTCGACCAGCTTACCAGTCATGACATCACCTATGTCGGCATCATTCAGACGGCCAGGGCATCCGGACTGGAGAAGTTTCCGATCCCCTATGTTCTGACCAACTGTCATAACTCCTTATGTGCAGTCGGCGGTACGATCAATGAGGATGATCACATGTTCGGCCTGACTGCCGCACAGAAATACGGCGGAATCTATGTGCCGCCGCACCTTGCGGTCATTCATCAGTACGCCAGAGAAATGATGGCAAGAACCGGGGGGATGATTCTGGGCTCCGATTCGCATACCCGGTATGGCGCACTGGGAACCATGGCCATGGGAGAGGGCGGCCCCGAGCTGGTTAAACAGCTCCTGAATCAGACCTATGATATCAAGCGCCCGGAGGTCATTGCCATTCATCTGACCGGTACGCCAAAGCGCGGCGTTGGACCGCACGATGTCAACATCGCACTGATCGGAGCCGTCTTCGAGAGCGGCTTTGTTAAGAATAAGGTCCTGGAGTTTATCGGTGAGGGTGTACATAACCTGTCAGAGGATTATCGAATCGGCATCGATGTCATGACGACAGAGACAACATGTCTGTCCTCTATCTGGGAGACGGATGACAAGACAAAGGATTGGCTTGCTCTGCATGGCAGAGAGGAGGCTTACAAGCCTCTGGCACCGGAAAAGGGCGCTTATTATGACGGAATCATTGACATTGATCTGTCAACGATCGAGCCGATGATTGCCATGCCCTTCCACCCGTCCATGGCCTATACCATTGATGAGGTCAATCACAATTTAGACGAGGTTCTCCATGCGGTGGAGGAACGGGCGAAGGTATCGTTCGGAGATCAGGTGGAGGCCAATCTCAAGGATAAGGTCGTAGGCGGCAGATTCCAGGTGGATCAGGGTATCATTGCCGGCTGTGCAGGCGGCGGCTTTGAGAATATCTGCGAGGCAGCAGGCATTCTGGACGGAGAGAACATCGGCAGCGGCAAGTTCTCCTTGTCGGTCTATCCGGCATCCCAGCCGATTTATGCGGAGTTAATTCGAAACGGCGTGGCAGCCTCTTTGATGGATGCAGGTGCCGTGCTGAAGACCGCCTTCTGCGGACCTTGCTTTGGTGCGGGTGACACACCGGCCAACAATGCCTTCTCCATTCGTCATTCGACGAGAAACTTCCCGAACCGGGAGGGTTCAAAGCCGCAGAAGGGACAGATCTCCTATGTGGCACTGATGGATGCCAGATCCATTGCAGCAACGGCGGCCAACCAGGGCTTTTTGACCCCTGCAACCGATATGGATAAGGATATTCCCTGCTATCAATATCACTTTGACAAGGGAATCTATGAGAAGAGAGTATTCGATTCTCACGGCGAGGCAGATTCGAATGCAGAGCTGCAGCTGGGACCGAACATTCGCGACTGGCCGAAGATGGAGCCCCTGCCGGAGCATCTGGCTCTTCGCGTCGTAGCAGAGATTCATGATCCTGTCACCACAACCGATGAGCTGATTCCTTCCGGAGAAACCTCTTCCTTCCGTTCCAACCCGGAGGGTCTGGCAGAGTTTACACTCTCGAGAAAAGCACCGGACTATGTGGCACTTGCGAAGGAAGTGCGAGAGGGTGAGCGGGCACAGGTTGCAGGCAACTGCATCGGAAAGGCTCTTCCCGGATTCCATGACATTATGCAGGCCATCAAGGGCAAATTCCCGGAGGTTGGCCGTGCCAACATCGGGATTGGTTCTACGATCTTTGCAGTAAAGCCGGGAGATGGATCGGCAAGAGAGCAGGCGGCCTCCTGCCAGAAGGTACTGGGCGGCTGGGCGAACATTGCCAATGAGTATGCCACCAAGCGCTATCGCAGTAATCTGATCAACTGGGGCATGCTGCCATTTGTCATTCCGGAGGGAGAGCTGCCCTTTACCAAGATGGATTACCTGTTCTTCCATGACATCCGGAAGGCGGTTGAAGAAAAGGCAGAGAGCTTTACCGGCTATGTGGTAAAGGGAACGGACCTGATTCCGTTCACGGTAACCTTAGGAGAACTGACCGATGAAGAGCGTCAGATTATCCTGGATGGGTGCCTGATCAATTACAACCGCAGATCCCTGAATCAGTAAGCTGGGCGGCAGACGACTTTGACTTTGAAAGAACGGTCCTGCGAATATTGCAGGTACAGGATTTGCGGGACCGTGGAAACCTATATACAAAAAGATGCCGGGAGAGGATTCGGAGAACGGAGCATGACAATCTATACGATTACAACGATACTGGCGGCAGCCATTTTCTTTATCTGCGGATTGCCGGTGATGCTGGTGCTGCTGATTGTGGATTTGATTTCGCCCAAGGCGGCAGACCGCATTTCCTACGCGATGGTTTGCTGGGGGCTGCGGATCGTGGGGAAGGGGACCTTCTGCCCGGTGACGGTCATGGGGAAAGAGAATCTCCAGCCGGGAAGGGCAGCAATGTATGCGGGCAACCACCGGTCCATTTTCGATATTGTCCTGACGGCGCCTTTGCTGCCAAGGCCCTTTGTCATCGTGGCCAAGGAGGAGCTGGGCAAGGTCCCGCTCCTGAGCTACTGGATGCGGCGGATTCACTGCCTGTTTCTCAACCGCAGTGACATTCGTGCCGGGGCTCAGATGGTAACGGACGCGACTAATGAGATGAAAGGCGGCAAGTCCGTTCTGATCTTTCCCGAGGGCACGCGGACACATACAGAGGGACAGCTTCAGCAGTTTAAGGGCGGGAGCTTTAAGATTGCCATTCGTGCCGGGGCTCCGATTGTACCGGTTACCATCATCGGAACCGGCAACATTCTGGAGGACCATATAAAGACAGAGCACCTGAAAGTGTACCGGACGCCGGTCACCATTATCTTTGGGGAGCCGATTGAGACAGCCGGAATGTCCGTTGCAGATCGGAAGGCGCTGCCGCAGAGGGTGGAGCAGGTGATTGCGGATACCTATCAAAAATACGCACCGGACAAATGGATCGGTGTTGTGGCGCAGGAGGAAGAGAAGGCATGAGGGCAGAGCATAAGACAAAGGAAACCGTAACGGTCACGGAGGCATCACAGCTCGCAGAAGGCGTGTTTTCGGTGACACTGCAGTATCCGAATGGCTTACCGGGCATCGTGCGCCCGGGGCAGTTCGTCGGTGTTTATCCAAAGGATGCAGCGGCTCTTCTCCCGCGGCCGATTTCTATTTGCGGATATGATCAGCAGAAGGGAACTCTTCGCCTGGTATACCGCGTTGTAGGAAAGGGGACCGGAGAGTTTTCTTCCTTACAGGCGGGGGATACCGCAGATGTTCTGGGAGTTCTGGGAAACGGCTATGACCTTAACCTTCTGACCGGGAAAAAGGTCCTGCTCCTCGGAGGCGGAATCGGAGCACCGCCGATGCTGGGACTGGCTGCTGCGCTTTATGAAGCGAACACGGCAGCGGGAGTGGAGCATCCAAAGGAACGAGTGACGGCAGCTATGGGCTATCGCAGCGGACACAGCAGAAAAGAACTGTTCCTTTCAGAGGAATTCGAGAAAGTGAGTCAGCTCCTTGTTGCAACGGACGATGGCTCTGCGGGGTTCCACGGGAATGTCGTGGAAGCGGTGAAGGCACAGGCTTTAGAAACCGGAGAGCGTCCTTCCTATGATGCCATCTGTGCCTGCGGACCGCTCCCTATGCTGCGGGGCGTGAAGACCCTGGCAGCACAGCTGGGGATTCCTGCCTGGATTTCACTGGAGGAGAGGATGGCCTGCGGTGTCGGAGCCTGTCTTGGCTGCGTTGCCAAAACGACACAGTTGGATGAGCATTCTCATGTACATAATGCAAGAGTATGCACGGAAGGTCCTGTTTTTGCCGCTGAGGATGTGGAAATCTAGTACTGATTTATAATAACTAGCCATATAAACTTGCCTGATTTGCGGATAGCACGCGTCAAAAATCCTCAGCGTAGCCCGCTACGCCTACGTTTTTTTGACACGCACTCTCCGAAAATCATTCTGTGTTATCTGGTCAGTTATTTTGCAAACGCTGTACTAGTACAGCGATTTTTAAATAACTAGCCATATTAACTTGCCTGATTTCCGAATA
>CAVCWT010000015.1:0-62478 GCA_963605745.1 Lachnospiraceae bacterium
TGGGTGTTGTCAGCCTCAGCATGATCTCGCCCATTGTGATGAATTTGTGTTCCATGTTCCCCTCCTTTTCCCCATACACACATGCACAGTTACCATTATTTGTATTTGTTTAGCACCTGGCGATTTCAACATGAATTGGGCGCCTCGCGCACGGATTCATGATTGAAATTGACAGGTGGCCAAGGCCCGAAGGGCCTCTGGCCAGCCACATCGAGGTTTTCCGAAGGAAAATCGAGATGCGGATGCTAAACAGTTACCATTATTTGTTTAGCACCTGACGATTTCAACATGAATCGGGCGCCCCGCGTACAAACTAGTACAGCGTTTGCAAAATAACTGGCCAGATAACGCAGAATGATTTTCGGAGAGTGCGCGTCAAAAAACGTAGGCGTAGCGGGCTACGCTGAGGATTTTTGACGTGTGCTATTCGGAAATCAGGCAAGTTAATATGGCTAGTTATTTAAAAATCGCTGTACTAGGCTATCCGTTTTTTGTGCAATTAGCTCTCCTTGAACCGCATGATCATCTCCGCCGTAAGGCTCAGATCCTGGTTCTCTTCTCCGATCTCTCCCCTTCGGACCCATTCTGCCCTTGCCAGCTCGCCGTCGTCCATATGAATGGGCTCCGCCTCGTCCGCCGTGCAATAGTAGCCAAGGAGCAGATTGGAATCAAAGCCCCAGGGCTGGCTCTTGTAATAGCGAACATCCCGGACATGGAGTCCGACCTCCTCGAGGACCTCCCTGCGGACAGTATCCTCTGCGGTTTCTCCGATCTCGCAAAAGCCCGCCACCAGGGCATTCCCCTTGTAGCCCCGGCCGGCATAGCGCGTCATGATGATCTTGTCCTTTGTCTCATTCAGAATCCCGACAATGACGGCCGGTGCAATCTTAGGATAGATCACATTCCCGCAAAGGGGGCATCTCTTGGCCCGTTCGATATGGGAATATTCTGTTCTCTGTCCGCACCTTCCGCAGAACTGATTGTCCCGGTACCACACATAGAGGTGATAGGCCGTCTCCGCTGCGTAGCAGGAAACCTTAGGGTTTGCTCTTCGCAGTACCCTCGTTGTTTCCGGCAGGAAACCGCATTGCTGCTCCAGGGTTTTCAGTACATCCTGTGCATTCTGCATTCCGTCCTTCCCCGCAGATTCCGTTGACATTGCTGCCATAGAATCCGAAGGCTCCGTCAGCGGCGTGTCCTTCCCCTTTTGAGAAAGGCACCCCAGATACAGCCAGAACGGCTCCTGATCAATGGAGAACAGATACAGAAAGTCCTCCTTGACGGCTCCCGCTGCCAGGAACTCCCCGGCAGAAGGGAGCGTGATCTCCCCATTCTCTCCCACGCGGCAATAAATGCTGCGGTCTCCAAAGGCGAATACCGTCTCTGCTGCATTGACCGCCAAAGGGGACCGATCCTCGAATTGGTTGTGCATGACCTTCGGTGCAATATCCTGAATCATATGCTGCTGTGATCTCCTTTAACTGAACAACCGATTCACTCCATCTGCATCATAGGTGACACCATCGAGGCCCTCGGTCTCGATAAGGTAGAGAGCGTGCGCCGCCAGATGCTCGGCTGCCTGCTCGAGGTCACGGACACCCGGCATATTCGCATAAAGGTCCACAACGGCATAGGCGCCTTCCTCGGTCACAACGCACTCCTTCCTTGTCATTCCCATGCGCTTTAAGACCTTTGGCAGAGAATAATTGGAGAAGATCGTTTTTTTCTCATCTCTTGTATAGTCCGGAATGTCGATCACGGCAAAGCGTGTCATCAAGGGCTCGCTGATACGGCTCTTGTCATTCGCTGTTGCAATCGGATACACGCCTCCTGTCGGGATCGTGCATTCCATGTAGTTGTCCGTATAGCCAAGGTTATCGAGGAGCGTCAGGAGGGCATCGGCAGGATTGCCGCTCGTTGTTTTGGAATCGGCCTTGTCCAGCTCGTTGATGATAAAGACAAGGTTCGACTCGCCCGCCACATAGAAGGCCTCCATGATGCTGCCGGGCTTGGCATTCGCGTAGACGCGGGAGGTACCGGTCAGCTGCTCGGAATCGTGGATGGCACTCATGTCCAGCGTTGTCCACGGGAGCTTCAGAATCCGGGCGACGGCGTAGGCCACCTGAGATTTGCCGGTTCCTGCAGGGCCAACAAGGAGCAGACCATAGGCCGGCAGCGTATGCGTCCGGTTGATCTGAATAATGGTCTCGATAATGCGTTGTTTGACCGATTCCATGCCGTAGAGCTCTTCATCAAGGATACGACGTGCCTCCACAGGATCGATGGATCCGAAGGTCGTGTCCTTCCACTGAATGTTCAGCATGATGGAAAGGGCGCGCTGTGCATGACGTCTCTCATCCGGTCCGATCTCAGAGGAACGTGCCACCACAAGGTTGCGCCGTGCCCACTTGAGGATGTGCGGCGGCAGCGACCTGCCGGCCACATTCAGGAAATCCGTGATGCTCTGAAGGCTCGTGAGCTTCATGTCATCGCCTTCAATCTCTTCGTTGTCCTCGTCCGGAGCCTCGGCCGGTGCCTTGGTGGCAAGGAGCCTTGCAATGGCATACTGAAGGAAACCGTCCTCTGCGGACAGCTTGGTCTCTCCGCCGGAGTCCACCTCGCGGATCTTGTAGACGCAGTAGCCGCGCTCTGTCACCTTGCCGGAGAGACGCACATTGATGCGGTTGTCCCCGATCCAGCGAACGAGATCCTCGAACCGTTCATCAACCTCTGCAATATCCGTCTCCGCCGGAGTTCCGTTCACCATGAAATGAAACGACGTCCGCTTTTCCGGAATCTCAAAGCTGCCGCTCGTATGGTGGCGCAGCTCGTTATTTTCATTCTTTAGAATCAGCATCGGATGCTCGGCATCTGCGACCTCGGAATCGGAACGGAAGGTCACGTAGGTCCGGATCTCTTCCTGGGTCACTGCGGTCTTGCCGGCCTTGCCGTTTCCCTTTTCTTCCTCCGCTGCTGCACTGAAATCGAATACCTTATTCGCCATGTTCTGTTCCTCACTGTTCACAAAGATTTCTGAATCATCGATGGTTCAAGTCCAGGCTTGAACCATCGATTTATTCTAGTATAATAAGCGTCAGGAACCGGAAGACATTGATCCGTCTTGCGGTGACCATCCAGAGACTAGTTTGATGTTGCTTTACAACAAAAAGACTGCGATTCCAGTGGTGTGGAGGCAGTCTTTTTTGTTAGCTATTATTTATGATGTTGATCAAGGTACATCAACACCGTGAACACATCAAGAAGCAATGTCAGCACTTCCATAGTATCCATGTCTGCCTCCTTTCCGTCTCCGAAAAGGAAGCCGCCAGACTGCCCTCCAGTCCCGGCCCAACCTGAATTGTACCATGTCAGACACACCATCCGCAAAAAAACAGTAAAATCGTATTCTGCATTTTTTGGGGTGCTCACTCTTCTGTACTTGATTCGTTTTGATTCGTTTTGATTCGTTTTGATTCGTTTTGTTCCGTTTATATCCGTCCATCCAAAGTGGGAATTCCAGGGCGCACAGCACCTTCTTCAGACCGGCCCTGACGCCTTTCCGTCTCCGCCCTTTTCCAGAATCCTGTTAAACCTGGTCAAAAAGGTAATGGTCGTGACCGCGGCTGCGATAATGTCGCTGACAGGCTCTGCCAGAAAGACTGCAAAGACCTGGTTGGAGGTCAGAATGTGCGGCAGGATCAGGATGAGCGGGATCAGCAGCACAATTTTGCGAAGGCAGGCTAATAGGAGGCTCACCTTGGCCTGTCCCAGCGCCATAAAGCTCTGCTGGCAGGTGATCTGCGCGCCGCAGGCAAAGATACCGGCCATGTAGATCCGAAGCGCCCAGGATGTGTAGGTTGTCAGCTCCGCGCTGGTCGTAAAGATCCCGGCAAAAACCGAAGGAAAGATAAGGACCGCCAGCCAGAACAGCGTGGTATAGGTCATACAGACCTTAAAGACGGTAAAAAATGCCTCCTTCACACGGCCTGCAAGCCCTGCGCCGTAGTTATAGCTGATGATGGGCTGTCCGCCCTGGCAGACACCCTGCAGCGGCAGGGTAACCAGCTGATTGACGCTGGTAACAATGGTCATGGCACCAACGGCAAGGTCTCCGCCGTAGCGGGACAGACTCGAGGTAAAGGTGATGGACAAAAGGGACTCTGTGGAGAGCATCACAAAGGTAGAGATGCCAAGAGCCAGGCAGGGAAGGATAATGTCCTTTTCAAGGCGCATACATTTTCCCTGCAGGCGCAGGATGGTCTGTTTCCCGGTAAGAAAGCGCAGGATCCAGATCGCTCCGATCGCCTGGCTAAGGACCGTGGCGAGCGCTGCGCCGCGAACGCCTAACCCCAGAGCAAAGATAAAGACAGGATCCAGCACGATGTTGATCACGGCGCCGATGAGCGTGGTGAGCATGCTGATTTTTGCAAAGCCTTGCGTCGTGATGAAGGGATTCATTCCCATTACAAGGAGAACAAAAATAGTTCCCAGAATATAGATTCTCGAATAGCTGACCGCATACGGCAGGGTAACGTCACTGGCACCGAACAGCCGCAGGAGCATCGGTGCAAAGGCATAGAAAACGACCGTCAGCACTGCGGAAAAGACAAGGAGAACGGTGCAGCAGTTGCCCATGATCTTTTCTGCCGTCTCATTTTCTCTGCGCCCCATGCGGATGGCAGCAAGAGGCGCACCGCCGGCTCCTGCCAGCATGGCAAAGGCATTGATCAGCATCAGAATCGGCGTAAAGAGTCCGACACCGGTCAGGGCCGTCGCACCCACCTCCGCCATATGACCGATGTAAATGCGGTCCACAATGTTGTAGAGCAGATTGACAATCTGCGCAATGACAGCCGGAACAGCCAGCTGTGCAAGGAGTTTGGGAATGCGCTCTTCTCCCATGTTCTGTGATTTCTGATTCATAAATAGTTCCCTTCTCGATGTTGTAATTTCCGAAAACGCCAATTCTAGGATACTACATTCTCTTGAAAATGCCGATTTGTATCTGTTTAGCACCTGACGATTTCAACATGAATCGGCCGCTTGTGGACGGATTCATGATTGAAATTGACAGGTGGGCAAGGAGCGGAGCTCCTCTGCCCAGCCACATCGAGGTTTTCCGTAGGAAAATCGAGATGCGGGTGCTAAACCGTTACATTTGACAAAGAAAGGTACATACAATCAAAAACACCCCGGGAGTGTTACCTCCCGGGGTGTCCTGCGCTTAATCAGCAGCTCGATGAATTAGTTATCCTTCTTGCGCTTCTTAAACAGACTGCAGAACCAATCAAAGACGATTTCGGCGTTTTCCAATTGTGAAAGGAAATCTGGGATATCTGTATAATTAAATCCGCCTGCTACATTCTCCATTTCCATCTCGTTCAGTGCTGCCATTTTTTTGTTGTCCATTTTGTTTCCTCCTTTTTGTTTGTGTGTGCCGCTCTGTGTCGGCGTTTGTTGTTGGCTATGTATATACATACGCAGCAGAACACAAAAACGTTACAGGAAAAATGGAAAAATGGAAAAATGCTAAAGATCAGCAAAAAGCGGCTTCAACACCCCCTCCGTCAAACACTCCCGCAGCATCCCGTCATTTTTCTGAGCGACATACGAACGTGCCAGTTCCGGCATCGTATGGATAAAGGATGTCTGCCGCACCACTCCCAGCACGGTGAGTGCTCTTTCAAGAGCGGCGATTCTGTCTTCATCTTCGGTCCCATAGTAAGTTCTGATAAAGGTGTTCCAAACCAGTTTTCCCAACCCTGTCGATTTATTCCGCGGTCCGCCCTCGAGCGAATTGTATTTCATGATCAGAATATAAATCCACGCAAGATCCAGTGCCGGGGTCCCTACTGCAGCTGTTCCCAGATCAATTAAAATGAACTGTCCTTCCTTGTACATCACATTTCCCGGATGAAAGTCACCATGCACGAAGGTATCGGTCTCCGGAATCTGTTCCAATTCTTTCATCAGCGTTTGCTTATGTTCTTCAGAAATATACCCCGTTGATGCCACTTCCTGTATCATTTGCTGCTTCATACTCTCGAACCCGGAGTGGATTGTAACCTGATGCATTTTTTTGACAAATTCAGCGTATCCTCCGGCCAGTTCCCTTACCTTTTGTTCATCTGCGGCAGATCGGGTAAACACGTTGCTCAGTGAATCCGCCTTGATCATTTCATACACGACGCCAAAGCGTTCCCCAACTTTCACAATATCATATGCAATTGCCGTTTCGATGCCCAACACGAACAGCTCACGAGAGGTGTCACGTTCCTTCTCGGCCATCTCGAAGGTCCAATCCTTCGTAAAAACCTTAATCAATTCATCCTTTCCCAAGCGATACACCTGCCCGGAAAATCCTCTTCCAATTTCTTCCAGCCCTTCAATCTGAATCTGACGAAGCCGTTTCCGTATTTTCATGATCCTGCAAAAGCCGGTAGTCTCCAGAATATCAAAGACCGCAGCAGACACATTGATCATCTCCCGTACAGTATGATTCTTGACCAAAAACAGCACCACCCTGAGTCCTGCACTGGACACGTAGTTCAATGCTTCTGCATCCAGAATGATTTCGTTCCTCGGGGCCTGTTCAATTTTCTCAAGAATTCCCTTCTGTACCGTCTCTGCATTGTCGCTATCCAACCGCTCCGGCAGTTGAATCACTGTTGTCAGCCTGTGATCGTTGTCCATAACACCTCGTTCTCTACTCTCCATTCTATTCTCCACTGTTCTTCACCAGAGTCAGTACATTCCATCCGTCTTTGCGCTCATAGATCATCTCATCCATGAGCTTTTTCACCATAAAGATTCCGAGTCCGCCAATTTTACGCTCCTCGACAGACAATGTCGTGTCCGGATCCGCCTTTTGGGTGGGGTCAAAAGGCTTTCCATTGTCATAAAAATTCAGAATCACCTTGTTCCCCTGCAGAGCACAGGTCATTACGGCCTCCGTTGCCTCGCTGTAATGTGCAATATTGACATAAATTTCTTCGATCGCCACATCGATCTGTGACAGCATTCTTTCCGGTATTTCTGCTGCATGCAGAATCCTGTCATAGAACTCCATCACCGTGGATAGTTGTTCCAATGAGGGTACAACCCGACATTCTTTTACCTTTGTGTCCATTTTTTTATTCTGCGTTGCTCCAGACGTTCTCACGTCTTCTGTGTGTAGATTTCCGTTCCACTCTTCGTCCTGCCCCATCTTCCCAGCCTCCGGTGAAATTTCCACAGCAAGCATCGTGATATCATCAAACTGTTCCGCTTCTCCGGTAAAGTTTTTCACATCCTGTTCCAGCGACTCCAGCAGCTCGCGGCAGGAAACGCCGCCTGCTGCTGTCAATGCATGAATCATTCGATCCGTTCCATATAGTTCCTGATCTGCATTCATTGCCTCCGGTACCCCATCCGTGTATACCACCAGTCGGTCTCCCGCATTCAGAACAAGCTCATATTCCTGATACCGCATTCCCTCCATGCCCGCCAGTACAAAGCCGTGTTTATCCCGGAACAGTTCAAAACGGCCTCCCTTGCGCATGATGGCGGGATACTCGTGTCCGGCATTTGCGCATTTGAGCTTTCCCGTTGAAATTTCCAGAATTCCCAGCCAGACCGTAACGAACATCTCTTCCTTATTGTTCTCGCAGAGCTCGTTATTTACCCTTTCCAGCACCTTTCCGGGAGTCAGGCCGCTTTGCGTTGCCGCCTTCAAGAGTGACTTGGAAACCATCATAAAAAGGGCAGCCGGAACACCCTTTCCGGATACATCTGCCATCACCAGCGCCAGATGATCCTCATCAATCAGGAAAAAGTCATAGAAATCACCGCTCACCTCCTTGGCCGGACTCATGGACGCATAAATGTCAAAATCCCTTCGCGCCGGAAAGGCCGGAAAATGGCTGGGCAACTCTGAGGCCTGTATGCTGCGTGCAAGATTCAGTTCTGCCCGGATGCGCTCTTGTTCTGCTGTGACACATTTAAGATTCCGAATGTATTCCTTCAGTTCTGACACCATGTATTGAAATGTACTCGCCAGTTCCTCAATCTCATCACCGGTGTGAATATCCGGCTGGAACTCTTCCGGAGATTTCATCTCCCCGTCCACCAATTTGACGACGGCACTGTGCAGTTTTCTCAGCGGACGAAGAAAGATACAATGCAAATAACCATAAAATGCGGCGACAAAAAAGAGTAAAACCAGAATCAGCTCCTCTCGCAAAGTGTCAATGCATAAGTGAAACATTCGTCTCACCTCATTCAGAGAAAGCCCCACGCATACCACTGCGACAGGTGTTCCTTCGCTGTTTAGGATTGCGGTTGCTCCCCCCATACTCGTCTGGCTGCATTTCCAGTACACCGGATCCTTCGACGTAAGAGAATCCTGCAGCGCCTCATACAGAATCGCTTCATCCTTACTCCCAAGGCTCTGAAAATCCTCATCCTCCGCAGTCCAGATATAAGTCATGGAATCATCTTCCGGCACCACCACATAAATGAATTGCAGATGCATCTTTTCTCTGATGTTCTGCAATTCGCGCTGGATCTGCTCATAATGCTGGTCTTTCTCACCCGTCTCATAATACTGCTCTATCTGGTCGCCGTTCATAAAAGAGGCAACTGCAACGGAGGCCATTCCACCATATTCAAAATATCCGTAACCTACCTGCGTTTGAATATTACGAATAACCATATATAAAACGGTCGTTGAGAGAATCGTGACCATGATCACCAATCCCATCAACAATCGGAACTGCAGTCGTATTTTTTTTATTGATTCCATGACTCGTTTCATCAAACAACGTAATCCTCAACGAATTCGTTCGCTTCCTTCTTCAGATTCTCCGGTTCCCGTCACTGCAGTGTCAGGAGATCCCCAAACCCTGTTAGCTCGAAAATTTCCATCACCGATTCGCTCACATGCAGGAGAGACATTTTCCCCTGGAGACTCATCCGCTTTTGTGTCGCCAGCAGTACCCGAAGTCCTGCCGAAGAAATGTAATCTACTCCTGCAAAATCCAGCTGCAGTTCCTCAATGCCGATGAGGTCATCTTTCAGCGCTTCCTCCAACTGCGGAGCTGTCGTTGTATCCAAGCGACCCTCCAGTATCAATTTCAACGCATTCCCCGTTTGTTCTTTGTTTATTTCCATCGTTTTTTCACCCCTAATATCAATTTCTCAGCAGTACTTTGCTGCTGATTTCACTCCATTTGCGTTCTGTTCATTTGTTACACAATCCTTGTTTCTTTCGGCAGCGGCATCCACGCACAACTCACATCGGCCACATAGGCCTTAATTCCGGCTTCTCTTAGCACCTTTGCATATTCATTGACATAGTCTTCTGTCGCCAGACCGAACAGAAAATCCATAATCATGGTTCCGTTTAAATCAAACATATGAATTTTACGGCACTCTTCGTTGTAACAGATCATGTCCGTAATATGCGGTGTAATCTCTCCGAAATTCACTTTGCCAAAATAGGCAACACTCACGGTTTCCGACTCCACGAAGCTTTTTATGGTTTTCTTCTGCGTTGACTTCTCGTGCATTCTGGATAACAGGTAATTTTTATCCTGTTTCTCTTTGAATTCCTTCCGCAGCTTTCCGCACAATTCCGGCATTGACATGTTGCTTAGTTCATCCGGATCGATCACAAGATCAATTGCATGTGTCTGCCCGATAATCGAATTCTCCAATCCGAGACATTTCCGCAGATCCATGGTATTCCGGCAGTTCACCGGCAGTTTCATTTCCGGATTCAGTCGATACAACGTTTTGGCAAACAGCACCGAGAGCATGACCGTTGGATTGCAACCACACGCTTTACAGTATTGAATAAAATCTGCTGCAGGGAACATCACGCGCGAAATCATAACGTCCTTGTCGTCATTGAACGCCATATTCTGATCCAATGCCACCTTTTCCGGAAAAGGGAACGCTTCTTTCCATTCGTACGGCTCATTTTGAATTCTGTCATTGAATCGATAAATGGTGTAATTGTCCTGCAGGTCGCACTCCTGCGTCGTTGGCATCCCTTCCAGTGTATCCGGCCGTTCGTACTTTTTTGCATAATATCTGCGCAAGGTTCCATCGATGATTTTCAGTGCACTGCCCCCATCCAGGAAGGAATGCAGCCCGGAAAATGTAATGATGTTCCCCTTACTTACTGTAAAGGTACAGATTCTGTCTGCTGCCGCTCCTGCACCGGCCACGATGATATTGTCACTTTCAAAGACACGTACCGGTTCGCTGTTCTCCACAAAAGAAAGCGTGTTCTCATCCGAACGAATCAGGCCATCCATCAAAATCGGCCAGATCTGCAATGTTTCCTCCAGAGCATCCCGCAGGAGCTTCCTATCTACCTTCTCATCCAATCTGATCCGAAACGTCATATGAATTTTTTTTATTTCATCCAGTGCCCAGAAAAAGTTGTAGGGCATACTAAAATCTACTCTTCTCATATTGTCACTCATAACAAGACCTCTTGTTCCATTCAATTAATCCATTGTTCCCAGCAGAACCATTGTACTTCTGGATGCCAGATGAACATTTCCTATGCAGACATTTCCTTCCCACTGATTTTCCGGATCTGCAGAGTAGCTGACAATTCTCCATTCCATTCCCGTAGGAAGGATCGGTAATTCAAAAGTATGTTCCTCCCAGTGTGTATTCACAGCAAAGTAAATAAAGGAATCCTTCTCTGTGCCAAATTCTGCAGCAGGTTCTGCATACAGCACACCTACACACTGAAATGGTGCGCTCCGATCAAAACTCCACGCCTTTTCCCCATGATAGGATAATTCCGGATATCCTGATGTATTATTGCCGGTGTAAAAATCATCCTTACGAAGTACCGGATGCTGCTTGCGAAATTCAATCATTTTAGCAAAATAATTGAAAAGGCCTTCATATTTTTCCAATCGGTTCCAGTCCAGCCAGGAGACGTCACTGTCCTGACAATAGGCATTATTGTTGCCGTACTGTGTGTTGGCGAATTCATCACCGGCATAGAACATCGGAACACCACGCGACATCAGCAGAATCGAAATCAGATTTTTCATCTGTCTGACCCTCAGCTCATTGACGCCCGGATCATCGGTTTCTCCTTCCGCCCCGCAATTCCAGGACTGATTATTAAATTTGTCCATTCGTGTTGGCATAATGTTGCGTTCATTATGCGCCTGATTGTATGCAACGCTGTCATACAGTGTAAATCCGTCATGACAATTCACATAATTCAAAGAGGCGGCCGGTGAACTTGATCGGAACATGTCCGGCGATCCTTCCAGCGTAGTAAGAAGAGCCGGTCCATCCTCTGCGCATCCCTTTACGAATCGTTTGACGGTATCTCTTGTTCTGGGATTCCAGTCTGCCCAGCCATAAGGAAATTTTCCAATTGTATTATGTCCACCGGCATCCCAGCCTTCCGAGATGAACTTGGTCTTGCACAGCACCGGATCATTCAGCAGGGAATCTACCAGCGGCGGAGAAACCATGGGCTTTCCATTCACATCCCGTGAGAAAATCGGAGCCTCATCCACCCGAAAACCATCAATATGATAGGAGGATACCCAATACCGCAGAGAATCCAGGATAAAGTTACGGACAATAGAATTGTTGCAGTTCATCGTATTGCCGCACCCGGTGTAGTCCGCACAGGACCCATCCTCCTTCAGAATATAGTAAGTCTTGTTATCCACTCCTCGGAAGGAGATGTACTTGTTGGGATCTCCCATTTCTGCTGTGTGATTGAATACAATATCCAGAATAACGGAAATTCCGTTTTTATGGAGCTGCTTTATCATATTCTTCAATTCATCCGGTGCCATTCCCATGGAGCTGGTTCTGGCATAGCTGGATTTCGGTGAAAAATAATTGACCGGCATATATCCCCAGAAATTTGCAATATCATCCCGATCCGATTCAATTTTTTCATCAAACTCAAAAATCGGAAGAAACTCAATGCAGTTGATTCCCAGCTTCTTCAGATAGGGGATTTTCTCCACAACTCCGGCAAAGGTTCCCTTGTACTTCACCTTACTCGACGGATCATAGGTAAAGCTCCGTACATGCATCTCATAGATCACCAGATCCTTCATCGGTGTATCTAACGGCCGATCTCCCTCCCAATCGTAGTCATCTCGGATGATCTTCCCGCGAAACTGGAAATCACTGTTCGCATAGCTGTCCTCATTCCACTTCTCTCTTCCGGAGACAAGTTTTGCATAAGGATCCAGTACAACCTTATTCCTGTTGAACAGCAATCCCTCTGACGGACAGTAAGGACCGTCAAAGCGATAACCATACTCCATTTCCTCCCAGTTAAGGTCAAAAATCATAACGGAGTATACACTGCCGATCCGGAATTCATCCGTAAAGCAGAACACATAAAATGGTTTTTCCTCCCCCGTATGATACAACAGCAGTTCACAGCCTGTAGCATACTTGGAATAAATCGAAAAATTAACGGTCGTGTCATCTACAATCTCTGCACCAAACGGCATAACTCTGCCACGTGCACATTTCATTCCATTGATTTCATGAGTCGGGAATTCGTCAGTTTTGATCACTCTTCTTCTCCTTTCTTATTTTCAAACTGGCTCAGATAAAGATCTGCATAAAATCCGTTCTTATTCATCAGTTCATTGTGACTGCCCATCTCCACAATATCGCCATCCTTCAGGACCAGGATCGTGTCCGCATTCCTGATCGTAGAAAGCCGATGTGCAATGACAAAGCTCGTTCTGTCCTTCATCAAAAGATCCAGCGCACCGGTAATAATCTTTTCCGTTCTCGTATCTACGTTGGAGGTTGCTTCATCCAGAATCAGGATCGGCGCATTGTCCAACATGGCTCTGGCAATGGTAATCAACTGGCGTTGTCCGGCTGAAACACCGCAGTCCTCGCCCAAACGAGTGTCAATTCCGTTCGGAAGGGTTCGGATAAAGTCCGCAATCCCGGCATCCTCACATACTCTTTTTAAATCCTCTTCGGAATACTTTTCTTTTGCATACACGATATTGCTGCGAATGGTTCCTTCAAATGTCCAGGTATCCTGCAGAACCATACCGATACAGCGATGCAGCGTCCTGCGCGACATCTCATTGATTGGAATTCCGTCAAGTCGAATGTTTCCTCCGTTGACCTCATAAAAACGCGTCAGCAGATTTACCAGTGTCGATTTTCCGGCTCCGGTTGGTCCTACAATTGCGACCTTCTGTCCAGGTTCAACATGCAGCGAAAAATCTCGAATAATGATATTCTCGGGATGATATCCGAATCGAACATGCTCGAAATCAACACATCCCCTTACCTTTGCTGTCTCAAGTTCACGTTTTCCCTCATCTGCCATCTCTTCAAGGTCGAGGAAGCGGAAAATTCTCTCTCCTGCCGCCAATGCCGGCTGAATGGTTCCGCTTGTCTGCATCAAGGTAGACATCGCACTCTGGAACATCTGCGCATACAGGATGAAGGCAATGATGGTTCCAACCTCCGTTCTGCCATGAATCACCAGCAATGCTCCTGCAACGCAGACTGCAATGTAGCTCAGATTCCCCGAAAGAGTCGAGATCGTCATCATCATCGACGTAATGAACTGACTCTTCCATGTGCTGGCATACAGCTCGTGATTCAGATTTTCAAAATCTTCAATAATTTCTTTTTCTGCCGAAAAAGATTTGATAATAAAATGTCCGCTGATATCCTCATTGATTGCCGAATTCAGCCTGGCCAGACGATTCTGCCTTTCCTTAAAAAATCTTGCTCCACTGCCAACCAGTACTGCAGATAACAGCACACCCAAAATGCTGGATACAATCGTTGTCGCAGCGAGTTCCCTGCTCGCAAGGAACATCATCACAAGGCATCCGACAAACGTTGCCACTGCCGTGATCAGCGAGGACAAGGTTGTTCCAAATGACGTAGCAACCTGATCCACATCATTTGTCATCGTGGAAATGGTTTCTCCATCCGGTGTTGTATCAAAATAATTCAGCGGGACCCGATCTGATTTCTCGTTCACTTCCCTTCGCATCCTGCAGGAACATTTCTGCGTAATAATCGGTGAAATATATGCCTGCAGAATATTGAAAAGAAACGCCAGCAGCAGAAAAACAACCGCCACCACCAGATTTTTCAGAATGAAACTTTCATCCATGCTCCCGGTTATTCCACGGGAAATCTCATCGGAGATCTTCTTGGTCAGATGAGGAACCACAACGTTCAGCAATGAACTGCCGGCAGAAAGTGCCGAAATTGCTGCAATGCCGCCCCACCACGGCTTCATATAAATGACAAGCCGCATCAGTACATTGGATACATTTTTCTTTGTCATTTTATGCCTCCTCGATGTTCAGCTGGGATTCTGCAATCTCCCGATACACCGGGCAGTTCTTTAGCAGCTCGTCGTGTTTTCCGATTCCAACCATCCGCCCCTTTTCCAGTACCAGTATCTTATCTGCATTCATGATGCTTCCGATTCGCTGTCCTACAATAATCTGTATTGCATCCTTCGCATTCTCGCGCAGTTTATGACGAAGCCTGGCATCCGTCTTAAAATCAAGGGCCGAAAAGGAATCATCAAAGATATAAATTTCCGGTTTTCTGCAGACCGCCCTGGTAATGGTCAGTCTCTGGCGCTGACCGCCGGAGAAATTACTCCCTCCTTCTTCGACTCTGGCCTCGTATTTTCCTTCCTTTTTCTCGATAAATTCCTTTGACTGCCCGATTTCTGCTGCCTCTTTGATATCATTTAAAGAAACGGCAAAGCCGTCCTTTTCTCCAAAATCAATGTTGGAAGCAATGGTTCCTGTGAACAAAAAGCTTTTCTGCGGAACATAGCCAATCTTGTCTCTTAGTGTCGAAACCTTGTAATCTCTGACATCCCGTCCGTCGATCAATACGGCTCCGTCTGTGGCATCGTAAAATCTGGGAATCAGATTCACAAGGCTGGTTTTGCCGGAACCCGTTGCTCCGATAATGGCCAGCACCTGTCCTTTTTGCACAGTAAAGCTGATGTTGCTCAGGACAGCCTCCGCTCCACCCGGATAAGCAAAGGAAACATTTCTGAACTCGATGGATCCCTTCTCGTCACCCATTGCGGCAGCGGTATTTTTGAATTCTCCGTCGCAAATCTGCTGCGGGGTATCAATCACCTCGTTAATCCGATGCACAGAGACAACGGTTCTGGGCAGAATAACCAATGCAAATACGATCAGAATAAATGCTGCAATCGCCTGCAGCGCATAGGAGGAGAAGGCCATCATCTGCGAAAATAGCATCAGGCGGTTTGCCGGACCTTCCATTCCCTGAATCATGACGGCCCCTGTAGCATACACAATGATTGTGAAGCCGCTCGTTGCCAGAGAAAACATCGGTGACAGAACTCCCATAATATGACTGACCAAAATGCTGGTATCGGTCAGTTCCCCGTTTACCTTCTCGAACTGATCCCTCTGGAATTCATAGCCGTTATATGCATGTACAACTCTCATTCCCGACAGATGCTCTTTTGTCAGCCGATTTATCTTATCGATCAGCTTCTGCTGAAGATCTGTTTTCTTTATTGACAGAAAAAATGCTGTCACAATGGCGAACAGCAGAACTGCAACAACCAGAATGAAGGCTGTGAGCCACACACGATTGCTGCTCATCTTGGAAAGCGCAATGATCGCTGTAAGCGGGCACTGCACCAAAACCTGCAATCCGATGGAGCAAAAATTCTGGACCTGCATAACATCGTTCGTAGACCGCGTGATTAAGCTGGATCCGGACATTTCCGTCATTTCCGCCGGATTCAGCTCCATGATTCTATGAAACAAAGCAGATCGCATTCTGGTTGTTATCTTTGTCGAGACAACCGCAATGCACAGTCCTGCAATCGAAGCACAGACAAACGATCCCACTCCGCACAACAGCATGGAAAATGCGCATCCGGATAATCCCGAAAAATCACCATTTTCATTCAGAAAAATCTTGGTGATCGCCGACATATAATCAGGAAGCTTCAAAGACAGCAGCACCTGTATGATCGTAAATACCGCATAAACGACCAGTACCGCCCAATCCTTTGCTCTGATGTATTCCAATAACCTTTTCATAAATTCTCCCGAAATTCGTTCCTCTTCTCGGATTCTCAGACCTGATCCGTTTCTGTCCTGGTCTGATACACATCCGCATAAATTTGGGGCTGAAGATCCATTTTGCTCAAAAGCTCCATCAGCTTCCGGGCATATTTTTCTGTTGCGCCGCCAAACCGCACCAGTATCTGGAATTGATCCTCCAGCTGCGTGATCAGCATGGTATTCGACATACCGTTATAAATTGCAACATCCTTTATGTGCTCATCATTGCTGCCGATCGTAAATTTTCCGACATAAGACACCACTGCGCACACATTTCTTCGAAACAGCGGCATATACGTTCGGCACAACGCTTCATAGGTCTTGATATAGTCATCGCTTCGCTGATAATCAATGGCTTCCCGTATTTTATGTATTGTCTGCCGCACCGGCGCACTCGTTAGATCTTCCTGATTCAGAGTCACCAGCGCATCCCCGGAGCAGGCAGCAAGCGACGAATCGATCCCATACGCTTTTCTCATATCAACTGTCACACTAAACGATAACGATTCCTTTTCCAGAGAGTTCACCTGGCGAATTGCCGTTCCCAGAAGGTAAGTGAACATGGATGACGGATTCGCTCCCTTCTCCTTACACTTCGTTATAAAGTCTGCCACGGGTATTCTGATTTTGGCCGACATTCCTCTTCCGGCCTCTCCATCCGTCATGGCAGGATCCACATACATTTTTTCTTCCGGCGGCACCGTCACAACCGGCTGCGGAACATAGCTTCCGATTTTCAGCAGAGCTTCCGGCTGATAATAATCCGAAATTTCCATTCCCTCTTCCCGAATGAATGCAGGTTTTTCGCCGGCATTTCCGGCATACAATTCCAGATAATGAAAACTCAGATTCTTGCCGATTTCCATCAGGCCGTGCCCATCTAACACAGAATGAAGAATGGTAATGCTGATCGTATTTTCATCATACGAAACGGCAACCGGCCGGCCCGCGCAGGCCGTACTGCCCGGTTTCATGTGCCGGCTGCTGTGAACCGGATGATTGTCTCCTTCTGCTCTGCAGAACACAAACCGCTTGTCCTCTCCCACGCACATAACAGTCGTGTCCATCAAAGGGTACACCTTCTTTGTGATCTCCCAGGCGGCAGCAAGCTTCTTACCATCGATCACATGATCCATGGTGATTTCCAATGTCCCGTGAACCTCGTCTGTCTGATCTGCGTACCAGAACCATGGTGTACGCCCTGCTTCATAAATAATTTCCATGTTACTGTCTCCTGTCCGGCCTTGGCCACCTGAGGGTTTCAATCATGAATCCGTGCGCAGGGCGCCCGATTCATGTTGAAATCGTCAGGTGCTAACCAGATATCATTTTTGTAATTTCTCCGCCTTCTCGTTCATGTCTTTCTTTAGTCCGACTGAGTCCACTTTCCCGTTTGCCAGGGTCGGAAAGCTTTCATACTGGAACACATAAGACGGGATCTTATACTTTGCAAGCTTCGAGCTAAGGAATGCGATCAGCTCATCTTTGTTGATTTTCTCTCCATTCTTCATTACAACGCCGACACCTACTACCTCTGCATAAAAATCATCCTTAATGCCGACCACTTTTACTTCAGACACATTCGGGAATTTAGAGACCTGTTCCGCAATCTCAGCAGGAGCAATGTTCTCCCCGCCCTTTTTGATCATCTCCTTTGCACGACCAACCAATGTGATGAATCCGTCTTCGTCAACGATGGCAAGATCACCGGTGTGGAGCCAGCCTTCACTGTCAAACGGCTGATCTGCAGGGTCGATGTGATAATAACCCACCATTGTACTTTTGCCCTTTGCGATCAATTCCCCTCTTTGTCCCTGTGTGCATTCCGTTCCGATTTCCGGATCAACAATCTTTACTTCAACGCCATGCACCGGCTTTCCAATGGATATCGCCACATGCTCTGCCGTATCGCCGTAAGGGGTCAATGTTACCGGTGCCATCTCACTTTGTCCGTAAATAGAACAAAATGTGGCATTTCGGAAGCTTTTCTGAAGATCCAGCATCTGCTGAACCGTAACCCCTGCACCGCCCATCATGATACAGCGGATGCTATCGACCCTCTCCGTTGCAAAAGACTTACTGGACGAAATGGCGAACAGCAGTGTCGGAATAGAATACAGTTCCGTACACTTTTCCTTCTCAATAACCTCGATCACCATCGCTGTCTTAATCGTCTCCGGCATCACAATCAGTGCATCTGCCAGCATATTTCCAAGGAGGCCAAAGCACAGCCCGAACAAGTGAAACATCGGCAGTACCTGACAATAAACATCCTTTTCTGTGATTCGGAAATGCTGCGCCGTCACGTTGGCCGAGCTAAGAAGGTTATAGGCCGACAGCATCACCGCCTTCGGATTGCCGGTCGATCCCGATGTAAAAATGACGACAGCCGGGTCATCGTAATCAATGTTCGAGCTGAATACAAATTCTGTTTCCCTGTAATCTCCGACTCTCCCTGTAAAATCAACCTGGTTGTCAAAGCAATAGGTTTCACAGACATCCGATCCTTCCCTTGTGGTCAAAGTTCTGACCATTTCCTCTTTATCCGTCACAGAAGTCAGCTCGCCATAACAAAGATGCGTGATCTTTCCCACTTTTGTGATTCCAAAGATTTCTTCTGTATTCAGATTAAAATTAATCAAAAAGGCAATGGCGCCTAATTTCTGTACTGCAAAAAAGGCAAAAATCCAGTTGGCTGTATTCATTCCTGCAAAGCCAACATGCGTTCCTTTTTTCACGCCTTTCTTTCTCAGATCCATTGCAATGATCGAAGAATACAGATCAATCTGCTCATAGGTATAGGCCGTTCTCTTCTGTCCGCTGGAGATAACAAACGCGGTCGCTCTCCCATTCTCTCTTACCTTTTCTTCCAGGAAGTCCTTCAGCGGCATCTTGCACAGTGAAACGGCCTCCTTTGCTGCTCGTGTATAATGCAGCATTTCCAGAAATCCCGTAACTTCAAGGACTTCATACACTACATCTGACACGTTCAGAACGGTCATCCCGCTTTTGAGATGTTTTTTTTGTTCGATCAGCAGGGTTCTAAGACCTGCTGATGTAATATACTCCACATCTGCAAAATCGATCACCAGCTGATTGTTCTCATTAATTTTTCCCAGCACCTGCTGGAATTCTGAAACGGTTTCTGTATCAATTCTTCCGCTTACCTTGACGATTGCTGTGCCGTCATACTCCATTACCTGAATCTGCATTTTATTCTCCAATCTGAATTCTCAGTTGCTAAAATTGCCATTAAACATAGCTATATACGCATCAAACTTACAAAATGTTACATAAAAACCAGGCAGCTGCACTGCCTTCTCCTGTTAGGCCTTGGCCACCTGAGGGTTTCAATCATGAATCCGTGCGCGAAGCGCCCGATTCATGTTGAAATCGCCAGGTACTAAACAGATGCAGATACATATAAAGAAAGACGCCCTTCTTAAAATCTCTTTTAAGAAAAGCGTCTCCTTCTGCAAACAGTTTTATCAAACTGCCTGATCACGATTCTGTTTTCAGCCCTCTGTGTGAATGTTGTTGGCCTTCATGTAAGCCTTCACGTAGGCGGCCAGACATTTTGCCGTCGGTTCGATCCCCAGCCTGCTGCTGTTGATGAGAAGATCATACCCTCTGGAATCACCCCATTTGTAGTCTGCGTAATGATTGTGGTACTGCTTGCGCTTGAAATCCACACGGCGCATGCGGTCCTTGGCTTCCTGCTCGTTCATATTAAAGACTCGCATGATGCGCTCCCTTTTGTCCTTTTTATCTCCCGTAATGAACATACTGATCACATGCGGGTAACTGCGCAGAACCGACTCTGCGCAGCGCCCGACAATGACAAAGGATTCGCCGGTCTCTGCAATCTTACGAATGTACTCAAAAACCTTCTCTGCCACAATCTCCTCGGGAGAATTGGAGAACTCTCCGATTCTGCGGGAAAGGAAATAATTGATCGGCTTTTCATCCATCTGCTCCACGAATTCTCTCGAATAGCCAAGGTCTACAACGCCCTCAATGATTTCCTTGTCGTACAGCTTGATCCCGAGCTCGTCGGCCAGCTGCTGCGCAATAAAATGACCGCCGCTGCCGTGTTCTCTTCCCACCGATACAATAATCTGATTCTCGTTCATTCTAACCCCCATTTTATGCAGTCCCCACTGCCATCGTCACGCACATATCACCCGGATATCCCGCATTGCTTTTGTTCTCTTCTGCGGCTCATCGATCTGCGTATGATCCCGCATTGCTTTTATTCTCTTCTGCGGCTCATCGGCCTCCACGGGTGATCCCGTATTGCACTTTCGTACCTGTCACTCCCATACAATACGCTCTTTACAGATACCTTGCATACACGCATACCAGTGAAATCATTATAACAATTACCGTTGCAGGGACACAATATCTGCAATATTTTCCCCAGCTGATGGGGTGGCCGTTTTTGGCCGATACGGAGGTTCCTACAACATTGGCCGAAGCGCCGATCGGGGTTGCATTGCCGCCGATATCCGTTCCCAGGGACAGTGTCCAGGCAAGGGTCGGAAGCGCCACACCGGTCGTCACAGACAAGGACTGAATCACCGGCAGCATGGTAGCTGCAAACGGAATGTTGTCAATCAATGCACTGCAGACTGCGGACAGGATCAGAATAATTGCAACAATAACGTATGCGTTTCCGCCGCTGACAACAGAGATAAAGTTCGCGATGATTTCCAGAACGCCGGTCTGCTCCAGCCCGCCGACGGAGACAAAGAGCCCGATAAAGAACAGAAGCGTTTTATAGTCCACACCCTTCAGGATCCTGGCAATCACTCCGGTCCCTGAGGTTGCCGCCATAGCAATCAGAGTCAGGATCGCAACAATCACGCCAATGCAGGCAACCGTCAGTCCCGTCTGTGCATGCGTCACCAGTAGTACCACCGCCAGAGCGAAAACAACGATTCCGCAGACAAAGGAGCTCTTGCTCGTAATCGCTGTTGCCGGATCCGGGCAGGACACCTCGCCGGTCCTTGCTTCCTCGTTGGCCTTCAGCTCCTTTCGAAAGCACAGCCAGAAATAAACCAGTGCGAACACAAAGCAGATCCCGACGATCACGCCGGTGTTGCTGATAAAGTCCATAAAGGAATAGCCAAGAGACGTTCCGATGATGATGTTCGGCGGGTCTCCGCTCATCGTTGCCGCGCCGCCAAGGTTCGCGCAGAACACCTCCGAAAGGATCATCGGCACCGGATTGTAGCCCAGCTCCCTTGACAGCTCAATGGTTACGGTTGCCAGGAACAGGACCACCGTAATGCTGTCGATGAACATCGAAAGGAATCCCGACATACACATAAAGCAGACAAGGAGCGGCACCAGATGATAGTGCACCGCCTTCGCCAGTGTCAGACACAGCCAGCGAAAGAATCCGGAATGCCCAAGGCCCTCTACCATGATCATCATTCCTGCGATGAACACGATCGTCGACCAGTTGATTCCTGCCGATGCGCTCTCCTCTGCTCCATACCAGAAGCTTGTTTCAAAGAAAGCTTTCAGATTTAATGTATCCGCAATGGCCTGCGGACTTCTCATGCAGATGCCGAATACAAGGACCAGCATAAGGAGTCCGCTCACCAGCGTAATCCATTGCCTCTCGAATTTGTCCAGAATGATCAAAAGGAACATTCCGACAAAAATAATCAGTGCCAAAATCTGTGCCGCCATAGAATTCCCTCTCCTGATGTCCTTTTGCGTTTTCCGACACCGACAGCACTGTAATACTCCTTTGCTGTTTTCTCATTTTCACTCGATGCCGTGTCTTTTGTTTTGTTAAAATTTTGACGTAACGAGTATCATACTCCTTTCCCACGAAAGTGACAAAGAAAAAAAAGGATCTTAGCATGATCTTAACCAGTCTCCCATTTCCATTTCAGCGCATCACATAACAATCACAGAAAAAAACAGAAAACCACGGAAAATCACAGAAAAACATAAAAAACACAGAACAACATAAAAAACACAGAACAACATAAAAAACGCAGAACAAGAAAGGGACATGACCTGCCGGTCATGTCCCTTTCTTGTTCTGTGTTTTCCTTCCACCGAGCCGATCTTGACCGGCAGAGTCGTCTTATTTTGCCTTATCTGTTGAATGCATTCTTGCCCGGATATACGGCTGCCTCGCCCAGCTCTTCCTCGATGCGAAGGAGCTGATTGTACTTGGCAACGCGCTCGCTTCTTGAAGGTGCGCCGGTCTTGATCTGTCTCGTGTTCAGTGCAACGGCCAGATCAGCAATGGTAGTGTCCTCAGTCTCGCCGGAGCGGTGAGAAGTGATTGCCGTGTAACCAGCCTTGTGTGCCATCTTGATCGCCTCAAGCGTCTCGGATACGGAGCCAATCTGGTTGAGCTTGATCAGAATGGAGTTGCCGGAGCCGTTCTCAATGCCCTTGGAGAGGCGCTTTGTGTTGGTAACGAAAAGGTCATCGCCAACGAGCTGAACCTTGTCGCCGAGCTCTGCGGTCATCTTCTTCCAGCCTTCCCAGTCCTCTTCGTCCAGACCATCCTCGATGGACCAGATGGGATATTTCTCGATCAGGGACTTCCAGTGTGCGATCAGCTCATCGGAGGTAAAGTCTTTGCCGGACTTGGGCTGATGATAGTAGCCAATGCCCTTCTCGCTCTTCCACTCACTGGATGCTGCATCCATTGCCAGTACGAAATCGGTACCAGGCTCATAGCCGGCATCCTTGACGGCCTGCAGGATGTGCTCGATGGTGTCCTCATCGTCCTTGAGGTTCGGAGCAAAGCCGCCCTCGTCGCCGACAGCTGTGGTATTGCCTTCAGCCTTGAGGTTCTTCTGCAGTGCATGGAAGACCTCGGTGCACCAGCGAAGTGCCTCGCGGAAGGTCGGTGCGCCAACCGGCATGATCATGAATTCCTGGGTGTCAACAGAGTTGGTGGCATGTGCGCCGCCGTTTAAGATGTTCATCATCGGAACCGGCAAAACATTTGCGTTGGCACCGCCAAGGAAGCGATACAGCGGAATGCCAAGGGACTCTGCTGCTGCCTTGCAGCTCGCAATGGATACAGCCAGAATGGCATTGGCGCCGAGTTTCGACTTGTTCGGAGTGCCGTCTGCCTTCAGCATCGCTGCATCTACAGCGTATACATTCTGAGGATCCATTCCCTTCAGAACATCGTTGATGATGGTGTTGACATTATTGACGGCAGTCTCAACGCCCTTTCCGCCGAACTTGTCCTTGTTGCCGTCGCGCAGCTCAATGGCCTCGAACTCACCGGTGGATGCACCGCTCGGAGCTGTGCCCCTTCCTACTACGCCGTTGGTCAGGATGACCTCGGCCTCAACCGTCGGATTACCGCGGGAGTCTACAATCTCACGTCCGATTACTTTCTCAATCTGAAGATGCTGCATCATTGGTATCGTCTCCTTTCGCCTTCATGCGAGTATCACTAGTACAGCGTTTGAAAATAACTAGTACCGCCTTTTGCAAAATAGCCGGATCCTTCATCGGTCTTGAAAAATGTCCCGGCTGCATTGCAAGCACCGCACTGAGTTTGCCGTTTCTAACCGTTAAGACTATAACACAGATCTTCCAAAAATTAAATATAGCTAATATTTTTTATATTATGTTTATCTTTGTTAGCTAGCACAGCGCCACATCCAGTGCCATCATGAGGGTAAACCCAGCCGCGAACATGAGAACCCCCACATTCGAATGCTCGCCGGATGACATCTCCGGGATCAGTTCCTCTACCACAACGTACAACATAGCTCCTGCTGCAAAGCTCAGAAAATACGGCATCCACGGAACCAATGCCGTTGCCGCGAGCAGCACCAGCACTGCCCCAAGAGGTTCCACAGCGCCGGATAAAACACCCCCGAGAAAAGCTCTCCCTCTGCTCTTTCCCTGCGCATGAAGCGGCATCGAGATGATCGCACCCTCCGGGAAGTTCTGAATGGCAATTCCAAGAGATAACGCCAGCGCAGCTCCTGTCGTGATCCCGCCGCCGACTCCTGCCCCCGCATAGACGACGCCAACCGCCATTCCCTCCGGAATATTGTGAAGAGTCACTGCCAGAATCATCATCGTCGTTCTGGCCAGCCCGCTCCTTGGCCCTTCTGCCTTACTCGCATACATATGAAGGTGCGGGATCACATGATCCAGCAGCAGCAAAAATAACGTCCCCGCCCAGAATCCTGCCGCTGCCGGCAAAAAGGCCCACATTCCCATTTCCTCGCACTGCTCCATTGCCGGAATGAGGAGACTCCAGATTGAGGCAGCAACCATCACTCCCGCCGCAAACCCTGTCAAAGCCCGCTGCACTCTGTCATTTAATTCCTTCTTCATAAAGAACACGCTCCCGGCTCCCAGCGATGTTCCCAGAAACGGAATCAGAATCCCTTCCAATGTACCCATATCGTTCTCCTGTCTTCGTTTGGATGAATCGATCTTTTGTTGAATCGATCTTTTGTTGAATCAGTCGTTTATCTTGTAGTTAGTTATAACTAACTACAAGAGCACATATTATCACATCTGTCGGGAAATACAACGCCCACACAAAAAAAAGCTGATCTTGCGATCAGCTCCGAATTCGTAGCTCGTACGGGAATCGAACCCATGATTCTGCCGTGAGAGGGCAGCGTCTTAGCCTCTTGACCAACGAGCCATATTCAAATATTCTGTTGCACCTTGCAGACAATCCATCAATCAGAATACATAAATGAAATCTATCATGATGCAGAATCCGCTTCGGTTCGTAGCTCGTACGGGAATCGAACCCATGATTCTGCCGTGAGAGGGCAGCGTCTTAGCCTCTTGACCAACGAGCCATATTCATAATATTGCGTCTTTTCATCCGAGCTCAAAACCATTTCCTCGCTCAACCGTGACGCAAGAGCAATAATACTACCTCCTGCGATCTTGTGCAAGCACTTTTTCTCTTTTTTGAAAAGACGCAATATTTATCAAACTATCAGTTTTTATCCCCGCAACTCCGGATCATGCCATCGCTTGTCTGCGTCCCTGCTGCCTTTCCTCCCGCCACATTGCACTGTTTTTTAGTCGTTATACCCGATCCATGTTCTCGTCGGGAAATTCCGATTGCCGATCAGCGTATCAATGTCCATGCCCATGATGGCCGATGCCTTGTCTTTGTATTCCTGTGCCTGGTCGGTATCAATGTATTTGTAATAATCGTAGGCAGGCTTCTGATTGCCGTTTACGTCAATGAGCCCCTGCGCGATGCGGCTCTCAATCTCCTTGGCATGATCCGTCTGCCGATACAGCATAAAGGAATCGATGTCCTCATTCGCTGCTGCCTGCAGATACCCATAGGCCACCGACGCACATTGCAGATCATCGCCAAAATACGACGTGAATCCAATCTCCGACAATGCGATACTGCGAACCTCTCCTGCCGGATTCCGATAATCCGCCTGGTGCATGTAATCCGTCAGAATGTACAGATTCTGCATCGTAATATACGGTGTGGAGACATCCTTATGAACCCATCTCTCCAGTCCCAGCCATGCATAAGGATCATACAGCGGCGAATCATACGGATGGAAGGACAGTCCCCAGTCGATGTTGCCTTCACGGTTCACATAGTAATTGAAGGTATCCAGATATTCTCTGGAAAGAAAACACCCGGGATTCGACTTTCTCCCCCATTCCTGATCGATGGAGTTGTAAACGCGGCAGCTGCCATTCCCCGCCTTCAATCCATTGTAGAAAATACGGAATGCCTTGTGATAATTGTTGACATTCTCATCCAGATCCGTGCTGCTGGTGTAATACCACTCCGTTCTGGCATTCACCTCGTTGCCCACAATCCAGTTGTCAACCTGGCCGTAATTTTGATCACCGCTGTAGCGGGATGCGAGGAAATAGGCAATGGCCTCCAGATGTTCGCTTCCCTCCTGTTCTGCCGTATTAAAGGCGTAACCCGGGCACACATGGGAATCACGTGCCAGAGGATGGATGAGATCCTCCGCGCCGCTCACCTTGTCATTCAGAATATTCACCGTGATCTGCAGTCCCAGATTGGTGTAATACTCGAACAGATTGTCATATTGCAGGAGCTCTGCCGTATTGAAGGCATAGGTTTTGCCATTGTAATCCAGGTAAGTCGTCGGATAGGCCGGATCATCTGACTCGCCAACGATCCCACCGATGTTGATGTTGTAAGACACCTGCTCAATGCCAAGGTCCTCCAGCTCGCCGTTCATGACCCGGTCCGGATCAGCAAGCAGACCCTTGATCCCGTGATCATTGCGTTCCCCCGATGCCATCGCACAGGCCTCCGGATTCGTGATGTAATGCTCATCCGAAACCTGAACGAGCTTCCCGCCGCGCTTTACCGCAACGATGAATTTGCGGCACAGCTGCGAATTCTCCTGATTAAAATTCAGCGGCACACTCACCTGTGCACTCTTCCCGGCCTTCGTCTGCGCCACCAGCTCTCCTGTCGCGCCGTCCTCCCAGACCTCATCCGAGTAGATGTAATATCGCCCATCGTCTGAGGATGGAATTTGCGATGCGGTCATCGAAATCACAACATCACTTCCCGAAATCTGTGCATCTGTGATCGCAACCGCTCTCCCCGCTGCCTTGGCCGTTACCGGCGCCAGCATCAATCCGGCGAACACCGCCAGAATCATCGCCGTCTGCAGCCAGGACTGCCATCGCATATGCTGTCTTTCCTGTGCTCTCATCTTCCCCCTCCATTCCCGCAGTCTGCCTGCGCTGTACTAAGGCGTTCTCCCCTCATGTCGATACGTCCCTTACTGCCCTCAGTATACCATAGTAACTGCACTACGCAGAGTCCAATCCGTTCGCAGTGGGGCGGCAAAAATCTGCTACAGTGATCCTGCACCCGGCAGAGTCCACCCCGTTCGCAGTGGGCGGCAAAATCTGCTACAGTGATCCTGCACCCGGCAGAGTCCACCCCGTTCGCAGTGGGCGGCAAAATCTGCTACAGTGATCCTGCACCCGGCAGAGTCCACCCCGTTCGCAGTGGGCGGCAAAATCTGCTACAGTGATCCTGCACCCGGCAGAGTCCACCCCGTTCGCAGTGGGCGGCAAGTCGGTGCGCAGGCGCGACCCTGCGGAACACGTAAAGGGACGAAATCCCGGTTGGACGCAGCGACAGCGTAATGGGATGAGAACACGTGGCGGGGAGCGTTGCCTTTGGGTGAGCCAGCCCCGACGCTGTTCTCCAGCTCAGGAAAGGTGAGCCAGTCCGTACGTTAAGAGCCGCAGGGCCCAGAGACGCGCATCCCTTGACACCCACGCGAACGAGAAGGCTCCTCCGTCAGATAACATGGTGACAGAGCTTGACACCCACGCGAACGAGAAGGCTCTGCCGCAGCGTGCGCCTCACATAAGGTCGAAAATCGAGAACTGGTTCGACTCAGGCAGCTCGCCGAGGAGCCCCAGCTCGCTCATCTTCTCCAGAATCGTCTGCGACACCTTCGCTCTCTCCCGGATGTCCTGCTGCGAAACAAACGGTCCTCCCTTGCAGGCCTCCTCCAGCGCATCCGCCGCATTGGCACCCATGCCATGGAGCGAGGTATAAGCCGGCATGATCTTGCCGTCCACGATCTGGAAATTCCGTCCCTTGGCAACGCCCAGCTGGATCGGTGTGAATTCGATGCCCCTTGCATACATCTCGCGCACGACAAGGGCATCGTCCATCTGCGCCTCCTCAGCTGCCGTCAGCTTGTCTCTCGAGCGGTATTCCTGCATGCAGTCCAGAAGGTGCTGCTGCCCCTGCGCCATCATTTCATAATCAAAAGCCTTGGCGCGAATTGTGTAATACGCACAGTAATAGGCCAGCGGCTCATGCACCTTAAACCAGGCAATTCGCAGCGCCATCATAACGTAAGCCGCCGCATGGCCCTTCGGGAACATGTACTTGATCTTCAGGCACGCATCGTGATACCACTCTGGCACACCTGCTGCCCGCATGGCTTCCTCCATCTCCGGCTGGAGTCCTTTTCCCTTACGCACAGACTCCATCGTCTTGAACGCTACCGACGGCTCCTCCCCCATGTTGATGAGGTAGGTCATAATGTCATCGCGGCAGCCGATGCAGGTGGACAATGTACAGATTCCCTGTGCAATCAGATCCGAGGCATTGCCGAGCCATACGTCCGTTCCATGCGAAAGACCCGAGATCTTGATCAGCTCCGACAATGTTGTCGGCTTGGTATCCTGCAGCATGCCCATGACGAATTTCGTACCGAACTCCGGGACGCCCAGCGTTCCCACCTTGATGCCGCCGTCCTGCTCGGACGTTATTTTGAGCGACTCCAGTCCGGTGAAGAGCTGCATGACGCCGGGATCATCCAGCGGCAGCTCGATCGGATTCACCCCGGTGATATCCTGCAGCATACGGATCATCGTCGGATCATCGTGTCCCAGAATGTCCAGCTTTAACAGGTTGTGATCGATGGAGTGGTAGTCAAAGTGCGTTGTAATGATGTTGGTCGTCATATCGTTCGCGGGGTGCTGCACCGGCGTGAAGGTATTGATCTCCTCTCCGATGGGCAGAACAACGATTCCCCCCGGGTGCTGTCCCGTTGACCTTCGAACGCCGACGCACCCAGCCGCCAGACGTTCCATTTCGGCCCGTCTCTTTACGATATTACGATGCTCACAATAGCCCAGGGTATAGCCATAGGCGGTTTTATCCGCCACCGTGGCAATGGTTCCCGCCTTAAAGGTCTGCTCGTGTCCGAAAATAACCTTGGTATAGGCATGCGCCTTGGACTGATATTCTCCCGAGAAATTCAGGTCAATATCCGGCTCCTTATCTCCTTTAAAGCCAAGGAACGTTTCGAACGGGATGTCGAACCCTGCCCGTACCAGCTCTTTGCCGCAGTTCGGGCACATCTTAACCGGCATGTCCACACCGCACCGGCCGGCATAGGCGCGGACCTCTTCGGATTCAAAGTCAGAATAATGGCACTCTTCGCAGTAATAATGCGGAGCCAGCGGATTCACCTCGGTAATTCCCGACATTGTGGCAACAAATGACGAGCCAACCGATCCTCTCGAGCCAACTAGGTACCCATCCTCATTGGATTTCCATACGAGCTTCTGTGCGATGATATACATGACGGAGTAGCCGTTCTTGATGATGGAGGTCAGCTCTCTCTCAAGCCGGTCTCCTACCACCTTCGGCAGCGGATCTCCGTACATTTTATGTGCCTGACGATAGCAGATTTCCCTCAGCTGCTCATCCGAGTTTTCGATAACCGGCGGACACTTGTCCGGCCGAACCGGCGACATGGCATCCACCCAGGAGGCAATCCTATTCGAGTTCGTGATAACGACCTCCTCGCATTTGGCATTGCCAAGGTAGGAGAACTCCTCCATCATTTCATCCGTCGTCCTTAGATACAAGGGTGCCGGCTTCTCCTCCTGGTTCATGCCCATGCTGTCCTGCACAATCGAGCGGTAGACCTCATCCTCCGGATCCAGAAAATGCACGTCGCCGGTTGCCACAACGGGCTTTCCGTACTGTTCGCCCAGCCGCACAATCCGGCGGTTGATGTCCAGAATATCCTCCATGCTGCGAATGTTCTCATGGCGCTCCGAAGCGATCAGGAACTCGTTGTTTTCCCTCGGCTGAATCTCCAGATAATCATAAAAATCCACGATCCCGGCCAGAGTTTCTTCGCTCTTTTCATCCAGAATCGCCTGGTAGAGTTCGCCCATCACACAGGCGGAGCCAACGATCAGGCCCTCCCGGTATTTGGTCAGAAGCGTTTTCGGAATCTTTGGCTTCTGGTAAAAATACGTCAAATGCGACTCGCTGATGAGGCGGTATAGGTTGGTGCGGCCGGTCACGTTTTTGGCCAGGAGGATGCAGTGCACCGGGCGAAGGCGACGGATCACATCCGGATCCTGATCGGCCAGGGCATTCATTCCGCCAAGGGTCGTTACGCCCTTTTGCGTGAACATGTTGAGGAGCTTGATAAAGATCTCTGCTGTCGTCGCTGCATCGTCCACCGCACGGTGATGGTGGGGATTGACAACATTTAAGAGCTTACCCACAGCGTCAAGGTTGTAGGATTTGTGCCCCGGCAGCATCACTCTTGCCATGCCCACCGTGTCGATCGTCGTGTGCGGGCAGGGAAGTCCCAGATCCTTTGCATTCTTGCGGATAAAGCTGATATCAAAGCCAACGTTGTGGCCGACCAGAACGCAGCCCTTGCAGAATTCCAGGAACCTCGGAAGGACATCATCGATCGTCTTGGCCGTCAGCACCATTTCATCGGTAATGCTGGTCAGACGGGTGATCCGGAAAGGAATGGGAATCTTTGGATTCACAAATTCCGAGAAATCACCGGTTTTCTTCCCCTGCTCGTAGCGGACGGCACCGATCTCAATGATGCGGTCCCGCTCGGAGGAAAAGCCCGTCGTCTCGATATCAAAAATCACGTAATTGCCGGTCTCGATCCGGTAATCCTCATAGTCTTTTGCACCGGTATCGCTCGAGTTCTCCGCAGGAAGGATTCCTTCGGTGCCGTCTGCCATTTCACCGCTGATCCTTGCAAAGGCAGGATCCTCCGCCGGATTGCCGAACATGACCATCTTCTTAAGGTCATCCACAAGGTAGCATTCCACGCCGTAGATCACCTTGAAAAAGTCCTGAATATCATCCGGCTTTTCCCCTGCGGCCTTCCTTGCCTTGCAGTGATCCTTGTACAGAGCCTCGATCTGGTGGTTTGCATCCGGGAACGCCTGCACGTTTCCATGGTCTGTGATCGCAACAGCCGGCCAGCCCCACTCATAGGCGCGCTTTACCAGATCCTTGCACTCCGAGACGCCGTCCATGTCGCTCATCTTGGTATGCATGTGGAGCTCGACACGTTTTTTCTCATAGCGATCCTTGCGCTTTGTCACAAAGGAAGGGATTTCCATAATGCCGACGGGCGAGGACACGGTGACTTCATGTTCAAAGGTATCCTCTTTGGTAAAGCCTTTTACCTTGACAAAGCTGCCGGGCTTTAACCGGTTCATCGTCTGCTCCGCATAGATGGTAGGTGCAAAGATCTTCACTGCAATGGAATCGGTAAAATCCGTGATGGTAAACTTCAGGATCGATTTCTCATTGCGAATGTCCCGTCTCTCATTCGAGGTAATCTTGCCGCGAATGGTCACCTCGCCCATTTCTCCGATGATATCTGAGATCGGAATTGCGTCATCATCAAAATCACGGCCGCAGATCACCTCCGGGCGGTTCGAACGGATAAAGCTGCGCATTGCCTTATCACCGCCGGATTTGCCAAAGCCTGCGTTTCCTCTGCCGCCCTTTGCATTCCTGCCATCAAAAGCTCCGCCTGCAGGGGCTGCTGCCTTCGCCTCTTTGGCGACACCGGATGCGGATCCGCTGCCTGCTGCCATGCTGTTTCCGGAAGGAGGAGCTGTGCCTGCTGCACTCGCCCTTTGCAGCGCATCCTCTCCTGCCTGCCGCGCTTTCAGCATGGTTCCGCCATCTGCATGCATCCCATTATGCATCCCGTCATTAGCCTGTTCTGCGCTACCTCCTGCAGCCAGGCCGCCACGGTTTCCTGCCGGCAGTTCATCATCCAGAACCGCCTTGGCCCTATGCCGAACCGGGAGGTCACAGACAATCTGAAACGAGCAGTCCATATCGCAGCGCTCCCGGAAAATCGTTGTAAGGCTGCTCTGAATGACCTTGCCCTCTTCCCTCGCCATACCGGAATTTTCCAGATGAACCACCACCCGGTCTTCCTTCTGATTGCTCAGAACATCCAGGTTGTCACCCCCTTTTGAACCCCTCGAAGCCTCCAGGTTGTCCGCATCCTTCGGACCGTCCTGGTTATCCGTCCCCGTTGAATCCTTCGAATTCTCCGTATTTTCCGGATAATCAAAAGAAGCTTCTTTAAAGAAGCTTCCAAGGATTGGACTCCTATGCCAGAACTCCGCTGTCAACGAGTCATAATATTCATGCATCAGCATTTTGGGATTGTACTGCTCAGAGAGCGAATAGTGCTCGATCAGTACCGCCTGTACCGGCGTCCCCCCACAGACCTCCAGGGTCAGCAGGTTCTCCATCTGCCGAATGTATTTGTTGTGAATCAGATGCCTCGAATCCAGATAGATCCGGAGCCTCGTGTGGTCCTTGTTGTAGGCAAGGCGCGTCACCATCGTCTCCTGGAACAGATCACGCAGCTCTCCCCGCGTCTTGATCGTCGGGAAGACCTCAAAAAATTCCTTTGCCATAGATCCCCTGTATAAATGCAACGGGAGGCGGCAGAATGTCCGCCAGGATCCGTTGCAGGTAAGAAGGCGGTTCACGCCTTCCAGTTGTCCAGTTCCTCTTTCAGCGCTGCCAGGAGCTGATCTTCCGGCATCTTGCGTACGATTTCGCCCTTTTTGATCAGGAGTCCTTCTCCGTTTCCGCCGGCAACGCCGATATCTGCCTCTCTTGCCTCGCCGGGTCCGTTGACGGCGCAGCCCATGACAGCAACCTTAATGTTATAGGGATATTGCTGCACCATCTCTTCCACCTTGGTTGCAAGGCCAATGAGATCGATTCTGGTGCGGCCGCAGGTCGGGCAGGAGGTGACTTCCACGCCTTCGGTGCGGAGCTTTAAATCCCGGAGGATTCCCTTTGCCGCGCGGATCTCTTCCACCGGATCTCCGGAGAGGGACACGCGAATGGTATCTCCAACGCCGTGATACAGAATGATGCCAAGGCCGACAGAAGATTTGATCAATCCGCCATAGGTAGTACCTGCCTCTGTAATACCGATGTGCAGCGGATAATTCGTCTGCTCGGCCAGGAGCTCATGCGCTCTTGCACAGGTCAGAACGTCCGAGGACTTGATGCTGATGACGATCTGGTCATAGCCGCAGTTCTCCACCATGGCCACCTTATCCAGTGCACTTTCTACAAGGCCTTCCGGAGTGACGCCGCCGTATTTTTCAACCAGGTCCTTTTCCAGGGAACCGGAGTTCACGCCGACACGGATCGGAATGTTCCTCTCCTTGGCGCAGCTGACAACCGCGCGGATCTTGTCCTCCCCGCCGATGTTGCCGGGATTGATGCGGATCTTATCTGCTCCGTTTTCCATGGCTGCAATGGCCATGCGGTAGTTAAAGTGAATGTCTGCCACAACCGGGATGTGGATCTGTTTTTTGATCTCAGAAAGTGCCTTTGCGCAGTTCTCATCCGGCACCGTGCAGCGGACAATATCACAGCCTGCCTCCTCGAGCCGCAGGATCTGGGCAACCGTTGCCGCCACATCATCGGTTCGGGTATTGGTCATCGACTGAATGGCAATCGGATTGCCTCCGCCGATCTTTACATTTCCGATCGAAACTACCTTCGTCCTCTCTCTGTATGTCTGACTCATTGCATTTCCTTTCTAGCCTTAATTTCATAACAGTCCAGCATCTGTCAAAGCCGTGCGGCGCAGGCAGATGCGGAAGGTTATCGGAACAGCCTTCCGATATCGTTCACCATAACAATCGCCATAATCGCAACCAGTGCGACAAAGCCTGCCATCGTGATATATCCTTCCATCTTTGCAGACAGCTTTCTCCCTCGGACGAATTCCGCAAACAGCAGCAGGAACCTTCCGCCATCCAGTCCCGGAATCGGCAAAAGGTTCATTACGCCGAGGTTAATGGACAGGAGCGTCGTCAGAGACATAAAGGTCAGTACCGTGGTCGAAATCCCGTATTGCTTTGTCACCTCATAGGTCTCGTCCACCGTCTGAACGATACCGACCGGTCCTGAGAGATCATCCATGGAGAAATGCCCCCGGAAGATCATGCCGATGGATTTCACCGTTGCGCGCAGCCAGTACTCCGCCTCGTAGAAGCCATATTGGAAAACCTGCAGCGGGCCGCATTCCAGATATTCTCCGGATCCGACAAGGCCGATGTAATATCTTCCTGCCTCCTCATCGTACCGGGGTGTCAAGGTAACTGTGGCGCTTTCTCCCTCTCGTTCATAAGTGATCTTCAGGCTCTCTCCATAATTCATCATGGACCAGAGCTGCACCTCACGATAGATGTGAATGGACTCTCCGTTAATGGCAGTAATCGTATCTCCCGCCTGAATTCCCGCCTCTTCGGCAGCAGAATTCTCCATCACCGAGTTCACAACCGGCAGGTCCGTTCCGCAGAAGGCCACAGTAATAATCGCAATCACGAGTCCGATAATAAAGTTGGCAATCGGGCCTGCCAGAACCGTCGCCATTCTGGCCCCAACGCTCGCATTCAGATAGGAATGCGGATCCTGATCGGAGCTTTCTCCATACAGATTCTCTATACTCTCCGATGCTGCTGTCTGCGCCGGTCTTGCGTTCGAACCGGTATTCCGTTCCTCGCCGGCATTCTGATTCAGCTCCGGATTGGAATCCAGATCATACATCTCATCCATCCCGGCAAAAACACACGCACCGCCGATCGGCAGCGCCCGAATGGAGAACATCGTCTCCCTTCCCTGCCTTTGATACAAGACAGGTCCCATCCCGATCATGAATTCCCTGACACGAATGCCGCAGCGTCTTGCCACCGCATAATGACCGAATTCATGTCCAATGACAATGATAGAAAAAATAACAAGAAAAATTAAAATACTAACGATCATGTACTATGCCTTACCAATATGTCGATTCCCCTTGTCCTGTCACTGCGATGCTAACTGCACATTCCCAAAACACAGCGCCGCAATGATCCGCAGCAGGTCCCCTGCTGCGTCATCTTCATAGCTACTGCATTCGGCTGATCTGTCTGCGGACGTTTTCTCTGGCCTCAGCCTCTGTCTCCAGAATCTGCTCCAGCGTCGGCGCCGCAATAAGATCATGTTCATCCATCGCTCCCTCGATGAGGTCATAGATGTCCAGGAACTCAATTTCATCCTTCATAAAGTGTGCAACCGCCTCTTCATTGGCCGCATTGAACACCGTCGGCATGGATCCGGCAGCATGCGCTGCGCGGTAAGCGAGCGGGAGTCCTCGAAATGTGTCTGTATCCGGCTTTTCAAAAACCAGACTTCCCAGCTCGAACAGATCCAGTGGTTTAATCGCAAGAGGCATACGGTCCGGATAAAAGAACGCATATTGAATCGGCAGACGCATATCCGGCGATGCCAGATGTGCCATCACGGAGCCATCCACATATTGCACGGCAGAATGAACAATGCTCTGGGGCTGTACCACCACCTGAATGCGATCCACATCGATATCAAACAGCCATCTGGCCTCCATGACCTCCAATCCCTTGTTCACAAGGCTGGCAGAGTCGATGGTCACCTTGGCTCCCATGTCCCAGTTGGGATTATTCAATGCCTCTGCGACATGCCTGTGCATGAGATCCTCTCGTTTTTTGCCGCGGAAGGTTCCGCCGGAGCAGGTCAGGAGAATCTTGTCAATCTTGTCCTTCGGTTCACCGTTCATGCACTGGAAAATGGCACTGTGCTCGGAATCCACCGGCAGGAGCTCTACGCCCATGGCCTCCACCGCAGGCATAATCAGATGTCCCGCCGTAACCAGGGTCTCTTTATTCGCAAGAGCGATGATCTTCTCTGCGCCGATGGCGGCCAGCGTCGGCTGAATGCCGATCATGCCGACAACGGCATTCAAAAAGAGGTCACTGTGCTCCATCACTGCGATTTCACACAGACCGTCCATGCCGCAGACGACCTTTACCGGCAGGTCCGACACCTTTGCTCTCAGCTCTGCTGCTGCCGTTTCATCCCACATACAGACCAGCTCCGGTGAAAACTCCCGGATCTGCTCTTCCATTCTGGTCGTGTTTTTCCCGGCGGCAAGAGCCGTAACCTTCAGGCGATCCGGATAAGTCCGTACAATGTCCAGTGCCTGGGTTCCGATGGAACCGGTGGAGCCGATCATGGCAATTCGTTTCTGCTCGTTCATAACATTCCTTCTCTATCCATAGCTGTTTAGCACAGTCTTATCGAGGTTTCATCGCTGTCAAAGATCCCGTCGCAGGCTGCATGCAGCGGTTACTCTTCCGTACTCTTCTCATCTTAGGTACACCAGGAACACAACTCCCAGTGCATAAATCACCGGCGCGGTAAAGATGATGCTGTCAAACCGGTCCATGATGCCGCCGTGTCCCGGAATTACCGTTCCATAATCCTTGATCTCGTGATTACGTTTGATCGCCGAGGCCGCAAGGTCGCCAACCATTCCCAGAAGGCATCCTGCAACGCCCAGAATCGCAAACGGCAGATACAGTTCAACCGGCTCCTCCGGCACGAGCCGGTCTGCCAGATATGCGGTAAAGACGCACAGAGCTGTTCCGCCGAGGATTCCGCCGATTGCTCCTTCTATGGTTTTGTGCGGGGACAGGATCGGCGTCATTTTGTGCTTGCCGAAGGCTCTTCCTGCTGCCCAGGCGCAGGTGTCGCAAATCCATGCGCAGAAAAAGATCAGCGCATAGACGAATTTGCCGTAAGGCAGGAACTGCGCACGGTAAATGCATGAGATCAGGAGCGGCACATAGACAAAGGCAAAGATGGAGCCGATCACCTGCTCTGCCTTGTATTTAGGGAAGGTTAATACATAGATCACCATGTTGATCATAAAGACCGCAATCACCGCTGCAATCGTCAGACCATCACTGATCGTAATGTAATAATCCGGTTCCCAGGATCCCCACAAAAGGCAGATGCCGCTCTTATCGTAATTCCCGTACATCTGACTCGTAAGGATCAGTCCGGCATAATACAATGCCCCGACAATAAGGCCCGTGACCTCCAGTGCGTTATATTTTTCCTTTGCTGCATCATGCACCTGCAGGGCTCTTGTCAGCTCGTAATACCCGATCAGAGCGCAGATTCCCAGCACAATGCCAAGGGGCACACCTCCCCACAGTCCGAGCCCGACGGCCAGGACTGCAATCACAATTCCGCTGATAACACGTTTACTCATTCCGTCTTTCCTGTGTCACAAAGCACAGCTCTCCGTGACCGATCCTTTCGTCTCCTACGTGAAACCAATCCTTTTGAAAAAAGATTCCCCGAAGGAAATACTAACGAAATCCGCCATTTCTTTGCAAAGGCGCTACTGGATCAATCCACCGTATCTGCGCTCTCTGTGGTTGTATGCGTCAATCGCCTTTTCCAGCTCTTCCTTATTGAAATCAGGCCATGCCGCTTCTGTAAAATACATTTCCGAATAGGATAGCTGCCACATCAGAAAATTGGACAGTCTCTGCTCTCCGCAGGTACGGATGAGGAGATCCGGATCCGGGATTCCTGCCGTATCCAGTTCCTCCGAAATCACCTGCTCCGTAATATCCTCCGGACGCAGCTCTCCTTCTGCCGCCTTCTGTGCCAGTCTGGTCACGGCGCGGCGCATTTCATCCCTGGCGCCGTAGTTGATGGCAATCTGAAAGCCGATCCCGGTATTGTCCTTTGTGGACTCCTCCAGGTTTGCAATGCTCTTTTGCAGGTCCTCATCAAGCCCTGACTTGTCGCCGATGACGCGGATGCGGACGTTATTTTTCGCACACTTTGCAAGAGAGGTTTTCATATAGGTGCGCAAAAGGTTCATGAGGGTTTTGACCTCAGAGTCCGGGCGCGACCAGTTCTCTGTGGAGAAGGCATATACGGTCAGATATCGAACGCCCATGTGCTCGGCATCCTCCAGGATCTGCTCCACAACCTTTGCTCCCTGTGCATGGCCTGCCGTGCGGGGAAGTCCCCGCTTTTTAGCCCAGCGCCCGTTTCCGTCCATGATAATAGCAACATGCGCAGGGATCTTGTATTCGCTTTGTGTATTGTCTGCCATGATTAGACCTTCATGACCTCTGCGGTCTTGTGCTCGACGATGCTGTCAATTTTCTTGATAAACTCATCCGTCAGCTTCTGGAGCTCGTCCTCGAGCTGCACCTCAACATCCTCTGAAATCTCTGCTGCCTTTTTCTGCTTTTTGAACTCGTCCATGCCATCACGTCTTGCTGCGCGGATGACAACCTTGGATTCCTCGCCCTTCTTCTTAACATCCTTGGCAAGGTTCTTACGGTTTTCCTCGGTCATCTCCGGGAAGACCAGGCGGATCATGGTCGCATCGCTGGTCGGATTGATGCCGATGTCTGCCATCTGAATGGCACGGCAGATGTCCTTGATCAGATTCTTGTCCCAGGGCTGAATCTGGATGATGCGTGCCTCCGGAACAGAAATATTCGCCACCTGCTGCAGGGGTGTCGGTGCGCCGTAATAATCCACGCGCACGTGATCCAGAATGTGCGGGTTGGCGCGGCCTGCGCGAACGGTCTGGAGATCGGACTCCAGGAACTCGATTGCCTTCTTCATCTTGTCTTCATAAACCTTAATCTTGGGATCGCTCATTTTCTGTTCCTTTCCTCAATCTAATCATTATAAATTTGTATCTGTTTAGCACCTGACGATTTCAATATGAATCGGCCGCCTCGCGGACGAATAGTTACATGAATTCTTATCTTATTTCAGTCCTGCTCCATTCCTTGCTCAATCAACGGTAACGGTCGTTCCGTTAAAATCTCCGTTTGCTGCGTGAATGATGCTGTCCTTCTCATTCAGATCAAAGATCCTAAGCGGCATGTGGTTGTCTCTTGCCAGAATCGATGCCGTCATATCAATGACCTGGAGATTATTGTCAATGATCTCCTGAATGCTCAGGGTATCATAGCGCTTGGCGTTTGGATTTTTAGACGGATCGGAATCGTAGACACCGTCGACATTTTTGGCCATCAGGATGCAGTCAGCATCTACCTCAATGGCGCGCAGCACAACGCCCGTATCTGTTGAAAAATACGGATGTCCCGTACCGCCCGCAAAGAAAACAACCATATTCCTTGCAAAATATTTATTGGCTCTGTCCTTGGAGAAGAGCTTTGTCATGCCGCTGACTTCAAACGGAGTCAGTACATTGGTCATAAGTCCTGCTCCGCGGAACACCTCCGATACATAAATGCAGTTCATGATCGTAGCCAGCATGCCGATCTGATCGGATTTCACGCGATCAATCTCCGTTCCCGTTCTGCCTCTCCAGAAATTGCCTCCGCCTATCACAACACCGACATCGTTGCCGTCATCTACCAGCTGTTTTACCTGGGCTGCCACCATCTGAACAACATCCAGGTCAAAGCCTGTCTTCTTATCTCCTGCCAGTGCCTCTCCGCTGAGTTTTAGGATGATCCTGCTCATAGTTCCTCCTGTTTTCCCAATTCTGTCGTGTGCATTTCCCGTATGCAGTTCATAGCTGTATTCTATACCTGTCCGGCAGCAAACCAAGGCTCGCTACCTTTCAACATCATAGCATAATGAGCGGAGTGTTAAAAGTAATCAAAGTATTAACTGTGATGCCGCAATGGTGATGCCGCAATCTCCGATCCCGAGCTGCTCGCTATTGCATCGGAATTGGCAGAATGCTATAATCGTGCGGTTTAAGGCTAGTTTTGTATAAATATAAGAAGAGGTTTTTATGATTCAGAAGAGAGAGGATGTTCGTAACGTTGCGATCATTGCGCACGTCGATCACGGCAAAACCACCCTGGTTGACGGCCTGCTGCACCAAAGCGGCGTATTCCGCGAGAATCAGGCCGTTGCTGAGCGTGTCATGGATTCCGGCGCCATCGAGCGTGAGCGCGGCATTACGATCACCAGTAAAAATACGGCCGTTAACTACAACGGCATCAAGATCAACATTCTGGACACCCCCGGCCATGCCGATTTCGGCGGCGAGGTAGAGCGAGTCCTTAAGATGGTAGACGGCGTTATTCTGGTCGTTGACGCCTTTGAAGGACCCATGCCGCAGACTCGTTTCGTTCTGTCCAAGGCAATGGCTCTTGGTCTGTCTGTCATTGTCTGCATCAACAAGATCGATCGTCCCGGTGCCCGCCCGACACAGGTCATCGATGAGGTGCTGGAGCTGTTGATGGATCTGGGTGCTAATGATGAACAGTTGGACTGCCCGTTTGTCTTTGCCTCTGCAAAGTCCGGCATTGCAACCCTTGACCTTGGGAGCCCGGGCGTTTCCATGAAGCCCCTGTTCGAGACGATCATCGAGCACATTCCTGCTCCGGAGGGTGACCCGGATGACTCCACTCAGGTACTCATCTCCACCATCGACTACAACGACTACGTTGGCCGCATCGGTGTCGGCAAGGTTTCCAACGGCTCCATCCGCATGGGACAGGAGGTCGTTCTGGTCAACCATCACGATCCCGACAAGCGCGTCAGATGTAAAGTCAACACGCTGTATGAGTTCGAGGGTCTCCAGAAGGTTCCGGTTCAGGAAGCCGGCATGGGCGCTATCGTTGCCATCTCCGGCATTGAGCAGATGCACATCGGTGATACGCTCTGCGGTCCGGACAAGGTTGAGCCCATCCCCTTCCCCAAGATCGAGGAGCCGACCATCTCCATGACCTTCAATGTCAACGACTCTCCGCTTGCCGGTAAGGATGGCAAATATGTGACCTCCCGTCACATCCGCGACCGCCTCTACCGCGAGCTGAATACCGATGTTTCTCTTCGCGTTGAGGATACCGATACCACGGATTCCTTCAAGGTTTCCGGACGCGGCGAGCTGCATCTGTCGGTTCTTATTGAGACGATGCGCCGCGAGGGCTATGAATTCGCTGTCTCCAAGGCAGAGGTTATCTACCAGACCGACGAGAACGGCCACAAGCTCGAGCCCATGGAGCAGTGCATTATCGACGTTCCGGATGAGTTCTCCGGCAATGTCATCCAGGTACTGGGCCAGAGAAAGGGCGAGCTGCAGTCCATGGGACAGGCCAACGGCGGTTATACCCGTCTGGAATTCCGCATTCCTTCCCGCGGACTGATCGGCTACCGCGGCCAGTTCATGACTGACACCAAGGGCAATGGCATCATGAATACCATCTTTGCAGGATATGAGCCGTACAAGGGTGACATCACCTATCGTAAGCAAGGGTCTCTCATTGCCTTTGAGGATGGGCAGGCTGTCACCTACGGTCTGTTCAATGCACAGGAGCGCGGCACGCTGTTCATCGGCGCCGGCGAGGATGTCTATTCCGGTATGATCATCGGTGAGTCCGGACGTTCGGAGGACATCGAGGTCAATGTCTGCAAGACCAAACACCTCACCAACACCCGCACCTCCTCCAGTGATGAGGCGCTGCGTCTGGTTCCGCCCAAGATCATGAGCCTCGAGCAGGCCATCGAGTATGTGGATACCGATGAGCTCCTGGAGATCACGCCTGCGCACCTGCGGCTCCGCAAGAAGATTCTCGATCCCAGACTGAGAAAAAGAGCTGGGTTTAGTAATAAATAAGATACTCGAGAATGCCTGATGGCATTCTCTCCTATCCTGGAGTGGAATGGCTGCTTTGCTGTCATTCCACTCTCTTACTTCGGAGAAACCGCATTCGCGGCTTTCTCCTCGTATACTCGAGAATGCCTGATGGCATTCTCTCCTATCCTGGAGTGGAATGGCCGCTTTGCTGTCATTCCACTCTCTTACTTCGGAGAAACCGCATTCGCGGCTTTCTCCTCGTATACTCGAGAATGCCTGATGGCATCCTCTCCTATCCTGGAGTGGAATGGCCGCTTTGCTGTCATTCCACTCTTTTTCAAGCTAAAATCAAAAATTCCGGCCACAAATATCGATTCATTTTAGTATTTTCGAACGTTTTGTTTTGGTATTTTCGAATGTTTTGTTTTAGTATTTTCGAATGTTTTGTTTTTTCGAGATCGATACGATATTGTATCTCGTCAAATCCTCTATGACTCAAAAAACGCAACCGCCACTGCTCCGGGCCCCACATGGGTTCCAATGGTTGCCCCCAGTGTACTCACCGGCACCTGTGCCGCATGGTCCTTCCAGATGCGTTCACTGTCCTGCACGTATTTTTGCAGGAATTCGTCACCAAGTCCTGTGTAGCCCAGTCGGTACGGCCTTGCGAAATCCACGCCGCCGGCCTTTTCAATTTCATTAACCAGAAAATTATTGCCGTTTTTCGACCCCCTGGCCTTTCCCAGCAGAACAATTTCTCCATCTCGCACCGCAACAACCGGTTTAATTGCCAGCGCACCGCCCAGAAGTGCTGCCGCACTCGAAATACGACCGCCCTTTTTGAGATATTCCAGTGTATCCAGCACGCCCATCGTATGGATCTTTTCCTTCTCCGATTCCAGAATCCGTACGATTTCCTCTGCAGAAAGTCCTTCTGCCTTCAGCTGCAAGCCTCTTTCCACAAGGATCTGTTCGCCGATTGTTGCATTGCAGCTGTCAATCACGAATACGCTTCCTTCGTAATCCTCCGCCGCAATGCAGGCGCTCTGGTAGGTCCCGGACAACTTCCCGGAGATCGTGATCACAATGACCTTGCTGCCATCTGCGGTTGCCTCTTCATAGGCCTCTTCAAAAACCCCCGGAGAAATCAGGCTCGTTGTCGGGAGCTCATCACTCTCAATCAGCTTCTCATAGAATTCTCTGTGAGAAATGGTTACCCCATCCTCGTATTCCGTCTCTCCGAACCGAATATGCAGAGGAAGGACCGTAACGCCCTCTCTTCCCTGCTCGATATCCGATGCCGAATCTGTAATAAATTGAATCTTATCCATCTGTAATCCTCATTTTTTAGGGAACGCTTATAAATATGCAAATCTTCGATGTGACCGGTTATTTAAAAATTGCTGTCCAGATACTCCGCAAGATTCCTGCTGATTCTCTCCAGAGCAGCATAGAGATTCTCCCGCTGCTCCTGCGTCATTCCATCGCTTCCCTTTTCCAGCGCCTGATAAACCTTCTCTCGAATTCCGGCAACAGCCTCTTTCCCTTTTGCCGTCAAGTGGTAACTGGTCCGGTAAGACCTCTTCTGCTCCGACAGTTCATAGGCCACCAGTCCTTTTTCCGACAGCTGACTGAGCGTACGTGAGATCGCCGCCTTGTCCTCCTTGCACAGTTCAACGAGCTGTGTAGCCGTAAGTCCTTCCGGATGCTTGCCCAGATTGTACAGACACATGGTGTAGCCGGCCTTCAATCCCATCCGCTCCATTTCCAGCTCCTTGATCTTCTGCAGATCACGATGCAGTTCTGTAATAGACAGCGCAAACCTTTCAAAACGATCTTCCATACCTTCCTCTTTTCCAATCTGTTATCTGTCAAAAATCCCCACGATGTTGTTTTGTCAACATCGTGGGGATTTTAAATTATTTTTGTTGAGTTGTCAACAAATGTGTTCTTCTGACACCCTCTCACATCTGTTTTAATAGTAACTGTTTGTTCTGCACCCGTACAGCGATCACATCGACAAATGCAGCAGATGCGTAGCGATCTGAAAATACGTCAGCAGCGATACCGCATCGACAATCGTTGTGATCAAAGGTGATGCCATGACCGCAGGGTCCAGGTGAACCTTCGCGGCCAGAAGCGGCAAGGTGCATCCAATACATTTTGCAAAAACAACGACCACGACCAATGTCAGGCAGACAACCAGGGCAACCTTTACCTCCAGTCTGTCAAGGAGCAGGAGCTTAATAAAATTCGCTGCCGACAGGGTGACACCGCACATGGTAGCCACACGCAGCTCCTTCCACAAAACCCTCGGAAGATCCGCGAATTCAACCTCATCCAGTGACAATCCGCGGATAATGGAGACCGAGGCCTGGGAACCTGCATTTCCGCCGGTGTCCATCAGCATCGGAATATACGCCGTCAACACAACATAGGCCGCCAGAGCGTTCTCATAGCCTGTGATGATCGCACCGGTAAAGGTCGCAGATATCATCAGGATCAAAAGCCACGGCATACGGTTCTTATAGGTCTCCAGAATCGTTGTTTTGAAATATGTCTTATCCGAGGGAACGATAGCGGCCATCTTTTCGATATCCTCGGTGGCCTCTTCTTCCATGATGTCCATAACGTCATCACTGGTGATAATTCCTACCATTCGGTCTTCATTGTCGACGACAGGCATGGCGGTGAAGTCGTATTTTTTGAATACATCTGCCACTTCCTCCTGGTCCTCCATGGTCCGGATGGAAATGACATTCTCATTCATGATCTCCCCGATGATCTCATTGGGCTTGTGAATCAGGAGATAACGAAGCGCCACGGTTCCGACCAGAACCCGTGCCTTATCCAGTACGTAGCAGATGTTGACTGTCTCCGAATCAAGGCCAATCTCCCGGATGCGGTCAATGGCATCCGCAACGGTCATGTCCTCTTTAAGGTCCACATACTCCACCGTCATGACAGAACCGGCAGAGTCCTCAGGATACCGCAGCAGATGGTTGATGTCAGCACGAGTGTCCGGTCTTGCATGGGAGAGGATCTTTTTCACCACATTGGCCGGCATCTCCTCCAGAAGGTCTGTTGCATCATCGGCCATCAGATTGTCGATAATATTGGATGCCTCTTTATCCGAAAGGGATTGAATGATGTACTGCTGATCGTCAATTTCCAGATCTGCGAATACATCAGCTGCCATGCTCTTTGGCAGGATACGGAAAATCTTAAGAGAATCTTCGTCCTCCAGATCATCCATGACTGCCGCAATATCTGCCGCCTGCATTTCCGCTGCTGTCTGACGAAGCTTGGTGTACTGTTTAGACTCCAGCAGATCGATCAGAATCTTCTCGTTCTGCTGCTCCTCTTCTTCTCTGAATTCCATGACAAGAATCCTCCTTTACACACCGATTCATCCCACGTCTCTTTCTCTTCGCAGGATAAAAAGGTGTCTCTTTGTGTGGTTTTCATGCAACTTCGCCCAGGGGCAGGATTATCTGATGTTCCGTGTTCCATGCAAACCACCTCCCTTCTCGTCATGACTTCATTCGAGAACCTCCTCGCAAGCGGTCAGTTCTCTTTGAGAATTTTAGTCTCCGTCTCCACCGATGTCAAAGCCATAAAAGCCCTTTTCCACCGATTTAATCCGGATCTTTCCTCCGCTTAACTCAGCAAGGCGTTTCTGCACTTCTTCTACCTGTTCTGCACGTACCAGAATCTTCTCCTGCACGTGATCCGTGTATTCAATTCCCTGATCTGCAATTCCTTCCTTTTCCAAAAGGAAACGTACCGAGTCCAGGAAGGAATATTCCATAGACAATTCCAGAATCTCCCCTTCCTGCATGCAGACAGGATGTGCTGCTGCAAGTGCTGCCTTTGCTGCCGCCGTATAGGCCCTCACAAGGCCTCCCGTCCCCAGCAAGGTTCCTCCAAAATACCTTGTCACCACAATGAGGATCCCTGTGCACTCTGCCCCTTCAATCACATTCAGGATCGGCAATCCTGCCGTTCCCTGCGGCTCCCCATCATCTGAAGCCCTTTTTCGGTCACGATTTTCTCCCAGAACATAGGCACTGCAATGATGCCTTGCATCGTAATACTGTTTCCGAATGCGAGCCAGGTGCTCTGCTGCTTCCTCCTCGGAACGGACAGGAATTGCCTCTCCCAGGAATCTGGAATGTTTTTCCTCGTATTCTCCCTTGCCGATTTGCAAAATGGTGTAGTAGGCCATGAATTCTCTCCTGAATATTCGTATCTGTTTATCACCTGGCGATTTCAATCATGAATTGGGCACCTCGCGCACAAATTCATGCCTGAAATTGTCAGGTGGGCAAGGAGCGGAGCTCCTCTGCCCAGCCACATCGAGGTTTTCCGCATATTCTTAAGAAAAGCGGCGCGTCCGGTTCTCTCACCGGCCGCGCCGCCTCGTATTTGCTGGTACATCCTTTGCCGAACAATCATATCGATCCTGCATCAGACCTTTCGATCTGTTCAGCCGCCATTTCCTGCTGCCGCATCACCAGTTCCTGCTGTCATCCCTGCCACACTTTGCTGTGCCTGCGACAAGGCCTGCTGCGCCGCCGATACCTGCTGCTGTGCAAAATTGTAATTATTCGAAGCCGTCTCCACCGCCTGCTGAGCCGATGCAATCGCTGCCGCATCACCGTTCTGCTGAGCCGCAACCAACGCATCCTGCGTTGCCTGCAGGTTATTGGCCGCCTCCTGTAGCGTTGCATTGGCCGCATCCAGTGTCAGCTGTGCATCGCTGGTTGCTGCCTTCGCAGCCGCCTCTGCGGCCGCAGCCTCCATCTCCGCCTGCTGCGCTGCAATAAGCTCTGTGATATTCGCCTGTGCCATATATTCTGCCGTATGTATGCACTTTAACCCGGACTCGGTGTAGGTTGCTACGCCCGTTGTCTTGAAGGGGCACGCATCTGCGGCCGGATAACCGGAATATGCACAGATTGTTCCCTGATAATGAACATCACACTTTTCGGTCGGCACATTATCCTCATCAAAATATTCCGTGATAATGGAGCCATCGCACAGACCTGTCACCGGAAGCTTGCCGGACAGTTTGCAGACGGACATTTCCACAATGCCGCTCGGCTTGGTAAAGTCAGAGGAAGGAAGGTTCTCATGAACCTTTTCCATGACACCTTTCCAGATTGTCTTGGCAATTCCGGATTCTGAACCAACCAGGTCCGTATTCTCGTCATAGCCGGCCCAGGTCGTGCAGGTATAGTAATTGGTATAACCGGCAAACCAAACATCATTCTCATCCGATGTGGTTCCTGTCTTACCTGCGATCGGCGTGGTTCCAAAGTTGACTCTGGTTCCGGTACCTTTTGTAACAACATCCTCCATCGCACTGGTCAGAAGCCATGCAGTTGTCTCCTTCAGAACGCGTCTGGTCTGCCTGATCTCATCTGCATCCAGAATGACATTACCGTCATGATCGGTGACCTTGGTATACATCTTGGGTTCAATATACATACCACCATTTGCAATGGTTGCATAGGACGCATTCAACTCAATGTTCTTGACACCATCCGTAATGCCACCCAATGCCAATGTCGGCTGAACATCTGAATATACCTTGCCGTTTCGCACTTCATCCTTCACCAGCGTTGTAAATCCAAAGTCCAGCAAATATTCGTATCCCAACTCCGGTGTGATATCTACCAGCGTTTTGACAGTAACGATATTCATGGAGTTCTGGATTCCCAGACGAAGAGAGGACAATCCGCGATAAGACTCTCCGTACCAGTTGCGGACCGGTGTGCCGTCTGCATAGCTATACGGCGCATCGTTCTGGGTTGTTGCCAGTGTCATTCCACCCGCATCCAGCGCCGGAGCATAGGTCGATACCACCTTGAATGTGGAGCCCGGCTGACGCAGCGTATCGGTCGCGCGGTTAAGGGTTCGGTTGGCCTTCTTTTCGCCGCGTCCTCCGGCAATTGCCAGTACATCTCCGGTGTGCTGGTCTTCCAATGTGAGGGAAATCTGTGGCTGTGCTGTGATGCTCTCCGTCTCACCAAGGATGGTATCGCCTTCTCCTACGACAGCTGCCTTATATTCCTCTTCCTTGGCCTGTGCATCCTCCTTGGTGTCAAAGATCATCGTAAAATAGGAGTTAGATTCCTTAAAATAACTCTCCATTGACTCCGTACTGTAGTTGGTGATGGTCCCATCTGCCGCCTGGACAGTCAGCTGATAATTCAGATACCAGCGCGTTCCGTTCGGATAATTGCTCTCATCATTAACTACCTCGTCGACAATCGTCTGAATGTCGGGATCCTGCGTGGAATAGATGTTGAGACCGCCGCTGTACAGCAGTGTGTAGGCCTGGGTCTCCGTGTAGCCCTTTGTCTGCAGATCCTCCAGAATCTCCTCCGTCAGTGCATCCACAAAATACGAATTCACCGCATTGTCATTGGTATTGTTATCCACCACCTGAATCCGGGAATAGACATCATCCGCAATCGCCTCGTCATACTCCTCCTGCGTGATCCACCCTTGCTCGAGCATGTTGGAGAGGACTTGTTTTCGTCTCTCTGTATTGTGCTCCGGATAGGTAATCGGATCATAATAGGTAGGATTCTGTGTAATTCCGGCAATGACCGCACACTCTGACAGATTCAGCTTGCTGACAGACTTGCCAAAATACCGTCTCGATGCCGCCTCGACGCCCAGCGTATTGTGTCCAAGGTTGATGGTATTCATGTAGTTCAGCAGAATATCATCTTTACTCATGGTCTTTTCCAGCTCGAGGGCCAGATACCATTCCTGGAATTTTCTGCGCAGAGAATCCGAAAATGACTCATCCGTCCATCCGGTAAAGACACTGTTCTTGAGCAGCTGCTGTGTGATCGTACTGGCACCCTCCGAGAAGTTGCCGGACGTAACACCAATCACCATGGCACGCATGATACCCTGAATATCTATACCTGGATGCTGATAAAAACGTTCATCCTCGATGGCAACAAAGGCATGCTGCAGATCCTCCGGCACCATGTCAATTGTAACCGGGATTCGGTTGGAGTCCGTGGACACCAGCTTTGCCGTCTGATTGCCCTGGCTGTCATAGACAAAGGTGGAGTACCCGGTCGGTGTCACATTAATATTGCTGATATCCGGTGCCGAATCAATAATGCCGTTAAAGGCACCGAGTCCCACACAGGCAACCACACTGACCGCTCCTGCGATCAGTAGGAATACGATCAAGGCCAGAATCAGTCCCAGCTTGTTTCCGCGCTTTGTGCTCTTGGAATCCAGGCTCTTGGCACGGCGTGCCACTCCCGCTCTTCCGTAGTTCATATATTTTACGACTGTACCTTTCTGTAAAAAGACATGTGCTTTTCGTTCATGTCAAAATATTAAAGACCGTTCTATTCTACCGCAGTCCTCATAGGAAGGCAAAAATATTACAACTTTATTACTAAGTTCAGTGCAGATCCCTTCTGGTCATAACTTGGCTGCTTGCATTTCATCTGCTTGCATTTCTCCTCTCACAGTGGTAGTGTATCGTTTGCTTTTGAATCGTAACACGAGTGTTAGACACGATTTCTTTTCCGGATCGTGCCCATCCTTCCCACTCTCACAAAACTAAAGGAGATCATCATGTCACATATGAATCAGAGTCAGAAAGTTCTTTTTTGCGTCCAGGCTGCCGTGATCGCAGCAATCTACATTGTTCTCACACAATTAGCAGCAGGATTTGATCTGGCCAGTGGTGCCATTCAGGTACGTTTTTCCGAAATGCTGACCATTCTTCCCTTTTTCACACCTGCTGCTGTTCCCGGTGTAACCATCGGCTGCCTTCTGGCCAATTTTCTGACAGGCAGTGCGATGCCGGACGTCATTTTCGGAACCCTCGCCACATTGATCGGTGCCATCGGAACCAGACTTCTGCGCAAGCACCGTTTTCTGTGCACCCTGCCACCCGTTATTTCCAACGCCATCATCATTCCGCTCGTTCTGCGTTATGCCTATGCAACGCCCGGCGCACTGTGGCTGCTTGCTCTTACCGTTGGAGCCGGTGAGGTCATCTGCTGTGTCATCTTCGGCAGCGTACTGATTGCAGCACTTCTTCCTCAGAGAGGCCGCCTGTTCGGCGAGGCGACCGACTGATCTTACGTTCTCGCCAATAACGGCGGTGCTGTATTCCACACATAATGCAAGGATTCATGAGCATTTTATCGCTCCTTTTTCAGCTGCTGGAAGTGACAGCTGCAAAAAGGAGCTTTTTAACTTCATTGTATCCCGGATCCTTTTGATTCTTCGGTACCTTCCGGGTTCACGGAATCTGTATTGCCCTGATCCCCACTGAGCTTTTGGAGCAGCTCATTCTGCTGTGTCAAAAGGTTTCCCTGCTCGCGCAGCACGTCCCCCTGATCGTTCAGCAGTTCTCTTTGCTCCTTCAGAATTTCCTGTAGCTGCCCCAGTCCGCAGTCTTCGTTGCATAGAATCTCCTGCAGGGTGTTCAGATCCATCAGGATCTCTTCCAGATCTTCCCCATTTTCTTCCTGCAGCGTCCTTGCCAGACTTTGTGTCAGATTCTTCTGCAGATTTTCAGATCGTCCATCCAGATCCTCTTCCAGACTCTTTTGCAGATTCTCAGATTGTCCATCCAACTCTGCCACCAGATTCTTCTGTAGATTCTCCAGAGTTTCTGAAAGATTGGCTTCCAGCGTGCTATTCCTGGCCTCCAGAACAGACATCATATTCTGGCGCTCTGCAACCATCGTTGTCTGAAGACTCTTTTGCTCATTCAACATGGACTTTTGATCTTCTTCCAGGCTTTTTTGATTCTCACTCAGTGTGCTGTGCTGCTGCTCCAGGCTCTTTTCTCCCTCCAGAATTGCGGTCTGCTGTGCCTGCAGCTGTTCCTGTTGTTGCTTTAATGCCGCTGAGATTTCCTGTAAGGAGACCAGTGTCTCTCGAAGACTCGACACGCTCCCGTTTACCGTATTCAATCCGCTGCTGATCCCATTATTGATCGAGCTGACTCCGCTGTTAATGGCTGCCTGCAGCTTTTCATTGCTGGCTGTCACAGTCTTTTCCAGACTGGCAAGGTCAGAATCCGTTCCGTTTAATACCGCGAGCAGCTCCTTGTATTCCGCCTTGTTCCCTGCAGAGGCTTCCTGAATCAACCTGCGGATGTCCTCCCGTACATCGGTCAGCTGCGTATTCACTGTCTGCTGGAGCAGTTCCACACTTTGTTTATTCTCTTCTCTTGCAGCCGCTGCAGCGCTACTGTTCGAACGCGTCTCTTCCTGCAGACTCTCACTGGTCCTTTTCTCCTCCTCAAGGTTTTTCTGGATGCCGGAGAGCTGCGCAATCACATCATCCAGATTCTCTCCGATGGCATCATCCGCAATCACATTATTCTCACGGTAATCCGTGAGATTCTGCTGCATTGCCCCAACCTCCTCTGACAGCGCCTCATACCCACGGGCATCATCCATCTGCCCAGCCTCCAGTGATGCATCCACTGAGGTGAGATAGAGCTGAATCTCCTCTAATTGACTGGCAATCGCCGCATCCTGTGCCTGCTGCAGCTCCTGTCTCTTTGCATTGCTGTGAAACTGCAGTGCCAGGAGTGTCAGCGTGCATCCTGCGAGCGCCAGTACCACCAGCAGTGCCACCATTACCGGAGAGAAAAATCTCCGTCTCATTTCTCGTTCCATCCCCCAAATCCTTTCTGCATAAACTGCACCAATACCACCGATGCTCTGCAGGAATTCCGATTCCGATCCAATACAGCATTTGCCGTTCCCCATTCTCTTTCGCTGCAGGTTCCCACAGCTCTTACAGCACACAAAAAAACAAGGCTGATATCGAAGCGATATCTAACCTTGTCTCTCTGTTCAGCTGGCACCGGGAATCGGACCCGGGACCTCCGCACTACCAATGCGACGCTCTACCGACTGAGCCATGCCAGCATATTTACTTTCGTCCAATGTGTTCTCCGTCAGACGCAAGTAAGATATTATCACAGGCCCTTCTCCTTGGCAAGCAGAAATTCGCATTTTAGATGCAAGTCTTTTCATGCCAAAGTCAGTCCATTTTCTGACAAGACATTTTCACTGGGGTAACAGCAGGACAGGTTAGATAACTTTTGATCGATAAAATACAGGCAAACTTGATTCAGAATCGAATCGGAATCAGGCTTGAAACAGATCTGATTCCAATCTGTTCCAATTCCTATCATTCCTGTGAACATCTCCGAACATCTCCCCGGGATTTCAGAAATGAAATCTCTGTCAGAAGACACTCAAAGGATATCGTTTCCAACGTCCTCTTTCAAGACGCAATAAGTGCCAGAAAAGGACACTCCCTTTCTGGCACTATGCTGCTCTGCACTGCATTTATTCACATGGTTATCCACAACCGTTATCCGCAACAACCGCTTTCGTTCGATCTCCTGTCCCAGACATCATATCCAGCAGAATATCCTGCTGCACGTGATGATAACTATTCCGCGTATCCCTAATGATTCATCCGCAGGATGCCGCCATTGTTAAAATACAGATGTCCGATCTTCTCCCCACTCTTTGGGTCATACAAAAGGATCTGCACATCAATCTCACTGTTGTTCACGTAGTCCAGCTGGTTCTCATCCAGATTCTCGCCGACACTCAAAAGGTCGTACTGCTCCAACGGCGTAAAGTTCACCACCCCAAACGAGGTCTCAATATTCTCCAGGCGGATCCCAGCCATCGTTTCCTCATTCGTATTCGTTGCCGGATCATAGATCAGGCAATAGCCGTAGGACGAACCTGCCATCGTCTCAATGCCCTCCGTTCCGGACAGGTTCTTTATAAGATTCTTTAAGGATTCATCGTAAAAGGCAACGGAATCATTGTTAATAAAGACAATGGCACTCACATCATTAAAGTTCAGACACATCAGCTCCGCATACAGATCCACCGGGTTCAGCAGATTCCCGATGATCTGACTGTGATACTGTTCCACGGCCTCTCCCCACTTCTCATAGCCAGCCGCTCCCCTCCTGTCGGGAACTCCAACCTCCGAAGACAACACCTGGCCAAGCCACCTCGTTGTTTTGGCTGCACCGAGAGCATTCAGGTGGGTCTGACTCTGCTGGTCGGTCCTTGAGTTGATGATATCCTCTACATAATTCATGTTGAGAAATGGAATTCCGTACTCATCCGCAATGCTCTGCGCACTGTTGGCAATCCTTTGCAGGTCCTCATTCTCTGCAAAGGGGATCTGCACCAGAATCGGATAGATTCCCTTCTCCTTACACAAATCCAGGATTCGGCGCAGGTACGTCTTGCCAACCGTTCCCTCCCCCATAGCATCGGAAGGGTCAATCCGCTCGTAGGTATCCACATCCGGATCCACCTCATAGCGCATCACGGCTCCCAGAATGGAATCTCCTTCCGGCTCACGCAAAAGCCCCTCATAGTCCTCCTTTGTCAGCGAAGACCACCTGGAATGATACCGGATAAAGTCAAACCGGAATTCCTGCCGCAGATCACTGTCTGCCAAAAGATCCTTGATGGCAGCCTCCTTATTCATAGACCATGGGAAGGCATCCAGAACCTCATGCAGCTGATCCACTGCCGTGCTCTTTTCCTCCTCCGAGGCGCCTTCCGTCATGACATCCAGATATTGATAATCCTTTTCCAGAAGATAGGTATCAATGATCACGTACCCCGGCGTTCCGTAGTCCAGTGCATTGACCAGTTCCCAGTATGTCACCGGCATGACATTGCCGTGACCGCCCAGATTGTAGGCCGCAATCCCATAATCCTCGTACAGCACGGCCGGATTCACTCCGTTAATCATATGGGACGACCCAAGGAGCAGCACATCCGCCTTCTGGGCCAGGGCAAAATACGATTCATTTTTTTCTCTGCTGTCCTTTCGTTCCACCAGCCGCCCCGCCAGCAGAATCGCTCCTGCCAGCAACACCAGCAGGAAGAGAACAGACAGAAAATGACACAATCTTTTCTTATACATACTTTCCTAAAACTGACTGTAGATAAAGGTTGCCGCATCATAGCCGGGTCCCCAGATACCGCAGACCAGAACCAGCAAAACCCCTCCGATAAACAAAAGGTACCGCAGCCACAGTCCCTGTCTGCAGATAACCTCTCTTACAGAGATTCCCTTGTGCACGCACACGTCGCGCATCAGCAAAACCAAAAGTCCTGCTGCCAGCAGAATCCAGTTCGCCGTATCCAGTCCCAGCTTCAGAAGGCTCCCGTCTCCCAGCTGCCACAAATGGATTCCTCGCATGGACCGCAGGATATCCAGTGCCATCGCACAACTGTCTGCGCGGAAAAAGATCCATGCAACAGACACCAGAAGATACGTCACGGCTACCTGCAGCAGGCGGTGAGACAGTGACTTGCGATTGATCCCAAGGAGACCGCAGATTCTCTTTCTCAAAGGCTTCAGCACATATCCTGCCACCTGATACACGCCGTGCAAAAGGCCCCAGATCAGAAAGGTAATGTCTGCGCCGTGCCATAATCCCGAGACCGCGAACACGATCAGCAGATTCAGGTATTTGCGCAGTGTCCCTTTTCGATTTCCGCCCAGCGGAATATACAGATAATCCCGAAACCAGGTGGACAAAGAGATATGCCATCTGCGCCAAAAGCTCGCCACCGAGCGTTCCAGATACGGTGCTCTGAAATTCTGCATCATCCGCAGTCCCAGAATGCGGGCGGAACCGATCGCAATGGCGGAATATCCGGCAAAATCACAATAGATCTGAACGGAATAAAGCAGAACCGCCAGCACGACCATCGTTCCCTTCCACGATGACAAATCCCCATAGACCGCATTCACTGCAATGGCAATCCGATCCGCCAGGACCATCTTGAGAAAATAGCCCCACAGCATGATCATTGCACCGTTTCGAAGGTCTTCGTATATGCCTTCCCGTCTCCTGCCTTGCAGCTCGTGAATCTGCCGCAGCAGCCCGTTCGATCGCTCAATCGGTCCTGATGTAATCCCCGGGAAAAAGGATACGAATGCAGCGTACTCCCAAAAGGGAATCCGCATTCCCCGGCCGTGGTAGCAATCCACAACATAGCCCAGCGACTGTAAGGTATAGAAGGAGATTCCAACCGGTAGCAATCGGTTATCCATTGCCCCGGGGAACAGCATTCCCCAATATTTGCAATAGATGAGAATCCCAAGGTTTAAAACGATCGCCAGGATCAGAATCAGCCGCCGCTTTCCGCCGCCTGCTGCACTCCCGGCCATGGCATCGGCAGAATGTGCTCCTGCTGCCGGATCGTCCTCCGGCTGCCCATTGCGGCACCTCGCACCATTGTTTTCCATGCATCCACCTGCTGCACTGGTCGTATTTTGCAGGTACGTACCGGACAGGTAGGTACTCACAATTGTAATGAAAAGACAAATAACGCACGCCGGATTCCATGTTGCATAAAAGGCAAGGCTGCAGACAAGGAGTGCCCACACTCTTCCCCTTGCCGGGCATAGCCACTGAACAAGGAAGGCAAAAGCCAGAAAGACCAGATAGCCCAGTGACAGGAATTCCAGTGCCTGCACTCCGCTGTCGGATATTCCCAGGACTTCCAGTGAAATTGTGCCCAGCGACGACAAAGACAGCTCCATTTTAGTTCTTTCCTCCGCAGAGCCGCTCTCTTACCAGACAGCTCAGATACTGCACATTGGTCACAATATAACGATTGGCCAGTCTCTTCGGATCCTGGAACAACCGGTACAGCCACTCCAGTCCTATTTTCTGAACCCACAGCGGTGCTCTGCGAATCGTCCCCGCATAAAAATCAAATCCCGCACCAACGCCCAGCATAACACCGTCCAGTTTCCCGGCATGCTCTGCCATCCAGCGCTCCTGCTTAGGCGCGCCAAGTCCAATCCAGACAAAATCCGCCCCGGACTCATTGATTCTGCGAATCGTTTCCTCATCCTCTTCAGGCGTCTCCTTTCGAAAAGGCGGCGACACCATCCCTGCAATCCGGATTCCCGGATACTGCTGCTCCAGGCCCTTTCGCAGCTTGTCAATGGTTTCCTGCGTGGATCCGTAAAAATAATGACTCACCCTGCCATCCATAGTGCCCCTGAACACCGCATCCATAAAATCAGGTCCTGCAATACGCTCTGCCTTTTGGTGGCCATGACGCAGCTGATAATCGGCAATCGGATTCCCGTCCGGGAAGGTAAACGCAGAGTCATTCAGAATTTTCAGATAGCCTGCATCCTTCTGCGCCATCATCAGAGTATGCACATTGGAAAAGCACAGATACGTTCCGGCCAATGCATGCTCCTCCAGAAGGTCCAGAATGGAAAATGCCGCTGTCTCCACATCCGACACAGTATAATCCACACCAAAAACCCGGCAGGTTTCATTCAGTGCATCAAACTCCGCCGTTCCAAAGGATCCTGCATCCTGCATCATTTTAGACGGAAGGCATCTGCCGTAGCCGAACAGGAAAACCTGTACCGGAATCTGCCTCTTTCGCAGGGAACGGATCAAAAGATCCCGCTCTTTGTTGTCCATCCCCGGCAGATACAATACGCACCGCAGATAATCCTGCTCCTCCTGCTCCTTTCGTACCTCTTCTATCTTTTCCAAAAGCTGCGGCAGCTGCAGGAGCACCTGCTGATCCTGCCACAGATAAACGGCTGCCACCTTATCCTCTGCAGCCAGAGTATGCTCCACTCTCGCCCTTGCCAGAGAGGCCTGCTCCCTGGTGGCCACAACAATGTAGCTCGTGCCGTGCATCCTGCAAATGCTCCTTTGCCTTAAAAGGTGATGCCGATAGCACAGCCGCTCCACCCCGGTAATGAGCATATCTGAAAACGCAATGTAAAAAAGTGCCAGCCTCGAGACCTTCATAAAGGACCTTGTCATCGCCAGAATAACAACCAGCGCCGCATACTGAAGGCATTTATCCCGCACAGTCCTGGCACCTGTTTCAAATGGATCCAGAACCAGAAGGTTCATCTCGTGTTTTTTGGCTCTTCGGTAGGTATTCCAGAACAGATACAGCAAGATCGTCAGCATGTAAATGGTGGCATAGAGCTGAATCTGCCAGAATTCGATGTGTCCCCACATCCGCAGGGCAATGCCCAGAATAAATGCGGCAGTAGTGGACATCACGTCCAGTATAATTACCATTCTTCGTATCGTTTTGCGCGTTGGAAACTGCATATATTTTTACCTGATGTTTTTGTATAAAGAAAGCCACAGCAGCCACCTCCGATTTCTCGGTGATGACATACTGTAGCTATTCTAACACAACTGATATGTGATTCCCAAGCAGCCGTTCAAGCTAAGAAAACGCACGAAGAGAATACACTAAGACAATACATTAAGAGAACACACTCGCCTCCCGGCAGTTACAGTCCACGCGCAGGCAGGCATCCGATCACCGCGTAAACGCTGGCCCTTCCTCTGCTCTTGCAGCAAGGAGTCTTCGCTGCTCCGGGTCCTCCAGTGCCGTCTCCGGCATCAGGTTGGTCATGCTCTTTAATCCTGTCACCACCGTAGAGGTATTATGCAGAAGGGCTGAGGTTGCCGGTGGCAGGATTCCTGCAATTCCCAGCGCAATCAATCCTGCATTGAAACTGATAATAAAGCGGTAATTACTATCGATTCTGCGCATCAGCTCGGTGGAAAGTCTGCGCAGAACAACAATCTGGTGCAAATCGGCCGCGCTGATGGTGATATCTGCCACCTCTCTTGCAATGGCTGCACCATCACTAACGGCAATTCCCACATCCGCTTCTGACAGCGCCGGAGTGTCATTGACGCCATCACCCACCATGATAACCTTTCGCCCAGCCTCATGCTCTTTGCGAATAAAGGATGCCTTATCCTCCGGTAGAACCTCTGCATGATACTCATCCAGATTCAATGTGTCCGCCACAGCCTTTGCCGTCCGTTCATTGTCCCCTGTCATCATGCAAATCTTCGTGATCCCCTGTGCATGAAGCGTTTGGATCACCTCTGCCGCTTCCTTTCGAAGCGGATCAAAGATGCAAATCACCGCCTTCAGACGACCGTCAACTGCCAGGTACAGATGGGAATACTCCGGTGGCAGTGCCTCCATTCGGCTGCGCTCATTTTCTGCAACAACGCACCTTTCATCCTCAAAGACAAAATGATAGCTGCCGATCACGGCACGCTTTCCGCCGATTTCGCTGGCAATACCATGCGCAACGACATATTTCACCTCTGTATGCATTTCCTCATGGGAGATGCCACGCTCCTTTGCCTCCTGAACCACAGCATTGGCAATAGAGTGCGGGAAATGCTCCTCCAGGCAGGCTGCCACCTGCAGCGCCGTGTATTCATCAAAGCCATCAAAGTTTTCGATGGCAACAACTTTTGGCGTAGCACGGGTCAATGTTCCTGTTTTATCAAACACAATCGTGTCTGCCTGCGCAACCGCCTCCAGGAATTTGCCGCCTTTTACCGAGATGTCATAGCCCCCGGCCTCTCGAATGGCAGACAACACGGACAGCGGCATAGACAGCTTGAGCGCACAGGAAAAATCCACCATCAAAGCCGCGATGGCTCTGGTCACATTTCCTGTCAGAAGATAAACCGCAGCTGTCAGTCCCAGTGAATACGGAACCAGCGAATCTGCCAGATGATATGCCCTTGTTTCTGTGTTCGACTTGAGTTTTTCCGACTCTTCGATCATATGGACGATCTGGTCGTATTTGCCGCTGCCTGCTTTCTTGGTAACTTCAATGACACATTCACCCTCTTCAACGACTGTGCCTGCATAGACATAGCCGCCGGGCGCCTTCATAACAGGAACAGATTCCCCTGTCATCGAAGCCTGGTTTACGCTGACCTCGCCTTCTGCAACCACGCCGTCCAGCGGAATGATGTTGGACGTCCGAACACGGATGCGGTCACCGACCTGAACATCTCCGACGTTTACCAGGATATCCTGCCCGTCTGCTGCCTTGAGCCAGACTTTATCCACCTTGAGTGACATGGACCTTGCAAGATCCCCGACGGACTTTTTGTGAGTCCACTCTTCTAAGAGGTCTCCGATGTCCAAAAGCCACATCACGGAGGATGCCGTGTCATAATCTCCGATGAGCATTGCCGCCACAATAGCCGCCGCATCCAGCACCGGCACCTGCAAATGTCCCGACAGCAAACAACGAAGTCCCCGGCCAATGAATTTTATGCTGCGCAGCGTTGTCCATGCAATTTGAAGCGGCAGCGGCAGGAAGAGTTTGCGAATGTAGCGGCCGGCAACCGTCATTGCCAGCTTCTCCTGATATTGATGATTCAATGCGCGTCCGGTTTGCTCCGGAACCAGACTGGTCGCGGCAGGATCCCGGTAAGAAAAAGTACAGAGAGCGTTCAACAGCTGCTCTCTGTACTCGTCATTTCTGCGATAGGTGATGATGGCATCGCCTGTCCTCTCGTATACCTTGACCTCCTGAACAAATGGAAGATCACGCAGGTAATACTCCAGAATGTCTGCCTGATCCATCGACATGCGATATCCTGCCATGTGCACCCGCATGGTGTGGGCAGATTCGTGACGAATCAGATATTTCATATATTATGCCTCTTCTTGTATCTGTTTAACACCCGGCGATTTCAACACGAATCGAAATGTAGGTGCCGAATAAATACCGCTTTTCTCTTATGCCTCTGCGTTTTCTTCTGCCTCGTGCTCTGCAACAAATGCCTTCGCCTCTTCCAGAACAGCCGCCTCTTCTTCTGCATAACGCTTCTCATTGATGTCGGCAGCATCTGCTGCAATGTCCTGGCAGTTCTCCTTCAGAACCGATGCAGTCTGGACAATGGCGTCCTTACCACGCAGAACCGCTGCGGTGCAATGTGTATATGCTGTCTTGGCCTCGCGGCTCGACAGGATGGAAATTCCTGCTGTACCGAAAAGAACGCCGCCTGCAAAAAGTCCTAATTTACCCCAGTTGAATTTCATAATGTCTATCCTTTCTGCTCCGTTTCAGAGCCAATCCTCTCTTCTCCTGTCATGGTGTCTCCTGTGCAGGAGCAACCGTTGTCATTATTTAGCACCCGGAGTCTGCGTTTTGTAAAGAAAATTTTTCTCATTTTGAACAAATCACAGCAAGTGATGCGAAACAAGTTCAAACACTAAAAAACCCGAACAAGTTTAGAAAAACCCGGACAAGTTTAGAAAAACAGCAATCAGTTCCACAAAACCACAGTTAGAAACGGTAAAAAGATCGACTTCAATCCCCTGCCTTTGACGGGTCATCAAAAGGCGATGGCACAAAAAACTCAACCCCCCCCCAAAAATGGCCTCAGCTCGCATGCTGCTCCAGAATCTGGTCCAGTGAAGAAATGGAACTGGTGTGGGAACGAATGACGGTAGTATTCCCTGCCGTCTCGTTCAATGCATATTGAACCATTTTATGCGATACCGTGTGAGTAAAGAGAATCATCAGATCCGGAGACCCGATGCGATCCTTCATTCCGCCCTTGAATTTGCAGAAGACCTTGGCCTCACAGCCGTGTTTTTTGCAAACTTCCTTATATCTGCGCTCCATACACTCATTGCCGCCTATAATAACAACACTCATTGTAATACATCCTTTCTGCATTCCCTCAGCTCCGGCAGAATCTGTCGGAATTGACGAAAAAGTTACCGTTGTACATTAGTTAGCCTTAGTTAACTAATGTAAGTTTATATAGACTAACTTGGAATGTCAAGGCTGTATCTTATATCTGTTGTATCCGTTACTGGATAAAAACGCACAACGTCTGTAGGTATGCGTCAGCTGCGGGAGCTGTCGCAGACACGTAACAGCTGATTTTGTATCTGTTTAGCACCTGGCAATTTCAATCATGAATTGGGCGCCTTGCGGACAGATTCTCAAACCGGTTGTTTTGCAGCTGACGTATGATCCGGCAGAATGCGTCGCATTGCTGCGTGAAAAGCCCATTGCGGCATATAAAAAGCTGCCTGCAGAGGATTCATTCCTGCCACATTACGGTACAAGCCCCACATTCTCTGCACGGCTTTTCCCTTATTGGAGGACAATGACTTGCCCGGCCTCCGATACGTTACCAGTGTTTTGTCAAGGCCGTAGGCGATATGTCCCGCCTTTAGAATCCTCCACCACGTTGCCGTGTCCTCGCTGCCGATGTCCGGCATATGCAACAGCTTTCGATCAATCTTCTCCGTATCAAAGAGCACCGTTGACGTGAAAATGATCGTCCTCGATAATGCCTCTTTATAGGTCAGCCGGGACGGTACCCGCACAGCCTTTCCCGTCGGAATGCCGTTCTCATCCCCGAACAGATAAGACATAAATACGAATCCGGCTCCCATCTGTGCCATAAAGGTCATTTCCTTTTCCAGTTTTTCCGGCTGCCACAGGTCATCCGCATCCAGAAAAGCAATGTACCGCCCCTTTGCGGCATCAACTCCTGTATTTCTGGCCTTTGCCGCACCTTCATTGACTGTTTTTCGAATCAGACGTATGGAGCCTTCGGCGACTTTTGAATTCTCGAAGCCTTTGGAAGCTTCATAGCCCAAATGAACCGAGCTGCTGCTCGCAGCAGAAACGGATTGTTCTGAAGAGATCGCATTTTCTGTTCCTGACAACTTGCTGATACACTGCTCTATGATGGCTGCACTTTGATCAGAAGAGCAATCATCAACCAGAATCAATTCCCAGTTCTGATACGTCTGCTCCTGTACCATCCGAATAGTTTCTGCTATGTAATTTCCTGCATTGTAAACCGGTACAATTATACTGATCACATTTATCTCCGTTTCCTGATGCGCATGAGACATTCGCCCTTCCATGCTCCGTCAATACTCATTGACCAATGCCATGTTTGCAAAATAACGAACGCAGCCCTATGCTCTGCCTTCCTGCCGATATCATAACATATCCGAAGGTCGTCAACCTAAGGTTACTGTTCACGCATCGGCCGGAAAAAGGGGCGGCAGAATGTCCGGCTGCAGGTCCTTTCACAAGACAATTTGACGCAGACAATCCCTTGACGTACCATGATCGTTAGTAAATCGGATTTAAATTGAATCTATACTAATATTAAATTCATACTAAATATGCGTGAGGGAGTCTATGGATTTCACGAAGATTGTATTTGTTCTCGAGATGATCGGAACCGTTGCATTTGCCGTTTCCGGTGTGATGGTGGCACGTGATCGCAAAATGGACATTTTCGGTGCCGTTGTTCTGGGCTGCGCAACCGCCGTCGGTGGCGGCATGATCCGTGACCTGATTCTCGGAATTACGCCGCCTGTCATGTTCAGTAAACCAATCTATGTTCTGGTAGCTGCCATTACTTCCATTGTGATGTTCCTTCTGGAATACATTGGATCTCGATGGCATAACAACGCCGCTTCACCGAATGAACCCGGTTCATCTATAGCATCATTTGCCTCGGTTGCCGGTTTCCTTGCTGCTAACCAGGAACGCAATGATCTGCTCCTTAATATCGCAGACAGTGTGGGATTAGCTGCCTTTGTGGTTGTTGGCTGCCGCTCTGCCATCGACCGCGGCTACATTCACAATCTGTTCCTTTGCTCCTTTGTCGGCGTCCTGACCGGTATCGGCGGCGGCGTTCTCCGAGATGTATTTGCCGGCCAAATGCCTCTGATCATGCGCAAACGAGTTTATGGGTTAGCTGCAATCATCGGATCAGTTGTTTACTGCGGCCTGCTCTCCTTTCATGTAGATGTCATCATTTCCTCCGCAGCCTGCATGACGATTACCTGTCTCATCCGTTTTCTCGCCATTCACTATCGCTGGAACCTGCCGTCCTTTCATTAAAAGCAATGCATTAACATATACATATACGCAAAAGAGCCTGCACACAATCCATAAGATCATGTGCAGGCTCCTCCTTTCTCTGGACCCTCCGGGACTCGAACCCAGGACAGGCCGGTTATGAGCCGGCTGCTCTAACCAACTGAGCTAAGGGTCCATAAATAAAAAAGATGTAACCCGAGCGACAACTCGAACTACATCTTCTCTCGAGCGCCCCAAACAGGGCTCGAACCTGTGACACCGCGGTTAACAGCCGCGTGCTCTACCACTGAGCTATTAGGGCA
>CAVCWT010000016.1:0-61093 GCA_963605745.1 Lachnospiraceae bacterium
GTTGACAATCAAAAGGCGGAATGGTAGCCTACCTCATGGATTTACGAGGGTTCAGGAAAAAGTGGATTCTATGTGCGGTTTTCTTAGATACAACGACTATGAGGAGTGCCTATTATGAATAACAAAACCAAAAACCTTGTCCTGTGCGCTATGTGCGCAGCTATTACCTGTGTCCTGGCTCCAATCTCCATTCCGATTGAGCCGGTTCCGATTTCACTGTGTACCTTTGCAGTCATGCTGGCCGGTGTCCTTTTGGGGGCGAAATTCGGCTTCATTTCCCAGCTGATTTATGTCCTTTTGGGTGCGGTTGGCGTCCCGGTATTCTCTGGCTACAGCGCAGGCATTTCCTGCATTGCCGGAATGACCGGTGGATATATTGTGGCTTATCCGATTCTGGCATTCCTGACAGGACTCCTTTACTGGAAATTCGGCAAGAACAAAACCGGCAAGCTGCGCGCTCTCTGGATGTTCCTTGCCATGGTAATCGGAACCGTTGTTTTGTACGCTTTTGGAACAGCATGGTTCTGCGTCGTGAGCGGAACCGGTTTATTACCGGCTCTTGGAATGTGTGTCATTCCGTTCCTGCCGGGCGACTTTGTGAAGATGATCGTTGTCATTTTGGTTGGCCTTCCGGTGGAGAAGGCCCTGACGAAAATGGGGGCGGCGCAGTGATAAAGCGCTGCAGCGGCTTTGAGGAATGCGAATGAATCGTTCCTATGAATATTGTGTTCCCCCACCTGCCGGAGACAGGCGGGGGAACTGTTTTTTTGCAGAAGGTGATTTGAAATTGCAGTCAGAAGATACGGAGCAGATAAAAAATAAAACGCAGACACAGCCTATGGTGCACCTACGCCCGCACCATGGACTGTGTCTTCAGAATTTCCGGGGAAAGGGATATTCCGACGGCTTCAGTCAGAATATGGCGGCGATGCAAAAGCGCCTCTTTGAGAATCCGCAAATTATGGTCTGCATCACAGAAGGGGCTGACGAGCTGTGTCAGAACTGCCCCAACCGCAGAGGGAAGGGCTGCACCTCGGCGCATCCTGCACTCTATGATCAGAATGTTCTGAACGAAACGGGAATTCGCTACGGTCAGGAGCTTAGCTGGAGAGAATTTCGGGATACAGCCGGGCCGCTGAGCCTGTATGAGCTGGATGCGACGTGCCCGGGCTGCCAGTGGCTGTCCCTTTGCAAAGAGATTGCCGCAGACAGGATGAAGGCGGCAGCTGCGCCGGCAGCGGACAGGTGAGCTGGGATGCACAAGGGCGGATGGGTGAACGGTAACAAACGATGGACGAGGAACAAAGACACAGTCTCTGTTCCTCGTCCGTTTTCGTGTATAATGAGAATGATAAAAGCACAGGGGAAAGAGCGCAGGGACGAGAGGAATCTAACGTTGGAGATTGGGAGCTTTTGACCTTGGCATCATGGATATAGAAATAAAGCGATAACGATTACGATTACGGCGAAGGGTGCCGGAAAAGGCGAATACAGAAAGGAGCTATGCAATGAAGAAGAAGGCGGTTGTAATGATGCTGGCACTTGTCATGGCAGCAGGCGGTGTTGTCGGCTACGCAGGGGCGCAGCATGCAGATGCCATCGTGGCAAGAGCTGCCGGAACGGATAAAGAGAAGGCGGAGGATGCGGCATCAAAGAGCAAGGCTGACGTATCAAAAGAGCAGGACGCTGCGCAGGAGGATGCACAGACAAAAGAAACCTCAAAGGAGAAGAAAACCTCCGATTCAAAGGAGAGTTCCCAGGATAAAACGAGCGAAAAGACGAGTGAAAAGACGTCGGAGGAAGAGACTTCGGACAAGGAGGACGAAAAGTCGTCCAAGGGGGCTTCGGACAAAGAGTCTGCAGAAGAGAAATCGGAAGAAACGGCTGCAGAAAAGACGTCTGACGAGGACTCTGAAAAGGAAACGCAGGAAGAGACGTCTGATGGAGTGGAGGATGAGGCAGAAACCGATGAGGACGCTGGCGAGAAGGCAGCAGGGGCTGCGGTGCTCACCATCACGGGAACCGGAACCAGCACGGTGACGCCGGACAAGGCCTCCATCAGCATCGGCGTACAGACAACTGACACGTCCTCCAAGACGGCACAGGATCAGAACAGTAAGACCATTAACAATGTCATTGATGCCCTGCTCGAGGAGGACGTTGAGAAAAAGAACATCACGACGTCCAGCTTTGACCTTTATGCCAACTATGATTATAGTAGTGACACCAACGAGCTGACCGGCTACACGGTGACAACCATGCTGACCATCAAGGATCTGAGCGTGGATGAGGTCGGTGAGCTGGTGGATGAGGCGGCCGATGCCGGCGCGAATATCATGAACGGCATCAGCTATTATTACAGCGGCAATGAAGAGGCTTACGATGACGCCCTGGAGGCAGCTCTGGAGCGGGCCGAAGAAAAGGCGCAGAAGGTCGCAGCACAGAAGGGGTGCAGTCTGGGTAAGGTGATCAGCATCACAGAGGGAACCGATGGGTACAGCTCGAGCGATGCAAGGGCCTTTGCGGCAACGGAAAGCGCAGCGGCAGATTCTGCGATGGAGGTTTTGCCCGGAGAGGATACCGTAACCGCCACTGTTACGGTATCGTATGAGCTGACCTATGCGGACGAAACGCAAACCACAGAAAAGGAGACCACAAAATCGAAGGAGACCACCAAATCGACGGAAAAAACCGAATCGAAGGAAAAAACCGAATCAACGGAAAAAACCGAATCAACGGAAAAAACCGAATCGAAGGAGACCTCCCAAAAAGCGGCTGAATAAAACGATTGACAGCAGAAGGAAATGATATCAAAAGAGGTGAGAATGTACACATTTTCGGGACGCATACGTTTCAGTGAGACCAACCCGGAGGGGTATCTCAAGATGGAATCACTGATCGATTATTTTCAGGATTGCTCCACCTTCCAGTCGGAGGATCTGGGGATCGGGATCGGGTATCTGTCACAGAAAAATCTGGCCTGGCTGGTGAATGCCTGGCAGATCGATATTGCAGAGCTGCCGAGGCTGGGAACACCGGTGGTGACGGGGACCTCTCCCTATGAGTTGAAGGGCTTTATGGGACTTCGTAATTTTGCCATGGAGACAGAGGACGGAAGGCGGCTGGTGAATGCCAACTCCATCTGGTCGCTGTTCGACATGGAAAAGGGAATGCCGGCACGGATGGATGACAAAATAACGGCCGCCTACCAGCTGCAGCCGCGGTTCGAGATGGAATATCTGCCGCGTAAGATCCGTATTCCAAAGGAAGGCGGCAGGGCGCAGGAGGGGATTCTGATCACGGAGCAGTTCCTGGACAGCAACCACCATGTGAACAATGGGCAATACGTGCGGCTCGCAATGGCCTACGGACCAAAGGATCAGGAGATTGCCAGGATTCGGGTGGAATATAAAAAGCAGGCCTATCTGGGGGATACCATTGTGCCGGTGGTCTATGCAGTCGGAGAACCGAATTACGACAATACGGCCGGAGAACCGAAGCCTGCAGAAAAATGTGCAGCGGATCAGCTCCGGGGAGTGGCTCCCGGAGCAACGCTGGTGTGTCTGAATAACAAGGATGGCGAGACGTTTGCGGCAGTGGAGATGACAAAGCGCCGGCAGGCGTGAGAAGGCGCAGACAGGAGCGAGACGGTGCAGAATCGTGTACCGGGAGCGAGCGGGCGCAGTCGGTAGAAAAGTGGATCAGGAGCGAGCGGACGCAGGCGGCAGAACAGAGTATCGGCAGGAGCGCAAGCCGGCCGCTACGGATAGAAGGATTGACAAAGAGGACGGAAGGACAAGGAATAAAAATGTTTCAGATCGGAGAAAAACAGACACTGGTAGTAGTAAAGAAGGTCCCTATGGGTGTTTACCTGCGGGAAGAAGGCGAGGAGTCACAGGTTCTTCTCCCGAATTCGCAGGTGCCGGAAGGCTGCAAAGAAGGAGATATGCTGGAGGTATTCCTCTACAAGGACTCGGAGGACCGGCTGATTGCAACCCGCAAGGAGCCATATCTGATGCTACATCAGGTGGGCTATCTGACGGTTCGAGAGGTTGGCAGAATCGGGGCCTTTCTGGATTGGGGGCTGGACAAGGATCTCCTCCTGCCGTTCCATGAGCAGCCGCGGGATCACAGAGTCTGCAAGGGGCAGAGAATTCTCTGCGCCGTATATGTGGACAAGAGCCACCGCCTTGCAGCAACCATGAACGTGTATCCCTGGTTGTCTTTAGACAGTCCGTATCAGAAAGGGGACATGGTTTCCGGGACGGTTTATGAGACCAGTGACAATTACGGCCGTTTTGTGGCGGTGGATGACAGGTATTCCGGTCTGATCCCCAAAAAAGAACTGATCCGGAATCTGGAGGTAGGCGACAAGGTTCGCGCCCGCGTGACCAGAGTCCGTCCGGACGGCAAACTGGACCTGGCACTGCGGGAGGCTGCGGCGGACCAGATGACGACGGATGCAGCTGTTATTATGGAGCAGCTGGAGCAAAATAACGGTGTCCTGCCATTTACCGACAAGGCAGATCCGGATCTCATCCGCGACAGAATGCAGATGAGCAAAGCGCAGTTCAAACGCGCCGTTGGGCGCCTCCTTAAGGAAGGTAAGATCGAAATCACTGAAACGCAGATTCGCCGCAAGTGCTAAATAGATACGTGAATATTATGGCTGCCAGGTCTTGAGGTTCGTGTCCACACAAACCAGTTCGGCAGAATTCACAAATCAAACATGGCTTTTTTATAGATTTTTCTCTTGCAGTGCTTTAGAATGTATTTATTGTTGAGATTTTCCGAAGGAAAAGCGAGATGGGGCGGCTGAATGAGCACTCGGAGCAATCCGGGTATCATGGGGGAAAAGAATTAACACAAAATAATATGTGAGAAAGAGTGTGGGGGCATGATTTCAAATCAGGTATTGCAGAGTACGATTGAGGGGATTAAGGAAATTTCCCATCTGGATCTGTGCGTCATGGATGCAGATGGACGGGAGGTCGTTGCGACGCAGTCGGTTTTTCGCGATGCATCAGCGGCAATTCCGGGATTCGTGCATTCACCGGCAGATTCACAGTCGGCGGGGCCGTTCCAGTTCTTCAAGGTGTTCGATGATAGCCAGCTGGAGTACGTTCTGGTGATTCATGGGACAACGGATAATGCACTGATGGTGGGGCGGATGGCGGCCTACCAGCTGCAGGGGTTAATCGGAGCATTTAAGGAGCATTACGATAAGGACAGCTTTATCAAGAATCTGCTGCTGGACAATCTGCTGCTGATTGACATCTATGAGCGTGCGAAAAAACTGCACATTCAGGCCAACAGTCCCAGGGTGGTGCTGCTGGTGGAAATCGGCAGAGAAAAAGGAAGAGATCGAGAAGTGCTGTCGCAGCTGCAGGAGCATGTGAGCGGATCCGGAGACTTTGTCACACAGGTAGATGAGAACAGCATTGTGCTCGTTCATCACACCAATGGAGACAGGGCGGACGATGCATTGGAGCATTATGCGCAGAATGTGATGGAGCATCTGGAGAAGACCGGCCTTTCCGGGGTGAGAATTGCCTATGGAACGATTGTCAGTGAGCTCAAGGAGCTGAGTCATTCCTTCAAGGAGGCCAGAATGGCCCTGGATGTGTCCAGAATCTTTTTCGAGGACCGGTCTGTCATTGCATACAACCAGCTGGGAATCGGACGACTGATTTATCAGCTGCCACTGCCTCTGTGCAGAATGTTCATCCGGGAAATTTTCAAGGACAAGCGCCCGGATGAGTTTGATGAAGAAACCTTGACCACCATCAACAAATTCTTTGAGAACAATCTGAACGTGTCGGAAACCTCCAGGCAGTTGTTCATTCACCGGAATACGCTGGTGTATCGTCTGGACAAGCTGTTAAAGAGTACCGGACTGGATCTGAGAGTTTTCGAGGATGCAATCACCTTCAAGATTGCCCTGATGGTTGTGAAATATATGAAGTATATGGATCAGGAGAATTAGTTATTCATGAAGAAGAATTCCTATAAGACTGCAGATGATACGGTGATTTCACTGCACCATGTCAGCAAGCAGTATTCAAAGGACGCCCCGGGTGTTCTGGATGCTAATCTGGAGATTCACGAGGGGGAGTTCGTATTTATCACCGGCGAGACCGGTTCCGGCAAGTCGACGCTGCTCAAAATGATCATGCGTCAGCTGAAGGCAACGGATGGAACGATTGAGGTTCTGGGGTATGATCTGAACCGCATTCGTCACAGCAAGATACCAAAGTTCCGCCGCAATCTGGGTATTGTATTCCAGGATTTCCGCCTGCTCAAGGACCGCGATGTCTATGAGAACGTGGCTTTTGCACAGCGTATTATGATGGTTCCCAAAAACCAGATGAAGCACAATGTGACGAGCGTTCTGCAGATGGTCGGAATGGCTGACAAATACAAACGTCAGGTGACGCAGCTCTCCGGCGGTGAGCAGCAGCGTGTGGCTCTTGCAAGAGCACTTGTGAACAAACCTCTTCTGCTCCTGGCAGACGAGCCGACCGGTAACCTGGATCAGGATACTGCATGGGAAATCATGCAGCTGATTGATCGTGCCAATAAGGAAACGGGCACAACGGTTCTGGTTGTAACGCATGACCGGGGAATTGTAGACCGGATGAACAAGCGTGTCATTGAGATGAAGCGCGGTGAAATCATCAGCGATACGGCACAGAAGATCTATGCCGATTACGAAGAGGATGCCTATGGGTATCAGGCGGCTTATTCTCAGAACAACTATCATGAGGAATATCAGGAAGTGTCTCATGAGGACTACCGCGAGGAAGCATACCATGATGCGCCGCGGGATGATTACGATGAGGTCTATCATGATGATTACCGGGATCAGTATCATGAGCCCTTTCACGATGATTATCAGGACGATCACGGCGGCTACCAGGATGTGGACGCAGATGGATATGATTATGACGAATGAGGAATAAGTCGGAATGAGAGTCAGCAATATCTTTTATTCAATTGGGCAGAGCTTTCGCAATATGCATAAAAATCGCGGATACACCTTTGCCTCTGTTGCAACGATTTCTGCATGCCTGTTCATGTTCGGAATCTTTTTTGCAATTTTGTTCAACCTTCGTACCTTGATGAATACGGCAGAGCAAGGAGTGTCGGTTACGGTATTCTTTCAGTCCGGAACAACGGAAGAGGATATTCTGCAGTTGAAGGTTGCCATTGAGGAACGGGAGGAGGTTTCCAAGGTGGATTACATCTCGGCTGAGCAGGCCTGGGCCGATTTTGCAGAGGAATACCTGGGAGAGTACGCAGATGGATTTACCGAAAACCCGCTGGCAGATTCTGCTAATCTGGAGATCTTCCTGTCCGATGTGTCCAAGCAGTCAGAACTGGTTGACTATCTGGAAGGTCTGGAGCAGGTTCGGGAGGTTAACCGCTCCGAAATTACGGCAGACACGCTCTCCGGTGCCAACACTCTGGTGATGTATGCCTCCGCAGCAATTATCCTGATGCTGCTGATCGTATCTGTTTTCCTGATTAATAACACCATTTCCATGGGAATCACGACGCATTGGGAAGAGATTTCCATTATGAAGTATATTGGGGCAACCGACCTGTTCGTCCGGGCACCGTATGTGATTGAGGGTGTGCTCATCGGACTGGTTGGAACCGTGATTCCGCTGGTTGTTCTGTATTTTCTGTACAACACGGCGATTGAGATTATCACGGGTAAATTTGCCCTTCTCACGAATTTTATGAGCTTCCGCACGGTGGGAGAGGTTTATCACTATCTCCTTCCGGTTTCCCTGGTTTTGGGTATGGGAATTGGATTTTTCGGCAGCCTGATCACAGTAAGGAAGCATTTGCATGTTTAATCATTATTCCGGACATAAAAGACATGAGTGTCTGACGAGCAGACAGATTCAGCGGTGCGCAGTTAGCTGCGCACTGCTTTTTGGCTTTATAACACTGAGCCGGCCGGCGGCCTATGCGGTCTATGCCGATACGGTCACTGAGGAGAGCATCAAGGCCAAGGAGAGTCAGATTGAAGAGGCCAAACAGGAACGTCAGAATGTCCAGAACAACATCAGCAGCCTGAAGAACATGAAGGCAGAGCTGGAGGACAAAAAATCCGACCTCAATGCCTATGTTACGGAGCTTGATGCCAAGCTGACACAGATTCAGGAAAACGTGGACAGCCTTAAACAACAGATCTCCGAGAAGGAAGAGGAAATTACAAAAACGGAGGAAGAGCTCGAGGAGGCCGAGGAAACGCAGCAGACGCAGTATGAGAATATGAAAAAGCGCTGCCAGTTCATTTACGAAAAAGGGAACTCGTATTTGCTGGAGACCCTGTTGAAATCGGCAACCTTCGGCGACCTTCTGAATAAGGCGTATTACATTGAGCAGCTCTCCAACTATGATCAGGAGCTGCTGCAGCGCTTTAAGGCACAGACCGAGCTGGTGAAAACCACAAAGGAAGCGCTGGAGGAGGAAAAGGAAACGTTGGCCGAGGAAAAAGAGGCGGTAGAAGAGGAAGAGGCCAACATGGAGTCCCTGATCAAGGAGAAAAAGGCTCAGATTGCCTCGACTGAGTCTGAGATTGCGGAGTCTGCAGCTACCATCGAGGAATATGAGAGCCAGATGAGCCAGCAGAATTCAACCATTGCAGCATTGGAGGCAGCAGTTGCTGCAGACAAACAGACACTGGCAGCACAGAACAGCAAATACACAGGAGGTGCCTTTGTGTGGCCGGCACCGTCCTATACCTATATTTCCTCGGAGTTCGGATACCGGACGCATCCGATCTACGGACGGACTATTTTCCACAGCGGTCTGGACATGGCCGCACCCAGCGGTTCTCCGATTCTGGCAGCTGCTGACGGCGTTGTTGTGGCAGCGTCCTATGAATCCTCCATGGGTAATTACGTTATGATCAACCATGGCAACGGGTTATATACGATCTATATGCATGCCAGTGCACTGTATGTGTCCAGCGGACAGGAGGTCAGTGCCGGTGATCAGATTGCCGCCGTCGGCAGCACAGGCAATTCGACAGGACCGCACCTGCATTTCTCGGTTCGTCTGAATGGATCCTATGTATCGCCCTGGAATTATCTGGGCGGCTGAGAAAACGGAATGTTGCTGCAACAGGGCTGCGGATTCCCAATGTGAGACCTGGAGGAATTGCTGTACCCTGGTGTGAGTGGTTTAACTGGAGTGAACGATGACAGACGGTAAGGAATTGGGCGCTGCAAAGGAAAGCGGAGCGCAACAGAGTCAGAAACAAAAAGAACAAAAGGAACAAAAGAAAAGAAGGGGCCAAAAGCTTCTGCCGTTTCTGGGGGGAGTCTTGCTGGGCGGTGCGGCAGCAACCGGAATCTGTTATGTGCTGAGCGGAGGCATGTTGTTTTCACAGGGGCTCTTGTCTGAGAAAACAGCGTCTAAACTGACTACGCTCCAGAATCTGATCAGCAGACATTATTACAAGGCAGAAGAGGTAACCGAGGATCAGCTGGCAGATGGTCTGTACAAGGGACTGCTGGAATCTCTGGATGATCCGTACTCGGTCTATTATGACGAGGACGATGTGGCCAGCCTGAACGAGAGCGTCAGCGGGTCCTATTCCGGGATCGGGGCCTATGTGTCCAAGGACGAAACCAGCGACTGCCCGAAGGTTGCCGGAGTGATTGCCGGTGCTCCGGCCGAGAAGGCGGGCCTTCTGGAGAACGATATTCTGTGGAAGGCAGACGGAGAATCTCTGCAGGGACTGGATCTGGACATGGCCGTCAGTAAGATCCGCGGTGAAAAAGGAACGACCGTCCATCTGACCATTGTGCGGGATGGTGAGGAGATGGAATTCGATGTCACAAGAGATGAGGTACAGTCCGAAACCTGCGACGGAAAGATGCTGGAGGATGGCATAGGATATATTCAGATTTCCCAGTTTACGGACACAACGCCGGAGCAGTTCGTAGAGGCACTTGAAACGCTGCAAAAAGAGGAGACCAAGGGACTTGTGATTGACCTTCGGGGCAATCCGGGAGGAACGGTAGAGGCCGTCACCTCAATTGCCGAGTACCTGATTCCGGAGGGACGGATTTTCTATATGGAGTATCCGGATGGTTCGACAAAGGAATATTCCACCGATGGCACGAACAATATTAATCTGCCGCTCGTGGTTTTGGTTAACGGGAATTCGGCGAGTGCCTCGGAGATTCTCTCCAGCAGCATTCAGGATTCCGGCGCCGGAAAGGTTGTTGGAACGCAGAGCTACGGAAAGGGCGTTGTCCAGACCGTGTACTCACTGGCCGATGGGACGGCAGTGAAGCTGACAATTGCAGAATATTTCACCAGGAACGGCAATGCGATCAACAAGATCGGTGTTACTCCGGATGAGGTGGTGGAGTTCGACAGCGAGGCCTATCTGGAGCAGGATGGTTACGACAATCAGCTGGAGAAGGCAGAGGAAATTCTGAAGAGCGAAATGAGCAAGTAGCACAGGCATGCTATGCAGGCACCGATATTTACGAGGAACGAATTCGGGATGGCACGGGAGCATTCGTTCCTGCCCCGGCATGAGAATTTATATAGAAGGAGAGACAGAATTGAAGAAAAGACTGGTAAGCATTCTGCTCGCTGCGAGCATGGTAAGTGCCATGTTGACTGGCTGCGGGAATTCCGGTACAAACAACGACACCGCAGACAGTATCGAGGCGAGCAGCAAAGAGGAAACGGCTGCAGCTGCAGCATCTGATGAAAACGAAGAGGAAGAGCCTGCTGCAGATACGGGGACGGTTCTGAATATTCAATGCTGGAATGAGGAGTTTAAAAGTCTCCTGGAGACCTATTATCCAGGCTATGAAAAGGTGGATGATACGACCGGCAAAATCGGAGATGTGACCGTTCGCTTTACCATTACCCCAACGGATGGCAATGCGTATCAGAACAACCTGGACAGTGCTCTTCGCGGCAATGCGGAGGCTGCAGAAGAGGACAAGGTGGATCTTTTCCTGGTGGATGCGGATTCTGCCATGAAATATACCAATGCGAGCGCCGATCTTGCCATGAAGCTGTCGGATCTGGGAATTACAAAGGAGGAGCTGGCAGATCAGTATACGTATACACAGGATCTGGTGACGGACGCCAACGGGGATCTGCGCGGAGCAGCCTGGCAGGCCTGCGCAGCAGGCCTGATCTATAACAGAGCCATTGCCAGAGACGTGCTGGGCTCCGATGATCCTGCCGACGTGCAGGAGGCCGTAAAAGACTGGGAGAGCTATGCAGCTACAGCGGCGACGCTGAGGGCTTCCGGTTATCGCATAACGGCGTCGGCAAACGATACATACCTTGCCTATGTTGGCGGCAAGAGCAGCAGCTGGGTGGATGCAAGCGGAACGGTGCAGGTAGATGAGAGTCTGCAGCAGTGGGCGGAGAGCGCAAAGGCCATGGTGGATTCCAGAGAGACCGGAACTTCACTTTTGTGGAGCGACGAGTGGAACCAGGGCTTTTACGAGGAAACTCCGGTATTCGCCTATCTGGGGCCTGCCTGGATGGTGCAGTCGGCAATGCATGCAGAGGAAGAGAGCTCCATTGCATATAACGGCGGCTGGGGAGTGACAGAGGGACCGCAGAGCTTTTTCTGGGGCGGAACCTGGATTTGTGCGGCGAGTGGGACGGACAATCCGAACCTGGTCAAAAGTATTATCTTGACATTAACGGCAGATGCTGACACGATGAAGCAAATCGCACTCTCTGAGACAGACTGTGTGAATAACAAGGCAGTCCTGGCGGCACTGGCAGAGGATGAAACGGCAGGATGGGATGTTCTGGGAGGACAGAATCCGTACGGCGTGTTTGCAGCAAATGCAGAGACCGTGGATGTCAGCAGCAGAACCATCTATGATCAGGGCTGCACAGAGCAGTTCCAGCTGGCGATGAAGAGCTATCTGGACGGCAATGTCAGCTATGATGAAGCTTTCGAGGAGTTTTGTCAGGCAATGATTGAAAAATACCCGGAACTGACAACGGGTGAATAGTACCGCGCCGGAGGAGACGGCGCAGAAAAGGGGGCAGTATGGGACTGTTACAGGTGGGAATGAGTGCAGCATCATCGGTGCTGGCGGATCAGTGGAGAGAGTATTTTTACTGTGATGCGCTGGATGCGAAAACCCTTGTGGTAAAGGGAACCAAGCGCAAACAGAGCCGCTCGCACAACAATGGGAGTGAGAATGTCATTTCCAACGGCTCTATTGTTGCGGTCAATGACGGACAGTGCATGATCATTGTCGAGCAGGGCAAGATCGTGGAGGTTTGCGCAGAGCCGGGTGAATTCGTATTCGACAACGCGTCCTCGCCGTCGTTGTTTGCAGGCGGATTAAAGAAGGGAATTACCGATTCCTTCAATGCCTTTGTAAAGCGAGTGGGCTTTGGCGGTGACACGGCCGTGGATCAGCGCGTGTATTATTTCAACACAAAGGAGATCATCGGGAACAAGTACGGAACGGCGAATCCGGTTCCCTTCCGTGTGGTGGACAACAAGATCGGTCTGGACGTGGATATCTCGATTACCTGCTTTGGCGAGTATGCTTATCGAATCGAGGATCCGATTCTGTTCTACAAAAATGTCTGCGGCAATGTGGACGGAGCCTACACCAGAGACAAGATTGATTCCCAGCTCAAATCCGAGCTATTGACGGCACTGCAGCCGGCATTTGCAGAGATTTCCGAGCAGGGTGTTCGTTACAGCTCGGTTCCGGCCCATGCGAATGAGCTGGGGGCTGCACTGAATCATGCACTGTCAGATTCCTGGGGCAAGACCTACGGAATTGCCATCTCGACCTTTGGCGTTTCCAGCCTCAAGGCCAGCGAAGAAGACGAGAAGATGATCAAGGAGCTGCAGAGAAATGCAGTCTACCAGAACCCGAACATGGCAGCCGCAACGCTGACCGCCGCACAGGCACAGGCCATGCAGGATGCAGCCAAAAACACCAATGGAGCTATGATGGGCTTTGCCGGAATGAATATGGCACAGCAGGCAGGGGGCATCAATGCAGGACAGCTCTTCCAGATGGGTGCTGCGCAGCAGGCTCAGGCAGCACAGCAGACCGCCGCACAGAGCGCGCCTCAGATGCAGCCGGCGGGTGCCTGGACCTGCCCGTCCTGCGGTCAGGGCGGCAACGCCGGCAAGTTCTGCCAGAACTGCGGAACACCAAAGCCGGCAGCAGCCGGTCCTTGGATCTGCCCGTCCTGCGGCCAGGGCGGCAATACCGGTAAATTCTGCCAGAACTGCGGATCACCGAGAGCATAACACGATCAGAAAGGGGCTGACATGGCACAGCAGGTCACGAATTATACCTGCCTCAATTGCGGCGGACCTGTGCATTTTGATGCCGCAACCGGGAAGGTAAAGTGCGATTATTGTGACAGCATCTTTACCATTGATGAGGTCAAAATGGCCTATGAGGCCAAAAATAAAAAGGCTGCCGCGGCTGGTGAAGCGGCGGCAGGGGCCGGGAATGCAGCAGGAGGCTCTGCAGGGAGAACACCTACCGCAGAGGAGCTGGGCGCAACCGCGCCGAATGTAGAAACAGCAGCAGGAGATGATTGGGGCGGTGATGTCTCCTCACTGAAGGTCTATCATTGCACGAACTGCGGCGCAGAACTTATTGCAGATGCATCCACAGGTGCAACCAACTGCCCGTACTGCGGGAATCCGATGGTGATTCCGGAACAGTTCACAATCGGCAGAAAGCCGGATTATATCATTCCGTTTGCGTGCACAAAAGAGCAGGCGGAGGAAGGCCTGAAAAATTACTATAAAGGCAAAAAGCTCCTGCCAAAATCCTTTACCAATGAGAATCATCTGGAGGAAATCAAGGGGGTATACGTTCCCTACTGGCTGTTCAATGGCCTGGTGGATGCGCAGATGTCCTTTGAATGCAGCAACAGTACGACAACGAGGGAAGGGGATTTTGAGGTAACCAGAACGAAAATCTATGATGTGCAGCGCGGCGGCCGAATGTATTTTGACCGGATTCCGTGCGATGCGTCACGGAGCATGCCGGATGATCTGATGGATTCGATTGAGCCCTACAATTATGAGAATCTGACGCCCTTCGAGCTGGAGTATCTGCCGGGATATCTGGCCAACAAATATGATGTAGAGCAAAAGGAACTGCAGCCCAAAGCGGACGAAAGAGCAAAAGCAACGGCCTGCGATGAGCTCCGCAGCAGCGTGGGCGGCTACACCTCTGTACAGGAACGAGGGCGCAGTGCCAATGTTCATCACAGCAGGACGGAGTACGCACTGATGCCGGCCTGGATCCTGTACACCAAGTGGAACAACCAGGATTTCCTGTTCGCTATGAACGGAGAAACCGGCAAAATGACGGGCAACCTGCCCATTGACACCGGCAGGTCAGCACTGTGGATGGGCGGTGTCAGTGCAGTGGCCTTTGCTTTCTTTATGATCATTGCGATGCTGATGGACATGAGCATTGACGGGACGACGATCGGGATCTGTGCTGCGGCGGGCCTGCTCATAGGGCTTCTTACGCTGCTGGTTCTGCGTGCGCAGATGAAGCCGGTCGCAGAGGCAACCAGAGCCGGGTTCTATCTGGATCAGGAAGCATCCGAAATCACACTGCGTCAGGATCACTATGTGCGGACCGTAGAGACCAGAACGAGAATCCAGAGAAACGATGGCCCCGGTCACGGCCCCGGAGGTCCAGGCCCTGGCCGACATTGATTGACCACGGCAGATGCCAAACATGCATTCGAAAATTGATGGACGAAACCCGAAACCTGCGGTACAGTATGATGTATCGCAGGTTTTTATTTATGGTGGATGCTGAACAGATACGTTTTACTGCGTTACAGGAGAGCATATGGATCATTTTGTACTGCATTCGGAATTCCAGCCGACGGGCGATCAGCCGCAGGCCATTGCCGATCTGGTGAAGGGCTTTCAGGAGGGCAACCAGTTTCAGACCTTGCTGGGAGTTACCGGTTCCGGCAAGACCTTTACCATGGCCAATGTCATTCAGGCTTTGAACCGGCCGACGCTGATCATTTCCCATAACAAGACGCTGGCGGGCCAGTTGTATGGAGAAATGAAGGAATTCTTTCCGGAGAATGCAGTGGAATATTTTGTCTCCTATTATGATTACTACCAGCCGGAGGCCTATGTTCCACAGACAGATACTTATATTGCCAAGGATTCGGCGATCAATGACGAAATTGACAAGCTGCGCCTCTCGGCGACGGCATCTCTTTCGGAACGGCGGGATGTGATTGTTGTCGCCAGTGTATCCTGCATTTACGGACTGGGTTCACCGGATGAGTTCAAGGGAATGTCTCTGTCACTGCGCCCCGGCATGCAGCGGGACCGCGACGATGTGATCCGGGATCTGATTGCCATCCAGTACAAGAGAAACGATCAGGTGCTCGAGCGCTGCAATTTCAGGGTGCATGGGGATACGCTGGAGATCTACCCTGCGCAGGGCAGTGAATATCTGATTCGGGTGGAATTCTTTGGGGATGAGATTGACCGTATCTGCGAGGTGGAGATTGTGACCGGACGGGTGCATGCGAGCCTGCAGCATGTCATGATTTATCCGGCTTCCCACTATGTTGTTCCGCAGGACAAGATCAATCTGGCCTGCGAGAACATTGAGAAGGAGCTGGAGGAGCGCGTTCGTTATTTTAAAGGTGAGGACAAACTGATCGAGGCGCAGCGCATTTCGGAGCGGACGAATTTTGACATCGAGATGATGCGGGAGACGGGCTTTTGCTCGGGAATCGAGAACTATTCACGGCACCTGAATTTCATGCCGCCGGGGGCAGAGCCGCTGACGCTGATGGATTTCTTTCCGAAGGATTTTCTGATCATTGTGGATGAGTCGCACATGACCATTCCGCAGGTGGGGGCGATGTATCACGGAGACCGGAACCGCAAGGTGACGCTGGTGGACTATGGGTTTCGTCTGCCCTCGGCCCTGGACAACCGTCCGTTGAATTTCGGGGAATTCGAGAATAAAATCGACCAGATGCTGTTCTGTTCGGCAACGCCGGGCAAATACGAGGAGGAGCACGAGCTCCTTCGAACCGAGCAGGTAATTCGCCCGACCGGGCTCCTGGATCCGGAGATTGACGTTCGCCCGGTGGAGGGACAGATTGATGATCTGATCGCAGAGATTCGAAAGGCAACGGACCGTCAGAATAAGGTGCTGGTCACCACGCTGACCAAAAAAATGGCAGAGGATCTCACCGATTATCTGACCGAAGCGGGAATTCGTGTTCGTTATTTGCACTCGGACATCGATACGCTGGAGCGGGCAGAGATCATTCGTGACATGCGCCTGGACGTATTCGATGTATTGGTCGGCATCAATCTGCTGCGTGAGGGTCTGGACATTCCGGAGATCTCGCTGGTGGCAATTCTGGATGCGGACAAGGAAGGATTCCTTCGCTCGGAGACGTCCCTCGTGCAGACCATTGGCCGCGCTGCCCGCAATGCGGACGGGCATGTTGTGATGTATGCCGACACGATCACGGACTCCATGAGAAGGGCCATTGATGAAACCAGACGCCGCCGGGCCATTCAGGAGACGTACAACAAGGAGCATGGCATTACGCCGCAGACCATTCGAAAGGCCGTGCGCGATCTGATCGCCATCTCAAAGGCCGTGAGCGAGGAGCAGGTGCGCTTCGAAAAGGATCCGGAGTCCATGTCGGAGAAGGAGCTGGAGAAGCTGATTGCCAAGGTGGAAAAGCAAATGAAGAAGGCAGCAGCGGAGCTGAATTTTGAGGCGGCGGCGGAGCTGCGGGATCAGATGAAGGAACTCAAACAGCAGCTCCTGGAGATCACGGGCGGCCGCTGAGGCAGTTTGCAGTTATGAACTGGCACAGCAGGTCCTGCGGCGAGAAAATCAAGATGATGCGGAACAACGGCTTAGGTGATAGGGATGATCAGAAAAACCATCCGGCGTTTTGAAAAAACCGTTGTACCAGACAGATAAACGAGAATGAGGAAATTTATGGCAGCAAAGATGAAAAAGCCGGATTACTGGCCGGCTCTGGTAAGGGCCGAGCAGCTGGCACAGGGCCAGAAGAAAAACGACGAGAAGCGCCGCAGTCTGATTCATAAGGAAGACTGTATCCGTATCACGGGGGCACGGGAGCACAATCTGAAGGGAGTGGATCTCACCATCCCGCGAAATGAGCTGGTGGTCCTGACTGGTTTGTCGGGCTCCGGGAAATCGAGCCTTGCCTTTGATACGATCTATGCGGAAGGGCAGCGGCGCTATATGGAATCGCTGTCTTCCTATGCGAGACAGTTCCTGGGGCAGATGGAAAAGCCGGACGTGGATCAGATCGAGGGACTGTCTCCTGCTATCTCCATTGATCAGAAATCGACAAACCGAAACCCCAGATCTACCGTGGGAACGGTGACGGAGATTTATGACTATTTCCGCCTTTTGTATGCCCGAATTGGAATCCCTCATTGTCCGAACTGCGGCAAGGTCATTGCCAAACAGACCGTGGATCAGATGGTGGATCAGGTAAAGCGCCTGCCGGAGGGCAGTAAGCTTCTGATTCTGGCACCGGTTGTCCGCGGCAAAAAGGGACGTCACGAGAAGGTCATTGAGCAGGCAAGACGTGCCGGCTATGTCCGAATCCGCATCGACGGAAATCAATACGATCTGTCAGATGAGGAGATCAAGCTGGATAAAAATATCAAGCACAGCATTGAGGTGGTTATTGACCGACTGGTTGTGCGTGAGGGGATGGACCGGCGCCTGACGGATTCTCTGGAAAATGCCTTGAATCTGGCAGAGGGACTGGCACAGGTGCAGGTGGTGGACGGAGAGCTGCTGCAGTTCTCCCAGAGCTTTGCCTGCCCGGACTGCGGACTCAGTATTCCGGAGATTGAACCCCGGAGCTTTTCGTTTAATAATCCCTTTGGTGCCTGCCCGGACTGCGCCGGAATCGGCTACAAGATGGAATTTGATCCGGAGCTGATGATTCCGGACCGCAGCAAATCGATCAATGAGGGTGCCATCGCAGTGACGGGGTGGGCCAGCTGCACCAAGGAAGGCAGCTGGACCAATGCCACGCTCCTGGGACTGGCAGAGCATTTTCATTTCAGTCTGGACATACCGTGGGAGGAGCTGCCGGCCGAGGCGCAGAAGGTCCTGGTGTATGGTTCTCCTGAGGAGTTCGAAATTTACTATAAGAGCCAGACCAGTGTCAGCAAGGTTGCATATCGGATCACCTTTGAGGGGATTCTGGAGAATACCTATCGCCGCTATAAAGAGACGAGTGAACGGATGCGTCAGGAGTACGAACAGTTCATGCGGGTCAGTCCCTGCAAGCTCTGCGGCGGAAAGAGACTAAAAAAAGAGTCCCTGGCCGTGACGGTGGGTGACCGGAATATTTATGATGTGACCTGTCTGTCTGTCCGCGAGCTCCTGACCTTCGTGCAGGAGCTGCAGCTGACGGAGCAGCAGCACCTGATCGGAGAACAGATCCTGAAGGAGATTCGAAACCGCGTATCCTTCCTTAGCAACGTGGGTCTGGACTATCTCTCCTTGTCCCGGGCAACGGCAACGCTGTCCGGCGGCGAGGCCCAGCGCATCCGCCTGGCTACCCAGATCGGATCCGGACTGGTGGGCGTCTGCTACATCCTGGATGAGCCGTCCATCGGACTCCATCAAAGGGACAATGACAAGCTCCTTCGGACTCTCAAGAATCTGCGCGATATGTGGAATACCGTGATTGTGGTAGAGCACGACGAGGATACCATGCGGGCGGCAGACTACATTGTGGACGTCGGCCCCGGAGCCGGCTCTCACGGTGGCGAGATTGTCGCCTGCGGAACGGCCGAAGAGATCATGGAAAATCCCCGCTCCATTACCGGCCAATATCTGTCCGGTAAAAAGTTCGTCCCGGTTCCGGCTAAACGCAGAACGCCGACAGGGTGGCTGCACCTCAAGGGTGCTGCCATGAACAACCTGAAGGATGTGGACGTGGACATTCCACTGGGGGTTCTGTGCCTTGTAACCGGGGTTTCCGGCTCCGGCAAGAGCTCTTTGGTCAATGAGATTCTGTATAACCGCCTGGCAAGAGATCTGAACCATGCGAGAACCATTCCGGGACCGCACAGGAGTCTGGAAGGCGTGGAACAGCTGGATAAGGTGATCAATATCGATCAGTCACCGATTGGACGGACGCCGAGATCAAACCCGGCTACCTATACCGGCGTATTTGATATCATTCGGGATCTGTTCGCGGGGACCCCGGATGCCAAGGCAAAAGGCTATTCCAAGGGACGGTTTTCCTTTAATGTAAAGGGAGGAAGGTGCGAGGCCTGCTCCGGCGATGGCATTTTGAAGATCGAAATGCATTTCCTTCCGGATGTTTATGTGCCCTGCGAAGTCTGCGGCGGCAAGAGATACAACCGGGAAACACTGGAGGTGCGTTATAAAGGCAAGAATATCTATGATGTTCTGGATATGACCATTGAAGAGGCTGTAAAATTCTTTGAAAACGTTCCTTCTGTCCGGGACAAGATTCAGACCCTGTATGACGTGGGACTGGGCTACGTCAAGCTGGGACAGCCCAGTACGGAATTGTCCGGCGGCGAGGCGCAGAGAATCAAACTGGCAGCTGAGCTCTCCCGCAGATCCACCGGCAAAACCATCTATATTCTGGATGAGCCGACAACCGGCCTGCATTTTGAGGACGTCCGTAAGCTGACACAGATCCTGCAAAAGCTCGTGGAAGGTGGCAACAGCGTTGTTGTCATTGAACACAACCTGGATGTGATCAAGACGGCGGATTACATCATCGATATGGGACCGGAAGGCGGCGACGGCGGCGGAACCGTGGTGGTGGCAGGAACGCCCGAAGAGATTGCAAAGTCACACTGGTCGTACACCGGATACTATGTGGACAAGGCACTGCGTCAGACTCCTGCAGCGGAGCTCTCCACCGTCTGATGCAGGCAGCTGTGAATAACAGGCCGCAAGGGGATCGCAAGGATTTATCATGGAAATGAAGAGGATAACAGATCATTTAAATCATGATCCACAGCTGATTCGGCTGCGGAAGGCGGAGAACGTGCTGGAAGTCAGTGGAATCGGGGTGATCCTGTTCGGAGTATGGAATGTCCTGCAGATCGGCATCATGCTGCTCGTGAACCAAGGGAGCATCTTTGGAGCCCTGGAAGAGACAGCAGATTGGAACAGCCGAGAATTTCGATGGATTGTTGCTATCATGATTGGTTTGAGCATGTTCATGATGATCTGGATTCGCTGTCAGATCGGAATCTCTGCATCGAGGGAGGCCGAGGGCACAGCACAGAAAGAAAAAAAGATGTATCTGGTGCTGGCGGCGGTAACAGCGGTGAGCTCACTCTGCAATCTTGCCGCCGATCTCTATCTGGTTGTACATGGGACTGCGGTCCTGGTCTCTTTTGCTGCCATTTTGTTTGAGCTGGTCTCGATGCTGACCTCTGTGCAGCTCATCCTGGCGGCAATGACGGTGCGGAGAATCCGCAGAGAACAGGCTGCCTTGGAAGAACCCGGAAGTTTTGTGGGAACCGCAGAATAGATATGATACCAGGGTCAAAAGGTCCAAAGCTCCGATGAGAGCTTGCTCTCATGAGGAGCTTTGACCTTGGGCCCCGCCAAAACATGAGTAAGTAGCCATTTTTCGCAGAAAAATGAGCGGATTACGAATGTTTTGAGGATTGCGGGAGCGCAATGCGCGGAGCAATCCGGGTATCATGGGGTCAAAAGGACTTTTGACCCCGGCATCATAGATATGTGGAAACAAGATGATCCTGCGGCCGTGATTTGGCGCGGGATGGATTCGGTAATAAAACCATGCAGGAAGATTTTCATTATTACGCAACCTACCTGGCTGCCTATCTGGCCGGTTATTCTCACGAGGAGAGTCTGGACCTTTGTTACAGTGCGCAGTTCGTGGACTGCTGCTCCAGATCCCTGCTGGCAGGGATTCACGGCCCGGTATCGGCGGCAACCACGCAGCTGCAGCTGGAACTGATGGAGGCCGGAACCGATAAGGCCAGCCGTCAGAACATGACCCGCATCTGGGCCTCGTTTCATTTCCTGCCTTTTGATCTCTATGCAAAGGTTGGGAGAGGGACGAGAAATTACAGGGATAAATACCGGCTGATCTGCGATACCAACAGTGACCTTCTGGTACGCACAGTAGAGCTTGCCGGGGGGAGGCCAATCCCGGCCGCAGGCATTGCCATGCATGTGCTGGCAGATACGTGGGCGCATCGTTATTTTGCAGGAACACCGTCACTCGTGATCAACAATACAGGTTTTGGCTTCCGGGAGCTGATCCCGGAGGGAAATGGCTTCCGCGAGGAACACGTGAGCTGGCATCACAATGTGGCAGGACCGGACAACCCGGAAAAAGGAAAATATACGAACACGGTATTTCGAGGGACAGAATACTCCGTGATGAATCTGGGGCATGGGCGAGCAGGACATTTTCCGGATTACAGCTACGCCAGGTATCGATATCTGCCGGCCTGGGGGCAGTACGCAGAGGTCTTGAAGGACAATCCGGCGGACTATTGGCAGGCCTTCTGTCAGATGGTCTATGCCCTTCGATTCCTGCGGGGTGAATCTGCATCCTTTGAAAAGGATACCTACGACACGGTGCTGACAGAGCCGCTTCGGGAGGAAATCTGTCAGATTCTGGAGTGCAGACAGCGGATCGCCTGCAGAGAGTGGAAGGCGATCGGCGAGAAGCTGTCCGGGTGCGAGATTCCGGATTTTACCGTGGAGACCTGGACGGCAGAATACAAGGCTGCTATGCCGGAGAGGAAAAATAACACGCGCCTCGGCCAGTTCATTCTGGCAGCGCAGCGCCAGAAGAGCATGGTGACAGGGCAGATTGCCCGTTCCGGAAACTGCCTGGCAGGAAAACCAATCGGATTCGAGCATTCCGGCTTTGCCAGCCGGGAGGAGTATATGGATTATACAGATCACGATCCAGGGAAAACGCCTCTTCATTCGGATTTCCCGGGGCAGGAGAAAAGCTTATGACCAGAGGACAGAGAATCTGGAATATTCTGACCGGGGTGGTTCTGCTGCTGCTCGGTGTGGGTATGCTGCTCCTGAAGGGAAACGGATATTACCTGGCACTGTTCCTTTTGCAGCTCACACTTATCGCCGGCGGAATTCGTCAGATTGTGTATTATCTGGTGCTGGCCCGGTACATGGTAGGCGGCTGGCGAACCCTGTTCGAAGGTGTGATTACGATGAACATGGGATTCTTCACTCTGTCTTTGACCAGCGTGTCGGTGCGGTATGTCATGCTGTATCTGGTTGGCGTGAATCTCTTCAACGGACTGGTGAGCGTGCTGCGGGCAGTGGAAGCAAAGAGAGCCAGGACTCCGTTCTGGCTGATGAACCTGGGCGCGGGAATTGTGATCATTGCACTGTCTGCAGCAGGATTGTTCTATTCCGGTTCCATGTGGATTGCATCGGCCTTGTATTGCCTGACACTGGCATACACGGGGATTTTCCGGCTGATCAAGGGATTTTTGCAGTAGCGAGGTTTCCGGTTCACACTCCTGCCGGTGACAGAGCCCTGCGATGCGGGTGCTAAATCGTTGTGATTTTTTCGTAAACTCCGCGCAGGAGCATGGAAAAGGCTTGTCACGTAGTTTATACTTAGGAAGATGCTGATTCGTCAGCAACGCCTTAAGAAGCTGCCGGTTTCGCGGCGGCTGTAATAGAACACAGGAACAGGAATCAGTGCACTTGCGTGCGTGCCTTTTTGGGAAACGCAGTACGAGACAGGCAGCACTGTGAATCATAAATACAGAGGAAAAAATATGGCATTACAGCATTCAGATATCGGAATTGACCTGGGAACCGCCAGTGTCCTGGTATATATCAGAGGGAGAGGAGTTGTCCTGAAGGAGCCCTCCGTTGTTGCATTTGATCGCGATACGAACAAAATCAAGGCCATTGGTGAGGATGCCCGGCTGATGCTGGGACGTACGCCGGGCAATATTGTGGCTGTTCGCCCGCTTCGTCAGGGCGTCATTTCAGACTATACGGTTACAGAGAAGATGATGAAATATTTCATCCAGAAGGCTGTGGGGCGCCGCACATTCCGTAAGCCCCGCATTGCCGTCTGTGTACCCAGCCAGGTGACGGAGGTCGAGAAAAAGGCTGTAGAGGATGCAACCTTCCAGGCAGGAGCCCGCGAGGTTTATATCATTGAGGAGCCGATCGCAGCAGCCATTGGCGCGGGAATCGATATTTCCAAGCCCTGCGGCAATATGGTGGTGGATATCGGCGGCGGAACCACGGATATTGCAGTCATCTCCCTTGGCGGGACGGTTGTCAGCACCTCCATCAAGGTTGCCGGCGATGACTTTGACGATGCGTTGGTTCGCTATATGCGTAAAAAATACAACCTCCTGGTCGGTGAACGGACGGCAGAAGATATTAAGATCAAGATCGGCAGCTGCTATCCATCGGTTGAGGAGGATTATGTGGAGATCCGGGGTCGTAACCTGGTGACCGGTCTGCCCCGCACCATCAAGGTTTCCTCGAGCGAAACCGAGGAGGCTCTCAAGGAGGCAACCAACCAGATCGTAGAGGCAATTCACAGCGTTCTGGAGAAGACACCTCCGGAGCTGGCAGCAGACATTGCTGACCGCGGCATTGTGTTGACCGGCGGTGGTTCCCTTCTGAATGGCCTGGAGGAGCTGATCACCAGCAAGACAGGCATCAGCGCTGTGACGGCAGAGGATCCGATGACGGCAGTGGCCATCGGAACCGGCAAATATGTGGAGTTTATCGCAGGTGAGAGCTCCATTGAGACCTGATTGTGAAAGGAGCAGTCAGGGGATTGTGTAGCAAAAGGTTCGAATCTGCAGAGCTTGTTCCCTGTTCTCATGAGGAGGTTCAGGCTTGCAGTGGAATTGCAGAACAAGATCATTGAATCTTACGGCCGGGCGGGAATTCCTGCCTGGCTTTTTTTACAGATGCTATGGAACAGATCAAGGGCTACGTTTCTGCGGTAATTTACCGCAATAAGGATAATTTATATACCGTTTTTGAGGTGACGCAGGACGGAGAACAGGTCACCTGCACGGGCTTTCCGGCTGCCATCTCTGAAGGCGAGAGCGTGGAGATCACCGGCGAGGTGGTGACGCACCCGGTTTACGGAGATCAGCTGAAGGTATCGGATTACAAGGTGGTTCGTCCGGAAGGCAGCCAGGCAGTGTACCGGTATCTGGCCTCCGGTGCGATCAAGGGGATTGGAGAATCTCTGGCCGCACGGATTGTCAAAAAATTCGGCGAAGACACCATGCGCATTCTGGACGAAGAACCGGAGCGTCTGGTGGAGGTTCGGGGAATCAGTGAGAGAATCGCACGCGAAGTCTCTGCGCAGCTCATGGAAAAAAAGGACGTGCGGGATGCCATGGTATATCTGCAGCAGTATGGACTGGGCGGCCGGAAGGCGGTGAAGATCTGGGAGACCTACGGCGAAGAGATGTACAACGTTCTGAGGGAGAATCCCTACCGGCTTGCTGAAGAGGTGTCGGGGATTGGGTTTACGCTGGCGGATGAGATTGCCGTTCGCAGCGGAATTCAGATGGATTCGGATTACCGGATTCGCAGCGGGATTCTGTTCCTTTTGTCCGGGAATCTTCAGGAGGGTAGCAGCTATCTGCCAAAGAGTGTTCTGCTGCAGCGGGCGAAAGAGCTGCTGCATGTGCCGGCAGAGGCAATTCAGGTGCAGCTGGAGAACCTTGCTATGGAACGCAAGGTTCGAATCCGGGTACCGGAGGTGAATGAAACGGCTTCATCCGGGAAGCTTCTTTCTGACCTTGCAGAGGAAGGAACGGCGGCAGTCAGGGAGAGCGAAGCTCCTGCAGATCCCCAGGTCTATTCCGCCTATGCCTACAGTCTGGAACAGAATATTGCCAGACGCCTTCTGGATCTGGATTCTGTAAAGAGAAAGAGCTTTACCAATAAGGAGATTCAGACACGAATCCGTCACATCGAAGAACATGAGAACATTGCGCTGGACGACCTCCAGAGAAAGGCCGTCGGGCTGGCTGTTACACGCGGCGTTCTCCTCATCAGCGGTGGTCCCGGTACTGGCAAAACAACGACGATCAATACCATCATCCGTTTCTTTTTATCGGATGTAAAGTCGGTCCTATTGGCGGCCCCGACGGGAAGAGCTGCCAAGCGAATGACGGAAACCACCGGACATGAAGCCATGACCATCCATCGGCTTCTCGGTTATAAGGCAATAGGCGATGATGCCGCGGAAGTGACAGGATCTGCAGAAGAATCCTGGCGCTTCGAACGGGACGAGGACAATCCGCTGGAGGCGGATGTTGTCATCATTGATGAGATGTCGATGGTGGACCTGTTCCTGTTCCATGCACTGCTGCAGGCAATTCGGCCGGGAACCAGGCTGATCATGGTGGGAGACATTCATCAGCTGCCCAGTGTCGGACCCGGACGGATCCTGCAGGATATGATGGAATCCGGACAGTTCAGCAGCATTACGCTGCAGAAGGTGTTCCGGCAGGCACAGCAGAGCGACATCATTATGAACGCACACCGGATTCTGCAGGGGGAGCCGCTGGAGCTGAGCAATAAATCCAAGGATTTCTTTTTCCTGGAGCGAAAGGATCCGCAGGTGATTTACAAACATATTGTCATGCTGATCCGCGAAATGCTGCCTCGCTATGTGGAGGGCAGTCAGGATGACATTCAGGTGCTGACGCCCATGCGCAAGGGGGCACTTGGGTGCATCCGGTTAAACGAGGTGCTGCAGAGCGTTCTGAATCCGGCGTCATCGGAAAAAGCGGAGACAACAGCACATGATCAGATTTTCCGCGTGGGGGATAAGGTCATGCAGACGCGGAACAATTACCAGATTGAATGGGAGGTTCCGGGAAATTTTGGCATGCCGATTGATAAGGGAACCGGTGTGTTTAATGGTGACTTTGGAATGATTCTGGAGCTGGATAAGGACAGAGCAGAGCTCGTAGTCCGCTTTGATGAGGACCGCGTGGTCCATTATCCGTTTACGCAGCTGGATGATCTGGAGCTGGCCTATGCCATTACCGTACATAAATCACAGGGATCCGAATATCCGGCGGTGATTCTGCCGCTTTTGTCGGGCCCTTCCGGACTGTTCAACCGAAATCTCTTGTATACTGCCATTACAAGAGCGCGAAAATGCGTTGTGGTTCTGGGAGATCCGGAGGCCGTGGTCAGAATGGAACGCAACGTCAGCACCTATACCAGATATTCAGGATTAAAGGATCGAATCCGGGAGATGAGTCAGGTTGAATAACAAAGGTCTGCGGGGAGAACACAGAAAGCCGAGTTATGGAAATGACAGGACCAGGGCGGACTGGGTGGTTGACCTTGTTTTTCCAAGGCGCTGCCCGGTCTGTGATCGGCCGGTGCGGCCGTTTGGCGCAATGATCTGCGAGGAATGCGAGGAGAAACTCGCACCCAGAAAGCTGACGAGCCGGATGACCCTGTGCTGCCGGTGCGGAAAGCCGGTCGCAGACAAGCGGCGGGAACTGTGCCCGGATTGTGAGAAAATCCGACATTCGTATGAACGGGGCTGCGCAGTATATCGGTATCGCGATGTGTCCGGAGCCCTGTACCGGCTGAAATACCAGGGGCGCAGAGAGTATGCGGACTGGATGGGGGATCGGATGGCGGCACGTCTTTTGCAGGAGTTCGATCCGGAAGAGATTGATGCGCTGGTTCCGATTCCGGTGTCCGTGCAAAGGGAACGGAAAAGAGGGTATAACCAGGCGGCGGTATTGGCCGAGCGGATTTCGCAAAGGACCGGAATTCCGGTAAGGGAAGGATATCTGTCCCGGCGCACGGATACGGCGGTTCTGCGTAGTATGAGCGCGGAGCAGCGCCGCAGGAATCTGAAAAATGCTTTTATTGCACCTGTGGATGATGTAAAATCTAGGATAATTATGCTGATTGACGACATTTATACGACCGGTGCAACGATCGATGCCTGCGCGCAGCAGCTGCAGGAGAAGGGGGCATCGAAGGTCTATTATGTGACACTGGCGATCGGAGAGAATCCGACACCGGAGTGAGGATAGCGATGATCAATCAAGAACGGGTTTGCAGGATGACCAAAATGGCAGCCTATGAAGAAAGGGAAGGCAAAAAAGACCGTAAAATTACGTCGTATTTTTGCGGTGATTATCTGACGAAACAGATGCTTATTACCTTTCTGTGCGGAACCATTGCTTTTGTTATTCTGTTCGGGGCTTATGCCATTTATCATTTCGAGACCATGATTCAGCAGCTGTACAGTATGAATATAACGGCATTTGCGGGACAGCTCATTGTGGCGTATGCGATTTTTCTGGGTGTTTTGCTGGCTGTGACGGCGGCGGTTTACGGGAGCCGTTACCGCAAGGCACAGATGAGACAGGAAAATTATCGCAGGAATCTGCTGCAGCTGGCCGGAAGGTATCGGGAAAGAAGAGGACGCTGACACAGTATGACTACACTGTTGGAAATCAGAGAAAAGATTCTCGCTGTGTATTCGCAGTTTGAGAATTATATCAATATGGTGTGCAGATTTGTGATCACGCTGCTGGCTGTGATTACCATTAACAGCCAGATTGGATATCAGAAAACGCTGGCAGGGGTTTTGCCGACGGTAATCATTGCACTCCTTGCTACGGTGATTCCGTTGAATCTGGTGGTTGTCATCCTGGGGGTGGTGATCTTGATTCACCTCTATTCCCTGTCATTGGAGGCGGCAGCCATTGGTGCAGTGCTGTTCCTGGTTCTGCTGCTGGTTTATATGAGATTCACCCCGGGAGACACGGCACTGCTGATCATGTATCCGTTCTTTCGGATGCTGGGGATCCAGGCGGCACTTCCGGTTGTGGGCGGACTCCTGTATACGCCGGCCAGCGGAGTGACGGTGGCAGTGGGTGTGATTGCCGATAGTTTTATCCGGTTCGTTCATCAGAATGAGGCGTCCATTACAGCAGCTTCGGGATCTGATTCTACAGACAGTATTGTGACTCGGTTTCAGTTCCTGCTGGATGGCATTATGCAGGACAAGGCCATGATGGTCAGTGTGGCTGCCGTGGTGATTGCAGCGGTTGCTGTCTATGTGATTCGGCGCCTGGTGATTCCGTATGCATGGATCATTGCTGCCGGTGTCGGGAGCCTCTTACAGCTGCTGGTGCTGATCCTGGGGGCGCTGGTGGGAAATGCGCAGATCAGCGTGGGACTGGCTTTGGCAGGAGCCGTTGTTGGTTTTGCTGCAGGAGCAGTGATCTCCTTTATGCTCTTTAACCTGGACTATTCCCGTACAGAGAACACTCAGTTCGAAGATGATGAGTACTATTACTACGTGAAAGCCGTACCGAAAAACTCGCTTGCCAGCCCGCGCAGAACGGTTCGCACGGTGAATGCGAGAAAGGGCTCACGCAGTTATGCGGGGAATGAACCGGGACGCAGGTCCGGATATCAGGAGCGTCCGCAGCTCTGGGAGGATTCGATCCGGGAAAATGAGATGGAATACGGAAGCGGCTATGAGCCGCTGCCGCAGGACGGTTATGAAGATGAATTTCAGGATGACTTTTAAGGAATGGATGCTTTAAGCGATTCTTTAAGATGACGGCTGAGAGAATTCCGAAATGGAACGATCGTTTCGCAGCAGACGTTTCATAGCAGACGGGACAAGTGTAGCCAAGGATGCAGCTGATTGAGAAGATTTTAGACAAGTACATAGATGTATTACACATCCCAAGTCTGACGTGGTCGGATCTGGTGGAAATTGCGATCATTGCATTTCTGATTTACAGTTTTCTGCAGTGGATTCGGAATACCAGAGCCTATACTTTGCTGAAGGGGCTGCTCTTTATCATTGTATTTGTCTTTCTGGCCTGGATGTTCAACATGTCAACCATTCTGTGGATTGTTCAGAATGTTGCTGGATTGGCGGTTACGGCAAGTGTGGTTATCCTGCAGCCGGAGCTGCGGTCTGCAGTAGATGAGCTGGGACAAAAAAAACTACTCTCCAGCCTGTTTCGTGACGGTGCGCAGAAGGGAAACGGACTGTTCTCGGACAAAACCATTTCAGAAATTGTGCAGGCATGTGTAGCGATGGCCCGTGTGAAAACCGGGGCGCTGATTGTGATCCGTCAGACAACGCCGCTTCAGGAGTGGGAGAAAACCGGTATTGAAGTGGACGGTGTTGTAACAAGGCAGCTCCTCGTCAATATCTTTGAGAAGAATACGCCGCTACATGACGGCGCTGTGATCATTGCAGGCGACCGCGTTGTTGCGGCTACTTGTTATCTGCCGCTTTCGGACAACAAGCTGGACAAGGATCTGGGAACCAGACACCGTGCGGGCGTGGGAATCTCCGAAATAACAGATGCGCTTACCATTATTGTATCAGAGGAGACGGGACGGATCAGCATTGCCTATCGCGGGGGACTGGATCTGGATGTCAATGCAGATGAGCTCAGAGCCAGACTGGTCAAGCTCCAGGACAAGGAGATGACAGAACGTCAGAATCTGTTGTCGGATCGAAAGGAAGATGAGCAGAATGAGTGAGAAGAGAAACAGACCTCACATTCTGGATAATTGGGTACAGAAGGTTGTTTCGCTGATACTGGCAGTCCTTTTGTGGATTGTTGTCAACAATATCAACGACCCGATATCGACCAAGCGCATTTCCAACGTGACGGTTAAGCTGCAGCACACCTCGTTAATCACGGAGCAGGGAGAGGTGTATACCGTGCTGGACAACTCGGATACCGTTCCTGTGGTGACCGTGAGAGCCAGGCGATCTGTTCTGGAGGATTTGACACGGGACGACATTGCGGCAACCGCCGATATCGAGAATCTGACGAATCTGGACACAGTCGAAATCAAATACAGCGCAACCAGATACAGCAGTGAAATCGAGAGTATCGACGGCAGCATTGACAATGTTCGGCTGTCGATTGAACCGAAGCTGACCGATTCCTTTCCGCTGCTGACAGAAACGAGCGGCGAAGTGGCGGACGGCTATGAGCTGGATACGGTGACGCCGGAACAGAACCAGCTCCGCGTATCGGGGCCGAAATCGGTTGTTTCGTCGATTGCTGTCGCAAAGGCTGTGGTCGATGTGTCGGGGGCAACCGGCAATATCAATACCTATGCAGACATTAAGCTTCTGGATGCAGAGGGCAATACCGTGGATACGTCCAGTCTGAGTATGAACATCACTTCCGTAAAGGTGAGCGTAGCCATTATGCCGCTTAAAACGGTTCCGATTGAGGTTAAGGTCAGCGGAGAGCCGGCGGAAGGATACCTTAGAAATGGTGTGGTGACGGCAGACCCGGAAACTGTGAGGCTGGCCGGCAAGACGTCTGTTTTGTCGGAGATCACTTCCATTACCATTCCGGCGGAGATGGTTAATATTGAAGGCAGCACCTCGAGCTATCAGACAACGGTGAATATTAAAGAGTATCTGCCGGACGGAGTGAGCCTGGCAGATTCACAGTTGAGCGGAGATATCAACATCACCGTGGGAATTGAACAGGCACAGACCTCGGAATTTGCAGTGAGCCTGTCGGATGTTGTACTGGAAAATGTGCCGGAGGGATATACTGCAGAGCTGATGGTGGTGAATGACGGAGTTCATACCGTTTCGAGAGAATCAGCTCCGGATACCTTTGCGGTCAGCATAACCGGATTGACATCCGTTGTGGATGCGATCAAGATTTCTGATTTGTCCCCGACAATTAATGTGGGCAAACTGATCAGCACTGCGACAGACCGCAGCGTCAGTGGAATCTATTCGGCACAGGTGGAACTGACAACGCCGGATGGGACGAGGGTAAATGGCACGATTATGGCTTCTGTAGAGGTGACAGCATTGCGGTCCGCAGAGCAGGAGAGTGCATCGGATTCGTCATTCTCACAGGATGAAGAGCCATGAGGATCGCTATTTGAAACAGGTGTATTTCGATCGGCAGATGTAAAACAGCTGCCGATCGAGATGCGGGTGCTAAATAGTTACTAATTCAGGTGTCTATTGAGAACGACAGCTGCGGCTGTACGAGGAGGAAATGATGGGCAGAATGTTCGGAACCGACGGGGTTCGAGGCGTTGCGAATAAGGAACTGACAGCAGAGCTGGCACTGCAGCTGGGACAGGCAGGAGCCTACGTCCTCTCCAAAGACAACGGAGGGAAAAAGCCGCTGATCATGGTGGGATGTGATACCCGCAGATCCGGCGATATGCTGGCCAATGCATTGATGGCCGGCGCATGCTCCGTGGGAGCAGATGTTGTTTATCTGGGAGTTCTGCCGACACCGGCGGTGGCATATCTTGCCAGAACACATCATGCCGATGCGGGAGTTGTGATTTCTGCATCTCACAATCCGATGGAATTCAACGGGATCAAGTTTTTTGACGGGGAAGGCTTCAAGCTGCCGGATGCTGTCGAGGATGAGATTGAGGCACAGATCCAAGGCGGAATGGCAGACATCGAGTTTCCGACAGGCGAGGACGTCGGACACATTGAGTACCATATGGATGCCTGGCATGAATATGTAGACCATTCGGCGGAGACGGTTCCTATGGATCTGACGGGAATGAAGGTTGTGGTAGATACTGCAGAAGGTGCCTCCTATCTGTCGAATGTGGAGGCTCTGCACAGACTGGGAGCAACGGTCGTTGCCATTCACAATGAACCGGACGGCGTGAACATCAATCATATGTGTGGCTCGACGCACATGGAAGAGCTCCGGGAGAGGGTGCTGCAGGAGCATGCAGCCATTGGAATTGCCTTTGACGGAGATGCGGATCGCTTCCTGGCTGTCGATGAAAAGGGCGAGATCGTGGATGGTGATAAGATTATGGCCATCATCGGATGCAGCCTTAAAGGAAAAGGCCTGCTCAAGGGGGACACCATTGTTGCTACCGTGATGAGCAATCTGGGCTTTTTCGTGATGGGGGATGAGAACGGCATTCACATCGAGAGAACCAAGGTCGGCGACCGTTATGTTCTCGAGAGAATGAAGGAGCTTGATTCCAACCTCGGAGGTGAACAATCCGGCCACATTATTTTTCTTGGGGAAAACACGACCGGAGACGGACTGTTGTCCTGCCTTCACCTCTTGCAGGTCATGAAGGAGACCGGGAAACCGCTCTCCGAGCTGGCGGCCATCATGAAAAAGTATCCGCAGGTTCTCATAAATGCCCATGTGGACAATGCCAAAAAGGAACACTATCTGGACTATCCGGAAATCGTGGCAGATATCGAAGAACTGGAAAAAGAATTCAACGGAAAAGGAAGAGTTCTCATTCGTCCTTCCGGAACAGAGCCGCTGGTGCGTGTCATGATCGAAGGAGAGGATCAGGCCGTGCTGCAGGAAAAGGCGCAGGCATTGGCAGAGCTGATTGAAAGGGTAATGGCATAGGAGTGCGGACAGCAACCAGAATGTCAACGGTCCGCGCTGTGCTTGTCACATAGTGACGGATCTGGTATCATATTGTGTACGTTTTGATGCTGTTTGATGCATCGGCGGAATGAATGGCAAGGTAACAGGAAATGGTTAGTCAGAAAGTTGTTATTAAAAATCCAACAGGACTGCATCTACGTCCGGCTGGCATCCTATGTAAGGATGCGATGGAATTTAAATCACTGATCATATTTCAATTCAAGGATACAACCGCAAATGCAAAGAGTGTACTGTCGGTCCTCGGCGCATGCGTGAAGTCAGGGGATGAAATCGAGCTTATCTGTGATGGTCCGGACGAGAAGGAGGCATTGGCTTCCCTGGTTGCTGCAATCGAGAGCGGACTTGGAGAATGATTCGATAAGGAACAAAGAGAACCTGCCCGGTATGTATCGGGCAGGTTTTTGTGTGTGAGCAATGAGTGCAGGGCAATCGTGTTTTCCTGATTATAGGATATGGCAAAGATTACAGACACTCAGAAAACAGTCGGGCGAATGCGCCTGCAGAATGAGGTTAATATGAGAAATGTAGAACGTTATCAGCGGGTTCCGGTAATGCATTTTCCGGAGAGAGAATGGCCGAACAAGGAAATTCAGAAGGCTCCGATCTGGGTCAGCGTAGATCTGCGTGACGGAAATCAGGCTCTGGTGGACCCCATGGTGGTTTCTGAGAAGCTGGAAATGTGGAACCTTCTGATGAAGCTGGGCTTCAAGGAGGTAGAGGTTGGATTTCCGGCAGCCAGCCAGATTGAGTTTGACTTTATCCGCAAGCTGATCGAGGAGCACCTCATCCCGGATGATGTCCGCATTCAGGTTCTGTCTCAGTGCCGAAAGGAACAGATCGAACGTACCTTTGAGTGCATTCAGGGGTGCAAGCAGGCCATTGTACACATCTATAACTCGACCTCTACGCTGCAGCGCGATGTTGTATTCGGCAAGAGCAAGGAAGAGATCAAGGCCATTGCGATTCAGGGAACCGAGTGGGTAAAGGAGCTTGCAGCTGATTTTCCCGGGAAGATTATTCTGGAATATTCCCCGGAGAGCTTTACCGGAACGGAAATGGATTATGCGGTGGAGGTCTGCACGGCGGTGCAGGATGTCTGGCAGCCCACCAAGGAGGATCCGATCATCTTTAATCTGCCTTCCACGGTTGAGATGACAACACCGAATGTGTATGCGGATCAGATTGAATACTGCAGCCGTAATTTCAAGGATCGTGAGTCCATCATCCTCAGCGTGCATCCGCATAATGACAGAGGAGAAGGTGTTGCCGCAACAGAGCTGGCACTTCTGGCCGGCGCAGACCGTGTAGAGGGGACTTTACTCGGAAACGGAGAGAGAACCGGTAATGTTGATATCCTGAATGTCGCCTACAACATGTTCTCCCAGGGAATTGAGCCGGAGCTCAATCTTGAGGATGTCAATGAGATCATTTCCGTATGCGAAAAGGTGACCAAGATGAAAGTGGATCCCCGTCACCCTTATGCCGGCAAGCTGGTGTTCACGGCCTTCTCCGGTTCACACCAGGATGCCATCAACAAGGGTGTTACGGCGATGAGAGAGCGTGACTCTAAGATCTGGGCGGTGCCGTATCTGACGATTGATCCGGCTGATATCGGACGCAAGTACGAGCCCATTGTCCGCATTAATTCACAGTCCGGAAAAGGCGGCGTTGCCTTTGTCATGGACACCTATTATGGATTCAAGCTGCCTAAAGCTATGCAGCGCGAATTCGCAGACGTTGTACAGTCCATCAGCGAAAAGGAAGGCGAGGTTGCGCCGGAAGAAATCATGCAGATGTTCCGTTCGGAATATCTGGACCGCAAGGAGCCGCTGCACTTTAGAAAGCTCCAGGTTGTTGAGCTGGGGAACGGGACCGGCTTTGATACACAGGTTACAGTGACCTTTACCGACTGTGGCATTGAAAAGAGCTTCACCGCCGTCGGAAACGGACCGTTGGATGCGGTTCGCCGCGGTATGCATGAAAATTACGACTATGACGTTCGCATTCTCGACTATGAAGAGCATGCATTAAAGGCAGGCTCCGATTCGCAGGCTGCGGCCTACATCCATCTGCTGGATTCCCACAGCGGAAAGACCACATATGGTGTCGGCGTCAGCTCCAACATCACCCGCGCTTCGGTTCGTGCCATCTTCTCCGCCATGAACCGCCTGGGCCTCGGCACGAAAGAAAGCTTTGCAAACTTTTAAAAGACCAGCACCAGGAGGAAACCATGCGTCCGGCGGCCATGCTCGCATGGCAAGCCGGATCGCATGGTTTCCTCCTGGCGGCCAAGGTGCGAAGCACCTCAGGCCGCCCAAATCGAGATGAGCGAAGCGAAATCGAGATTTGAGGTGCAAAGAAGCCAAGGTGCGAAGCACCTCGAGGATAAAACATTGTCGAACATGACCACAGAGCAGCTGCAGTCTCTGAAGGAATACCTGCAGGAAACACCCTATATTCGCTACAACGGCATCGTCATTGACTGCATCGATCCGGAAGAGTCTATTCTGCACGTGGACATGCGCCATGAACTGGAGAATCCCTACGGAATGGCGCACGGCGGAATGTTATTTACACTGATCGATACGACAGCCGGCACCACGGCCCGGGCCGACGGACGCAAATATGTAACACTGAACGCCTCTGTCAATTATCTGCGCAGCGGCGGCGCCGGCAGGATCACGGCAACGGGACACATTGTGCACCGCGGAAGGACAACGACCGTGGTGGATGTGCGCGTTACCGATGAGGACGGGCGCCTTCTGACTACCGGAACCGTGACGATGTTCTGTCTGGATGCAGGCGGACACAGCAGCATGTCCGACCGGCCGATTCGGTAAAACCGGCCGGTCAATGAAAGAGAGATCTCCTGCGATGGACCGTACATGGTGTACGGCGAAGCAGTGAAATCATACATAACAAAGGAGATTATCATGGCAGATCAAAAAAAGCTGGTTGCTGAAATTACCTCAATGGACGAGGACTTCACCCAGTGGTACACCGATGTGTGCACCAAGGCGGAGCTGATCGGGTACTCGCACATCAAGGGCTTTACCATTTTAAAGCCGGCGGGCTACGCCATCTGGGAGGCCATTCAGTCTCACCTGGACCGGCGTTTTAAGGAGACCGGCGTGCAGAATGTCTATATGCCCCTGCTCATTCCGGAAAGCCTTCTGGCCAAAGAGAGCGAGCTGGTAAACGGCTTTGCACCGGAGGTTGCATGGGTTACGGCAGGCGGTACCGAACCTTTGACAGAGCGCCTGTGTGTGCGTCCTACCTCAGAGACCGTATTCTCGGATTTCTACAAGGACGACGTACATTCCTATCGCGACCTGCCGCGTCTGTATAACCAGTGGTGCTCCGTCGTTCGCTGGGAGAAGGAGACCCGTCCGTTCCTGCGTTCCCGTGAGTTCCTGTGGCAGGAGGGACATACCATCCATGCTACGAAGGAGGAGGCCGAGGAGAGAACACAGCAGATGCTGAATGTCTATGCGGATTTCCTGGCAGAGGACATGGCAATCCCGACCATCAAAGGACAGAAAACCGATAAGGAAAAATTCGCCGGTGCAGAGAGCACCTATACCATTGAGGCACTGATGCATGACGGCCGGGCCCTTCAGTCCGGAACCAGCCATTTCTTCGGGCAGAAGTTCGCAGAGGCCTATGACATCACCTTCACGGACAAGGACAACAAGCTCAAATACGTCTGGCAGACGTCCTGGGGCATGACGACCCGCCTCATCGGCGCCATGATCATGGTGCACGGCGACAACCGCGGCCTTGTGCTGCCTCCGAAGATTGCACCGACGCAGATCACCATCATTCCGATTCAGCAGCGCAAGGAAGGCGTGCTGGACAAGGCCTATGAGCTCCGTGATATGCTCTCGAACTTCCGCGTGAAGGTTGACGATTCCGACAAGAGCCCGGGCTACAAGTTCTCCGAGCAGGAGATGCGCGGCATTCCGCTGCGTGTCGAGATCGGGCCCCGCGACATCGAAAATGGTGTCTGCATGGTGGTTCGTCGTGACACTTCCGAGAAGATGGAGGTACGCATTGACGAGCTGGCTGCAAAGGTGGCAGAGCTCCTGCCGCAGATCCAGAAGGACATGTATGACCGCGCAAAGGCACTCATGGAGAGCAAGACCTACGTGGCACATGATGATGAGGAATTCAAGACAACCTTCGAAGAGAAGACCGGCTTTGTAAAGGCAATGTGGTGCGGCGACCGCGCCTGCGAGGATGCCATCAAGGAAAAATACGGCGTGACCAGCCGCTGCATCCCCTTCGAGCAGGAGCAGATCGCAGGAACCTGTGTCTGCTGCGGAAAGCCTGCAACGAAAATGGTTTACTGGGGCAAGGCATATTGATGCTGCGTTTCAACGTGTGTCAACAGGATTCTTTGTAAGAGAAACCGCACACCAAAACAGCGAAACGTACAGGAAAAACAAAACGACCGGCCGGAACAGGTACGAACAGTGTCCGGCAAGAGAGTAAAAGAGAATGTGTGAGGCTTCGGAAAACCTGCAACTGAATATTCCGGAAGGTGCAGCTTATGTTCTGCGGAAGCTCCGGGAAGCGGGCCATGAGGCCTATGTGGTGGGAGGCTGTGTGCGTGACAGCCTCCTTCATCGCATTCCGGATGACTGGGACATCACAACCTCGGCAAAACCCGGGGAGGTGAAGGCGGTATTTTGCCGCACCATTGATACAGGAATTCAGCATGGAACCGTGACCGTGATGGTAGGCAGGGAATCCTATGAGGTGACGACCTACCGTGTGGACGGCGAATATGCAGACGGGCGGCACCCGAACAGTGTCACCTTCACGCCCAATCTCCTGGAAGATCTGAAGCGCCGGGATTTTACCATCAATGCGATGGCTTACAGCCCGGAGCGCGGCATTGTGGACGAGTTTAACGGAATACAGGATCTGGCGAATAAAACGATCCGTGCAGTAGGCGATCCGCAGCAGCGCTTCATGGAGGATGCACTTCGCATGATGCGGGCCGTTCGCTTTTCCGCACAGCTGGATGCGGTGATCGAGGACGAAACGGCAGCGGCAATTCGGAATCTCGCACCCAATCTGCAGCTCGTCAGCGCAGAACGAATCCGCGTGGAGCTGGAGAAGCTCCTCTTGTCCGACCATCCGGGCAAAATACGAGAGGCCTGCCAGCTGGGACTGACAGACGTTTTTTTGCCAGAGCTGATGGAGTGCCTTCAATGCGAACAGAACAATCCGCATCACTGCTACAATGTCGGAGAACACATCATTCATTCTGTGGAAGCAATCCGGGCAGAAAAGGTACTGCGCCTTGCGATGCTGCTGCATGATCTTGCAAAGCCGCAGACAAAGAAGGCAGATGCAAAAGGCGTGGATCATTTCTATGGTCACGTGGAGAAGAGTGCACAAAAGGCGGATGAAATTCTGCGGCGTCTGAAATATGACAACGCGACAAGGGAAACGGTGGTCACGCTGGTTGCATGGCATGACCGGCCGCTGGGAGAGAGTACGGCAGCGGTTCGCCGCAGCATTTCCAAATTGGGAAAGGAACTGTTCCCGCAGCTCTTAGAGATCAAGCGGGCCGACGTGGCAGCGCAGTCGGATTATGAGCGGCAGAACAAGCTGGAACGGATCGATTACTGGCAGAAGGAATATGATGCTATCGTGGCAGCAGGGGATCCTCTGACCATTCGGGACCTTGCTGTGACCGGAAAAGATCTGATTGCAGAAGGCGTTCATCCCGGGGTTCAGATCGGCAAAATTCTGGATCAGATGCTGGCGGATGTACTGGGACAGCCTTCGCATAATACCAGGGAGCACTTGCTCAAAACCTGGGTCCAAAAGGCCGAGAAACCTTGAAAAACCGCATGATTTCTTGACAAAGAAAAGAAAAGCACGTATATATAGTCTAGTAAAAACAAAGGGCGAGAACCCGTGAACTAATCTAGGAGGATTTTTCAATGAACAAGACTGAACTGATCGCTGCAATTGCTGAGGCAGCAGGACTTTCTAAAAAGGATGCAGAGAACGCTGTCAAGGCTTTTGTAGGAACCATCACCGATGAGCTCAAAAAGGGCAACAAGGTTCAGATCGTTGGTTTCGGAACTTTCGAGGTTTCTGAGAGAGCAGCCAGAGAGGGACGTAATCCTCACACTGGTGAGACCATGAAGATTGAGGCTTCTAAGGCTCCCAAGTTCAAGGCTGGTAAGGCACTGAAGGATGCAGTGAACGAGTAATAGGAATGCTGCTCGAATGATGAATTGAGACGCTGTATGGAATGTCCGGGGAAGTGAATTCTCCGGACATTTTTGCATCATGATGATACCAGGATAAAAAGGAACTTTTGATCCCTGATATCGTTATAATTAGGTGAAGATCAAGTGAGATTAGACAAATATCTGAAGGTTTCCAGGCTGATCAAGCGCCGCACGGTGGCCAACGAAGCCTGCGATAACGGACGTGTAACGTTAAACGGCAAGGTGGCAAGAGCCAGTGCAGAGGTTAAGCCGGGAGATATCATTGCGATTTCCTTTGGAGATAAGGAGGTTCGCGCGGAGGTTCTGGCGGTGCAGGAGACCGTACGCAAGGACGCGGCAGGCGATCTGTTCCGATTCCTGTAACGTCAATTTTCAAAATGGGCAGCCGTACTATCTTTTGAATGAGCGGATTGTCGGTGAACGAAAGACAGGTTTTATGGCGAAGAGAAAACGCAGAATTAAATATCAGAAGAAAATGCAGAACCGGACAAGCATGGCTCTGGCTGTGACGGTAATGGTGGCAATTCTCTGCGTTGTTCTGGTTCGCGGTATGCAGCTGCGTCAGCAGCTGAAGGAATACAACAAGACCAAAGAGCAGCTGCAGAATCAGATTGCAGAAGAGGAGCAAAGGACACAGGATCTGGAGGAATATTCCAAATATACGCAGACCGATGAGTATATCGAGAAGGTCGCGAGGGAGAAGCTGGGCCTTGTAAAGCAGGGCGAGATCATCTTCCGCAATTCCGGCAATGCCTCCTTGGACAGTTCCGGGACGGCTGCTTCCGGCGATACGACAGACAGTGCCTCTGAGATTGCGACAGACAACCCGGCAGGAAATGCGGCAGATGCTGTGACATCGGGAGACGCCTCGAGCACAGCAGGGACGGCATCAACTGCTGCGAATACAGAAGCCAGCACCGAAACGGAAGCGCCGGCAGGTACCATAACGGACACGACTGCGGAGTCTGCTGCGGCAAATGAGCTGACAGGAACAGATGCAGAGAGCGCTGCGGGAGATACGGCAGAGACTGGAACGGGAGCCGAAACAACGAGCACAGCTGCAGATGCTGCGGCAGCCTCTGAGGTACCGGAGCAATGAATCTGGAGACTTACGTATACAGCAGCATACAGCGGCAGCGGATGCTGCAGGAAGGTGACTGCGTTGTAGTCGGAGTATCCGGCGGTGCGGATTCCATCTGTCTGCTCCGTGTTCTGTGTCAATTACGGGAACAGCTGCAGCTGGAACTGCGGGCAGTACATGTGCATCATGGCCTTCGTGAATCTGCGGATAAAGACGCAGATTATACCGCAGTATGCTGCAAAGACTGGAACGTTCCACTGACAATGGTTCATGTAAGAGTTCGGGAAGAGGCAAAGAAGCGCGGCTGCAGCGTTGAAGAGGCAGGAAGGGATCTGCGCTATGCGGCGCTGCGAAGGGAGCTGCAGTCCTGGAAGCAGGAAACCGGAAGGCCAATTCCGAATACAATGAACGCAGCAGGCGCAACGCGGAAGGCCAAGCTGCATCCGGAAGAACCGCAAGAAGACCTGCTGCAGAGACCGGGCAACCTACCGGGGATGCATATTGCTGTGGCACATCACAGGGAGGACTGTGCAGAAACGGTGCTGTTCAACCTCAGCCGCGGCAGCTCTCTTGCTGGGCTTGGAGGCATTCGAGGAGTACAGGGCGATATTATCCGTCCGCTTATTGACTGCAGCAGAGCCGAAATCGAAGCGTACCTGCAGAAGGAGAATATCCCATGGTGCACGGATGAAACCAATGCAGACGATTCGTACACCCGGAATTACATCCGCCGTCATGTACTCCCGGCCCTGGAGTTGGGAGTGAACAGCAGAGCAGCAGAGCATATTGGCAAGACGGCCGCCGATTTGCAGGAGGCGGAGGATTACCTGCAGCAGGAAACGCAAAGAGCATTACTATCCTGCAGGATCGGAATCTGTCCGGAGCAGCCGGAATCCGGCTATGGCACCGTCTCCTACAGCAAAAATAAACTGGCCGCCCTCCATCCATATCTAAAGCGCAGGGTTCTGTATGCCATTTTGCAGGAGGCGGCGCAAGGAGCAAAAGACCTGACCCGCACCCACGTGGAGGAGCTGGAACAGCTCCTGCGATGCGGTGGAACAGGAGGTGTTGATCTGCCGCTGGGACTGCGGGCGATCGTGAGCTACGACTGTCTGACCATCCGCTGCGAAAAGGACTCCGGCAGCGCCTTGGATGGGCGGCGAGGAATGTGGCCGATGCGCCGGGAAGATTACCATGCTCGTATTTTGCCCTTTGAGGGAGACCTGTCGGCAATCCCGACGGATCCGTGTACGAAATGGCTGGACTATGATAAAATAGGTCAGTTTCCCACATTCCGGACGCGAGAACCCGGAGATAGAATGTCAATTTCTAAGGAACACAGCAAGAAGCTGTCACGGATCATGATCGACCTGAAAATTCCGGAACCGATTCGGGATAAGGTTGTACTGCCTACAGCCGGGCAGGAGATTCTGTGGCTTCCGGGATATCGGATTGCAGCCCGTTACCTTGTGGGAACAGAAACCAGGAACATTCTGGAGTTGCACATAGAAAGGCCGGAGATGACGGCGAGGAGGACATGATGGCAGAAAAGATTTCGGTACTGATCCCGGAGGAAGAGGTCGACAAGAGAATCCGTGAGATGGCAGCACAGATTTCCAAAGATTATGAAGGACGCAAGATTCGCATGGTGGGCATTCTGAAGGGTGCGAGCTTCTTTATGTGTGAGCTGGCCAAGAGAATTACTGTTCCGGTGTCCATTGATTTCATGCAGGTTTCGAGCTATGGCAGTGCGACGGAATCGACCGGTACGGTAAAGATCCGCAAGGATCTGGACGATTCAATTGAAGGCCTGGACGTCATTATTGTGGAGGATATCGTGGATTCCGGCCGCACGCTGGAATTCCTGGGCAAATTCCTGACCAGCAAGGGTGCAAAGTCCATTCGCTACTGCACGCTGCTGGATAAACCGGAACGGCGCGTTGTGGACCTGAAGGCAGATTATTACGGCTTTGTCGTGCCGGATCAGTTCGTCGTTGGCTACGGGATGGATTATGATCAGGAATACCGCAACCTTCCTTATATCGGCGTAGTTGAGAGATAAGCTGCCGGGCGGATGGAGGTCTGTGGGATCGACTTGGCAGACGAGAGAGATGAGGAGATAGATTGGATAACAACGAGTACAAGAATTCAGGCGGCCGGATGCTGGTGTGCATTCTGGCTGTCATGATGGTATTCATCTTGGTGCAGTTCATGCGTGGAAGCTATACGCAAACCTCCACAGATGTGTATACGCAGGAGTCCTTTGAACAGGATCTGCAGTCGGGAACGGTGAGCTCCGTCGAGATCGCTCCCAATCAGGAAACGCCGACGGGATCTGCGATGATTACCCTGAATAACGGCACCGTGGAAACCCTGTATGCAACCGACATTACCAAGATTGAGGACCTGGCGAGAACGAACGGCATCGAGCCGGTGGTGGACGATATCCCGCGGGAGAACTGGTTTCTCACCGGTGTGATGCCGGCCCTTCTGGTGGGCATTGTGTGCATTCTGTTCATGTATCTGATGAACATACAGCAGATGGGCGGTGGAGCGAATGCCAAGATGATGAACTTTGGCAGGAGCCGCGCACAGTTGGCGAATGATAAGGACCGGGTGACGTTCCGGGATGTCGCAGGGTTACAGGAGGAAAAGGCAGATCTGGAAGAGATCGTAGACTTCCTCAAAAATCCGGCAAAATATACGAATCTGGGCGCCAGAATTCCCACGGGCGTACTGCTCGAAGGAGCCCCGGGTACTGGTAAGACGCTTCTGGCCAAGGCTGTGGCCGGAGAGGCGGGTGTTCCCTTTTATTCGATTTCCGGCTCTGACTTCGTAGAGATGTTCGTCGGTGTCGGAGCAAGCCGCGTCCGCGACATGTTCGAGGAGGCGAAACGCAACAGCCCCTGCATCGTATTCATCGATGAGATTGATGCCGTGGCAAGACGCAGAGGAACCGGCGTCGGCGGCGGACATGATGAGAGAGAGCAGACACTGAATCAGTTGTTGGTAGAGATGGACGGATTCGGTGTCAACGAAGGAATCATCGTGATGGCGGCCACCAACCGGGCTGATATTCTGGACCCGGCAATTCTTCGACCGGGCCGCTTTGACCGCAAAATTACGGTTTCCCGACCGGATGTGCAGGGACGCGAAGAGATTCTCAAGGTTCATGCGAGAAAGAAACCGCTGGCAGATGATGTCAGCCTGAAGGAAATTGCGCAGACAACGGCCGGCTTTTCCGGAGCTGATCTGGAGAACCTGTTGAATGAGGCAGCCATCGGCGCAGCGAGAGAGAATCGCAAATATCTGAATCAAAGAGACATTCAGGCTGCGTTCATTAAGGTTGGCATCGGCGCTGAGAAAAAGAGCCGTGTAATTTCAGATAAGGAAAAGCGGATCACGGCCTATCACGAGAGCGGACATGCCATTTTGTTCCATGAACTGGAGGACGTGGGACCGGTCTATACGGTTTCGATCATTCCTACCGGTGTCGGCGCAGCAGGCTACACCATGCCGCTTCCGTCACGGGATGAAATGTTTGCAACAAGAGGCCAGATGCTCCATGAGATCATGGTGGACTTTGGCGGACGCATTGCAGAAGAGCTGATCCTGGACGATATTACCACCGGCGCCTCCAACGATATCCAGAAGGCAACGGCAACGGCCCGCAGCATGGTGACCAAATACGGCATGAGCGCCAACATCGGTACGATCAACTATCAGCAGGAGGAGGATGATGTCTTCCTGGGCTATGACATCGGTCACAGCTCCCGCAACAGCGAATATGTGGCAGGGGAGATCGACAAAGAGGTCAAGGCGATCATTGACAGCTGCTACAAGGAGGCCAAGGCGATCATTATGAAGCATGAGGATGTCCTCCATGCCAGTGCCAAACTCCTCCTCGAAAAGGAGAAGATTACCGGGGACGAGTTCGACACCCTGTTCCGAACAGCAGTGTCGGCCAAAAAGGAAGAGGTCTAAGGGGACGCATTCTTTGGCGTTTCCGAAACAGGTGCAACAATATATACAAAAACGAAACGTTGTTTTTGTAAAATTCATGCATTCGGTGAATTGCCTGAAAACGGGGGGACTGCTAGTATACTAGATGTAACCCCCCAATACATTATAAGTTTTTTGCTATACCCCCATAAGAAGTTATACTTCTCGAAAACGACGGCTCCCCCAAGCACCGTCGTTTTTGCTTTGTCTGGAGAAAAGTGTCGATATCATGTATGTTTCTGTGCAGAAAGTTTTGTGTGTGCTTGGGTTAACATTTCGGAATGGGTGCGTTATAATCCTGTCTGTAGATCGTTGTTTTTTTATCAATCGACAAACCGTTACATTACAGAAAGGTGGTATAAGATATGCCTATCGTTACAAGTACTGAACTGTTTAAGAAGGCCTATGATGGCGGCTATGCTATCGGCGCTTTCAACATCAACAACATGGAGATCGTTCAGGGAATCACCGATGCAGCAGCAGAGCTGAAGAGCCCTGTTATTCTGCAGGCTTCTCAGGGCGCCAGAAAGTACGCAAACTCCGTATATCTCGTTAAGCTGGTAGAGGCAGCAGCAGAGCTTCATCCTGAGCTTCCCATCGTTCTGCATCTGGATCACGGTGCAGATTTCGATGTCTGCAAGGACTGCATTGACAACGGCTTTACTTCCGTTATGATTGACTACTCCGGCCATCCTTTCGCTGAGAACATTGAGGTTTCCAAGAGAGTTGCTGAGTATGCTCACGAGCACGGCGTTGTTGTAGAGGCTGAGCTGGGAACTCTGGCAGGTCAGGAGGATGCTGTATCCGTAGAGGCTGACAAGGCATTCTATACTCATCCGGAAGAGGTTGAGGAGTTCGTTGAGAAGACCGGTGTAGATTCCCTTGCTATTGCAATCGGAACCTCTCACGGCGCTTACAAGTTCAAGCCCGGCACTGAGCCCAAGCTTCGCCTGGATATCCTGGAAGAGGTTTCCAAGAGACTTCCCGGATTCCCGATCGTTCTTCACGGATCTTCTTCCGTTCCGCAGGAGTACGTTAAGATCATCAACGAGAACGGCGGCAAGCTGGTAGATGCAATCGGCGTTCCGGAGGATCAGCTGCGTGAGGCTGCAAAGCGTGCAGTCTGCAAGATCAACATTGACTCTGACCTTCGTCTGGGCCTGACAGCAGGTATCCGTCAGCACTTTGCAGAGCATCCGGATCATTTCGATCCTCGTCAGTATCTCACTGATGGCCGCGCTAACGTTAAGGCAATCGTTGAGCACAAGATCAAGGACGTTCTGGGATCTGACAACACCATCTAATTCTGATCCGCGGCATGGTGGATTGGGTTAGGATTGAATCACCTTAAGACAGAGAGGGAGTCTGCGGCTGTGGCCGCAGGCTCCCTTTTGCGGACAGGAAAGCTGTACTGATACAGCGATTCTTAAATAACCGGCCATATAAACTTGATTGGCTTCGTGGAATGAAAAACAGCTGCTGCCGTTATGTTTCGGCAGCAGCTGTTTTGGTTCCGCACACGAATGTTCTTTTGAAGACACCGCTTCGCCGTAAAACCTTTACATTATTGGTTTGCAACGTTCTGAATCAGCTCCAGAATAATCCGGCTGGAATTGCCCTGTGAACTCTTTTCCATAGCAGCAATATACTGTTCCCGGTTGGTATAAAGCTCGTCCAATTTTTCCAGGATCACATCCGGCAGATCATCGTCCTGTACAACCATACTGTAGCCTTGCGCCTCAAAGGAAGCGGCGTTGAGCTTCTGGTCGCCGCGTCCTGTGGGAAGCGGCACCAGGAGGTTTGGCTTTTTCAGCGCGAGCAGCTCGCAGATGGCATTGGCACCGGCCCGGGAGACTACAACATCTGCCATGGCATAGAGGTCCTTGAGCTCCTCTTTGATATATTCGAACTGTTTGTATCCTTCGCGGGTCAGCAGGAGATTGTCCATCTTGTCCTTGCCGCACAGATGCACGATCTGAAACCTTTCAAGGAGAGCATCCAGATTATCGCGAATGGTTTTGTTGACCGATGCAGCGCCAAGAGATCCGCCGATGACCATAAGGACCGGCTTGTCCTGCGTGAAACCGCACATTTTGCGCCCTGCGCCTGCATCTCCCTGAAACAGCTCATCGCGGATGGGTGTACCCGTCAAAACGGCTTTTGCATCCGGGAGATCCCGGAGCGTTTCCGGGAAATTGCAGCAGATCTTCGTTGCAAAAGGCAGGCACAGCTTGTTGGCAAGTCCCGGTGTCATATCCGACTCGTGAATAATGCAGGGAATGTGCAGGCTGTGTGCAGCGTGCACAACCGGTACACCGACATAACCACCTTTTGAAAACACTACATCCGGCTGGAAGGTCTTCAGAAACTTATGCGCCTCATGGTAGCCACGGATGACGCGGAACGGATCTGAAAAGTTCTTCGGGTCAAAATAGCGACGAAGCTTTCCAGTCTCAATCGCCTCGTAAGGGATGTTGTAATCCGCTACGAGCTTGCGCTCAATTCCGTTTATGGAGCCAATGTAGGCAACTTCGAAGCCGGCCTCCTGCAGATACGGGAGGAGAGCCAGGTTTGGTGTGCAGTGTCCGGCGGTTCCGCCGCCGGTCAGTACGATTCTCTTACTCATTTTGATCATTCCTCGATTACGAATTCATCTGTTCCAGCACCGCACGGATGGCATGCGAGAGCTGATCCGGACATGAAGTGGACTTAAATCCGCAGGTGGTCCCTTCCAGAAGGTCAGCAACCTCTTCGGCTTTTCGGCCCTCGACCAGCTTTGTTACGCCGGAAAGGTTGCCGCTGCAGCCGCCGGTGAATTTCACCTTGCGGATGATATGATCGTCATCAATCTCTAATTCAATCTGTGAGGAACAGGTTCCGGAAGTCTTATAAATCATGGTATCTTCTCTTTTCCTTGATCATGCAGTAATGGGGTATTAAATGGGTGTATCGGATGGGCTTCTCCCTGGATACAAGAGAAAGCTCAACACTTAATTATAGGCTACCGGCAAAGGAAGGGCAAACAATTACAGCATTTTCTAAAAGTCAAGAGTTTACTAGAACATAAGTTTGTGTTTTAATAGGCTTCCAGCTTTCCTGCAAGGGATGCAGAAACCATGGAACCTATGCCGAAAATGCTGGATGCGATGGCAACGGGAAATGTTTTTTTACGGAGGACACAGACGATGATCACAGAGCAAATGAAAGCGAACTGGGAGCAGCAGGACAAGGAGAGACTCGAGGATTACCTGGAGGTTGCACGGAAAAACGGCATTCCGGAGCAGGAGATTCGTGCAATGTTCGACAAGCTGAAACCTCAGTGGGACGAAATGATTGAGAATCTGGATCGAAGCGGTTTGATTTGCAATCCCTAAGCCGTACTGCTAAACTGAAACTGATGTGCAAAAGGCACAGATTGACAGGAAGAGTAGGAGGTATTGCCCCATGGCAAAGGTTACATTTGATTATTCGAAGGCGAAGAGTTTTGTATCAGAGGATGAGATCCAGAATATTGAGAGCCAGGTCCTTGCAGCAAAGGAACTGCTGGTGTCCGGAAAAGGTGCCGGCAATGATTTCCTGGGCTGGGTAAATCTCCCGGTTGACTATGATAAGGAAGAGTTCGACCGCATCAAGAAGGCAGCAGCTAAGATTCAGGGCGATTCTGAGGTTCTCCTCGTGCTGGGCATCGGCGGCTCTTATCTGGGCGCACGCGCAGCCATCAACTTCCTGCGCCACAGCTTTTACAACAGCGTATCCAAGGAGATCCGCAAGACACCGGAGATCTATTTTGCAGGAAACTCCATCAGCTCCACGTATCTGGCACAGCTGGTTGAAGTGATCGGCGATCGTGATTTCTCCATCAACGTAATTTCCAAGTCCGGCACCACAACCGAGACATCCATTGCATTCCGTCTGTTCCGTGAACTTGCTGAGAAAAAGTATGGCAAGGAAGGCGCAGCAAAGAGAATCTACGCAACTACAGATAAGGCGCGCGGAGCACTGAAGACTCTGGCAAATGCAGAAGGCTATGAGACCTTCGTGATTCCGGACAATGTCGGCGGACGTTTCTCGGTACTGACTGCAGTTGGTCTTCTGCCGATCGCAGTATCCGGCGCAGACATTGACAAGCTCATGGAGGGCGCTGCCGAAGGCAGACGTCTGGCTATGGAGTCTGACTACGCAGACAACGATGCACTGAAATATGCTGCACTGCGCAACATCTTCCTGCGCAAGGGCAAGAGCGTGGAGATTCTGGCAAATTACGAGCCGTCTCTGCATTACACCTCTGAGTGGTGGAAGCAGCTCTACGGCGAGTCTGAGGGCAAGGACCAGAAGGGCCTCTTCCCGGCAAGCGTGGATCTGACGACAGATCTGCATTCCATGGGACAGTTCATTCAGGATGGCGCACGTATCATGTTCGAAACGATTCTGAACATCGAGACCCCCAGAGCTGATGTAACCATCGGAAGTGATCCGGAGAACCTGGATGGCTTGAACTTCCTGACTGGCAAGACCATGCATTTTGCAAATGAGGCAGCCATGAACGGAACCATCCTGGCACATACAGACGGCAGTGTTCCGAACCTGATGGTCAAGATTCCGGAGCAGAACGAGTTCTATCTGGGCGAGCTGTTCTATTTCTTTGAGTTTGCCTGCGGCGTATCCGGCTATGTACTGGGTGTAAATCCCTTCAACCAGCCCGGCGTTGAGTCTTACAAGCACAACATGTTCGCCCTTCTGGGCAAGCCTGGCTTTGAAGGCGAGACCGAGGCACTGAAGGCCAGACTCGCGGAATAAAGAAGAGGAATCATGAACTTATCTTCGGGGCACCCAATTCATTTTGAAATGACAGGCGCTAAACGGACATAAGAAGAGATGACAGGAATCATATGAAGATTACCCGAAAAGGAACATCGAAAGAGCTGCTGGAGCGGGACTTCACCAACAGGGACGGGAGCTTGCTTCCGTCCCTGTATTTTCCTTCTCTGGAGGAGGGCGGAGTCGCCATGAATATGATCACCACGCGGGAGGGTGGGGTCTCCGAGGGGATTTTCTCCTCCATGAATCTGACCACAGGGCGCGGTGACAGCAGTGAAAACGTACTGGAGAATTTTTCCCGGGTGGCGGCGGCCTTTGGGACGGATCCGGCACATTGCGTCTGTTCACACCAGGTTCATGAGACCAATGTTCTGCGTGTTGGCAAGGCGGATGCCGGGATGGGACTGACCCGGCAGATGAAATGGGAGAGCGCGGACGGCCTCGTAACAAACGAGCCGGGCCTGGTTCTTGCAACCTTCTATGCGGATTGTGTGCCGCTGTTGTTCGTGGATCCGGTGAGGTGCGCCGTGGGGGCGAGTCACTCCGGCTGGCGCGGCACGGTAGGGCGAATGGGTGCCCGCACGATTGAGAAGATGCAGCAAGAGTTCGGGACAGACCCAGCCGATGTGCTGGTGGGCATCGGTCCGTCGATTTGCACGGAACATTATGAGGTGAGCGAGGACGTTGCAGAGGAATTCCGGAAGGCCTTTCCCGGACAGGAGGAACGTCTTCTGGAAGATCGCGGCAATCCAGGCCATTATCAATTAAATCTCTGGGAAGCCTGCAAAATAACGCTTCAGGATGCCGGGGTTACAAAGGATCACATCCACGTGACTGATATCTGTACGGCATGCAATCCAGGCGTTTTGTTCAGCCACAGAGCCACCCAGGGCAAAAGAGGCAATTTTGCGGCGCTGATTATGCTGAGGCCTTAGTTACCCTAATTTTTATTTATAGATTTGCCTGCATGAGCAGGCATGATATTTTAGCACCTATCTCGATTCAATTAGGAGGAAAAGACAATGCCTGCATGGTTGAAAGATGCTGTTTTTTATGAGATTTATCCGCAATCTTTCTGCGATTCCAACGGAGACGGAATCGGAGATTTTAACGGGATTATATCCAAACTGGATTACATTAAGGAGCTGGGCTGCAATGCGCTCTGGATTAATCCCTGCTACGATTCGCCCTTCAAGGATGCCGGCTACGATGTGCGAGATTACAAAAAGGTTGCACCTCGCTACGGCACCAATGAAGATCTGGTAAACCTGTTCCGAAAAGCCCATGCACGAGGTATGCATGTGCTGCTGGATCTGGTACCGGGACACACCTCAGAGGAGCATGAGTGGTTCCGCATGAGCCAGAAGGCGGAGAAAAACGAATATTCCGATCGCTATGTCTGGTCGGAGAATGTCTTTAACGGAATGGCAGGACGTCCCTATGTGGCCGGCGAGTCAGAGCGAAGCGGCGCCTATATGCTGAATTTCTTTAAGTGCCAGCCGGCATTGAATTACGGATTCCTTCGTCCGAACGAGGATTGGCAGCTGCCGATGGAGGCACCGGCCTGCATGGCAACCAAGGAGGCTATGAAGGATGTCATGCGTTTCTGGCTGGACCTTGGATGCGACGGCTTCCGCGTGGACATGGCAGATTCCCTGGTAAAGGGCGATGATGAGATGAAGTCGGGAACCAGCCGCATCTGGAAGGATGTGCGCAGGATGCTGGACCGCGACTATCCGGAGGCAGCTATGGTTTCCGAGTGGTGCAATCCGGAGCTGTCCTTAAAGGCCGGCTTCCACATGGATTTCATGCTGGATGGCTGGAGCCGTCCCTGCTCGTACCTTCTGCGGGATTATAAAAATTACGACGACCATGCCGTTCTTCACGGGGGCTTTGCCGGAGATAAAAAGGCCGACTGGCTGGAGGATCACACGTATTTTCGCAAGGATTCCGGTGGATCGATCCGTTCCTTCCTGAATGGCTACGAGAGAATGTATGAGAACACAAAGGAGGATGGCTACATCTGCTTTATCACCTGCAACCATGACACGCCGCGTCTGTCCCTCAATCTGGATGACACCGAGAGACGCCTTGCCTATGCGTTCCTTTTGACCATGCCCGGTGCGCCGTTCATCTATTATGGAGATGAGATCGGCATGCGGTATCAGCAGCAGCTCCCTACCAAGGAGGGTGGCTATGAGAGAACCGGAACGAGAACGCCGATGCAGTGGGATTCCACAGCAAACCTTGGTTTCTCCACGGCAGCTCCGAAGGACCTCTATCTGCCGGTCGATCCTTCTGCGGATGCACCGACTGCAGAGAGCCAGATGGCGGACGCAGGTTCTTTGTATCATACCATCAAGGAAGTGCTGGCACTGCGTCATGCCAATGCAGATCTGCAGGCAGACGGCAGCTTTGAGACCATCTACGGAGAGGACATGGAGCCGATGTACGTTTATCGGAGAGGCAGCCTTATTCTGGCGGTGAACCCGTCCTCCCAGGAGAGAACGGTGCAGCTCCCGGCAGGAGATAAGGGGACCCATACGAAGACACTGTACACCATCGGAAAGGGCTCCTGCGACGGAACCGCGGTGACGCTGGCTCCGCAGAGCTTTATTGTATTGCAGTAAAGTTTTGCGAAACCGTTCAGCGCCTGACGATTTCAACATGAATTGGCTGCTTGCAGACGATTGGAATTGGAATACGAAAAGACACTGCAGTGGCACGGATCTGCAGATGCTGTGGGCGGCGTGCAAGGATAACAGGAAATGGATCACAAATGGATAGCGATTGCAGAGGCGGTAAGAGAAAAGTGCACAGAGGCGGGATATTCTATGGAATTGCTACGCTGACACTGACGATCCTGTTGACGGCCTGCGGCAATGACAAGGGTACCGAGGAGACTCTGACAGGAAATAACCTGTCGGAGTCTCCTGCCATTATGGGTGTGGGAAAATCTTCGGATGCGGTTACGCTGCAGAGGGACCTTGAACGGCAGCCGGTGGAACTGCAGGAGAACAGCCAGAGCACGCTGAGCGTTGCCACCTGGATCACGAAAATCGGAGAGATGTATTATCTTTCGGATTGTTATCATGATCAGATTCTGTGCCACGAGAATCTGACGGATCCGCTGACAGAATGGTCAGTTCTGACAAATGACGTGCATTATGCCCACACCATCGCCGGAGACGGAGAGCTTCTTGTTATTGATGACACGGAGAATAACCGCCTGCTGACCATTCACATATCAGATGATCAGCAAGCGTCTGAGAACCTGACGGCGGCGAACGAGGACGAGCAAAGCGAAGGGACGGCAGAGGCACGTGCGTTGGTCGACCCCGCAGGAGAAGCCGATTCCTCTACCGCGGTTGAGCCAGCAGGAGAAGCCGATTCCTCCACCGCGGTTGAGCCTATAGGAGAAGCCGATTCCTTCACCGCAATCGAATCCGCATCGGAATCAGCATCTGTCACAGATGGTGCGTTGGATGGAGCACGGTACGTCTGGGGGACGACCTTCACGAATGTCGGAAATCGTCCCCATTATGTACAGTATGATGCGAAAAGGGATCAGTTCCTTGCCTGGAGCTCGGAAACGGGAGAAATGTTCTATCTGAAAAAGGATGCGGCGGCCGGTGAACTGGAGGTCACTCGTGTTTTGCAGCTGGAGGAGCTGGATGGAATCTATGTCCGCTCCTTTACCATCGAAGAGGATCAGCTGCTCTTTGTCTCGGGACCGGGAAACGGTGAGATTCTGCAGACAGATCTGGAAACGCTGGAGGTGACCGCAAGGTATGCCGTGCCGGATGAACTGGCCGGAATGGCACAGATCACCGGAATTCAGGACTACTATTACATCACGGTTTCCACGGACAAGAGTGGCAGCCAGGACGCAGCTACCATCGTTCGGGTCAGGGATCTGGCAGATCTGGAACAGGGGAACTACGAAGACGTCTATGCGGATCTGGGCCTTTGCGGCGGAACGCCTTACTATATCAATGAAATCGATGGGAGATACTACCTCACTCATCATCGAACCGCCGAGAATATCATCGCCTTTGACGTGACAGACAATGAGATCTGCCATGCGGAGGTAATTTATTAGGTGACGCATGGGATGGCGGACCTTATAATAGAGAAGACCATGATTTTGTAACTACAGATCGGCTTTGGAGCCGGAAAGGATATCCATTATGAGAAAGACCAAGATCATCTGCACATTAGGACCGGCCAGCGACAGTGAGGAAATGATCGGCAAGCTCATTGAGGCGGGAATGAACGTTGCCCGTTTTAATTTTTCCCATGGAACCCACGAGGAGCAGGCGATTAAGTATGAAAAGCTCAAAAAGGTTCGGATTGAGAAGAACCTGCCGGTAGCTGCCCTTCTGGATACCAAGGGACCGGAGATCCGCACACGGGATTTCAAGGGCGGCAAGGTCATGCTGGAGGCAGGACAGAAATTCACACTGACAACCCGCGAGCTGGATGGCGACAATACCATTGCCTCGGTTACCTACAAGGATTTGCCGAAGGACGTCAAGGTGGGCGGCAGTGTTCTGATCGACGATGGTCTGATTGAACTGAAGGTGGATGAGATCGAGGGCACAGAGATCCACTGCACCGTCATCAACGGCGGCCCGGTGTCCAACCATAAGGGAATCAATGTTCCCGGTGCGAGCCTGTCTATGCCCTTTATCAGTGAGCAGGACCGCAGCGACATCGAGTTCGGCTGCGTTCTGGGATTTGACTACATTGCAGCATCCTTCACGAGAACGGCTGAGGATATTCGAGAGATTCGCCGAATTCTGGCTCAGTACAAGAGCAACATCAAAATCATTGCCAAGATCGAGAGCGTGCAGGGCGTCAATAACCTGGAGGAGATTCTGGATGAGGCCGACGGCATCATGGTAGCCCGCGGCGATCTGGGTGTAGAGGTTCCTCTGGAGGAGGTGCCCATGCTGCAGAAAAAGATGATCCGCATGGCCGAGCAGAAGGGCAAAATCTGCGTGACTGCCACCCAGATGCTGGATTCCATGATGCACAATCCTCGCCCGACAAGAGCAGAGACTACTGACGTTGCCAACGCGATCTACGACGGAACAACAGCAATCATGCTCTCCGGCGAGAGTGCCAACGGTGCCTATCCGGTGGAGTCCGTACAGACGATGTCGAGAATTGCAGAGCGCACGGAGAAGGACATTGACTATACATCCCGCATGTCATCCCGCAGTGTAGCTGAGCGCAATGACACGACAACAGCCATCTCCCATGCCTGCTGCACCGTTGCACAGGATGTAAAAGCGGATGCCATTATCACCGTCACACTTTCCGGATTCACCGCAAGACAACTTGCTGCACACAAGCCGGAATGCCCGATCATTGCCTGCACTACCAGCAAGGAGACGGCCTGCCAGATGAACCTTCTCTTTGGCGTGCAGCCCACCATCATTCCGCAGGAGCCGACCTCGGAGCTGCTCTTTAAGACTGCCATCCATACGGCAAAAATTGCCGGCTATGTTAAGACCGGAGATAAGGTTGTCCTGACAGCAGGCATGCCTCTTGGCGTTTCCGGCAAGACCAACATGATCTATTGCATTGAGGTAGAGTGATGCCAAAGACGGCAGATGAGAGAATCCACAGGATTTACTGCCTGATGGGCAAGAGTGCATCCGGTAAGGATACGATTTACCGAAGAGTCAAGGAACGGGCTGTTCTCGAAGGTCGAACCGACCTTCGGGAGGTCATTCCTTATACAACGCGTCCCATTCGAAGCGGCGAGGAGAACGGCGTCACTTATTTTTATGAAAACAACGAGCAGTTCGAGACGGCAAAGGCAGCAGGGAAGATTATAGAGTCCAGGGACTACAATACGGTTTACGGAATCTGGCATTACTATACCAAGGACGATGGTCAAATCTGCCTGGATGAGAGCAGCTACCTGATCATAGGAACGCTGGAGTCGTATGAATCCATTGCAGCCTATTATGGCAGGGAGAATGTTGTTCCGCTGTATATTGAACTGGAGGCGGGGGAGCGCTTGGAGCGCGCCCTGAAACGAGAGCGACAGGAAGCTGTTCCCAGATATGCGGAGCTGTGCAGACGGTTTCTTGCGGACGAACAGGATTTCTCCGAAGATAAACTAAAGGCGGCAGGCATTACCAGAAGATACAGAAACGAAGAAATCCACCAATGCGTGGATGAGGTGTGGAAGACAATATGCCGGAAATCGGATTTGAATCAGTAATTGGACAAAGACTTGCCGTAGAGCATCTGCAGAATGCACTTCATACCGAAAAGCTCTCTCAGGCCTATCTGATTCATGGTGAGAAAGGTTCCGGCAAGATGGCACTGGCCACGGCGCTTGCAGCGGCTTTGGTTTGCGAGAATCCGCAGAATCCGGACAATGAAAAAGCTCCGGCAAGGGGGACGCCTGCTGCAGATGAATCGGGACACCGGGGCCCCATGACCGAGGGATCGTATTGCCGCAATGCATGTGGCAAATGCCATGCCTGTCTTCAGATGAAGGCTGCATCGCATCCGGATGTCATTGTGGTGACCAATGAACGCGTCGGAGCGACCACCAAAACCGGAACACTTGGTGTTCCGGTTTCGCGTTTTATTCAGTCAGATGTGGCGATCAAGCCCTACGAGGGCGACCATAAAATCTATATTATTCCCCATGCAGACCGGATGAATCAGCAGGCACAGAATGCGATACTGAAGACCCTGGAGGAGCCGCCGGCCTATGCCATGTTCCTCCTTTTGACGGATAATCTGGCAGCCTTTCTGCCGACTATTCTCTCCCGCTGCGTCACCATTGAGCTGCATCCTGCACCGGAGGCGGATCTGGTAAAGGCATTGACCCAAAGCGGAGTACAGGAGGAAGAGGCGGTGATTGCAGCACGCCTTTCTCACGGGAATCCAGGCAGGAGCTTTGCACTGGCATCCGAAGAGCTCATATCGTTCCGGAAGGAACTGACAACGCTGTTGGAGGAGCTGCCGAAAACGGACAGCCATCAGATTCTTGAGTTTGCTCAGAATGCAGCAGAAGGAAAAGAGGATCAGCCATCGCGCACGGAGGACGTTCTGGATCTGGGACGCAGCTGGTACCGGGACATTTTGGTGATGAAGAGCACCGGCCGGGCGGAAAACTTGATTTTCCGGGATCAATTACAGTATATTAGAAATGTTGCACTGACGTTTTCTTACGAAGCGCTTCAGCAAAGCCTTGCAGCATTTGATGAAGCCGAGAAACGCAGGAAGAGCAAGGAAAATGAAACTCAGATTATGGAGCTGCTGCTCCTTAAGCTTCGTGCGATAGAAAGCAGATAATAATTACATGGAAGAGATTAAAAAAGAAGAGATGGAGTCAGCACTCCTTATGGATGACAGCGATCTGATCGGTGTTGTCGGGGTACGGTTCCGCACGGCAGGGAAGTCGTATTATTTTGCCGTGGGTGATTTTCCGGTCAAGCGAGGCTCGCATGTTATTGTAGAGACCTCCAGAGGCCTGGAATTCGGGACCAGCGTGTGTGACCCGATGAAGATCCACCAGAGACAGTTCAAGGCTCCGATCAAGAAGCTGATTCGTATGGCGACTGAAGAGGACGAGAAGAGAGTCCGGGAGAATAAAGAAAAGGAAAAAGAGGCTTTTCACGTATGCTTTGAGAAGATTCGACAGCACGAGCTGGATATGAAGCTCATCGATGCGGAGTATACCTTTGACAACAGCAAGATCCTGTTCTATTTCACCTCAGACGGACGTGTGGATTTTCGGGATCTGGTCAAGGATCTGGCAGGCGTGTTCCATACCAGAATTGAGCTGCGGCAGATCGGTGTCCGTGATGAGACCAAGATTCTGGGCGGGTATGGAATCTGCGGACGTCCGCTGTGCTGCCACACGTACCTTTCCGATTTCATTCCGGTGTCCATCAAGATGGCCAAGGAGCAGAATCTGTCCCTGAATCCAACTAAGATCTCCGGCTCCTGCGGCAGGCTGATGTGCTGCCTCAAGAACGAAGAGGAGACCTATGAGGAGCTGAACAAGAATCTTCCTAAATTAGGTGATGAAGTTCAGACAAGTGACGGTCTCACGGGCGAGGTCGCCAGCGTCAATATTCTCAAGCAGACGGTACGGATTCTGGTTGAGGTGGATGATGAGAAAGAGCTGCACGAGTGCAGTGCAGAGGAACTGACGATTCTGCGCCGCAGAAAGCGCGGCCAGGCTAAGCCAAAGATCAACCGGGGTGAGGTCAAAAATACGACCGGCAATAACCGCCGCGGCCCTCAGCCGGGGAAGGACAAGCCGGAAGCGGAACCCGCAGAGCAGGAAACTGCAGCAGAAGGGGAAGGCCGTACGCAAAAAAGAGAGAGGCCGGGCAGAGGGGAGCGCTCCGACCGAAATGACAGAAGTGAGCGTTCGGATCGAAATGATCGAAGTGATCGCTTTGAGCGAAGGGAACGTCCGGAAAAAAATGATCGGACTGATCGAAATGAGCGGACTGACCGAAATGAGCGGACTGATCGGAGTGACCGGGACGATCGCAGTGACGGCGCAGAGCGGAATGAACGACAGGGGCGCAGCGATCGCGCAGAGCGTGACGAGAGGAACAACCGGAATGCACAGAATGAACGCGGCGGTCAGAGCGGACGTGACAGGAATAATCGGAATGGACGCGATGGACGCAGAAATCGCAGAGAGCGCCAAAACGGTGAGAACCGTGAGAACAACGCCGGCAATGCGAATACTACGCAGACCGAGCGCCCGGTGCGCAGCAGCGAGTCTGCAGCAGCCGAGAATATACCGCAGGAAGGCGGCATGACAGATGCCGGCCGCAGACGTCACAGATACAGACGCAGGAACAATGACAGACGAAGAGAAGAGAAACCTTCTGCAACCGAATGAGAGAATTGATGATCTCCAGAGAAGCCATCTGGAGATCATTCAGAATCCGGGCAGGTTTGCCTTCGGGATGGATGCAGTGCTCCTGTCCGGGTTTGCAAGAGCGTCAGCAGGCGATCAGGTACTGGATCTTGGGACCGGGACCGGGATTTTGCCGCTTCTCATGAGTGCTAAGACAAAGGCAGAGCATTTTACGGCACTCGAAATTCAGCCGGAGAGTGCAGACATGGCCAGACGCAGCGTGCAGCTGAACGGGCTGGAGCATCGGATTGAAATTGTGACGGGAGATATCCGGGAAGCAGACGCTTTATTTGCGGCTGCTTCTTTTGATGTCATTACATCGAATCCGCCGTATATGACGGATCAGCACGGCCTGCAGAATCCAAATGATGCGCTGGCGATTGCCAGACACGAGGTGTGCTGCAGCCTGGAGGAGCTTATTCGGACGACGGAGCATCTGCTGCGCCCGGGCGGACATTTTTATATGGTACACCGCCCGTTTCGTCTGGCAGAGATCCTGTCCTGCCTGTGTGCGCATCACTTGGAGCCGAAACGGATGCGGCTGGTATACCCTTATGTGAACCGGGAGCCGAACATGGTGCTGCTCGACTGTGTTCGAGGCGGGAGACCCCGGATCACGGTGGAAAAGCCTTTGATTGTGTATGAGACGCCGGGACAGTATACACAGGAGATTCTGGAACTGTATGGCTATTAGCTGCTGTCCGGGATTCTTACAGTAACAGATGCCATCGGGACGGAGACAATAAGAACATGAAGGAAAGCACGAAAAACGAAGGACAGGGAACGCTGTATCTGTGTGCCACGCCGATCGGAAACCTGGGCGACATTACACTGCGGGTGCTGGAAACGCTGAAAGAAGTGGATCTCATAGCGGCAGAGGATACGCGCAATACCCTAAAGCTCTTGAATCATTATGACATTCATAAGCCAATGACGAGCTATCATGAGCACAATAAGTTCGAAAAGGCAGATGAACTGATCTCTCGTTTGCTGCGAGGAGAGAATATTGCGGTCGTGACGGATGCGGGGACACCGGCCATCTCGGACCCGGGAGAGGTCCTGGCGGCGAAATGCATCGAGCAGGGGATTCGGGTAACCTCACTCCCGGGAGCCTGTGCGCTGATCACGGCCCTGACGATGTCCGGCATGCCGGCAAGGCGGTTTTGTTTTGAAGGATTCCTGCCGACCGATAAAAAGGAACGGGCTCATGTACTGGAGCAGCTGGCGGAAGAGGAGCGAACGACCATATTATATGAGGCACCGCATCACCTGAAGGCAACGCTGAAGGAGCTGCGGAACGCTGTGGGAGATCGCAGAGTGGTTTTGTGCCGGGAGCTGACCAAGAAGTTTGAAGAGGCGAGCCCCTTTACGCTGCAGTCTGCGCTGGAATATTACGAAACAACCGATCCGCGGGGAGAATATGTGCTGGTTCTTGCCGGTGCAGATCCTGATGAGCGCAGGAAACAGGCAGAGGCCGCCTGGCAGGAAATGAGCATTGAGGAGCATATGGCCTATTACGAGGACCAGGGGATTTCGCATAAGGATGCAATGAAAAAGGTGGCGCTGGACCGCGGCGTGCAAAAACGCGAAATCTACAGGGCTTTGATCCGATGAGAAATGTAAAAATCGAATGAAATTCAATATTTTTCGTTGTTAGCCCATTTTTTTTGTGGTATAAACGTAGAGGTGTTAAGTTTTTAACAGTATGTGAATTAAATTTATACGGAGGTTCAAGCTATTATGGCAAATGTCGATTTGACTAAGTATGGCATTACTGGAACGACTGAGATCGTTTACAATCCGTCCTACGAGCAGCTGTTCGAGGAAGAGACCAAGGCTGAGCTGGAAGGCTATGAGGTTGGCAAGGTAACCGAGCTGGGCGCAGTTGACGTATTCACCGGTGTTTACACTGGCCGTTCTCCTAAAGATAAGTACATCGTTGTTGATGAGAACTCCAAGGACACTGTATGGTGGACCTCTGATGAGTACAAAAACGACAATCACCCGATGACTCAGGAGACCTGGGCAACCGTTAAGGATCTGGCTAAGAAGGAACTCTCCGATAAGAGACTGTTCGTTGTTGATGCATTCTGCGGCGCTAACGCTGATACCAGAATGGCAGTTCGTTTCATCGTTGAGGTTGCTTGGCAGGCTCACTTTGTAACCAACATGTTCATCCGTCCTACCGAGGAAGAGCTGGCTAACTTTGAGCCTGATTTCATCGTTTACAACGCTTCCAAGGCTAAGGTTGAGAACTATGCTGAGCTGGGCCTGAACTCTGAGACCTGCGTAGCATTCAACATCACCTCCAAGGAGCAGGTAATCCTGAACACCTGGTACGGCGGCGAGATGAAGAAGGGTATGTTCTCCATGATGAACTACTACCTTCCTCTGAAGGGCATGGCTTCCATGCACTGCTCCGCTAACACCGATATGAACGGTGAGCACACTGCAATCTTCTTTGGTCTGTCCGGAACCGGCAAGACCACTCTGTCCACCGATCCTAAGCGTCTTCTGATCGGCGATGACGAGCACGGCTGGGATGACAACGGCGTCTTCAACCTTGAGGGCGGCTGCTATGCAAAGGTTATCGGCCTGGACAAGGAGTCTGAGCCTGATATCTACAACGCAATCAGAAGAGATGCTCTTCTGGAGAACGTTACCGTTGATGAGAACGGCAAGATCGATTTTGATGACAAGAGCGTTACCGAGAACACTCGTGTATCCTACCCGATCAACCACATTGAGAAGATCGCTTCCAATGTAAACAAGGTTTCCTCCGGCCCTGCAGCTGACAACGTAATCTTCCTGTCTGCTGATGCATTCGGCGTACTGCCTCCGGTTTCCATCCTGACTCCTGAGCAGACTCAGTACTACTTCCTGTCCGGCTTCACAGCAAAGCTTGCAGGAACAGAGCGCGGAATCACCGAGCCTACTCCTACCTTCTCTGCTTGCTTTGGCCAGGCATTCCTGGAGCTGCATCCTACAAAGTATGCAGAAGAGCTGGTTAAGAAGATGGAGAAGAGCGGTGCTAAGGCTTACCTCGTTAACACTGGCTGGAACGGAACCGGCAAGCGTATCTCCATTAAGGATACTCGCGGAATCATCGATGCAATCCTGAACGGCGATGTTCTGAAGGCTCCCACCAAGAAGATCCCTTACTTTGATTTCGAGGTTCCCACCGAGCTGCCCGGCGTTGACACCGGCATCCTGGATCCTCGCGACACGTATGCAGATGCTGCAGAGTGGAATGCAAAGGCTGAGGATCTGGCTCAGAGATTCATCAAGAACTTTGCTAAGTACGAGGGCAACGAGGCTGGTAAGGCTCTGGTTGCTGCTGGCCCGAAGCTGGCATAATTCCTGCGTAGGTAAGTGCGAATACGATCCCCCGGTGGCTTCAATCGAAGCCGCCGGGGGATTTTTTGAATTGGGAGTACATTAACAGATGCGTAGCTGTTTAGCAC
>CAVCWT010000017.1:0-59817 GCA_963605745.1 Lachnospiraceae bacterium
CTACAATCGCATCGTACAACGCCTTGTTCGTAGACGCACTTACCTCTTGCTGCTGGCCGTCTGCCGTTGTATACGTTACCGTATCCACTCCGTTCACTCTCGTTACCGTGAACGTCTGGCCATCATCGAATTTCAGTCCCTCTACTGCATTTGTGATATCTGTAGCTCCGATTCTGTACGTGATGTGCGAACCGCTCATCTGTGCTCCGGCTACAATCGCATCGTACAACGCCTTGTTCGTAGACGCACTCACCTCATGCTGCTGACCGTCTGCCGTTGTATACGTTACCGTCGTATCTCCGTCTACCTTGCTGACTGTAAATGTCTGGCCGTCATTGAAGTTTATATTTCCTACTGCAGGCGTGATGTCTACGCCATTGATGCTATAAGAAACCTTCGTCTCTGCATTTTTCTCTGCCGCTGACACAATGGCATCGTACAATTCCTTATTCTTTGAGGATTCGATGGTCTGTTCTTTGCCGTCTTTGTCGATATAGGTAATCTTGGTTCCGTTGGCATCGGTGTCTACTAAGAACTTCTGTCCGTCTACGAGAGCAAGGTCGCCGACGTACTTTGTAACATCGCCAACCACTTTTCCGTCTTTATCCAGCAGATCATAAGCAGTGCTCACTTCCTTGATGACAATGTCTTTGGAGGTGTCGCCGCTTTGCTCGAGTTTCTTTTTCTCTTCTTCTGCCTTTTTGACAACTTCATCCTTCACCTTTTCATCGGTGGTCGTGATTTCCGTTGTTGTTTTCTTTTCTTCCGTCTTTACATTTTCGACGTACTTTCCCTCTGTCACAATCGTATTGCCTTCTTGGCGAGTGGTTGTCGAGGAAGAATCCTTGTGAAGTGTCGACTGATCGGTTACGGTCGTCGTTGTATCCTTAACCGTTGTCGTGGTCGACGTGCTGCTGTCGATTTCTTTTTTATATTCTGTGGTTGTGATGGTCGTCTCCTTGCCGCCGCTTGCAGAGCTCTCTACAGACGGATTGCCAGGTTTGCTCACCACGGTGCCCGGATTGGACGTATTCATGACCTCAGATGCTGTCTTCTCCGCAGAAGCGTTGCTGTCTGCCGCCGCGGTCGTCTGCGTTCCATTCTGCACTGTCGCAGATGCTGCAGTCTGAGTCTGAGTCGTCTGTGTCCCTGTATTCGTCGTGGTTTCGGTTGCCGCATTCGTCTGCGTCGTCCCATCCGATGCCACGGTTCCCGTTGCTACATTCGTCTGCGTCGTTCCATCTGCTGCCACGGTTCCCGCCGACGCATTCTGTGCCGTCCCATCCGATGCTACGGTTCCCACTGCTGCATTCTGTACTGTACCATCCGCTGTTACAGTTCCCGTTGCTGCGTCCGTCTGCGTCGTTCCATCTGCTACTACAGTTCCGGTTGCCGCATCTGTCTGGACCGTACCATCTACTATTGCAGTTGTTCCCGCTGCTGTTCCGGATGTTGCGCTTCCATCACCTGTCGTCTCAGCATTGGGCGCACTTTCCTCGTTACTGTTCGTACCGGCATCCTGGGCACCATCCGTGCTGCCGGATTCACTGCTTCCCGCATCGGAATTCGAGGCTGCAGCATCCCCTGCACCGTTGTCACTTGCGGCTGCAGCATCCCCCGCGCCATTATCGCTCGATTCAGCTCCATTCGATCCGGCGTCTCCGGTGGAACCACTGTCACTCGAGCCGGAATCATTGGAACCGGAGTCGTTATTTGAACCACTATCATTCGAGCCGGAATCACCACTGGATCCACTGTCACCGGAATCCGATCCATTGTCCGATGCAATATATCCCTCGCTCTGTTCTACCGGTGCATTTCCTTCTGTCTCTGCAGACGGCACCTCTTCGCCTTCTGCCGCCATGACATCCATTCCACCAAAGGATGCGGCACCGCCTACAGCAAGTCCTGCAGCCAGAACACTTTTCGCCAGCTTGGACATTTTATTCATGCTCTTTGTTTCATTTTCCTGATTGTCGTAATTACGCATCCTTTTCACCTCCCATGTGCCGGTACGTCTCCATCTTCCGACTGTTTATTGTCTCTATTCTCAGATCTATTGTCATGACTTTCCATCTTTCGTCACTGCCATACATTGCATCCGACAGACCATACTTCGTATTGAAATTCACATTATTCACATTGTTGATTTGCATGGACGCACTCTCTTCAATATTATAGTAGTCCTATAACAATTATATCCGATTTTTCATTACAAAAATATCAGCATACGCATACGTCACCATCAATATAGCCTATTTTTTTCATTTTTGCTCTATTTTTTCTGATCATTTTAAAATTTTTACGTTTTTTAAACATTCCTATAATTGTTCAGGACAATATCTGTTCCGACTTAGATGACTGGAACCCAAATAGGTTTGCTATACCAGCGAAAATATCGTAATAATACTTTACAATAATGCTGATTGTAAACATCTCCCTTGGAAAGGTTCACTCATGACGCACCGAACGATTCTTAAAAAGACATTTTCCACATTTCCTTTGCAGAAATTCCGTCATCAATGTGATCTGCTGCAGGCGCAGGTTCTGAAAGAAATGACGCCTCCGCCTCTCATGGTCGGCCGGCATGTTGTTTTTCTCTCCTTCAGCGACGGGACAAGGCGAGCTGATGTGGTACACGGCTCTGCCCCCGCTCTGCAGGATGCCTTTGCAAAGGCGATTCAGCAGACGCTTTCCATCCGAAAGCCCTTCATGCCACCGATTCAGTGGATCAAGGCAGATATCGTTACAGAATGCGTTCCTGCATCTGCTGCACAGCTGAACTATATGATCCGAGAATCGGTCTATCCGGAATTCTTCCGCTACGGCATTGCTCTGGACATGGACCTGAATCAGGCCTTTCTGGAGGAGGAATTGAACGGCGCCGGAATTCTGGACTATCAGAACAACTGTCTGTCGCCAGATGCCTTAAACCGCTACCTGACAAAGGCCGCAAGGTGCACAGCCGCGCAGCTCCCGGAGCAGTATATTCTCTTTTCTACTCAGGGGTGGCTGCTCGAGAACAGCGCTTCTCCATTTCCATACAACGGCTCCGAATCTCTGTCTGCGAGAATTCTGCCTCTTTATCCCGAGGATCTCGAACGCGGGCGTCGGCAATTCTCCGCGCTGCCTCCTTCTGTGATTCAGCCCATTCTGGAACAGGCAGCGAGCTGGCTGTCCCAGCAGGTGCAGCCGGATGGATCCTTTCACTATGGATACTATCCCAGATTTGACAATGACATTCCCGGGTACAACTGCATGCGACATGCCAGCACCATCTGGAGTCTCCTGTGCCAGTATCGTTTGTCCGGACGTGCGGACGTTCTGGCACTTGCCAGCCGCACCATCCAATATCTCCTGGAGAATGCCGTCGTCTGGCAGGATTCCAATACCGCCTACCTGTCAGAGCCTGGAACCGGAGAGATTAAACTAGGCGGAAACGGTGTTTTGATTCTGGCTATGACAGAATATCTGGATGCAGAAGGCGAAACGCAGCGTGAATCTGGTTCTGCGGAAAAAGTTCCGGACCATGCTGCAGAATATATTCGCATCTGCCGTGCTCTGGGAGAGGGAATCCTGCGTCTGCAGGATGCTCATGACGGAACCTTTTATCATGTGCTGAATGCGGCAGACTTTTCCCGCAAGGAGTCGTATCGCACAGTCTATTATGATGGTGAAGCGACCTACGCTCTCTGCCGGTTGTACCGGCTGACCGATGATGAGCAGTGGCTTTCGGCAGCCATGCGATCTGCCGACCATTTCATCGCAGATGACTATACCTGTCACCAGGATCACTGGGTTGCCTATGCCATGAAGGAGCTCACAAGGTATGTCCGCCGGGACGATTACGATACCTTTGCCCTGCAGAATGCTCAGAGGAATCTGGACTTTCTGTATCATCGCGAGACTACCTATCATACCTTCCTCGAGCTCCTCATGGTAACCTTCGAAGCCTATGAGCACATTCTTGCTGTAAACCCGGAGCTTCCCTACCTGAAAGAGTTTGATGTGCCGTATTTCCTCGAGACGATCCGCACACGGGCAGACCGCATGCTGAACGGATTCTTCTTTCCGGAGTATGCCATGTATATGCGTGCTCCGCAGAAGGTGCTGGGGGCTTTTATGGTGCGGCATGATGGATTCCGAGTTCGAATCGATGATGTGCAGCACAACATCGGAGGCTACTACCTATATTGCCGATATTATGACCTGCTGGTGGAACTGGGCATGCGGCCGTAAGGCAGTGAATGCCGGCAGAGTCTCCTCTGCCGGCATTCACTCGTTTTTTTTACCAACATCAATCTGATATGTTATTCACAACACAAACACATCAATCCTTGTTCTTTTGCTGTGCCTCCAGGAGCTGTCTCGTAAGGTCAGCAATCTGGGAATCCTTAGCGGCAATTGTTGCCTGACTTTGTTCAAGCGCAACCTTCACTGCATCACATTCTTCTCTAATTTCTTTTATTGCATCCGCTGCATATCTCTCAACTACATCACACATTGTACGCACTCCTTTCTGGTTATTTTTCAAATAATTCACACGATACGACAGATTGGGAAACTTTGGATTATTAACCTCCCTTTGCGTGAAACAATCCATCAATTCCGACGTGTCAGTACCGTCCTTCACTTTGGTATTTACATATATATTGGTTGATCCGTCTTCAATAATCTGTCCTGTTTCCCGGACAACCTTGTCCACGTGATATGTTGTTTTCCCACCATTCATGATATCGAATTCCGAGATATAAACTACGATCACATCCGGAGTCTCGTTGAAGGATGTTCCTTTTTCCGTTGCCTTCCAGGTAATCCCAGACTCATTAACCCGAACACGTTTAAAATGGTTGTCTTTATCCGCTCGTTGTACCTCGATGTTACAGCTCGCACCATTCCCGAGAATGCAGAGACAGTCCAATCGGACAGACCTCCCGTACACATTGGCAATTGTTTCTTGTTGCAAGGCCTCTTTAACAATAAGGTGCGGATCCTCCAGAATTGTCTGCAGCATTTCCTGCACTACCAGAACATCCTGAGAAAGAACTTCAAAGAACGCATCATCGATCGGCCGTAACTCCTGAACGTATTGAATTTTTTCCTCAAGCGTCTTTTCTCTTGCCATGTCATTCCCCCTTGACTGTCTTAATCATACCATAATCATTGACTAATCAGAGGCGATTGCAAAAGTTTCGCTTTCTCTGAATACGCCAGACAGTGAATGCCGACAGAGTCTCCTCTGCCGGCATTCGCTCGTTTTTACAAATATCAATCTGATATGTTCTTCACAACACAACCAGATCAATTCTGGTTCTTTTGCTGTGCCTCCAGGAGCTGTCTCGTAAGGTCAGCAATCTGGGATTCCTCAGTTCCCGTCTGTCAGCACGCGGAGTCTGTCAGCATGGTCCATCGCCTCCTCGTAGATGCCGACGCAGTTATCGCTGATGCGGTCTACGTTGTAGAGAATCTCCGAATAGGCACCGGTCATTTCCTTGGTGCAGGTTCCCTGCTCGATGCGCTTTAAGTGTGCCTTGTTGAAACGGCGAATGGCCTTGTGAAGCTTGTTCTTAGCCTTCGTGATGTAGGCGGCATCGACATCGTCCTCTTTATCATGATTCAGGAAGGAGGCGGCAGAGTCGTACAGCACGTGCGCTGCAGTAAAGCACTTGTCCAGCTCGCCGGCGGCATCCTCGGAAAGGCTCCTGCCCTGCTCCTTCAGCGCACCGATCTCTCCCACAATGTCATTGCAGCGATCCGCCACGCGGTCGATGTTGTTGATGACGGACATCAATCCGGTTGCCTGTTCGGACTGCTCCGGGGTCATGGATCCGCTCGAGAACAGCTCTGTGATGTAGGCAATGATGCTGCTTTGTACCGCCTTGGTATTCTCATATTTCGTTCTAAAGGCTTCTGCAGCCTCACGCAGCTCCTCCGGCGTGGCCGTCTCCTTCTCGCCTTTCCCTTTTCCAAGGGTCGCCAGACGCATACTCTTCATCAGTCCGTCCACATTCTCTACGCAGCGATGAATTTCCTTAGAAGCCAGAATGAGAGCCGCCTGCGGCTGGGAGGTCATATGCAGATCCAGGAACTTTGGCTGGCGCTCCTCACGGCTTTCTCTCTCACCGGCGCGCTCCGGAACGATCATCATCACAATCTTTACCATGACACCGATGAGAGGCAGCCACACCAGCGTACAGACAATGTTGAAGGTCGTATGGGCATTGGCAATCTGACGTGAGATCACCTCGACCTCCGGGCCCTTGGGGGAGATGAACTGTACGAATTTAGCAAACCAGGGGATCAGACAGGCGAATACCAGTGATCCGCTCGCGTTAAAACACGTGTGGGCCACAGCCGTTCTTTTGGCATCCTTGCTCTGTCCTACTGAGGCCAGCAGTGCCGTAATCGTGGTGCCGATGTTGTCACCCAGAAGGATCGGGATGGCTCCTGTCAATCCGATGACACTCGTTACGCCGTCCGGTCCTGCCTGGGAGGCAAAGCTCTGCAGCACGGCAATGGTTGCCGAGGAGGACTGAACGACAAGGGTCATGCAAAGGCCCAGCAGAATTCCCAGAACCGGGATACTCTGTACCTTGCCCATCAGCTCGGTAAAGATCGGACTCGATGCCAGGGGCTTCATCACCGAGGACATGATCTCGATACCCTCGAACAAAAGGCCGAATGAGAAGAACACCATGCCGATGTTCTTAACTTTCTCGTTTTTAGCCAGGAATTGAACCAGAAAGCTGACGAACAGAATGGGATAAATATAATCACTGATATCAAACGCAATCAGCTGTGCGGTCATCGTGGTACCGATGTTGGCACCGAATATAACGGAAATGGCCTGCGGCAATCCCATCAGTCCCGCGCTGACAAAACCGATTACCATAACGGTTGTCGCCGAAGATGACTGGAGCACTGCCGTAACCAACGCGCCTGCAAGCGCACCCATCAAAGGATTCTTGGTCAGAAATCCCAGGATGCTGCGCATCTTCTCGCCTGCCGCCTTCTGCAGCGATTCACTCATCTGATTCATGCCGTACAGGAATACAGCAAGTCCGCCGAACAATCCGAACAGCGTTGTTACAAGATCCGACATATGATCTCTCCTCTATTTTCTGTGTTAACCCTTCTAACCCGAAAGTATCATATTAAGGACAGGTAAAATTCTCAGCATGGTTTTGTAAAATCTATGTAAAGTAAATTAAAAACTCGCAAGGAATCGCTAGATTCTTTACGGGTTTTGCTATATCTATTGTTCTTGCAAAGGAGCCGTTGCAGCTGTTATGATCTAGTACAGCGTTTGCAAAATAACTGGCCAGATAACGCAGAATGATTTTCGGAGAGTGCGCGTCAAAAAACGTAGGCGTAGCGGGCTACGCTGAGGATTTTTGACGCGTGCTATTCGGAAATCAGGCAAGTTAATATGGCTAGTTATTTAAAAATCGCTGTACTAGGCACACATAACAGCAATGTTCTGTGTCATTATCTATGAGATTTCGTAACGTTTTCGTCTCATCAGCTCGAGCATATCGCATAACATAATTTTCTGATTCCATTCTACAGTTTTACCGCTGCCAACCACTTCCGCAAGATGGATGCAGATAAGGAACTGATTGCGGAACATCTGGCAGACCTGGAGCGGTTGCTGGATTTTCTTCAAAACGCAGCAGAAAATGGTGAATTATCGTCGTATGAAGCAACAGAACTGTCAGATGCATTGCAGTATGTGGAACGGTTTCTCATACCAGAACGATATGACAATCTCAAAAAGGAGGTTACGAAATATATGTGTGGAAAGGTGATAGAATTCAGAGCAGACAGGATCCTGAAACAAGGCATAAAGCAGGGCCAGTTAAAAACAGCCCGTAGCTTGTTTTCGGCAGGTGTACCGTTTGAAACCGTGCGTAAGTGCATTGATGCCGAGATCACGGACGAGGAATTACATGCCCTAGAGGCTACCGATTACGACATTCCTCTTCAGGGTTGACGTGTTGTTAATCCGTAACCTTTTTTCTACCGTAGAACGGTGACTACGAAAAAGCAAAAGCCTCTAATTCAAAAGGCCGGCTGCAATGAATCATCGTAGCTGGCCTTTCCTTTCGTGAAAGTTACCTTTCGTGAAAGATCAGTTCCATCTTGGTTCCCTTCCCGAGTTCGGAGGTTACCTTGATCTGTGCATTGGTGAGTTCAGCGCCGTGTTTGACAATCGAAAGTCCAAGGCCCGTGCCGCCGGTCTCCTTGGAACGGCTCTTATCCACGCGGTAGAAGCGTTCAAAGATCCGCTCCTGCTGATCTCTTGCAATGCCGATTCCGTTATCCGTTACGATGATCTCCGGCGTGTTCATGAGCTTTCCAACCCATAGGTCCACACGTCCTCCGCGGCGATTGTATTTGATCGCATTCTCGGTCAGGTTATAGATCATCTCATCCAGGAGCCTTCGAACACCGTAGACCTTACAGGATTCGCCGGCCAGCTCCACATGAATCCCGCAGTCGTGTGCCTTCGCGCCAAGGCGCCCCACAATATCGTGGGAGAGCTCGAAGAGATCAACCTCCTCCTTTTCCTGGCTCAGTTGTCCCTCATCGAGTCTCGAGAGCTGGATAATATCATCGATGAGCGTCAGCATCCGCTGCGCCTCCTTATAAATGCGGTTGGAGAACTCCGGAACATTCTCGGCCTTCACAAGGCCATCCCGCATGATTTCCGCATAGCCGGAAATGGAGGTCAGCGGCGTTTTCAGCTCATGCGATACGTTTGCCGAAAACTCCTTGCGCATCTCTGCAACAGCATCCTTGGCTTTATTGGTTTCATCGATTCGCACGAGAAGCGGATGCAGTTCCTCATAGACATCATTTTCCAGCGGCTTCTCCAGACGGATCTGATTGATCGGCTTAACCAGCGCTTCGGACTGACGTTTTGCAATGACATAGGATAAGAGCAGCATGGCAACCGCAATAGCCGCCATGACCGGCAGGAGGGCCAGTGCCGTATTGGTCACACTGCGAACGGCCATGGCAACACGCAGAACGTTGCCGTCCTCCAGGCGAACGGCACAGTAGAACATGTCCTGCCCAACGGTATCGGAATGCCTTACATCCCGTCCGATTCCGCTCTTTAATGCCTCCTGGAATTCCGGCCGCTCCTTGTGATTCTCCAGTGTATACTCGTCCTGCACGGAGTCATAGAGTACCGTTCCATCCGCATTGATCAGGGTGATTCGTGTATTTTGCTCGACGTTATCGAGCTCCTGCAGATAGGTTTCTCCGGAGATGTTCACGGCTGCTGCCACATACTCTGCAACGCGCTCAATGCTCTCTTCCGCAATGGAGCGGATTCTCGCATAGACAAAGACAAGGGTAATGGCATACGCAATGATCAGCGTCAGGCCGATCACCATGAACATACTCTTCTGGATTTTCTTTCTCATGGGTTATCCTCTGCCCTGACCGTCTTCCTGAATTTTCTGTCGTTCCCGGTTGCCTGAATCAGTCTGCCGCAGGAATTCTCCGTCATCACCTGCCGTAAACACTTTCTGCCTTTACCCCCGAATGCGGTAGCCCACGCCCCGGACGGTTTCAATCCGCTCACCGGCAGCGCCGAGCTTCTGTCGAAGTGTCCTTACATGGACATCCACAGTCCTAGTCTCTCCGTCAAAATCATATCCCCAGACATCCTCGAGGAGCTGATCTCTTGTGAGTACGACCTCGGAATTCATCATCAGCTTTTTCAGGAGTTCGTATTCCTTGAGAGTCAAGGCAACCTCCTCGCCGTTTACCATAACCTGATGACGTTTGAGATTCATCGCAATCTCGGCAAGGCGAAGAATCTCTTCCTCCTCCGCTCCGCGGCTCACGGTTCTGCGAAGGACGGCCTTGATGCGGCTCACGAGCTCCATCATGCCAAAGGGCTTTGTCACATAGTCATCTGCACCAAGGTCCAGCGCCTTTACCTTGTCGAACTCTGCCCCTTTGGCGGTCACCATGATCACCGGAATTGCTGCAAAGTCCTTCTCGCTACGAATCCCCCTTAAAAGAGAGATGCCGTCCTCGCCGGGCAGCATGACATCCAGAAGGACCAGCTCCGGCGTTTCCTCCCGCAGTGCCTCCCGAAAACTCTTCCCATCTTCAAAGCCCCTTGCCTTGAAGCCGGTATTCTCCAAAGTGTATACGATTAGATCACGGATGTTCTCTTCATCCTCTACGCAATAGATCATATTCCTTCTCTCTAGTACAGCGTTGGCAAAATAACTAGTACAGCGATTTTTAAATAACTAGCCATATTAACTTGCCTGATTTTCACGACTTATTTGTTCACAACACGACAACATCGGAACCCACCGGCGTCCTGCAGCCGATGGCCCCTGACGTTCCATGCAGATTCAGGCACATTCTGTTCAGTTCTTGCAAAGCCCCAGCTCTTCCAGCGGGAGCTTACCGTCGTATTTAGCCTCATGGACACCGGTGATGGAAAAGGTTACCCACTCTGCAATGTTCGTTGCATGATCACCGATACGCTCCAGATATTTAGCAATCATGATGAGGTCAATGGCCTTATGGGCTGCGTGGCCCTGGTTCTCTCCAATGTACTCGATGAGCTGATTCTTCACCGAATCGAACATCATATCCACCACATCGTCACTGGTCTCGACGTGGCCTGCGAGTTCCAGGTTCTTATCCACGAAGGCTTTGATGCTGTTCTCTACCATGTGGGAAACCTCAACGCTCATTTCCACGATTTTGGGGAAATCCGTGGTTTCGGACATTTTGGCGCTCAGCACGATCTCCGCAATGTCCGCAGCCTGATCACCGATACGCTCCATGTCCGTGATCATCTTTAATGCCGAAGAGATCTGTCGCAGATCCCTTGCCACCGGCTGCTGCTGCAGGAGCAGATTCAGACACAGACGCTCGATCTCGCGCTCTGCCTGGTCGATCTCACCATCTGCCACCATGACATCGTGAGCCATGTCAATATTACCATCCTGCAGAGCTTTTGTCGCATTTTCAATGGCAACTCCGCAAAGATTTCCCATGTGGATCAGCATCTGGTTCAGCTGCTCCAGCTGTGAATCAAATCGATTTCTCATTGCTCTTCTCCCTTCTTTGCAGTTTCAAACGCCTGCCATCGACGGGTCATAGCGGAGATGTCCGCTGCTGGGGACGCCACCCTGTCTCTGGCAGGCGTTTTAACTGTCTATCAACCGAATCTTCCCGTGATGTAATCCTCTGTTCTCTTATCAGCAGGAATGGAGAACAGCTTCTGTGTCTTGTTGTACTCGACCAGCTCACCCAGCAAAAAGAACGCAGTGTTGTCCGAGATGCGGCTTGCCTGCTGCATGTTGTGGGTTACGATCACGATGGTGTAATCCTTTTTGAGCTCGATGGCCAGGTCCTCGATCTTGGACGTCGAGATGGGATCCAGTGCTGAGGTAGGCTCGTCCATCAGGATGACCTCGGGTTCTACTGCCAGGGTTCTGGCGATGCAGAGTCTCTGCTGCTGGCCGCCGGAGAGGCCGATTGCGCTCTTATGAAGACGGTCCTTGAGCTCATCCCAGATGGCAGCCTGGCGAAGGCTTCTCTCTACAATTTCGTCCAGCTCGGATTTTTTATGGATGCCGTTGATGCGGGGGCCGTAGGCTACGTTTTCATACACGCTTTTAGGGAACGGGTTCGGCTGCTGGAATACCATGCCGACACGCTTTCTCAGCTCAATGGCATCCATATCCTTGTTGATATCTACGCCGTCCAGAGACACATCTCCCTCGATGCGAACGCCCTCTTCCAGGTCATTCATGCGGTTCAGCGTCTTCAGGAAAGTGGACTTGCCGCAGCCGGAGGGCCCGATGAGAGCCGTAATTTCATTACCCGGAATGTCAATGGAAATCTTGTGCAGTGCCTGATATTCTCCGTAATACAGATCCAGATCTTTGATCCGGAATTTCATCTTGTCGTCCATGTTCTGTCACCTTTCGTTAAGGCTGTGATGGTAAGGTCAAATGGTAACTAAATCTGTCTGCAAAGCGACCGATTCATGTTGAAATCGTCAGATGCTAAACAGATACGTCAAATGTTATTTTGACCTCATGCTGCCTGAATTGTTCTGCGGCACAATTAAGCTTTTGCACCGGACTGCTTCTCGTTGATCCGTCTTGTCATGATTCTCGCAATCAGGGAGAAAACAAGGACCAGGAGCACCAGAATCATTGCCGAGAAGTTCGCAATCTTCTCAGAGTTTGCGTTGAGTGCGCCCTCCGTTCTCATGACCCAGATGTGCAGAGCCAGTGTCTCACCGGGGCGGAACGGATTCAAAGGACAGGTCTTGGCAGTCAGATCCCAGTTGCTCCAGTTCAGTCTCGTGCTCTGGCCTGCAGTATACAGAAGGGCTGCTGCCTCACCAAAGCCGCGTCCTGCTGCCAGAATGATGCCGGTGATGATCCGGGGCAGACATGCCGGCAAAAGGACCTTTACGATACTGGTCCAATGCGTTGCCCCCAGTGCCATGGAGCCTTGTTTATAGCTCTTGGGGAGGCTTCGCATCGCATCCTCTGTCGTCGTTGTAATGGAAGGAAGGCTCAGGATCGAAACAGCGAGAGCGCCGGCCATCAGATTCCACTTGGCATCCGTCATCAGAATGAAGACAAGGTACCCGAACAGACCGACAACGATGGAAGGCAGGGACGACAAAGACTCAATACAGATACGAATGAACTTGGTTCTCTTGTTGTTGCCCGCATATTCTGCCATGTAGATCCCTGCCAGAACCCCGATCGGTACACTGATAAGGAGGGACAGAAAGACCAGATAAATCGTATTGAACAGTTGGTTGCCGATTCCGTCAGAATCAAAGGCCAGGATTCCGGGATAATAGCTGCGGATGCCGTTAATGATGATATAGGCTCCCAGCACCAGAATCAGCATCAGAAAAAACCCGCCGACGGCGTAGAACACGCCGGTCATGATATTGTTGACACGTTCCGCGCTGCGGATGCGCTGCTTCATTTTCTCGTTCATGTTAATCCTCAGGCCTCCATTTTCTTCTTGCTCTGCGTGTCAATTCTGTGGATCAGAAAGATAAAGAACATCGAGATCAGGAACAACAGGAGTGCCATTGTCCACAGTGCCATGTTCTGCTCACCGCCGCTGGCGGAATTCCCCATATCAGCTGCAATGGCTGCCGTCAGGTTATTCGTAGGGGAAAGGAGACTTTTGGGGAATGCTCGTGTTTTGCCGATGACCATGGCAACAGCAAGGGCCTCGCCGAAGGCTCTCGCAAGTCCCAGGATGATTCCGGTAAAGATGCCGGACTTAGCCGCCGGAATAACAACGCGGTAGATCACCTGCCATCTCGTGGAACCAAGGCCGTAGGCTGCCTTGCGGTAATGAGCCGGAATGCTGCGGATAGAATCAGCGGCAACCGTTGTGATCGTCGGGAAGATCATGACTGCCAGAACGATACTCGCTGCCAATACGGAATAGCCGCCCATCCTGGCATGGAATACATCGCGGATGAAGGGAACCAGTACCGTCAGGCCGATCCAGCCGTAAACAACGGACGGAATACCAACGAACATTTCGATGGCAGGCTGGAACAGCTTTGTGCCGGCCTTCGGCGCGATCTCCGTCATGAAGATTGCTGCACATAATGCGAAGGGGGTAACAATGAGTAGTGCCAGGCCGCAGGTCAGAAGAGAGCCCACAATGTAAATGGCACATCCAACCTGTCCGCCGCCCTCCGATGCGGAGTCCATCGGCGCCCATTCGCTCGAGAACAGGAATTCCAGGATTGAGTGATGAAACTTGGTAAAGGTGCCGGTTCCCTGATAGAACAGGAATACACCAATCGACAAAGTCAAAATAATGATAAATAATCCGGAAAACGTAACGATTCCTTTTCCTAGACCTTCCTTACGGAAGTGTTCGAACTTTCCGGTTCTGGTTTTAACTTCCCTCCGGGCCATGTCGCGACCGGCTCCGGTTGTTAGATTGGTAGCTACTTCCGTCATGTGATCTCCATTCCGCTATAAAATTCGGCGTAACTATTTAGCACCCGCATCTCGATTTTGGTACTCGAAAATGGCTGGTGCCATTTTCGAGTACCTTGGAGTGGCTTCGCTCACTCCGTGCTGCGGAGAAACCGCCTATGCGGCTTTCTCCTTGCATACGGAAAACCTCGTGTTCATTTCTGTTCGTTCTTAGTTGGACTCGTGAGTAGCCAGTGCCTCGTCGCTCATCTTGGAGGATACGCCGTAGCCCATAGCCTCGATCTCGGTTCCGAACTCATCGCCCATCATGTAGTTGATGAATGCCTGAGCCTCAGCAGTGCCCTCACCGTTGGTGTACATATGCTCGAAGCCCCATACCTTGTAGGTTCCGTTATAGGTATTCTCCAAAGAGGGCTCAACACCGTCGATTGCTACGGTTGCAACAGAGTCGTTGTCCACAAGGTAGGACAGAGCTACGTAGCCGATAGCGCCGGTGTTCTGCTGAACCGTCTGCAGAAGGGTGCCGGAGTCATCTGTCTCAAGAGCCTCGTTGGAAGCCTCTTCAGCGCCGCCGATTGCCCAGTTCTTGAACAGTGCACGGGTTCCGGAAGAGCTCGGTCTTGTTACCAGAAGGATCTCCTCGTCAGGACCGCCAACCTCGCTCCAGTTGGTGATCTCACCGGTAAAGATACCAGTCAGCTGCTCGGTGGTCAGATCCGTAACCCCCAGCTCTGCGTTTACAACAGGTGCCATGGTGATGACACAAACCTCATGATCCACAAGGCCTTCTGCTGCAGATGCGTCCAGCTTTTCCTCAGCTGCTACGTCCGAGTTGCCGATGTCGATCGCGCCATCAGCGACCTGCTTGAGTCCCTCACCGGAACCGCCGCCGTTTACCGTTACAACGCAGTCAGGGTTGATGTCCATGAACTTCTCCGCAGCTGCCTGCGCAAGAGGAAGAAGTGCAGAGGAACCTGCTGCCGTCACCTCGCCGCTGACAGCCTCTGCTGCCTCAGTTGTCTCTTCTGCAGCAGCCTCAGTTGTCTCCTCAGCAGCTGCCTGTGTAGTCTCGGTTGCCTCAGCCGCTTCGCTGGTCTCTGTTGTCGTCTCTGTGTTGCCGGAGCAGCCGGCCAGCATGCTCATTGCAAGACCAGCCGTCAATACAACACCCATAACTTTACGCTTCATAATCTCCTCATCTTTCTGCTGATCCTCGTGAATTCCTCTCCCGGCCTCTGCCGTGCGATCGCCCGGTTCCAATACCGAATCCTTGCGAGCAACTTAAATCAAAATTCCGATCAGCTCTCACGTCTGGGCTCATGCCCGATTCACCGCCTGCGTTTCTATGTGCCCGCGGCTCTTTTGTTCAACAGTGCCCATCCTAAAGGGGCGTTGTTAAATCCGGAAACGGTGAATCGTTAAACATTTGTAAAACTCCGATTCTTTACAAGAGCTTAACAAACACCTTACATGGCACGGATAGCAGCCATCCCGGCAGCTTCGTAGAGTAGTGATAGATGCAGAATATTGCGGATTATAGATGCGACCCACACGCCAGCCAGAGATGTGGGCCGTAACCCAGAAAGACAGGAACCTATGAAAACAGAAAGTCGCATATCTCCAACAACAGCCGTTCATCACACAGTATTTAAAAACAAGAGAAAGCGGCCAGTTCAAATTGATTTTGGAAGCTGATACAATAGACGTTATGGTTACTGTGCCTGCCCGACATCGTTTGCGGGTTTGCTGCGAACAGCAGGCACGGATTACAGAAAGGAATTTGCTGAGTTTATGTTGAAAGGAAAAACGGTCGTGCTCGGTGTTACCGGCAGCATTGCGGCCTACAAGATTGCATCTCTTGCCAGCATGCTGGTCAAGCGGCATGCCAACGTACATGTCATCATGACGCGGAATGCAACGAATTTTATCAATCCCATTACCTTCGAGACCTTAACGGGCCATAAGTGTCTGGTGGACACGTTTGATCGTAATTTTGAATTTCAGGTGGAGCACGTCTCCTTGGCCAAACAGGCTGATCTCGTGATGGTTGCTCCGGCAAGTGCCAACGTGATCGGCAAGCTCGCCCACGGCATTGCCGACGATATGCTGACAACAACGCTCCTTGCCTGCAAGTGCCCGCGGATGATCTCGCCTGCCATGAACACGGCGATGTTCGAGAATCCGATTGTTCAGGACAATCTGACCGTTTTGCAGCATTATGGTTATGAGATCATTCAGCCTGCAAGCGGCTATCTTGCCTGCGGCGACACCGGTGCCGGCAAAATGCCGGAGCCCGAAACCCTGCTGCAGTATATTGAAAGGGAGCTCGCCTGTGAAAAGGACCTTGCCGGCAAACATGTTCTGGTGACCGCCGGCCCCACACAGGAGAGCATCGACCCCGTTCGTTACATCACGAATCATTCCTCCGGCAAGATGGGCTATGCGATTGCCCGCGCTGCCATGCTGCGCGGCGCCGATGTCACCCTCGTCAGCGGCCCCACGAGCCTCATCCCGCCCATGTTCCTTGACTACGTTCCGGTTGTCACCGCAAAGGACATGTACGATGCTGTAACCTCCCGCAGCAGTAAGCAGGATATCATCATCAAGGCCGCTGCTGTCGCAGACTACCGGCCTGCCGTTATTTATGACAATAAGGTTAAAAAACACGACAATGAGATGAGCATTGAACTCGAGCGTACGGACGACATCCTGGCGTATCTGGGTTCTCATAAGCCGTCCGGTCAGATCCTGTGCGGATTTTCCATGGAAACCGAGAACATGCTCGAGAATTCGAGAGCGAAATTACAGAAGAAAAACCTGGACGTGATCGCTGCCAACAATGTCAAGGTGGCAGGTGCCGGCTTTCAGGGAGATACGAATGTGATCACGTTGATTACAAAGGACAGCGAGCTCTCCCTTCCCCTTATGAGCAAGGACGAGGCCGCACAGCAGATTCTGGATGAGATTCAGAAACTGACAAGGTAACGAAGGAGCAAACTCATGATTCTAATCATTGATATCGGAAACACCAACATTGTCATCGGCGGAATTGACAGCAAGAAGACACACTTCATCGAGCGTCTGTCCACGAACCGCACCAAAACGGAGCTGGAATATGCCATCGATTTCAAAAATCTCATGGACATTCACAAGATCACCCCGGATCAGTTCGAGGGTGCGATCCTCTCCTCCGTTGTTCCTCAGATTACCCGCATTGTGTCGATTGCCGCAGAAAAGATTCTGAAGAAGAAAATCCTGGTCCTCTCTGCAGGCCTTAAGACCGGGCTCAATATCAAGATCGACAATCCCGGCCAGCTCGGAGCCGACCTCGTGGCGGATGCTGTAGCCGGTGCGAATCTCTATCCGGTTCCGCAGATCATCATTGACATGGGAACGGCAACCACCTTCTCCGTTCTCGATGTGAACCGCCAATACATCGGCGGCCTGATCCTGCCGGGCCCGCAGGTCTCTCTGGATGCCCTCACTGCCAGAGCCTCGCAGCTCAGCGGCATCAGTATGGAGGCTCCCAAAAATGTCATCGGCAAAAATACGCTCGACTGCATGAAGAGCGGCATCGTCAACGGCAACGCTGCTTCCATTGACGGTCTGATTGACCGGATTGAGGACGAGATCGGCAGCAAGGCAACCGTCGTTGCCACCGGCGGCCTTGCTAAGTGCATCATCCCTCATTGCAGACATGACATCATTCTCGATGATGAACTCCTTTTGAAGGGACTGTATATCATTTACCAGAAAAATGCGTAGGATATGTTTATCTCTGCACTGCCCTCACAATGGCATGCTCCATCACCTCTGCAGCCAGCGTTCCTGCAACATTGACATCTGCCTCCACGGTTCCGATCGAAGCAGCATAGATGGTATCTCCGTCTGCCAGCGTTCCAACCGGAGTGATACATCTTGCATAGGCATTACGCGTCATAGACGCGATCTTATTCATCTCGGCTTTGGAAAATCTTCCGTTCGTAATAATGGCTCCGATGGTCGTGTTTCCCGTGAACAGATCGGTGCGTTTGCTGATGCGGTACAGTTCCTGTCTGGAATCGGCGAATCCGGTTCCAGACTCGGCTCGCAGTCCCGCCAGCTTCTCACCGGTATTCGGATCTGACACATCTCCCAGCGCATTGACCGCAACTACAGCTGCCATCACCAGATCCCCCAGCTGCACGGCATACACACCAAGTCCTGCGTCCGAACAGCGCTCTGCTCCGCAAAGCTTCCCTACCGTTGCACCACATCCTGCACCCACTCTGCCACTGTACGGATTCGGATGCTCTGCATCACAGCAGGCATCATATCCCATCTGCCGATCCGGGCGAATGTCACTGCGTCCAACACCAAGGTCATAAATGCAGGACTGACACACTAACGGCACCAGTGCGAATCCGGTATCATATCCGATGCCGTGCTCCTCCAGATAATGCATTACGCCGTCTGCTGCCGCAAGGCCATAGGCCGAACCGCCGGACAACACCACTGCATTCACAGGAACATCTGCCGTTGTCGGATCCGCCAGTGTCGTCTCCCTCGAAGCCGGTCCGCCGCCGCTGACATCAACACCGACTCTTGCTCCGTTATCGAACAGCAGCACCGTTACGCCGGTCCTCGCCTCTTCATTCTGAGCATTCCCAATCCGCAGTCCATCGACCTCTCGAATCGAAATCTCTCTCCATTCTGCAACCATATCTATCCTCTTCATGATATTCGCACCACCCGTTCTATCATTTGCATCTATTTTCCTCTGCCTTCCCTTCTTCTTTGCTCCATTCCATCAGCTCTTCTATACCCTTACACATGTCGCCATTCTCCTCCTGTTCATCTGGCACCGTAATCCGCGTATTCGTTGTTTCCGCAATCACTGCAATCGCATCGCGTTCCAGATTCTTTATACGTTCTTCCGTCCGTGCGTACTGTAGGAGTTCCTCAGAGGGTTATGTGCCAAGGATAAAAAGCCTTGTCCCCCAGGCGCTGATAGCTCTTCTAAATTTTTTTTCTTCAATTTATATATCACCTCCAGGAAGTGCCGAAACCGCTGACAGATTTATACTAGCTAATGTATCCATCTGCCTGATTGCCAAATTTCTAAGCAGTATAAGTCTTTCTGATTGAGGTTTCCCCTGCTCAATTAAAATAGCATTATAGCTTTCCATATTTGCCAACACCAACAACTGATTTAAATTTGCATCGTCACGCACATTTCCCTTTTTACCCGGATTATTATTTTTCCATTGCTTGGCAGTCTGACCAAATAAAGCAACATTTAAAAGATCTGCTTCACTGGCATATGTATAAGCAATCTGTTCTGGTGTTAGTTCTGGTGGAATTAAATTTTCCTTCACCGCATCCGTGTGAATACGGTAGTTCACCTTTGATAAAGCTCTGTTCAAGTTCCAATCCAATGAAAGTCGACTGTTTTCATCCTGTTTTAACCTGCGGTAATCTTTCATGATATACAGTTGAAATTCCGGAGAAATCCACGTAGCAAATGCCATTGCAATATCGCTATGTGCATAAGTTCCTCCACCATATCTGCCTGCTTTTGACACTATTCCAATAGCATTGGTCTGTTCAATCCATTTGGTTGGCGTCATAACAAACCTGTTTAATCCCGCCTCACTTCTAACCGCCTCGAATTGCACACGGTTAAAATCCGGATTATGAAGTTCTTCCCAAACTGCTAGAAATTCGACTGTATTTCTGTTTCGCATCCAGTTCTGAATGACAAATCTGGGATCATTATCATTTCTATATTTTGCAATATCTGTCAACGAAATATATTCATTTTCAAAATCTTTCGTGTAAATCCCAATATCAATTCCTTTTGCGTGAATAATTTCCCTAACTATTTTATTTGCCATCTCTATTCCTCCACTATGCTCTCCATCTGTTCCAACTTCTGCAATGCTTTCATATACGCCATGAGTCTTTTATATTGCTCATCTCCCAGAGTAAACTTCTGTTTTCTATGTTATCCGTTCCATAAATTTTATTGATGCCTAAGCACTTCTTACCGGCATCCTTGAGTGATGCACCGATATGATATCCTTCCATACCATCCAGGTTCAGAAAGCGGAAATCTTCCCGAATTTTTCATCCATATCCTTTTGATATTCCAGCTGTCGCAGCTCAATGCTGTTAATCTGTTCAAACACGAGGGCATTATTGGCAATTATCTTTGGCCACCTTCCTGACCTTCAAATAAATTGTTATTACGTGAAGTCGCATTTTGCGACCTTAAAACCTTCTACATCTCTTCCAAATTCTCCAGCTTCATCAGCGCTTCCATATAAGCCAGAAGCCGTTTCTGTTGTGCTTCCTTAAGACCATGGAAATCCTCAATCATACGAATATCCCGCGGTGTAAACCGACTCTCCGGAGCTGCAGCCGCAATCTCTTCCTCGTCCTCTATTCCCCTGCCGGTAAGAAGCTGTTCCGGGGTAATCTGCAGTACATTACAGATATCCATAAGCTTTTCCGCTGTCGGATTGGTTTTCTTTTTCTTCCATTCGCTGATCGTACTGTTCCCAATCCCAACCTTTTGGGCAAATTCGGTCTGTGTCATGTTTCTTTCTTTCATTACTTTCAGAATTCTCTCACTTATTATCATATAACCGTCCTCTTCTATTGAATGAATTTCATATGTATGAGCTTATCGTATCACAATTTTTCCCTGTTAAAATCCTTTTTCCGGGCAAGGCCTCTTGTGGAAACAAAAAGCTGCAGATTACGGTTGGTTCCGCATCTGCAGCTCATCTATTCAAACTCCTATTTAATTGTGATGCCTATTATTTGGTGGAATCCTCTCCATTCTTGATGCGGTAATAATCATCCATTTCAACATCAAGAGTTACGTAGGATTCTTTCTTCTTATGGGTGTTGTTCAAAAGGCATACCGTCTCCACCTCCGGCGTAAACGGGAACATGTCCACCGGAACTGCCTTCTTCATCTGATAACCGCCCTCTGTCAGGATCTTCAGATCCCGGCCGAGCGTTTCCGGATTGCAGGAGACATAGACGATTCTCTTCGGTCTCATCACGAGTGCAGCCTGAAGGAATTCCTCTGTCGAGCCGCTCCTTGGCGGATCCATAAGGAGAACATCTGCGCTCTCTTTCTGCGCAGCCAGCTCCTGCATGAATTTGCCGGCGTCCTCATGGTATACGGTCACATTCGAGAGATTGTTGCGGCGCACGTTATTTTCCGCATCTCTTGCTGCATCTGCATTCAGCTCCACCGACAGCACTTCCCGGGCGTGGTCCGCTGCGCAGATTCCGATGGTGCCGATTCCGCAATAGGCATCGAGCACGCGCTCCTTGCCGGTCAGCCCCGCCGCATCGATGGCAATGTTGTAGAGCTTCTCCGTCTGGACGGAATTGACCTGATAAAAGGACCTCGAGGAGATCCGAAACCGCTTCCCGCAGAGCTCATCCTCGATATACCCCTTGCCGTACAGGACCTTCTCGCGGTTTCCGAGCACCATGGAGGTGTCATTGTCCTTGATGTTCTGGACGATCGTTGTAATTTCGGGATGCTGCTTTGTCAGCACCTTCACCAGATTGTTCCTGGAAGGAAAAACAGGACCGGCCGTCACCAGCGTGACCAGAACCTCTCCTGTCACATGTCCGGTACGGATCTGCACCGCCCGGAGGATCCCGAATCCGGTCTCCGGATCGTAGACTCGCAGCTTAAAGGAGGGCAAAAGGCTATAGATGTCCTGCACAATGGCATCGGCCTGCCGGTTCTCAATGAGACACCCCTTCACCGGGACAATCTCCCGTGTCCTTGCCTTATAAACGCCGCAGACAGGATGTCCCTTACGGTCCAGCCCAAAGATGCTGGTCACCTTATTCCGATAGCGGTAAGGATTCTTCATCCGGATCACCGGCTCCACCGGTCCGTATGCTCCGATGCACTCCTTGACCCATTCCAGCTTCCTGCCTAGCTGCTGCTCCATCGGCATGTCGATCATCGTGCAGCCGCCGCATTTTTTGCTGTAAGGACAGGCCGATTTTTTGGTCTTTGCCGGGACTTTGGCTGTTCCGGCATCAATAAGGAGAGCAGGCGCATTCTGTGCCTGCTCTCCTCTTTTTCCCTTCTGTATGGAACGCTGCTTTCCGGCTGACTCCTTATGCCATCTGCCGGCTTCTTCTCTCTTCTTCATAATACTCTTCTGCCTGTTGCCTCTCTCTGGCCGATTCTCTTGCATCATAGAATCGCTGTCTTTGTTCCTTTTCCTCGGTTCTGCGCTCTTTGGCCCGGCGCGGTGACCAGTCCTCTTCCGGAACCACACTGAGAATCTCCAGTCCTCGAAGGTTCCTGGTCAGATACATTGCCTTTTCCATATGTCTTTGATTGATCCGCACAATGCAGCCGCTGCGCCGCATACTGAACAGCCTCGACAACAGCGACGTATTCTCTTCCTGAATGCAATAAGAAATGCCGCCGCGCAAAAGGATCCTCTCCAGATACATCAGCGTCTCTTCAGAATACACACGGCAAAAGCTCACCTCTGTGTCAAAATACTGATCCTCACGCAGAATGGAGCATGCATCTGTCTCGATATACTCGTTCGCAGTAATATAGCAGCTGCTCATCGCCTGTCCTCGCCGAAATCGATCACAACCAAGCAAAATCGTAGCTGTTCCGCACATATCTCGACTTTGCTTTATCGATACACAAGATCAATCTATAGATGTTGACTAATTCAGTTAACACAATAGATTGTAAGCCAGCGTTAGCTATCCTGCAAGGGAATTCTTTTGATCTGCGGGTCCTGACTACGCTGAAGATTTTTGATGTGTGCTGCCTGCAAAACCGGACAAGGTAATCTCGCTGTACGAATCACGACTCTGTCACATACCTGCTCTTGAGCTCCTGCCCGGCATAGAGGATCTCTTCAAGGAGTCCCCTTGGCGATAGGCGAACGGCCCCTGCTCCGTAAATAATAACCTGCTCTACAAAGTCACCGGTTGCCACGCGGACTCTGTGATTTTTGGTCAGCTGATGAGCGGTCTTTTCGATGTAGAGATCTGCTGTCTCTGCCTCTTTGGTAAAGACGACATCCAGGTTGTGATAGCGGTAGACCTCTCCCTTGCCGCCCGGTACGCGGTAGGCATCGAACACCACAATGACATTCTCTCCGGAATAGCCGGCATAATCCGACAGGATATCCAGCAAGCGGTCTCTTGCTGCCTTGATGTCCGTCGCCGCAAGGTCCTTGAGCTCGGCCCAGGCAAAGACAATATTGTAGCCATCCACCAGGAGGAACTCCTGACGCTGTTGGTTGGTTTTGTCTTTGGATTTATTTTTATATTTATCTGCGGCTCTGCCTTTTTCACCGCTCCCGGACAGACTGGTGCCGCAGTCGTTATTTAGATTCTCCTGACGAGCCCCTGCTGTCCCACTCTCGCCTTCCTGCGAAGGCAGCACCAGCCCGCTCCCACTGACCCAGGAGCTGCTGCGGACATTGTCCGGATGGCGCAGCTGCGTTTTAACCGGTCCGTAGGTTTTCTCAAAAATCCTCTTTAGCTCTTCCTCTTCCGAGGTATGGGCACGTTCTCTTTCCTTGTAATCGTCCTGCCGCTTTCTGCGAACGCTGTGATCAGCGGTGTCCGCTGCCTCACCGGCAGGTATTCCATCCTCTTCCGGTCCGTCCAGATCATACAGTTCGGTGCCCATTCCCGGCTGATAGGTATAGTAGTCATCCGACCGGTAGCGGATCGTCCCCGCTCCTGCTGCGATTCCCAAAGCTGCCGCCGGATTGGCCTCCCCTCTTCCCGCTCCTGCGAATGCGCTCTGCTGCTCCAGGTAACCGACCTCCAGCTCTTTTTCCAGCTTGCTCCACTCGCAGTCGACGTGCATGAATTCCCGCACCCTGTCCCAGGGCACGATGGTGCCGGCTCCGTGCGAGCAGAACACCGACCAGGTCGGATTCCGACGGTCTGCGTCCGGATCATAGCGGCGCTCCTCCATCACCTGCCTTGTATTGTGACAAGGCTCATAGCCTTTCCAGGATACACTAAGTCTCCCTCTTCCGCCGGTGTAGCCGGATACCACTGCCGCATAATCTCCCAGCTCCGAGGCCGGCACCGAGCCCTCCAGAACGGCCTCATTTTCCATAAACTGCGCCGGCTGACAGCTGCCATGCATCTGGCTGATATCGGTCATGGCCCTTCCGACATTCTCTGAAGGCAGCTCGATGGTGACATTCATCACCGGCTCCAGCAGGATGTTCTCAGCCATCATAAGGCCCTGCCGCACCGCCGAAAAGGCGGCCTTTCGAAAGTCTCCGCCGGAGGTATGCTTTTTATTCGCCTTGCCGCCAAGGAGGCTGATGCGAACATCCGTCAGTCCCGAGCCTGTCAGGACGCCCTTAAAGCTCCCGGAGGATAGCTGTGAGAGGATCAGATTCTGCCAGTTTTTCTCCAGCATCCCGGGAATGCAGCGATTTTCAATGACAATCCCGCTCCCAGGCTCCCCGGGTTCCAGCAACAGATGCACCTCCGCATAATGCCGCAGAGGCTCGAAATGCCCAACGCCCTCCACGGGACGCCGTATGGTTTCCTTGTACACGATTGTCCCGGAGCCAAAGCTGGCCCGGAGGTCATACCGCTCCTTCAGAAGGTTTTTCAGAATCTCGATCTGGATGGTGCCCATGATGCGGACACACAGATCCCCGTTCTCCTCCCGGGATACGTGGAGCATCGGTTCCTGCTCCTCCAGCTCTTTTAAGGCCTTCATCAGGGTGAATTCATCCACCGGCTTGCCAAAACGATCGAGCGCCGTCACCGTGCTCGTCATTACCGGTGCCAGCAGCTCCTTGCGGTCCGTTTCCTGACAGCCAAGGCCGTCCCCTGCACTCGTATGGGAAAGGCCCGCTACCGCCACAATCTCTCCGGCCATAGCCTCTGTCACCAGCTGATATCGCTCTCCGGAATACAGCCGCAGCTCGCTGACCTTTTCCTCCGCTGTCAAGGTTTCGACAGCCGACATTTCCTCCTCATCCCCCGTATCTGAAACGCCCGCAGGTACTGATGCCTGATAACTCTGCGTGACAGAGTCTCTTACATGAAGGCATCCATCCGTAATCTTCATCCAGGTAAGCCGCGTTCCGTCCTCCCGGGTCACCTTGTAGACCCGCGCGCCGAATGCGGCCACTTTTCCCCTTGCCTCTTTGTTACGGCTTTCATTTCCAGGTCCCTTTTCTGCGCAGCAAGCCTCCTTGGAATTCTCCGTTTTTCCGGACCCTGCAGGCAGATTCTTCCTTTCAGGAACGAGCTCTGCGGACACATATCTTGCAATTCCTTCGAGGAGTTCTGCCGTCCCCTCATCGTGAAGCGCACTCCCTGCATAAACAGGGACCAGCCGGCCATCCATCACGAGCCGCTGCACGTCCTGCTGCAAGGCATGTTCTCCTTCCAGGAAGCGCTCCATGAGATTCTCATCCAGGACCGCCACAGCCTCCTCGTTTTCTGCGGACAACTGTCCCTTTCCGAAAAAAACGAGTCCCTCTCCCAGATCCTTCGCAATCAGCTCCAGCAGATCCTTTTGCAGCTTTTGACGCTCCGCAGATTCCGGAAGATTCTGTCCTTCAGAATCCTTGTCCTCTGCCCCGTCTGCTGTGAGCTCCTTTGGCAGGAGCTGATCAATCTTGTTGATAAAGATCAATGTCGGGACGTGATAATGACGCAGCAGCTTCCACAGCACCAGAACCTGCGGATCTGCACCCTGCACAGAGAGAATATCCGCCGCACTGATGACCAGAACGGCAGCATCCAGGACTCCAAGAGCACGTTCCATCTCAGGGGAAAAGTCGGCATGTCCCGGGGTATCCAGCAAAGTGAACGGACGCTCCCGATATTCGAACCGCGCCAGCTTGGAATAAATGGTGATGCCGCGTTGTTTTTCCATGGCATCCGTATCCAGAAAGGCATCGCCATGGTCTACCCGTCCGCGTTTTCGCAGGGCTCCGGTGTAATACAGTATGCTCTCTGATAAGGTCGTCTTGCCGGCATCTACGTGCGCCACAATGCCGATAGTGGTATTCCTCATGGAGTGTCCTTTCTGCTCTTTTGTCCGATCCTTCCGGTCGAACTGCAAAGGGATCCGGTATGTCGGTACCATGTCCAACACACTGGATCCCTTTATCATGCCGCATCGCGGTTTTCCAAATGCAAGGAGAAAGCTGCGCATGCAGTTCCTTAGAGTTCTACCTCTTTTCCGGTCAGGAGATGGTAAGCCTCTTTATATTTAGCAATGGTCTTATCGATGACATCTGCCGGCAGCTCATAGCCCTTGTCCGGATTGGCCTTCAGCCAGTCACGAACGAACTGCTTGTCAAAGGAGGGCTGGCCATGGCCGGGCTCATAGCCTTCCACCGGCCAGAAACGGCTTGAATCCGGGGTCAGCATCTCATCACCCAGAACAACCTCGCCGTTCTCGTTCAGACCGAACTCGAATTTCGTATCTGCAATGATGATGCCCTTGGACAGAGCATAGTCTGCGCACTTTTTATAGAGGGCAATGGTTGCGTCCTTGATCTTGGTCGCATATTCCTCACCGTGGCCGGGGAATTCCTTCTCCAGAACCTCGATGCTCTTTTCAAAGGAAATGTTCTCGTCGTGATCGCCGATCTCCGCCTTGGTGCTGGGGGTGTAGATCGGCTCAGGCAGCTTGTCGCACTCCTTCAGGCCTTCCGGCAGCTGAATGCCGCAGACGGTGCCGTTCTCCTTGTAGCTGGCCCAGCCGGAGCCGGTGATGTAGCCGCGAACGATACACTCAACCGGGATCATTGTGAGCTTGCGGCACTTCATGCTGCGCCCCTGATAATCTCCAGTCTGGAAGAACTCCGGCATATCCTTGACATCCGTGCTCTCCATATGATTCGGCAGAACATCCTTGGTATAGTCAAACCAGAAACGGGACATCTGGGTCAGAACCTTGCCCTTTCCCGTGATCTGGTTCTTCAGGATGACATCAAATGCCGAGATGCGGTCCGTTGCAACCATGATGAGGGATTCCCCTGCATCATAAATCTCACGTACCTTGCCTTCTTTGATCGGTTTCAGCTGCTCCATAATACCTCCTCTGCCTGCTCGTACAGGCGCAACAACTAGTAAAAACGTAACTGTTTAGCACCCATCTCGATTTTCCTTCGGAAAACCTCGATGTGGCTGGGCAGAGGAGCTCCGCTCCTTGCCCACCTGTCAATTTCAATCATGAATCCGTCCACAAGTGGCCGATTCATGTTGAAATCGCAAGGTGCTAAATAGATACATAAAAACCATCATCAGATCCTTGCAGCGCCGCTCTCTTTTGCAGCCTCTGCAACAGCCTTCGATACAGCCTCTGCAATTCTGGGGTCAAAGGCCTTCGGCAGAATGTTCTCTTCGTTTAATTCCTCATCCGGTATCAGACCGGCAATCGCCTTGGCCGCCGCCATCTTCATCGCCGGATTGATGTCTCTTGCACGCACAGACAATGCCCCCTTAAAGATCCCAGGGAAGGCCAGCACGTTGTTGACCTGGTTCGGGAAATCCGACCTTCCGGTACCGATGACCCGAACGCCTGCCTCTTTGGCCAGATCCGGCATGATCTCCGGCGTCGGATTCGCCATAGCAAAAACAATCGCGCCCTCAGCCATCGTTCTCGCCAGCTCCGGTGTCAGTGCTCCTGCAACAGATGTTCCGATAAAGATATCTGCACCCTTGATTGCCTCGGCAAGGCCGCCCGAGAGCTTCTCGGGATTGGTCTCCTCTGCGAGTTTCCCCTTATGGCCTTCGAGTCCCTCCGGACGACCCGGCACCAGGATTCCATGTTCGTCAACGGCAATGATATGACGGGCACCTGCCGTCTGCAGCATATGGATAATCGCTGTTCCCGCTGCTCCCGGACCGTTCTGGACGATCTTTACATCTTCAATCTTCTTGCCGACCACCTTTAATGCATTCAGAATTCCTGCCAGCACAATGATGGCCGTTCCATGCTGATCATCATGGAAGACCGGAATCTCCAGCTCTCTCTCGAGCTCTGCCTCGATCTCAAAACACTCAGGGCTCTTGATGTCCTCCAGATTGATGCCGCCAAAGGTCGGCGCAATGGCCTTTACGGCTGCAATGACCTCTTCCTTTGTCCGCGCATTCAGGCAGATCGGGAAGGCATCCACGCCACCGAATTCCTTGAACAGAACACACTTGCCTTCCATAACAGGAAGACCCGCCTCCGGTCCGATATTGCCAAGGCCCAGAACCGCCGTACCATTCGTTACAACCGCAACCGTACGTCCCTTCATGGTGTAGCGGTACACATCATCCGGGTTTGCCTTGATCTTGCGGCAGGGCTCTGCAACCCCCGGGGTATAGGCGGTAGACAGTGCATCACGATCCCTGCAGGGAGCCAGACTCTGTACAGCAATCTTGCCGGGGAACTTTTCATGCAGTGCAAGGGCAGCTTCGTTGTAATCCATTCGACACCTCTTTCCTGATGTTAATACAGCAATCCTCAATGCAGAACATTCTACTCCTCACTCGTTGCCTCTGCAATCACCTTGCGGTAGGGAGCGATCATTCCCTCGTTCATTTTATTGCCCATTTTCGAGCGAATCTTCGGATTGCGGAACATCGTGCCCACAGCGTACATCATGATCATCTGTCCCTTTTTCTTTTGCGGGAAATCATAGATGCCCCGCTTTTTGTAGAACTCGTGATCTGCCTTCATCAGGCCCTGCATGATCCAGATCAGATCCCGGAAGATCTTCATTCCGCCCACTCCCCAGAAATTTCTGGGCGGCACGTAGTTATTTTGCATCGCATAAACAAGACGTTGCGACATGCTGCGAATCTCTTCTGCAGAAGTCGCCGCGCCCGCCAGGAAATTATGGCCCACCTGGCATCTTGCCTCAATCACATTCTGCAGATTCGTCTCCTTCGCATAGTCTCCGTGAATGAGATAGCCAAAGGGCATCCCCTCCGTCACCGTTCGGTGGCCGTTGCAGAACTGCCTGTCGTCATAGGTCTTAAACCGAGGTCCCATGGAGTGATCCACAATAGAAAAGGCATAGACAATGGCATCTGCCGTCTGAATCTCTTCCCGAAGGAAGGTATCAAAGCCGTCCTTATAAATGCATTTCCCGTCTGCCGCGCAGTGAAAGCAGCTGATGCATCCGCCCTTAAACGGATATTCTGCGAGATTGACCAGCCGCACCTTGCAGGGACAGACTCTCTCAAATTCCTCCATCATCTCCCGCAGCGGCTCATCCTCCGGGGCAAGGTCCGCGACCAGGGCAACGGTGCGATTGCTCTCCTTGCTGCCGTCCTCCGTTCCCGACTTTCCGGCTGTCGCCTCCTCTGCAATGCAATCCACACTCTTCTTCTGCGCCGGATCTGCTGCAGTTTTTGCCGCAGATGCCTCCTGCGGTGTCTCACAGATTCCCTGCTCCACGCACCACATGACATACTTCCAGAACGCCACCGCATCCGCCTGGCCCTTTTTTGTCGTCAGATCTTCCATGTCCGCCGAGAGGCCGTGGATCACACGCATCCCCAGGTCATGACAGTTGTCCTCGAGATAGCGATGCGCTGTAATGTCATAGAAATGTTTAGACGTTGTCAGCTGGGTTGCGTATTTGCCTTCCAGTGAAATGTGGCTCTCCTTTAAGGCCCGAATGAAACGATGCAGCTGGCTGGGTGCCAGAAACGTATACACCGGATAGGAAAATAAAACGACCTCCGCCCAGTTCAGCTCCGCCCCGGCCTTTGTCATATCCTTCTCAAAAGAGACGATCTTTTGCCCGACATCCAGAACATGGAACTCACAGGACGGGAATTTTTTCTCCAGATATCGAACCGTCTGGAGTGTGATGGAATATTGTCCCTTCGGGGACCCATTGATGACACAGATTTTCATTTTGTTCTCCTTGCAGGCGGAAAGCCTCGATGCGGCATGCAGCTGTCTGAATCAACCAAAGTTAACGCATCTGTTTAGCATCCGCATCTCGATTTTGATACTCGAGATAGGAGAAACCGCCTGCGCGGCTTTCTCCGCCGCATTCGCAAACCCTCAGGTGCTAAACAAAGACATATCAACAGAAAAACCTGCAAATCGAAATGATCTGCAGGTTTCCTATAAGAGCGACAGACGAGGCTCGAACTCGCGGTCTCCACCTTGGCAAGGTGGCGCTTTACCAACTAAGCTACTATCGCATCTACACAAATATTCGATTGTTAAGAGCGACAGACGAGGCTCGAACTCGCGGTCTCCACCTTGGCAAGGTGGCGCTTTACCAACTAAGCTACTATCGCATCTACACAAATATTCGATTGTTAAGAGCGACAGACGAGGCTCGAACTCGCGGTCTCCACCTTGGCAAGGTGGCGCTTTACCAACTAAGCTACTATCGCATTCATAAAACTTGATTTCCTCATCCCAAACTGTTTCTTTTTGGGACGAGGGTTATAGTACTACACTCTGGAAGCGTTGTCAAATGATTTTTTAAATCTGTTTAGCACCTGGCGATTTCAACATGAATCGGGCGCCCCGCGCACGGATTCATGATTGAAACCCTCAGGTGGCCAAGGCCAAACAGGAGAAGGCAGTGCAGCTGCCTTCGAGTGTCGGCCTCATGGCCAGCCAAATCGAGATTTTCCGTATGCAAGGAGAAAGCCGCGCAGGCGGTTTCTCCTATCTTCGAGTACCAAAATCGAGATGCAGGTGCTAAATAGTTGCGATTTTTAAGATCCGCTGTAGCAAATTATTTCTGCTTCATGTACTTGCGAATCACCACAATGGCATTGATGAGGAACAGCACAACGATGATTCCAATGACGATCAGCTGGAAGACATTCACCGAATCTGTCACCACATTGTCCACCTGCTGTCCCGGAGCGACCAGCACAAAATCGCGGAAATCCATCAGGGTATGCAGGAATATGCCGGCCCAGACGTTCTTTGTCCTCACATAGATTCCGGCCAGGAGTACGCCGAGCACGGTTGCATACAGGATCTGCATCATGGTTGCCGACGGATTCGCTCCCGATGAGATATTTACCAGATGGCTCAAGCCAAAGCAGATGCCGGAAACCACGCAGGCGGTGACGGTCGTTTTTTTGCTGCAATCCGCATCCAGTACGACAGACAGCGGAATCAGACGGAACACGACCTCTTCGCCAATTCCGGCTACGAGTGCGAGGAGCAGAGCCTTCGGCACGTCCCCAACGACGCATCCGCTCATCAGATTCAACAGTGCCAGCACAATGTTTACGAAAAGAACGCTCCAGCCCATCAGAATACCGCGTCCCATTCCGGAGCCGGTTAAGAAGCTTTTAAGCTCCCTTCCGGATACCCGGCAATACAAAATGAGCGCCGTAAATGACGCTACGGCTGCCAGAAGAAAGCGCGTTACAGCTCCCTGCATGGTGGCCTTTCCGGTTTCCAGATGGATCGCACCCGGAATAACATTCGTGATCAGCACTCCGAACAATCCGGTCAGAACCATTGCGATCAGCATGCCGACCATGGGGTGCTCCTTAAAAAATTTCTTTACGTTTTCAACTGCTGTGTTGTTCATTTTCTGTTTCCCTTCCTTTTTCAATCTCTGTTTTACGGCATCGAATGAAGACGTTCTAAACCCGATTGCTCCGCAGATAAATTATAACGAAAATCCTGCAGGATGCGAACCTTTTATATCCTCTGTCTGCCGGTACCTCTTTCATATACGCAGCAAGGCAGCGATGTGTTACATAAAAGTGATGGTAATAATTTAACCCGCATCTCGGTGCAGCGAAAATGAAAGCCCCGCAGCGATTTCGGTGGAGGCTTTCATTCTACGTTATCCGGCTCGTTATTTGGCAAGCGCTGTCCGTCCTGCTTTTCTTACTGCTCTCCGTCGTAAGGTACAACAGCACCTTCATAGGTGTCGTTGATGTAATCCACAGCTGTCGCAGAGTGCAGTGCATCGGTCAGAGCCTTGATCTTTGCAGAGGACTCGTTGCCGGCCTTTACTGCAATTACGTTTACATACTGCTGAATTGCATCGCCGTCTGCAGACTCGATCGCCAGTGCATCGGTTCCGACATTCAGTCCGTTCTCCAGTGCATAGTTACCATTGATGACGCCGAAGGCTACGCTCCCCAGCTGCTTGGCAACCTGTGCGGCCTCTACCTCAACCAGCTCAAGATTGTAAGGGTTCTCAGCAACGTCATTAACAGTAGCGGTTACGCCTACGCCGTCAGCCAGAGTAATGAGACCCTCCTGCTGCAGCAGCAGCAGAGCTCTTGCCTCGTTGGTGGTATCGTTCGGGATGGCAATGGCATCGCCGTCTGCGATCTCAGCCAGATCACTCTTGGTGCCACCGTAGATGCCGAAGGGCTCGTAGTGAATCTTGCCGTTCTCTGCGACAACCAGCTCGGTTCCGTTCTCTTCATTGAAGGAATCCAGGTAGTTGATGTGCTGGAAATAGTTCGCATCGATCTCGCCGGAATCTACCACATTGTTGGGCTGTACATAGTCCTCGAATACGGTAACCTCCAGCTCATAGCCCTGCTCTGCCAGAACATCCTTTACGGCATCCAGGATCTCAGAGTGAGGGGTCAGGGTTGCTGCTACGGTGATGACATTGTCGCCGTCTGCAGGTGCTGCCTCTTCTGCGGCCTCGGTGTTCTCTTCTGCAGCTGCCTCTGTTGTCTCCTCTGCTGCTGCATCTGTGGATGCTGCGCTGTCGGAAGAGCTGCCGCAGCCAGCCAGAAGGCCTGCTGCCAGGGTCGATGCTACCAGTGCTGCTAAAATCTTGTTCTTCATAATAGAACTCCTCTCTGGCACAGATTCTGTGCCGATGCGCACGTGCTGTGCATAACGAGATCGTATCAAGTGCGCACAGATACGAGCCCGGTGTGAGACTCTCTCACACGATGCTGTTGTTGGAAACGATTCTGCCCCGTCACGCTCTGCCTTTATGCAGGCGGCTTGGAATCGTCACCTTGCCTGCAGAGATCACTCTCTGCCTCTATCTACAACCTCCTGCGAGCAGGAAGAAGTATTCCTTTTGAGCCAGGATCCCCGGATGCTCTGCGCTTTGCGCTCCCAAAAGTCGCTGTACGAAAGCGATTCCGCAGGTATCCCTCAAAGGTGTCTCTTGTCGAGTTTGACCGACAGAAGGTTCCCGATGAACTGGAAAATCTGTACCAGCACCACCAAAAGGATCACGGTGGTATACAGGATCACCGGCTGGAAGCGATAGTAGCCGTAACGGATGGCGATGTCGCCAAGGCCGCCGCCGCCGATGGTTCCTGCCATGGCAGAATATCCAAGGATTGTTCCGATCGTAATGGTGGCTCCAGAGATCAGGGAAATCTTGGCCTCACCCAAAAGCACCTTCAGAATGATCTGCAGATTGCTCGCTCCCATGGACTGTGCCGCCTCAATCACGCCATGATCCACTTCATTCAATGAAGACTCCACCATTCTCGCAATAAAGGGAGCCGCCGAAATAACGAGCGGAACAATGGTTGCGGTCGATCCGTATGTTTTGCCGACAATGACCTTGGTCAAAGGCAGTACGATGATCAGCAGGATCAGGAACGGAATCGATCTCATAACATTCGTGATCACGTCCAGCACCCGGTAGATCACCTGATTGGGATGAAGGCCGTCCTTGTCTGTCACCTTCAGGGCAATTCCCCAGGGAAGGCCGATCACATACCCCATAAGTGTCGATAACAATGTCATATACAGGGTTTCCCAGATTCCCTCAATGATCATTTGAATTTCCTGTGATGTCATACCGTCTCACCTCCTGCCTCAGTCAGCTCCTCTACGGCAAGGCCGCGGTTCTGCAGATATTCCACCTGCTGCGCAGCAATTGTCTCGTCTGCCGCCAGACCCAGAATCATCTCACCTCTTGCCACGCCGTTTACATCCTTGGTATCTGCCTTGAGGATGTTCACCGAATGTCCCGTCTCCAGGATCATGTTGGCAATGACCGGCTCATACGAGGAATTGGTGTTAAACACGATTCGAACCTTCCGGGTTCCCTGGAGCTCAGACAACAGCTCCTTTGCCGGGGCTGAGCCTTTACTCTCCTGCTCCTTTTCCCATTCATCCGGATCCTTTCCTTCAATAATGAGCTGTCTGGCCGCTCTGGACTTTGGATGGGTGAAAATGTCTTCTACCAGGCCATCCTCAACAATCTCGCCGTTCTCGACGATCGCCACGTGTTTGCAGATCTCATGCACAACGGACATCTGATGGGTGATGATGACGATGGTGATGCCAGTCTCCTCATTGATCTTGCGCAAAAGCTGCAGGATGGACTGCGTTGTCTGCGGATCCAGGGCGCTGGTTGCCTCATCGCACAAAAGGATCTTGGGATCACTGGCAAGAGCTCTTGCGATTGCTACGCGCTGTTTCTGTCCGCCGGAGAGCTGTGCCGGATAAGCCTTGGCCTTTTCGGTAAGTCCGACGATCTCCAAAAGCTCCATGGCCTTTTTGCGGGCCTCCGCCTTGCTGAGCTTGTTGGCCTGGAGTGTCAGCGGAAAGCAGATGTTGTCCAGAACGGTGCTCTGCATCAGGAGGTTAAAGCCCTGGAAGATCATACTGATGCTGCTGCGCAGCCGCCGTAGCTCCTTCGGGGTGAGACTCCCGAGCTCCTTACCCTCTACTGTAACGGTTCCTTCTGTCGGGACCTCCAGATAGTTCAGGCAGCGCACCAGGGTGCTCTTGCCTGCGCCGGACATTCCGATGATGCCGTATATATCCCCCGGCTCCACCGCAAAATTAATGTTCTTTAATGCCTCCACCTTTGCATCCTTGGTGACAAAGGTTTTGGAAAGATTCTGTACTTTGATAATTGCCATGGACTCTCCCCTTTTACAGGTCTGTATCTACATAAGTAACTGCTGCACAGCTGCAGCTCCCGATTCCGAATAAGAAAAACGGAAAAGAAAAAGGACAGATGCAACGCATGCATCTGCCCCATTATAATCATCCAGTCAAGGAATGAAAAGAAACTCTGGCGAGTAGATGCATAGCTAGTAAGCCTCATGGGACATGCACATGTCCATGAAGCAGCACATCATTCGCATCATCTGTGTGAAGCTGTTGTCATGTGCCTGCTGTGTCATCGTGATCCTCTCCATCTGTCGAAGGCGGCCTTTTTGCGCTGTGCCTTCGTCATTTCCTACTTGATTAGTCGGAATAATACACCCCTTGTATATTCCTGTCAACCCCTGTTTTGTCAGAAAGTTTCGTCAACAAGTCCAATCGATACGGAAGTTCGCACATCTGCTACAGGCGGCTACCGCTCACACTTCCAGAAATACGCGCTGTACGCAGGAAGCTTACTCCCCCCTCCAAAGTCGTGCTGCTCTCCGGAGATCAGATCCACGGCCAGACCGCATCCGGCATCAAAATGTGCATCGAATTCATTGCCGTCTGCATTGATCGCAACCAGGACTCTTTCGTGCTCGCTCTTTCTCTCAAAGATGCACTGGCGGTTCGTCAAAAGGACGCTGCGGAAATCGCCGTAGCACAAAGCCTCCGAACCTTTCACGGCTGCAGAAAGCTTTGCAATCCAGTCTGTCAGTTCATTCCATTCCGGCATCTCCACCGCAGGGCGAAGGCAAGGGTCTCCTTGTTCCTTTCTGCCCTGAATGCCCCATTCACTGCCGTAATAGATGCAGGGAATTCCCGGCATACCGAACATCATCGCATAGATGAGCGGCAGATGCTCCGGATTCGTGAGCATCGAGGCCACCCGGGTGATATCGTGGTTGTCCACAAAGCTCAAGAGGTGCATTCCGCGGTACAGACACCAGGGATCTGACCCGAACTGCCGGATCAGGGAGTGGTTAATCTCGAACAGATTCATGCTGTTAAAGCTCGACCACAAGCCCTTGCAGCATTCATAGTTGGTTGCGCTGCTGCACATTTCCGGATTGACGATCTGTTTATAATCACCGCCGAGGATCTCTCCAATGAGATAGAACTCTGGTTTTTTCTGATCCACGTACCAGCGCAGTGCCTTCAGAAAATTACGATTGAGCATGTACGCAACATCAAGGCGCAGACCGTCAATGCCGAATTCGTCAATCCACATGCCAACGCTGTCCAGCAGATATCCGCGTACCGCCTCATTGTCGAGGTTGAGCTTGACGAGATCATAGTTGCCTTCCCAGCCCTCATACCACAGACCGTCATTGTAGCCGTTATTTCCATCCAGATTCAGATAGAACCAGTCCTTATAGCCGCTCTCCCAGCGCTTTTGCAGAACGTCCTGAAACGGACCAAATCCTCTTCCTGCATGATTGAATACGCCGTCCAGCATGATCTTGATCCCTGCCTCATGAAGCGCATCGCAAACCTTCTTAAAATCCTCATTGGTTCCCAGTCGCACATCCACCTTGCGATAGTCTCTCGTATTGTAGCCATGCGTATCCGATTCAAACAACGGGTTGAACAACACCATTGTCACGCCCAGCTTTTGCAGATGTGGGATCCAGTCCAGCACCCGCAGAATCCGATGCTCCAATACCCCATCATTTTCAAAGGGTGCTCCACACATCCCCAGAGGATAAATCTGATATACCACGCTTTCTTCCGCCCACATGTTCGTATTCTCCTTTTCGTATTTTCAGTCAATTTAAAGAGTCTTCCCGTGTTATTTCACTCTTCATTTCGCGAATAATCCCCGCTTTCCACAGAGATATCCACATTTTGCAAGCATTTTACCGTTTTTCAGGCCCAATATCTGTTCGATATTTTCTGTATCTTTAATACAATTCACGCAATTCTGATAATTTACAACCACTCATCCCAGAATCGTTCCACCTTATGCGCAATCTCCTTGCTGTCAGTTACCTGCAGATTGGACCATTCCATCGGGAATAGCCTTCGGCTTTCCGGCAGCAGGAAACGATCGTCCATCAAAACAACGATTCCCACATCTTCATTGGTGCGAATGACACGTCCCGCGGCCTGCTGGACCTTGTTCATCCCGGGAAACCGATACGCATAATCATAGCCGTTTACCCCCTGCCGGTCAAAATAGTCCTTTAGCAGCTCACGTTCCATGCATACCTGCGGAATTCCTGTCCCGACAACCATTACACCGATCAGGGCATCCCCCGTAAGGTCAATTCCCTCGCTGAAGATTCCTCCCATGACACACATTCCCAAAAGGCTCTCATCCTCTCGCACTTGCCGGAACTGTTCCAGAAAATGTTCTCTTTCCGGCTCTGTCATTCCGGAATGCTGCCGCATCACCATGCAGTGCAGACCTGCCAGCCAGGTCTGCGTTTCCCCTCGCAGCACACCGTTCCACCGGTCCTTCAGCTGATCCTCCACCTGATGCAGAAAGGAATAGGAAGGAAAAAAGACCATATAATTGCCATGCCGCATGGACACAACCTTTGCAATGCAGTCGGCGATGCGGCCGTAATTTAGCATGGTACGCTGCTGATAGCGGCTGGTGAGATCCCGCACAACATACAGCCCCCGTTTCCCGGGATCGAACACGGAGTGTGCATAGATTTCATAGTCCTCCGGTGTTCCTCCCAAAAGGGCCTTGTAATAGGTAATCGGCAGCATGGTCGCCGACAACAGTACAGACGCAATTCCTCTGTCCATGCATTCCTTTAGTTTGCGGGAGGGGTCCATGCACATGAGACGCACGGAAACATCGCGGCCTTCCGTGCGGGCGCAGCAGACATAATGGTCGTCCAACTCTGCATAGATCATCTGAAAATGATCGATCATGAAATAAAAATCCAGCAGCTCCTGGCGCAGTGCCTTCCGATCCGGTTCCTTTTGATTCAATGGATTCGATTCTCTAAGGTCCGGCGCCTTTTTGGTATCCTCTAAATCCTCTGTGTCTGAGACGTCCCCTGTATCCTCGGTTTCTTCCGGGCCTTCCGCAAGAGCAGTCCCTGCAAAAGTGCTGGCTGTGAGCATTTTCTGCGGGGTTCCCGAAATGGCGGCCTTTGTTTTTTTACCGGAAAGTCCGGCCTGCTCGGCGATTCGCTCCTCGCTCAGGATCCCCGCAATTTCATTATCCACATCCGCTGCAAGACTTCCCAGATGAGCAAGATCGGTCAGCACCCGATAGGCATTCCCTTTTGCTTTTGTCAAAGCCCCTTTGCCCGAATCTGCGGATTTGAAATCTGCGATCGGAAAAGCCTCATTGCCTGCCAGGACATTTTGCGTCTCCTCCCCGATCCTTTTTAGCTCTTTTGCCAGCTTTCCGAGCTTGCGGTACAGCGAAGGCCACACCTTCCGAACCTTTTTGCGCAGCTGCATGACAGACTCTCTTGTCAGCTCTGCACTGTACATTTCTCTGCCGCGGTCCACCAGATTGTGAGCCTCATCCACAAGGAAAATATACTCTCCCCGGCCAGCTCCGCCCTCTGCAAAAAAACGTCTCAGATAGGCATGCGGATCAAACAGGTAGTTATAATCTCCGATGATCACATCGGCGAACAGACTCATATCCAGAGACAGTTCAAACGGGCAGACCGTATGTTTTGCCGCATACAGGGCAACGTTTTCCCGGGAAAACGTATCCTCATGCGTCAAAAGATCATACATGGCATCATTGATGCGGTCATAATGGCCTTTTGCCCTGGGACAGCTGTCCGGATTACAGTCCGGATGATCCAGAATGCAGACTTTTTCTTTGGCCGTCAAAAGGACACTCTTGCAGGAAAGACCACCCTGGCGCATCAAGCGGATTGCATTCTCTGCTGCAGCTCCTGTTACGGTCTTGGCTGTAAGATAAAAAATCCGATTCGCCTTGTGCTCGCCCACGGCCTTGATGGATGGGAAAAGAGTGGTAATCGTCTTGCCGGTTCCTGTCGGAGCCTCAAGGAATAGCTTTTTCTCATGCACGATGGTGCGATACACCCCTGCCGCCAGTTCTCTTTGTCCCTCCCGATAAGGATAGGGAAAGGACAGTGCATGGATGGAGTCCGTCCTTTTCACAGACCACGCAGAAACGAAAACAGCCCAGGGCCGATATCTTTCCATCAGATCAAGATACCAGGCCGTGAGTTCTTCCATAGAATAGGTTTCATAGAAATGCCGGATGCCCTCTGTCAGAAGATTGCAGTAGGTCATCCGCACACAGATTTTATCCAGATGATTCTGAGCGGCATACATATAGGCATAGCATTTTGCCTGCGCCAGATGTACCGGATTCGGCGCCTTGATCCGGCGAAGCGGCCGATAGGTTGTCTTGATCTCATCGATTCCCCACAGGTCGCCGCTCTCTTTGTAAATTCCGTCCGCCCGTCCGTTTATTCGGAGTACAACCTGCCCGTTTTCATCATTCGCCGGGTACTCCCACAGCTGCTCCAGTACAACCTCCGGATAATATTCGCCTTCCGCAGATTCCTGGAGCTTTCTGTGGAGCCTTGCTCCCGCGGCCATTGCCTCTTCGCTGCCGCCCCCTGTTCGATTGTCCAGGTCGCCGCTCCGCAGGAGGAACTCCACCAGGGAACGTACCGAAATCGTAATTTCTGTCATGGTGGTATTCTAGTACAGCGTTTGCAAAATAACTAGCACCCGCATCTCGATCTTGTTACTCGAAAATGGCTGATGCCACAACTCAAAAATGCATACGCACAATATAAGAGCGCGGTGACCGAAGTCACCGCGCCCGGAAAGGGAGATAATATAATTCTGTTTGCTGCTAAGCTTTCTATTCCGAATGATCAGACGGCCTGAATTCTATCAGACTGCCAGCTTCTTACTGTTCAGATAATCTTCAAAATCCTTGTCATATCCGTTATAGGACACAATCAGATGTCCGCCCAGATCCAGTCCCATCACTCCGAGAAAAGATTTAGCATCCACGATGTATCTTCCATAACATCCGTTTGCAATATCAATGTCAAAATCGCAGCGCTCCGCAATGCGTACGAAATCCTGCACATCCTGGGGCATCAGCGTGATATGTCTGGTTGTTCTCATATTAAACCTCCTTTGGTCAATGCGGCACGAATGGTGCGCAATTTTTGACCAGTTTCTGTAATGGTAATGACCACTGCGCTACTCAGGTTCTGTTCTATTCCATTCTTAAAGTCCTCTGCAAAAATCATTCATTTGCAAGAGTTTCCATCATTATAGGTCGAATCACCCAAAAGTAAATCGGTTATTTCTATAATCTTTTTCAAGTGAATGCGTTGTTATTTTGTCCACTTTTTCAAACTTATTCCTTTTTGCTCGAACGGATCCACGCGGGATCTCTTGAAAACGTTCTGCAATTGCGTTTTAATTAATAGCTGTTGTAGGGGATTATATGTCAATCCTTTGACATATACAACATCGAATTCCGGAACAGCAGTCGGTTTATCATGAAAAGCTTTATCCTTGCTATACCGGATTAAGATCACAGAGTAAAAGAAAAGAGGCACACATGGAGCATCTCACCATCCCAAAGGGCTATGAGTCGGCCCTGAACCTGCATGAAACTCAGGTCGCCATCAAAGTGGTTAAGGACTTCTTCCAGAATATGCTGGCAGAGCGTCTGAACCTTCTGCGCGTATCCGCACCCTTATTCGTTGATCCGGCTTCCGGCCTGAATGACAATCTCAATGGCGTAGAGCGCCCGGTTGCATTCGATATTCTGGAGCAGGATGGCCGCGAGGCTGAGGTTGTTCAGTCTCTGGCTAAATGGAAGCGCTATGCCCTGCAGAAATACGGCTTTGCTGTCGGTGAGGGGCTCTACACCGATATGAGCGCCATCCGTCGGGACGAAACAACAGATAACATTCATTCCATCTACGTCGATCAGTGGGACTGGGAAAAGATCATCCTCAAAGAGGATCGCACCCTGGAGACACTGCAGTCGGTTGTCCGCACGGTCTACCATGTTCTGCGCAAAACAGAAAAGTACATGTCCATCCGTTATGATTACATCACCGAGATTCTCCCGGAGGATATCTTCTTTGTTACCACGAAGGAGCTCGAGGAGATGTTCCCCGATTATACGCCAAAGGAAAGAGAGTACTACATCACCAAGGCGAAGGGGGCCGTTTGTGTCATGCAGATCGGTGACAAGCTCGAAAACGGCAAGCCTCATGACGGCCGTGCTCCGGACTATGATGACTGGGCTCTGAATGCAGACATTCTGGTTTATTATCCTGTTCTGGACATTGCTCTGGAGCTCTCCTCCATGGGCATCCGTGTGGATGAGAACTCTCTTGCCGAGCAGCTCGAGAAGGCTGGCTGTCCGGAGCGTGCAGAACTGCCTTTCCAGAAGGCGATTCTGAACAAGGAACTGCCCTACACCATCGGCGGCGGCATTGGACAGTCCCGCATCTGCATGTTCTTCCTTCGCAAGGCTCACATCGGAGAGGTTCAGTGCTCTCTGTGGCCCGCTGACATCGCAGCTGCATGCAAGGAAAACGGTATTGAGCTGCTGTAAGAGATCCACTCTGCTCGTTTCATTTGTCATATATATCGTATGGTACGTGCATTATAATGCACGTACCATATTTTTTATATATCATATTGTTCTATATTGGCCATTTTTGTATCATTTCAATTCCTTAACATAAAAAGTCTTGTCGCCCCAAAAGTCTGAACGTATAATGCAGTAAGTGTTTTTTGTATACAGTTATACAAATCGTTCGTATCGGTTTGTATGAGATCCAGCGTGTAAGGGTGCATGCTCTGCATGCCTTTGTATGCAGAGAACGCAGCAACTACACATGTGTTTTCATTTCGAAACAATGAAATAGGAGGAAGGAACTATGTCATATGTTGGAGAAGTGTATGCGCAGCTGGAGAAAAAGCACGCATACGAGCCTGAGTTTCTGGAAGCAGCTAAGAGAATTCTGGACACACTTGCACCCATCGTTGAGGCCAACGAGGATGTATATCGTCAGAACACCATTCTGGAGCGCCTTGTAGAGCCTGAGCGCATCATCACATTCCGCGTTCCGTGGGTTGATGACAAGGGCAAGCAGCAGGTAAACCTGGGCTATCGTGTTCAGTTCAATTCCGCAATCGGACCTTACAAGGGAGGCCTTCGTTTCCATCCTTCCGTAAACCAGTCCATTCTGAAGTTCCTCGGCTTTGAGCAGATCTTCAAGAACTCCCTGACCGGTCTTCCGATCGGCGGCGGCAAGGGCGGCTCTGACTTTGATCCCAAGGGCAAGTCTGATGCAGAGGTTATGCGTTTCTGCCAGAGCTTCATGACTGAGCTCTGCAAATACATCGGTGCAGATACCGACGTTCCTGCCGGTGATATCGGTGTCGGCGGACGTGAGATCGGCTACCTGTATGGTCAGTACAAGAGAATCACAGGCCTGTATGAGGGCGTTCTGACCGGCAAGGGTCTGAGCTTTGGCGGCTCTCTCGCTCGTCCCGAGGCAACCGGCTACGGCCTTGTTTACATCACCAATGAGATGGTAAAGGGTGCCGGCAAGTCCCTGGAAGGCAAGACGGTCGTTGTTTCCGGTTCCGGAAACGTTGCTCAGTACGCAATTCAAAAGCTCCAGCAGCTCGGCGCTAAGCCGGTTACCTGCTCTGATTCCAATGGATATGTATATGATCCTGAAGGAATCAATCTGGATGTTGTTATGGACATCAAGAATGGCCACCGCGGAAGAATCAAAGAGTACGCAGAGCAGGTTCCTACCGCTCAGTACTTTGAAGGTGAAAAGCCTTGGGGTGTTAAGTGCGATATCGCTCTTCCCTGCGCAACCCAGAACGAGATCAACGGTGAGGCCGCTAACACCCTTATCGCTAACGGCTGCTGGTGCGTTGCAGAGGGCGCTAACATGCCTTCTGATGCAGATGCGATCGATGCATACGAGCAGGCTCGCGTTGACAGCGGTTTCCTGTACATGCCCGCAAAGGCAGCAAATGCCGGCGGCGTAGCTGTTTCCGCACTGGAGATGAGCCAGAACTCCGAGCGCCTGGCATGGACCTTCGAAGAGGTTGATTCCAAGCTGAAGAGCATCATGGCCGGCATCTACAACAAGGTTGCTGATGCTGCAGCTAAATACGGCCACGAGGGCGATTTCGTAACCGGCGCTAACATCGCAGGCTTCGAGAAGGTTGCTGATGCTATGCTGGCTCAGGGCAACGTCTAAGGATACACGGATTCCGATTTTTCGGTCCACAAGCTCATATTGATTTCTCACCAAAGAGGGAGGAGCTCGAACGAGTTCCTCCCTCTTTTTGGTTTTCCTTCGATGCGGCTGGCCATAAGCCTCAAAAAGATAGAATCTTTATGTTGACAAAGGGAATACATTCCCCTATAATAATCACTGTTGCGGCGGTGATATAAATGCCAGCAATCAAATGTATGTGTAGCTCAGCTGGATAGAGCGTCTGGCTACGGACCAGAAGGTCGCGAGTTCGAATCTTGTCACATACAGAAACCTCATGCAGAAATGCATGAGGTTTTTTTGTATCAGAATATTTAAGAACATTTCGCATCTGCCGGTTCCAGCATGAATCAGGTGCCACGCAAAGAGTGCCCTGCAGACAGAACCCCATTGGATTCCTCCGGCGCCGAACCGTTACAGATATTTAATCACCGGCTCTCCGATCTTCCCCTCTTCATCCGTATACAGCAGCATATAAGAAGGGCGATACCCAGCCTGCCTCGGATGTCCCAGGCTCCCCGGATTCAGGATCAACATTCCGTCCTTGCTCTCCTGAATGAGAGGTACATGAGTATGGCCAAAGATGGCGAGCTGACAGTGTCTTGTCCTGGCTTCCTTCTCGAGCAGCTCCGTGGAGAAGCCCACCTGGTAATAATGTCCATGTGTCAGAAAGGCCTTTTGATTGCCGATCGGAACCACCATCGTTCGAGGCGCCAGGGAGTCCCGGTCACAGTTTCCTGCTACATAGAACAGCGGCATTCCTGCGATGCGTGAGAATTCATCCTCTGAGCCTTCGGCATCGCCGGCATGCAGAATCATATCCACCGGAGCCTCTTTTTCCATCAATCGCAGGAAAAGCTCATCCCGACGATGCGTATCACTTATAATCAGAATTTTCATTGATCCCCCGCTCCATCCAGACAGGTTACAGGTCTTGTTGTTCTTTGTTTCATTCAGGCCATCAATCCGCAGGCTCTGCACCGCTCCATGATCTACAGGCCGTATTTGTGCCCGTATTCTGTCAGGCGCTCAATCATTGCACGAAACGCCTTTCCGCGATGCGAGATGGCATTTTTCTCCTCATCTGTCAGCTCTGCACTGGTCTTGCCATATTCCGGCAGATAAAAAAACGGGTCATATCCAAAGCCGTGCTCACCCCTGATCTCGTGGGCAATCTCACCTTCCATCGTAGCAATCTCCACGATCTCCTCCGCCGCAGAGGCATAGGGACTGAGCTTTTTGGGAACAATTGCGGCACATGCGCAGACAAATCTTGCGCTGCGCTCCCGTCCTTCCTTGCCCTCCAGCTCGTCCAGAATGTGGTTCATCTTGTCGCTGTAGGGAGTATCCTTTCCCATATATCGAGAGGAAAAGATTCCCGGAGCGCCGCCCATTGCATCCACCTCCAGCCCGGAGTCGTCTGAGAGGATCGCCGTAGGCAGCGTGGGATCCATCGGAAAGGTGTTCGGTGAGGAAGCCAGAATCCGTGCCGCCGCCCACGCCTTGATCAGCGCATTTTCCTGAAAGGTAATTCCCGTTTCCGCCGGATCCGAATCAATTCCCAGTTCTTTGGTGCTGGCAACCACCATCTCCGGATCATCAATGATCTCCCGGATCTCTCGAATTTTGTCCTTATTGCCTGTTGCAAAGATGATCTGCAGCTTCATCGTCTGCAATCCCCCTTCTCTTTTTGTAAAGTACGTAATCTAATCGTTTGATCCGGCCAAAGTCCGTGCTCCTTTTGTCTTCCCAGCATTACCGGCCGCCGATCTGCCGCATCGCATCATCCACGTTTTGGCTTTGGTCCAGGGAACATGTAAAAATACGTTTTGATCATGCCATTATAAATCTTGCGGTTTTTCTGTGCCTTGATGGAGAGCGCTTTTTCTGCATCCTTGTAGGATGTAATCATATACATGGACCACGCATTCAGGGCGCGGAACCGCTCTCCCAGTGTGTGATAGAGCTGAATCAGCTCCTGCTCTTCTCCGTGCTCCAATCGTTCACCATAAGGAGGGTTCGTAATGATAAAGCCATAGGCTCTCGGATGCGAGAGCTCCTGAACCGGACGCACCTGAAAATGAATCAGATGATCGACACCGGCAAGTTTAGCATTCTCACGGGCCGCATAGATGGCGTCGCGGTCAATATCATACCCCTGCAGGTCGCATTCAATATCTGTGTTAATCTCTGCCCGCAGTTCCTCACGAATCTCCTTCCAAAGTGATTCCGGAATCAGATTCGTCCAGTTCTCTGCGGTAAAACTCCTGGATAATCCCGGCGCAATGTTGGCACTGATCATGGCCGCCTCAATCAGGAAAGTTCCTGACCCGCAGAAAGGATCCACCAGCATCCTGCCCGGCTTCCACGGCGTCAGAGCAATAAGCCCCGCCGCAAGGTTCTCTGCAATCGGCGCTGCCACCTTATATTTGCGGTATCCCCTCTTGTGAAGCGAGTCGCCCGTCGTGTCAATGGCAACCGTCACCTCATCCTTTTTCAGGAAGACGCGAACCGGATAAGGCGCTCCTGTCTCCGGAAAAAGTGAGATTCCGTAATGCTCGCTCATGCGAAAGACCATCGCCTTTTTCATGACAGACTGAATGTCCGAGGGCGAAAAAAGTTTAGACTTTACGCTGGAGGCCTTGGTGACCCAGAATTTTGCATCCCTTGGCAGAATGCTCTCCCATGCAAGAGACTTGGTCCCCTGAAAAAGATCCTCAAAGGACTCTGCATGAAAGGATCCTACCTTCAGCAGAACGCGCTCTGCCGTTCGCAGAGAAAGATTGGCGCGAACAATCGCCTCCTCATCCCCTTCAAAGGTAACACGCCCATCATCCACCTCTGTGATCTCATAACCAAGGTCATAGATTTCATTTTTTACGACGCTCTCCAGTCCAAAATGACAGGGAGCAATAAGTTCATATGTATGCATAAATCTAATTATAAGATATATTCTCATTTCCAGCCACAAAAAGGCCCCGGTTTCCCGGGGTCTTTTTGAAAAGCAACAATCTAGATTACTCAGCCCATGACAACCTGCACGTCGCATTCCGCCTGTTCTGCCATGTACGGTATAACATTGCCATCTATCACCGTACCGTTTACGGTCATCTTTTTCACACCCTTCTCCACATGATCCGGATTGGATACGTGAATATGATACGTAACGCCGCGGAACTTTCTCGTCAGATCGTAATCGCCAAAGTCCTTTGGAACGCAAGGATCGATCGACAGTCCCTGATGTGTCGGCATCACGCCCAGAATGTATTGTGAGATATTCGCAAAGGTCCATGCTGCAGTTCCGGTCAGCCAGCTGTTCTTGCCTTCGCCAAAATATTTTGCCTCTTTGCCGGCCACCATCTGGCAATATACATATGGCTCTGTCCGGTGAATTTCAGAAATTTCCTCTGTGTAGGCCGGGCAGGTCTTTTTGTAAATATCAAATGCACGATCTCCGTGACCGCAGACCGTCTCTGCAATCGATACCCATGGATTGTTGTGGCAGAAGATACCGCCGTTTTCCTTGTATCCCGGCGGGTAAGAGCTGATTTCGCCCAGCTCCAGGTGATAGCTCTTGTATGCCGGCCACAGGATGCAGACACCGTATTGGGTATCGAGGAGCTGCTCCACAGAAGAGAGTGCCTTCTCTGCAAGTCCTTCCTTCACGCCGCACCCTGCCAATACGCAGAAGCCCTGCGGCTCAATAAAGATCTTGCCGTCCTCACACTCGTTCGATCCAACCTTATTGCCGTTTGCGTCATAGGCGCGGACGAACCACTCTCCGTCCCAACCTGCTGTCGTAACTGCCTTATAAACACGTTCTACCGCACTGCGTGCACGTGCCGCCTCTTCCTTGTCACCGCGCAGCTCTGCAATCTGTGCATACTCTTCGCCGTATTTTACGAACATTCCGCCGATAAATACCGATTCTGCCACCGGGCCTTCCGAAGGTCCAAAGGTCTGGAAGGACTCGCCGGGATGCTCTGAGAAGCAGTTCAGATTCAGGCAGTCATTCCAGTCTGCACGTCCGATGAGCGGCAGGTCATGCGGTCCGAGATGCTCAATGGTAAAGTTCAGTGACCGCTGCAGATGCTCCATCAAGGTCGTAGCAACCGACATATCATTATCATAAGGAACGATCTCATCCAGAATGCTGTAATCCCCCGTCTCACGCGTATATGCGCTGACCGCAGCAATGAGCCACAAAGGATCGTCATTAAAGCCCGAGCCAATGCCGGCATTTCCCTTCTTGGTCAGCGGCTGGTATTGATGATAGGCGGAGCCGTTCTGGAACTGCGTCGATGCAATATCAATGATTCTCTCTCTTGCACGTTCCGGAATCAGGTGTACAAAGCCGAACAGATCCTGGCAGGAATCGCGGAATCCCATGCCGCGGCCAATGCCGGATTCATAGTAGGAGGCTGAGCGGCTCATATTAAAGGTGATCATGCACTGATACTGGTTCCAGATGTTGACCATCCGATTGACCTTATCATTCTGTGTATGCACCGTATAATGCGTCAGCAAATCCTTCCAGTAGGATTGCAGCTCGGCAAATGCCTTCTCAACATCTGCATCAGTCTGATAGCGGTCCAACAGGGCAAACGCACGTGTCTTGTTGATCACGCCGTCTCTTGCTGTCGTCCCTTCGGCCCACTTTTCATCCTCCGGATTCTCCACATAGGCCAGAACAAAGACAAACGATCTGGTCTCACCGGGAGCCAATGCCACATTCAGCTGATGTGCCGCAATCGGCGACCATCCGCTGGCCATTGAATTCCGGCATCCGCCGTCCAGCACAGCCTGCGGCCGGTCCGGTCCGTTATAAAAGCCCATGAACTCACTGCGAATGGTATCGAATCCGTCCACCTTGGCATTGACAGAATATACCCCGTAGTGGTTACGACGCTCACGATATTCTGTCTTGTGGAAGATTGTGGAATCCACCACCTCAATCTCGCCGGTAGAGAGATTGCGCTGAAAATTCTCGCAGTCATCCGAGGCGTTCCAGAGGCACCACTCCACATAGGAATACAGCTGCAGCTCTTTCGTCTCTTCAGAGGTGTTCGTGAGCTTGATCTGCTGAATCTCACAGGTATCATTCAAAGGGACAAAACACAAAAGATCCGAAGCAATCGCATTTTTGGACGCCTTGAATCTGGAATATCCCAGTCCATGACGACACTCGTAGGAATCCAGTTCCGTCCTGGTCGGCTGCCAGGCCGGATTCCAGATCGTATCACCGCTCTTGATATAAAAATACTTGCCGTTGCTGTCATACGGCACGTTATTGTAGCGATAGCGGGTCAGACGCAGCAGCTTTGCATCCTTGTAAAAAGAATAGCCGCCATCTGTATTGGAAATCAGGCTAAAGAAGTCCTTGTTTCCCAGATAGTTAATCCAGGGAAGCGGCGTCTTGGGTGTTGTGATGACATATTCCATGGCATCATCGTCAAAATAACCGAACTTCATACTCCCTCCTTACGATATACGTCAATGTAATGTAGAATAGTGAATGCTGTTGATTTGAAACCTCGTCTCTGAAAACGTTTAAGTAACAAGGTACAATAAACATGGTCTGATTATACCTTTTATCATTCCATATGTGCAATATTCTTCGAAACATCCGCGAGGTTTTCTGTACTTTTCAATATTAATTGGTGTGTATTTCTTGAATTATACAGCACTTTGTACTATTCTGAATTCGAAAACGTTTTAGGAGTTTTATGTTTTGTATATCGGTTTCGCCTATCCGTACAATGTTTTGTATTTCGTTTTGTATTTCGTTTCGTAATTTCGAAGCCGTTTTTGTCTAATCCCCCGGAGGGAACACTATGGTCTCATTAAAAGATATCTCTGCTGCCTGCAACGTATCGATCGCCACCGTCAGTAAAGCGCTGAATAATCACAAGGATGTCAGTGAACAGACAAAGGCCAGAATCCGCAAGATTGCCGACGAGCTGGGCTACATGCCGAATTCTGCCGCCAAAGCGCTTAAGACCAATCGAACCTACAACCTTGGCGTTCTCTTTGCGGATGAAGCGCGAAACGGTCTGACGCACGATTATTATGCGACTCTCCTGGATAGCTTTAAGCGCCACGCAGAGGCTTTGGGGTACGATCTTACCTTTATCAACTGTAATGCCGTCAATGTCAATCGCATGTCTTATCTGGCACACGCAAGATATCGTAATTTTGACGGTGTCTGCATTGCCTGTGTGGACTTTTATGACCCTGACGTCATCGAACTGGCCCAGAGTTCTATCCCGCTCGTTACTATCGACCATGTCTTTAATAACCGCATGGTCATTCAGTCCAACAATATCTCCGGAATGCGGGACCTTGTAAAATATGTTTATTCGCAGGGGCACCGCAGAATCGCCTATATTCACGGTCTGAATTCCGCCGTAACGCAGGCGCGGCTGACCAGCTTTTACAATACTGCGTTGGATCTGGGGCTCGATATTCCCGACGAATACGTGCAGGAGGCACCTTACCGCAACACCGATGTCACCTATCAGAAGACAATGGAGCTCATGAAGCTCCCGCAGCGTCCCACCTGCATTCTATATCCGGATGATTTTGCCGCCTTTGGCGGGATCAATGCAATCCGCGCGCTCGGGTTATCCATTCCTGAGGATGTCTCCATTGCCGGATATGACGGAATTCGCCTTGGCAGGCATCTCAGTCCCAGGCTCACTACCATCCGCCAGGACACCGAATCCATCGGTGCACTGGCTGCCGAAAAGCTGATTTCGCTCATTGAACGCCCCAAATCGACCTTGATCGAACACATTACGGTCGATGCCTCTTTGTATGAAGGAGAAACGGTCGGCAAATACCCGCACTGCTAAAAGTACCCGGAAATTGGGATCTGCCCAATTTCCGGGTACTTTTTCAATGAAACGTCATATGATGGTAACGATTTAGCATCGGAATCCGAAAGATTATCTTTCTGCAATATCGATGTTCACGCCTTCCAGGCCAACCCATGCCCCGTCCTGCGCCTCGGGCGCTTCCGGATGAGCAATGAGCCACTTGTTGGTCATGCGAAGGAGCCTGTCTTCTCCGCTCTTTCCTTCCGTCTCGCAGGTGCCGACGTTCGTTCCCTTAGGAAGAGCAACCAGAACCTTGAAGCCCTTTTCCGGATCCACATGACAGGGTGCATAGTGCAGGGAAGTTGCATAGACCTCAACAAGAACGCCCGCCGGTACCTTGAAGGCCTTGATAGTATCGGTATTCAGCTTCCAGTCTGCCGTGATATCACACTCTCTGCCCAGCAGGAGAATGAAGTCCTCGGTACCCAGATTGAACTCACTGCTGCGATGATACTCAGCACAGTTCAGTTTGGTATTATGCCCGTTGCACCATCCAAACTGTGCCGGAATTCCGCCGAACAGCGTCGGTGCAAGCTTTTTTGCTGCCTCGAGTCCCTGCAGAGCCGGATCCTCTGCCACATAATCTGTCGCCTCCGGAAGCGGTGTATGTGCCTCCAGTGCTTCCACGATCGGCTGTACATCTACACCGGTCACAACCTTTCCGTATTCTGCGAATTCCGGATCTGTTACCTGATAAATCTTCATTTGCATCCTCCTTTTATTCCCCTTTGCATCTGCCAAAAGCCCATCAGCACAGTCAATCCGGCCACACCAAGCACATCGATATCAGTACCAGAACTGCGGCAACACATAAAACCGTTTCTGATTGTATGGAATGCTTGATCTTGTCCATCTGTTTTGCGCTCACAGGCATTAGTCCACTGTTTCTGATTGCCTTGAAACCAAGGATATCACAACCCTATCGATTTCTCCATAACCACAGCATCCGAGCCGGCCGCCTGTTGCTAAACATGATGCACATCAACCACAAAGCCTCAAAACAAAACCCCCGGAAGAACCGGGGGTAAAACAGTGTTTCCTTAACACCTTCATTTCGAGTAACTATTTAGAACTCGATTATATTTCTGCAAGAGTGCTCTTAACCTTAAACGGGCGAATGCAGGGAATCGTATCATCTGCACTGTTGCCGCTGCTGGCTGCAACAGCAGAAGCAGCGCGCAGGCCGCAAATGCAAGCCACTGCTCCAACACACAGTACCAGCCCGAGGACACCTCCGTCTACCTTCTCCAGATCCATCTCATTCAGTGCTGCCATCTTCTTGTTATCCATTTTTATTTTCTCCTTTTTATTTGTGTTCCGCTTTCCTCGCGGTGTGTTGTTTGTTATGCATATACATACGCACCAGGAACACTAAACGTTACAGGAGAAAAAACATATCATTCCACGGAAACCTCTGCCAAAGCACCTGCGTCCAATACCGGCACATCTCTCCGTACTCGCATCACGCGATATCCTCTGCGTTCCTCTTCAAAGGCTTTCCTCTGCAGCTATTTCCGGAAGAAATGGAAATCGCAGCAATCACCGCCATATCCCAACGTCTTTGTCCGGGAGAATCCGATCTTTTTCAGGCCGCCGTAGGTCACATCATCCACATCGCAGAACAGCCTGCACAGTTCCGGGCATCCGTTCTCGACACAAGCCGTATGCCAAAGGCATTTCGTAATCGTGATGTCGTAGTAATCCTTCCCGCTCTCCTGCGTACTGACCTGAAGATCCGTTGTCCGCATGATCCAGAGGAACACCCTGCTGTAGATGGCATAAAATCCAGGGATCCTTTCCAAACGTGCCGTCCCGCTGTGTTTCTGCGCAGCAACAACATCCAGCATGTACCGGCGCATAGGTCCATCGATATCCGTTTCCGAAAAGCCGCTCTCCTGCAAAACCTTGTACAATGCAATCCGCGGCAGAATTGTCTGCGTCAGCGTTTTCATCTGATTCTGTGTCTTGCCCTCGGTGCCTGCAATGATCGCGTCCAGTCTGCTCTCCTGCAGTGAAAATAACGTGCTGCCCTTCTCATCCCCGAATTCCCGAATCAAAAATGACTGGATTTGCTGTTGCTGTTTGATCTTCATTTTCTTTACACCTCGATTTGTTCCCCAGGTTCCATTCCTATCCGAAATATTGCTGCATTAGAGATTTGCAAGGCATATTATAAGCTGATGGGATGGGTTATTTTGTTTAGAGACGCTGTCCTTGTAATCGATGTTGTTCCTGATGATTATAACAAACAGACTGACGAAGCGGTTATGCCTCAGGTGCCTCACCGATCTGCTCTACTGGAAAATTCAGGATAATTATTGCACGACAAAGCTCCGGAAGGAAATCCCTCCGGAGCTGTAACGCTTGCATCTCAACATGATCTGTTAATGATTTGTATCTGTTTAGCACCTGGCGATTCCAACATGAATCGGGCGTCCCAGCGCACGGATTCATGATTGAAATTGACAGGTGGGTGCTTAATTACAATTATTTGTTGAAATCACCCTTGCCTGCAGCAACGCCAAGGCTAATTCCGCTGCCCAGGAATGCAATGATTGCACCAATCGCCAGTGCAGTGCCAAAGAAACCTCCATCAACCTTCTCCAGCTCAGTCTCATTCAGTGCTACCATCTTCTTGTTATCCATTTTTATTGTCTCCTTTTCGTTGTTTGTGTGCTCCCGCTTTGTTTGCGGTGTGTTGTTTGTTATGCATATACATACGCACCAGGAACACTAAACGTTACAGGAGACAGCAAAAGATTTTGAGCAGGCTGTCATCCTACTCTCCTTTATCTCCGTGCCATAGCTGTATCTGTATTATGCGATCAGCCTCACGCCGCCACCTTATACCGCATGTACACATACTCGCAAATCTTCGTCCGGTACTGGTTCACCGCGTGCTCGTCATAGCACGCCAGGAGCTCGGTCCACAGCGTGTCACGGACCAGGTTGTCGACAACAGCATTTCCTATCATCATTAAGTCCAAGATCCTCCGGTCGAGCAAATCCCAAATAGCGATATTTTGGAAAGTCATAGTTGTCGTCAACTAACTGTTCGACGCTTACATTGAATAATTCTGCAATCTGCTTGATCGTGTCTATTGACGGAATGTTTTTCCCAACGATCCATTTCTGAACTGTTGTCGGCGCTACATGTAATTGCTTGGCAAGCTCTGCTTGCGTCCACCTCTTTTGATGACAAATTATCTTAATTTTTTCACCCATTACACTCATACTAAAGCCCTCCTGAGATAACAGATTACTACGGAATTATGTAATGTCACCCGATTTAAAATCGGGTCGGCACATTCCCGTTCAACAAATCTGCATACAGGTTCAGCTAATCTGTACCACCGCCCTTGGCTCTATGTCCTATACTCTTCATCAGGGAGGACGCGTCTATGACATATCAGGAATTGGAATCAATGCGAAAAGAAGTACGATGGCAGCTACTTTCCGGCCTTGAATACTACTTTGGGCCATACTACGACAGGCAACCCAAGGATAAACTCTGCGCGGTCTTCGGCCTCACCTCGGAGGAGTTTGACGCCGCAGTTGCCGCCGGTAAAGCTGCAGATCTGGAAAATGACAAAATCATCGACGGGTGGGTACAACAGATAAGAGACTTCCTACAGCTCGTGCCAGATGCCACCGCTGAAAACGTTTCTCTTGAAACCGAAATCCCGATGCCGCTCATAGTGAACAAGCGGTATCGGGACTATAGCTGCGCACTTAGTTAATCTTCTGGAACCTCTTCCAACGCGCAGTCACAGCACAAAATGCCCTTTTCCCAGTAATCTCTTAATTCTGTGCCACTATACCAAGTAAAGTAACTATCAAATCGTGATCGTTCCTTAATAAAATCAAATGTTTTGCCGCAGCGCTCACAGGTTTCGAAATACGTATCCTCCTCATATGTCTCTAATCCTTCCAAGGCACACTCCCCGCACAAACTCCGTCGTATATTGTGATAGGATAACAGCCAAGCCTCTGAGTCGAAGTTATCCTCAGCTTCTGAAGGATCATATTCCTTCCCACAGCATTCACATATTGCCATTTTCCTTTCCTCCTGTATCGCTCACTTTTAAATCACAAAGCATCCTCTAGTTCTTCCCACGAGTAACCGAACATATAATCTTCATCTTTACCATTTGAAGCCCAGATCAACGCAGCATCTTCTACAGGTAACATGCCATCTTCATCATCGTTCTCGCAGTCCTCTAAGGAAACCGAAAACGATTCTCCGCAATGTGGACACGTGAAATCGGTTCCTATTCCATATCCACTGCTATCCAGATCATCAATCGATCCCTCAAACAGTTCGCCACAATACGGGCATTCATCCTCAAAATGAGCATCATAGTGATAACAACCATCTACGAGACGACTATTTCTTTTTTCCCACGTTACAAATACAACTTCTGACATATCTGCCTCCTTTTTATTGTCCGATCTTTTTATCGGCTATCTCTCGCAACAAATGTTTCAACCCAAAACACTCTTTCACAGCATCAACAAACAGCCATCTTAATCCCCCCAATCTTCATTCGATGTATATGAACGAGTTTCAAAAATACTGCCATTCGAGTATTCTGTTCTACTGAGCTTAAATTTACTGGAGCTGTACTTCGACACCAGCCGATTAGAGTCTGTGCATCGAATCTCCATATATTCGTCACCAATTTTAGCCTTAACATAATCTCCCGGTTGGCTAACTGATTTTTCTCTTAAGAATCCTGGTAACTGCATTTTTTTCATCCTTCCTTTCGTCCTTACTCACTACGTTCCACTCAATGCCTGCATCTTCTGCAAATTTCTTGTTGCTATTCAGTTTTTCTTGTAGCCGAATCAGCTTAATTCTCTTTTCCGCGGTCATCTTTTTCTCCTCGCTTTTCGTTTTTCTTTATGCCTACATGATAGTTCCCGGCAAATATAGAAAACAGGATGGAAAAAGCAAAAAGGTTGCGTTATTTCTCCGCAGAAAGCAAAAAAAGGAGGCTTACAGCCATTTTGGCCGCAAGTCTCCTCACTCATCAATTATATGCAGGATCAATCGCTCAATCTGCTCTTGCACTCCTCGTATTTTTCACGATTGATGCTGCCGTTCGCCAGCATCTGTTCTGACCAGAACTGAAGTGCCTCCACCGTAATAGATATTCTTTCCAGTTCCTGTTGTATTCTTACAAAATCCTCAACTTCCTCGTCCTTGATCTCTCCATCGGCAGCGATCTCGATCAGGCGCTCCTGTCCCCTATGCGCAGAGTTCATGGATGCCACCATCTCCAGCACGATCCTAGACAAATCCTGTACCTTGATCTCCGGAACATATTGCTTTCCGATGTCACACTGATGAGCGCAATAGAAATTACAGAGCTCTGGCTTTTTGTATTTCTCCGCCATCAGCAGCACTTCATCTGGCCGAGGTGTTACTCGCTCATTTTCAATCTTTTCAATTCTCTCGGGCGGAATACGTTCTGCGCCTAATAGCTCACTTGCCTTCTCCCTTGTTAGGTGGAGTTCATCCCTTCGTTTAAAGTAAGCGTTTTTATCCTCTTTGACAGATACACGCGGCATATTTTTCTCCTTCACACAGCCTGTTCAGCTGTCTCCTCCGCCTCGATCTCCTTCAGGCTCTTTCCGCAGCTATTCTTCCAATTAGCAGGTCCACTAATGCTGTATCCGGTCACAAAATCACCTGCAGCTGACGAACTGGAAAATATAATGTCTTCCGTCGTCTTCAAATCAACAACCTTTCCGGTATCAAAGAGCTTCTTCCGGAGATTTATTGCTCCCTTACTAAGCGATTTCTCAGAAATCTTCTCATTCACCATAGACCCGGCAAGCAGGACAAAGCCCTCTGCCGTAACCATAGCCATTGCTGTACCACCGTTCACATTCAAATACAGCCGCTCGTCTTTTTGTGCAGTTGCTGCTAAATCGCTGGCTGACGGCTCCAGAACGTTATAACCAAGGGCACAGATAAGCACTCGTACGTTATCGATGAACTCCTCCATGGCAGCGATCTGAGATTCCTTCAGCACCGTCTTGGCGTACGTATTTTTCGTAAGGACAGTGCAGCGATTCCGTTCACGAGCAATCTGTACTAAACGATGTTCCAGGTATCTGATGAGCGCCTTGTTAAGATCTCTTCCAAGGAAAATCACAGCCGTCGTCCAATAGAATTTTTCCTTATCCGCTACATTGTCACGAATGTGCTGGATCAGCCTATCCTGTACTGATTCAGATTCACCAATGTAAACAGCTCCCGGACCGTTGTCGTCCTTACAAAACAAGAAGTATACTCCCGGCCCTTTAATGTCATCGCGATCACAATCCGCCACTTCAATACGCGGTATTTTTACAGCTTTTCCATTCCAGTTTGAGAGCTCCGCGGTCACCAGACTATCTGCCGTGCCGTTTACAAGAAAAAGCTCTATGGATTTTCCGTAGGCCATGTATGTAGTCCTCCCTTACGTTTCCTCTCCATACTCCGCACGCTCATCTGCCACCATCCTGCGTGGTGCCGGATTACTTTGCAGCTCATATACCGTAGGCTCCGTGAATTTCACAGCTCCGCCGATGCCAAAATATTTCTCAAAGAAGGCTTTCAGCTTTCCAATGACGGTCTGCTTCTTCTGTGCCCGGTTCCCGCCACCGAAACGGCTGACCGGCGGCATGAGCTTATCGATGTCCGTGCCGACCACCTTGACCTCGCCCTCCTTGAAGGAATTCTCAAGGAACCGGCGCGTCTCCTCCGGCTTTAGCTTCTCCTCTCGGATGATGGTTTCCAGATCCTCCTCTCGCTTCTCTGCCACAAAGTCATGCCATTCCGTCATGACATCCTCGACATCGTTGATCCCTGCAATGAAGGTCTCGATCAGCTGCTTCTTGCTGCGCAGCTCCGGACTGGCATCCACCGCCTTCCGGATCGTCACCAGCACCTCCTTGTCCTCGCAATGCGTATCGTGATACTTCTTTACCAGCATCAGGATGTAATCGATGTTGATCTCGATCTGCTTGATGAGTTCTACTTCGAACACGATGTCATCCGTGATGTCCGTGCTCTCGCCGTCTGCACGCTTTCTCTTCCACTCATCCCGAAGGTCCTGGTACCGACCCAGATAGTCCTGCAGGTCGCGCTCCGAGATCAGCTCCTTCCCTGCAAACTCATCAAAGGAAATGAGGAGATTCCGCATCCGGAGGATCGCACCAAAGAGAGCAATGAATTCCTTCTGGCTCTGCTCGCCCTCGATCAGCGGCACGGAAAGCGGAAACTTTGATGTCAGGTCATCTATCATATCCACATAGCCCGGCATCTGCTTGCCATCCACGGACTCGTAGCCGTAGTAATAATCCTTGAAGCTCTGCAGCAGAACGATCCCGCCGGCATTCTTGTCACCAAACAACGAGATCGCCGCATCCACTCGTTTCTGAAGATTTCGGAAGCAGACGATATTTCCGAAGGTCTTGATGCTGTTCAGTATCCGGTTGGTACGGCTGAAGGCCTGGATCAGTCCATGCATCTTCAGGTTCTTATCCACCCACAGCGTATTCAGCGTAGTGGCATCAAAGCCCGTCAGGAACATGTTCACCACGATCAGAAGGTCCAGCTCCTTGTTCTTCATCCGAAGGGAGACGTCCTTATAATAGTTCTGGAACTGATCGCTGTCCGTCGAGTAGTTCGTATGGAACATCAGGTTGTAGTCGTTGATGGCCTCGTCCAGAAAATCACGAGAGCTCTTATCCAGCGCTGATGTATCCTCCGGATTCTCCTCATCCAGAAGGCCGTCCACTTCCTCCTCATTGGGCGCGTAGCTGTAAATGACGGCGATCTTCAGCCCCTTCGTCGGATCTGCCTTGATCTGCTTGCGGAACTCTTCGTAGTAGAGCTTTGCCATCGGGACAGAGGCAACAGCAAAGATCGAGTTAAAGCCACTGACTCGTTGTTTCTTCTTGATCTCCTCCACAGCTCCGCGATCGGCAGAGGCGACGTCTGCAACGTTCATCAGCTGGTTATAGATGTAGGACTTATCACCTCGATAGGTTTTCTGGTCGAAATGCTCCAGGATGTATTTCGTAACGAGCGTGATCCGCTTCGGCGCCATGAAGGCCTTCTCGCGGTTGATATCCCAGACCTGCTCGTCATCGATGTCCTTCTCGGCATCCATGGTCTTGATATAGTCCACGCGGAAGGGCAGTACGTTTTTATCGTTGATGGCATCGACGATCGTGTACTCGTGCAACTGATCTCCGAAGGTCTGCGCGGTGGTAAAGAGCATCGACCGGGAAGCCGTGCTCGCATTCACCGAGAAGATCGGTGTTCCGGTAAAGCCGAACATATAATATTTACGGAATGCACCGCTTCTCTTAACGCCCTTCTGATCCACACCGCCGGCGATGGCTGTATGCATGTCACCGAACTGGCTGCGGTGGCACTCGTCAAAGATGATGACCACCTGCTGATCATAGACCGGGTGCTCCTTGTTCTTCTTGATAAAGGTCGAGAGCTTCTGAATGGTTGTGATGATGATGCGAGACTTGGTATCTCCGAGCTGCCTTGCCAGAACCGCCGTTGAGGTATTGCTGTTCGCTGCGCCCTTCTCAAATCGGTCGTATTCCTTCATGGTCTGGTAGTCCAGGTCCTTCCGGTCCACGACGAAGAGGACCTTATCGATGTACGGCAGCTGCGATGCCAGTCTCGCCGTCTTGAAGGAGGTCAGTGTCTTGCCGGAGCCCGTGGTATGCCAGATATATCCACCGCCTGCTACGGAGCCATATTTCTTATAATTGTGGGCGATCTCGATGCGGTTCAGAATCCGCTCTGTCGCCGTGATCTGATACGGGCGCATCACCATCAGCATGTTCTCTGAGGTGAAGATGCAGTACTTCGTCAGAATGTTCAGGATGGTATGCTTGGCAAAGAAGGTCTTGGTAAAGTCAATGAGATCCGGGATTACCTTGTTGCCGGCATCGGCCCAGAAGGATGTGAACTCATAGCTGTTGCTGGTCTTCTCCTTTTTGGTCTTTCCGGATCTCGCATCCTTGATGGCGTTCCACCGGGTACTGTTGGAGTAATATTTGGTATTCGTTCCATTGGAGATCACGAAGATCTGAACGTACTCGAAAAGCCCCGATCCTGCCCAGAAGGAATCCCGCTGGTATCGATTGATCTGGTTGAAGGCCTCGCGGATGGCAACGCCGCGGCGCTTTAGCTCAACGTGGACTAATGGCAGTCCGTTTACGAGGATCGTCACATCGTAGCGGTTGTCATGTCGAGCCCCCTGATCCTGCCCAATGACATACTGATTGATCACCTGCAGGCGGTTGTTGTGGATCTGCCGCTTATCGATGAGTGTAATATTCTTAGACAAACCATCATCCCGCCGCAGGACCTGAACGTAATCCTCCTGGACCTTCCGGGTCTTATCCGCAATGCTCTCGTTCTGGTTACCAACGCTCTCGTTAAAAAAACGGTCCCACTCACCATCTGTGAAATGGTAGTCGTTCAGGTCTTCGAGGCGTGCGCGCAGGTTCCGGATGAGATCCTCCTCATGGTGAATTGGGAGGTACTCATAGCCCTGCTCACAGAGCAGACGGATGAACTCCTTCTCCAGCTCCGCTTCTGACTGATAGCTGTCCGCCTTCCGCTTTGCCGGCTCATACTCCGTAACAACCGTATTCTCATTGGTCTCTGCAACGATGTTGAAGTATGGCATGCTCCCCACTCCTTCCCTGGGTTATTTCGATGATTTCTTTTCCTCAAAGGACAACAGCCGGTCCCGGTAATATTCATATTGCTTCTGACGAGCCTCGATCTCGGCAGGGAGACC
>CAVCWT010000018.1:0-58189 GCA_963605745.1 Lachnospiraceae bacterium
GCTTTAAGCCTGCGCTTGAGGCCCTGCAGGGTGAATATCCTGATATGGATATGGACGAGCGCAACTACCGCAACGAGGGCGGGCAGCTTCACCGCACGAAAACACTCGCAAACGGCGATGCATGCTGCAATTTTCACGTAACAAAAATATGAAGGCCTTGGTCTGTTCGACCTTGTCATAATTGACCTGCTCTGGTGGCGCAGCACAAAGCAAATCCGCTTCTCGTTCCTGCCACGGAAAATGAATGCAGTGGGCGGATTGCCGGCGAAGATGGAGCGGTACTATTCCATCATCGCCTTGTATTCTTCACCCCACGCCCACATGGAATCCAAAATGGGTTTCAGGCTTTTGCCGAGTTCGGTCAGAGAATACTCCACCCTTGGAGGAACCTCGGCGTATACCTCGCGGTGAACAAGTCCGCTTTCTTCCATGGCCCGCAGCTGCGCAGTGAGGACCTTCTGTGAAACCTTGCCAATGGATTTCCGAAGTTCTCCAAAGCGCTTTGTTCCGGGCATCAGATCACGCAGAATCAGCACCTTCCATTTATCGCCGATGAGAGTCAGCGTAGTTTCTACCGGACAAGCCGGAAGTGTCATTTTCTTTTTCTCTTCATTCATGTCAATTTCTCCAGGATCTAAACGGTTGTTTTAATGATTTGCGGCAATACCCATTTCCTGTGTATGCCTAATGGTTTCATTTGGTAACTATAGCACTATGTGGTAACTACGGCACAATTTTGTGCTTACTTTACGATATAGCACTACGGCGTTATTGTACTGTCAACGAAGACAAATAACAAGTTTTACAAAAGAAAGAAACCTGGAGGTAATCATCATGAACAGAGTCGTAGAATTTTTGAATGCAAATCCCGTGCAGTATCTTGCTACCGTTGGCCGTGACGGTAAGGCAAAATGCCGTCCCTTCATGTTCGCCGGCGAGCTGGAAGGCAAGCTGTGGTTCTGCACCAACAACACCAAGGATGTCTACAAGGATATGCAGGAGAATCCGGAGGTCGAGATTTCCGTATCCAGCCCGGAATACGCATGGATCCGTCTGCATGGCAAGGCTGTGTTTGAGAACAACATGGCAGCGAAGGAAATGTGCATCCTGAATCCCATCGTAAAGAGTCAGTACGGCGAGGCTACCAACCCGATCTTTGCTGTGTTCTATCTGGAAGATGCGCACGGAATCATCGCTGACTTCTCCGGAAATCCGCCTTACGAGTTCTAAACAGTTACGAAAGTGGCTAACCAGCGCTTCCCTAAGCAGCTCCTAGTACAGCGATTTTTAAATAACTAGCCATATTAACTTGCCTGATTTCCAAAATCATTCTGCGTTATCTGGCCAGTTATTTTGCAAACGCTGTACTAGATTCAACATCCTCGAGGCGAGCTGAAATTCCAACAAGCATAGAAAGAGGTCCTGAAATGAATCAAAGTGAGCGAAGACACTTTCTGATCCAGTCGCTTTTGAATGAAAAACCGGAATATCAAAAAATTCGAGTGCCTCGCGATGTGCCCGGGCAAAGGCAGCTTTTGCGCTCACTTGTGAATGTGCGCCTGCCGGAGACGGCAAGCGACGAGTTTCTGGAAATTCAGGACGCGTATTTAAGAGAGGAGCTTGCAGAAAGCGGCATCACAAGGCTCGATGAGTTAGCGCCGATAAAAGGCGACCTTTACCTCTGGCAGGGAGACATTACCAGGCTGCAGTGCGGCGCCATTGTCAACGCGGCGAACTCCGGCATGACTGGCTGCTATGTTCCCTGCCATGCATGCATCGACAACTGTATCCATACCTTTGCCGGCATACAGCTCCGACTTGCCTGTGCAGAGATCATGGAGAGCCAGGGCTATGAAGAACCGACCGGCCGGGCCAAAATCACGAAGGCGTATAACCTTCCGTGTGATTATGTGCTTCACACCGTGGGGCCGATTGTAGATGGCAGGGTGACAGAAGAGGATGAGAGGCTCCTTGCTTCGTGCTATCGCTCCTGTCTGGAACTGGCCCGGCAGAATCAGATCGAGAGCATTGCATTTTGCTGTATCTCAACGGGCGTATTCCATTTTCCCAATGAGCGAGCGGCGGAAATTGCGATTGAAACGGTAAGAACATGGCAGAATGAAACACGCAGCAGGATGAAGGTGGTATTCAATGTTTTCAAGGATAAGGACAAAGAAATCTATGAACGATTACTTCGATGAGGTTCGGCGTCTGAAGGAGGCTCTTGCGGAAGCGGATACCGTCATCATCGGCGCCGGCTCAGGGCTCTCCACATCCGCAGGATTTACCTACAGCGGAGAGCGTTTCGAAAAGTACTTTCCGGATTTTATCTCAAAATACGGCTTCTCCAACATGTACTCCGGGGGCTTTTATCCGTTTCCGTCTTTGGAGGAGTATTGGGGATATTGGAGCCGGTACATCTTCATCAACCGCTATATGGATACACCGAGGCCGGTTTATGAGAATCTTTTGAAGCTGGTGTCGGACAAGGACTGTTTTGTCATCACGACCAATGTGGATCACTGCTTTCAGAAAGCGGGCTTTGATAAAAAGCGTCTGTTCTACACGCAGGGCGATTACGGCTTGTTCCAGTGCAGCGACCCGTGCTGCCGGGAGACCTTCGACAATGAAGAGATCGTTCGCCAGATGTTGGCGGCACAGGGGTGGACGATACGCACGGACGGCAGTATGTGCCTCTCGGAGGAGAGCTCGCTGAAAATGTCTGTTCCAACGGAGCTCGTTCCTCACTGCCCACATTGCGGGCAGCCGATGACAATGAACCTTCGAGCAGATGATACCTTCGTCGAGGATGCAGGTTGGCACGAAGCTGCCGCACGCTACAAGGAGTTCCTTCGCATACATAAGGGAGGAAAAATTCTTTATCTGGAGCTGGGCGTTGGATCTAACACCCCGGTCATCATCAAGTATCCGTTCTGGCAGATGACAGCAAAGAATCCGGATGCTGTTTATGCCTGCCTCAACTATGGCGAGGCGTATGCTCCTGAGGACATCCGAAAAAGGTCTGTTTGCATCAACGGGGATATTGGAGAGATATTGTCCTGGCTATGAAAACGGCTCAATCCCACAAGTTAAGGGATTGAGCCGTTTTACTGTGTTATCTGGCTGGTTTATTTTGCAAACGCCGTACTGGTTCATTTTACAAATGCTGTACGGGCATCGCAGTCTGGATTAGGCTGCCGCCTTTTCGCTTTCATGATCCGACAGCTCGCGGTAGGTCTGCCGGATAAAGAAAACAGCAATCGCAAAGGTCAGAAGGTCCGCTGCCGGGAATGACCACAACAGGCCATCCAGCCCAAAGAACATCGGCAGGATGATCGGCAGCGATACACCGAAAATGATCTCACGCGTTAAGGAAACGGCCGTAGATGCAAAGGCCTTGCCGAGTGCCTGCAGGTAGATAAAGGTTCCTTTGTTGAGCGTGGCAAGCGGCATCAGGCACAGGTAGGTGCGGAAGCACTTGACCGTAAAGTCCGCGTAGTAGGAGCTTTCATTCGCAGCACCAAAGAGCATGGCAATCTGCAGCGGGAACACCTCAACAATGAGGAGCGCGGCGGCTCCGACGATCAGCTCGCATAGGATCAGCCGGGAGAAGAGCGCCTTCGCACGGTCTTTTTTATTGGCACCGATGTTGTAGCCGGCAATCGGAATGCAGCCGGCGGCCATACCGATTGCGATGGAGATGGCAATCTGGAAGAACTTCATGACAATGCCGAGGACAGCAAGAGGAATCTGTGCATACTCCTCCTGACCGAAAATGGGATCCAGAGCGCCGTATTTCATGCACATGTTCTGCACGGCTGCCATGGAAACCACCAAGGATACCTGTGCAAGGAAGCTGGTAAGTCCCAGAACGAGGAACTTTGGAATCAGCGTTCCATCCAGAAGGAAGCTCTTTTTCTCCAGAGTAACGACCTTCATGCGCCGCAGATACCAGAGGGATAAAGCGGCAGTCAGAACCTGCCCGGCTACAGTAGCAACGGCGGCACCCATCATGCCCCAGCGGAATACATAAATGAAAATGGGATCCAGAATGATGTTGACAATGGCACCGGAAACCGTAGCAATCATAGCGAATTTCGGGCTTCCATCGCTGCGGATGACAGGGTTCATTGCCTGGCCGAACATGTAGAATGGAATGCCCAGTGAGATGTAGAAAAAGTATTCCTTTGCAAACGTATGTGTCTCTGCGTTGACCGTTCCGCCAAAGAGGGCCAGGATCGGCTCGGAGAAGCCAAGGTAGATTGCGGTCAGCACAAGGCTACTTACAATGCACAGAACAATGGCGTTGCCGACGGATTTGTGCGCATCCTCGCGGGCATTGCGGCCAAGCGCAATACTCACAAAGGCGCAGCAGCCATCGCCGATGAATACTGCAATTCCCAGAGCAACTACGGTCATAGGGAATACAACTGTGTTGGCTGCATTGCCGTAAGAGCCAAGGTAGCTGGCATTTGCAATGAAGATCTGGTCAACGATGTTGTAGAGCGCGCCAACCAGAAGAGAGATGATACAGGGAACAGCATATTGCCGCATCAGCTTGCCGATGGGCTCTGTCCCCAGATACTGATTTCCGTGATACATAAAAGTTACCTTTCCTTTCAAGTGAATGAAAATTACTGTTCAGACAACATCCCAAGTGCTCCGTTCTGAACATAAAAAATGCGTAAGTCCTTTTTTAAACCCGGACTTACGCATTTTCTGCTACACGATTGATTATGAAACTTCTGATTGTTATAAAGGATTTGGGCGGAAATTTCAAATGTTTTTTTGAAAAGTCATGACCAAAATAGACGGAGCAATCGATGCAGAACGGAGTCATAAATCGTGTATAATGAAGGAAATAAGATGCTTTCAGACAAGTGGGAGGGGTTATGAAACTGGAAAATGAAGCGCTTTGTGCAGAGATTGCAGAGCACGGGGCAGAGCTGACGAGGATCTACAACAAGAAGACGCAGGAAGAGCTCCTGTGGGAGGCAGACGGCAGATTCTGGAAGCGTCATGCACCGGTGCTCTTCCCGAATGTCGGGAAGACCTATCACAATATCATGCGGATCAACGGGGCAAAATATACGACCGGCCAGCACGGTTTTGCAAGAGACAGTGAGTTTGTCTGCAAAGAGGCGGGGGAGACGAAGGCGAGCTTTGTTCTGAAATCCTCAGAGGAAACGAAAAAGCGGTATCCCTTTGACTTTGAACTGACCATTCGATATGAGCTGACGAATGAGGGAATTCAGGTGACCTGGGAGGTTTCCAATCCGTCGGAGGAGACGATTTATTTTACCATCGGAGGTCACCCGGCATTCCGATTTGCGGGGGAAGAGGAGAGAAAGGAAGATTATATTCTGCGCTTTCCGGGAAAAGAAACTCTGCATTACTGCCTGATTGATCCTGCAGAAGAGGCCGTGGATGATAAGACGCTGTACGAGCTGGCATTGGAAGAGGAATGCTGCAAGGTGACAGAGCAGATGTTTGAGCGGGACGCTTTGATCTTCGATAACGGACAGATCGAGGAGGTCTGGCTCTGCAAAAAGGATGGAACACCGTATGTCGGCATCCGGAGCGAGGACTTCCCGAATTTCGGCATCTGGTCCGTAAAGGATGCACCTTTTGTGTGTCTGGAGCCCTGGATGGGGCGGTGCGACAACATTGGCTTTGAGGGAGAGTTGTCCGAAAAGCCGAATGTGAATGCAGCAGCGCCCGGCGGGACCTTCCGGAAGAGTTACACAATCCTGGTGTCTTAATTGAAGCGACTGTGGACAGACACACCAGAAAATCTAAGGAGTCAGGGAAAATAGCATCTGCTATTTTCAAGTTGTGTCTGCGCAGCAACAAAAATGGGGGAGTTTATATGAATTATCGAGAGAAACGACATGAATATCGAAGGGCACTGATTCCGGTTCTGAGTCCCATTCTCCTTGGTCTGTTACTGACCGGCTGCGGGAAAACCGATTCGGACGCAGCAGAAGGAAACTCCGCGAATGCGGATGCGCAGGTGAGCAGTAGTGCGATGGACACATCAGCGGCGTCTATGTCGGATTCCGAGGATTTGGAGGCAGATACGGGAGAGTCGGAAAGCGATCCGGAGACCATAGAAGAGTTCTCCTATGCGGAGCTGGATGGGTACGAGTTTTGTTTTGCCAGCGGAGCAGGCGGCTGGGGGACCGTGCTGACGGTGGGAGCGGACGGGAGTTTTTCCGGATATTATCATGATTCGGAGATGGGCTCTGTGGACGAGGAAAACTATCCCTATGGCAGCTATTACTATTGTGACTTTGAGGGAAAGTTTTCAGAACCCGTGAAGGAGAATGAGTACACCTATACGCTGCAGATTGAGGAAATCTCCTATGAGAATGAGCCGGATACCGAAGAGATCCTTGACGGCGTTCGGTATTGCTATACCTTGCCGTATGGCCTGGACGGGGCTACCAAGGTGCAGTTGTATCTGCCGGGAACGCCACTAACGGTTCTGTCAGAGGAAGTGATTTCATGGCTGGAGGGGGCAACAATTCTGGAGGGAAGCCGGCTTACCTTTTATGTGCTGGTATCGCTTCCCGAGGAGCAGGCCTTCTCGAGCACTTATTATGGAGCTGAGACCGGGGAGGTTGAACACTGGGATGATATGGAGGCGAATGACATTTTCATCGAAAATCCTTCCTGGGATTATTACCTGTCGGATCTTGCCGTGACGAAATCTCTTCCCGGCTATACGCTGGAGAAGCTCTCCGAAGAGAGCAATGAGATTACGGATGTTGATGCGTGGTTTGCAGAAAACGGACTGACAAAGCCGGGGCAATCCTACACAAAGGACTATTGTTCCTATGCGATCAGCGGAGGCTTTGGGACGACACCCTATGTGTCAGTGACCGATCTTATGACCGCGACCACCATTGGCTACGATCTGTCGGCCTATGCGGTGGCTGCGACATACAAAGAAGAGGATGCGCCGTATGTGGAAGAGCATGTTTTCTATGCCGAGGCAGAGAATGGGATTCTCTATGTGGCAACGGGACACAGCACTTATGCAGAGTCCTGCCCCCAGACAGCATACATCACGGCAATTGATATGCATCGGGATACTGTTTTGTGGAAAACGGCTCCTTTGACCTGCAACTCCAGCTCCTTTGCCATCGTGGATGACTACATTGTCTGCGGCTACGGCTTTACGGCAGAGGACGATTATCTGAAGGTGGTTCGCAAGGACAACGGTGTCGTGCAGGAGGAGGTGCTGCTAAAGAGCGCACCGAAATATATCTTCCTGAAGGATGGAATCCTGTATGTGCGCTGCTATGACACGAACTACACCTTCCGGATGTCCATGGGGTAAGCGGCAAAGAGGCGAAGAGATGTTTCACTGGGGAAAGAAAAAGGTTAAGATCTACGAAAAGCGCGGTGCGAACGCGGAATGGAAAAATCTTAAAAAGGCCCTGAAGGATGCGGGCATCCGCAAAATGGAAGCCAATGCCTTTCAGAAGGAACCAGGGGTTGTAACCTGTGGTTGTTCACTGGACAATCGTGATTTTGGCGCCGGCGGCCGCATTGACCGGTTTATGTATAACATCTATGTCTATGAAGAGGATGAAGAAAAGGCCAGAGAGATTGTACGCAAAATGACGCAAGGCTGATCAGGAATCTGTGGCCTTGGGAAGGAACAGGAAAATGGATCCGTTGACGAAGAAATGACGGTGAAAAAGTATCTTAGGGGAAAGAATGGTAGCGATGGCAGCACTGATTTTTGATATGGACGGAACATTGTGGGATTCCTCAGAGCAAGTGGCAGCGTCCTGGACAGAGGTGCTCTCAAGGCATCGGGATCTGCTGCAGGAGAGTTCCCGATGCGCCATTACGAGAGAGGATGTGCAGGGGGTCATGGGGATGACCATGACGAAGATTGCAGAAACGTTGTTCCCTGAGGTGACCAAGGAGAACCAGGCCTTGCTCCTGCAGTATTGCTGCGACTATGAGAATGAATATCTGCTGGAGCATGGAGGTGCGTTGTATCCGCAGCTCGAAAAGACGCTGCAGGAGCTGCGGCGGGAAGGACATACCCTGTATATTGTCAGCAATTGTCAGAAGGGCTATATCGAAAACTTCCTGGAGCATTACGGATTCGGGCAATATTTTGATGACATCGAGTGCTTTGGCAACAACGGCCTTGGGAAGGCAGAGAACATCCGAAACCTGGCGGCACGAAATCACCTGGAACAGTATTATTATGTCGGAGACATTCAGGCGGATTATGATGCGACGGTGGCAGCAGGCGGAGCGTTCATTCATGCCGCCTATGGCTTTGGTACGATTCGGGAAGAGGTTCCGGAGCTGACAGAGATTGGACGTTTGCCGGAGATGCTAAGAAAGTTGCCTGATCAGGCATAAACTGGTCAGTGTATGTTTGATTGCGGCAAACGGAGCGCTTTGATCTGGCCGATTACATCGAGCGTTCCGAAGAAAAAGAGAGATATAGTTGCTGAATAGATTCAGGGGTCGCAAAAAGAGATGTGTTTTGTTGTTGTAACAACACACATCTCTTTTTGTTGCGGATAGAATGAGGATGACAGGAACGCTTAACCGCCAAAATCCCAGTGGCAGCATTTTAAGCCATTTTTGATTCTGGGACAGCGGACAATACCCTAAGAGGAAAGGAGTTCATCCTATGGCAAAAGAGCTAGATTTAGATTCGAAGATTCCAGCAAAGACGGCTTCTGAAGGTTCGGGCCGCGCAGAGAAGCTCAAGGCTTACCTGAAGCGTCTTGGCGATGGCGAGAAGCTGGAAAAGGTTCGGGTAGATTTTGTCCGCGAATTCGGAGAGGTGGAAGCGTCGGAGATCATGCAGGCGGAGCAGGAGCTCTTGAAGGAGGGGACACCGCTTACCGAGGTGCAGCGCCTCTGCGATGTTCATTCCGCCTTGTTCCACGGTGCAACGAAGGAAGAAAAGATTGCAAATGCCGAAAAGGAGGTGGAGGCATCTCTTCTTAGAAAGAAAGCAAAGGAGGAGCTGGCCAAAAGGGATTCTTTCCCTCGAAAAGACTACACGGATAAGGCTGCAAGAGCGGCCGAGCTGGAGGAGATAGCAGGGCATCCTCTGCAGGCACTGACGAAAGAGAACCACGCACTTTCTTTACTGCTCGCAAGATTCAAGGAGACGGGGGAGGAAGCACTCCTTTCTACGATCCGGGAGCTATCTGTTCATTATGCCAAAAAAGGAGATCTGCTCTATCCCGTTCTCAAGGTGCGGTACGGCATCTCCGGCCCTTCGGATGTCATGTGGACGGTGGACGATGAAATTCGCGATGAGCTGGGTGCCCTTATGGGTGAGGCAGAGCATGATCAGACATGGAAGGAGCGCCTTACGGCAGTTCTGACCCGCGCGGAGGAAATGATTTACAAGGAACAGAATATCCTGTTCCCGATCTGCGCAGTGAATTTCTCTGCGGAGGAATGGTACGGCATCTATCAGGATGCCAAGGACTATGCGGTGTGCTTTGGCGTGGAGCCGGAAACCTGGGAAGAGGCGGAAAACAAAGCGGCTGAGAGGACGTCCTCTGCTGAGGGAGAGATTGTGATGCCGGGCGGACATCTGACGATGGAACAGCTTACTGCTCTTCTGAATACGATTCCGATGGAGATCACCTTTGTCGACGCAGATAACATCAATCGTTTCTTTAATGAAGGCCCGAAGGTATTCAAACGTCCCGGTATGGCCATTGACCGAGAGGTATTCTCCTGCCACCCGCCGAAGATTGAACCGATGGTGCGACAGATCATCGATGACTTCCGGAACAACCGCCGCGATTTCGTTCCTGTGTGGATGGAAAAGGGTGGACACACAATGCTGGTAAAATACATGGCCGTGCGGGATAAGGCCGGTGCATACCTTGGCACGGTGGAGCTGGTGCAGGACATGGAATTTGCGAAAGAGCATTTCCTGGGCTAGTTATTTAAAAATCGGTAACTATTTAGCACCCACATCGAGGTAGATACCAATACCAAAAGATGGCATCCGCATGCGAGATTAGGAGAGTTTTGTGTAACGGACCTGCAAAGATACAATCATAGCTCACGCGGCATTTCGATCAGCGTAAATTCATTTTTGTGATAGGTAATGAGGCCGTCTCGCTGCATCTTGGAGAGCTCGTTGGACATGGCACTGCGGTCCACGGCCAGATAATCGGCGAGCTGCTGGCGATTAAACTGGATGGTAAAGTGGGGACTGCCGCTCTCGATGGCCTGCTCGGAAAGGTAGGACAAAAGGCGCTCCCGCAGAGATTTCGAAGCAGTATGCATCATGCGGGAGGAGAGGCTTAGATTTTTCTGTGCGGAGATCCGGAGCAGATTCTGGATGATGCGGGTGTGAAAGGTGCAGCCACGCTGGCAGGTCGTGAGCAGGTTCGTCATATTCAGGAAGAGGACCTCGGTCCTCTCACAGGCAACGACATCGCAGGAAAGCTCCCTGCCGGGGATGGCAGCGTAATTTTCTGCAAAGACCTGACCCGTTCCTGCATGACCGAAAATATGACTGGTCCCCCAGTAGAAGTTGACGACAATATTGACACTGCCGGAAAGAACGAGTCCGATTTCACTGACAGTTGCTCCGGCGCGGTAAATAATTTCATCCTTTTGATAGGCACGTTCTCTTGCATGCAGGCATGGCAGCATCGTCTGGATTTCGTCTTCCTTGATGCCATGAAAGAGTGGGGTGCTTGCCAGAAATAACAGATTCATAAACAGTTCCTCGTGAAAGTTCTATTTGTTGTTATGCCAACATTATACATGATACCAGGGTCAAAGGGTCCAACCCACGATGAGAGCTTGTTCCCATGAGGACTTTTGACCCTGGCTTCATAACATGACAGAGGATGATAAAATGCGGCGCAGAGATTGCGCATAGGAGGTTGATTCCATGGAAAATAATTATGTAAATGAAAAGACACTGATCGGCGAAATTGTGAGCGAGTATCCGGAGACCGCAGAGGTGCTCCTGGGAATCGGGATGCATTGCCTTGGGTGCCCTGCCTCTCTGGCAGAGAGCCTGGAGGATGCCTGCGCGGTTCACTGCGTTGATCCTGCGACGGTTGTGAAGGCAGTCAATGACAAGATTGCACAGAGCAGGAGGTAAGACGAGGATGAGTGCGTTTTTAGGACCGATTCACTTCTGGCTGTATAACAAGATTGGCAGACAGGAGGAGCTGACAAAGGCGATGGCGTCTCTTGCCTGTGAAAAGGGCTGGATCCCGGATGCGGATGCCTATGTGAATGATCTGCCTGCGCTGGAGAATGCGATCGATGAGAGCAATATCCACGGATGGCTGCAGGAGCGGATTCATGATGCGGAAACGCGGTATGCAGGCCTGATTGCAACTGTCACAGAGGGACACGATGAGCGCATGGAGGAGATTCTTTGTGCGGCGAAAGATTTCGGGAAGGCAAGCGGAATAGGTACGGCGCCTACTCCTTCTAAGGTGTACCGGGTATTTGAGGATTTCTTTGTGAACGGGATGCCCTGCGACAGGGTGAATGAGGTGATCACCGAGAACGAGGAAGAGGTGTCATGGCAGATGCTGCAGGATATTCATGCGCAGTACTGGAACGGCAATGCCGCACGTTATTATGCGATCCGCAGGAGCGTCATGGAGGGTATGCTGGACGGAACAGGATATGTCCTTGCTTCATCGGATGATGCGCATTACAGCATTCAAAAGATGGGGTGAGAGGCTCCATTGCAAGGTCCTCTGGCCAGCCACATCGAGGTATTCCGTATGCAAGGAGAAAACCGCGTAGGCGGTTTCTCCGTAGCACGGAGTGACAAAGTCACTCCAAGATAGGAGAAGATGCCATCGGGCATCTTCGAGTATCAAAATCGAGATGCGGGTGCTAAATAGTTACAAATTTGTCTGACTCTGAATCGATACAACATGGTAAGACACAAACAGGCCTGCGCCGGCGGCGCAGGCCTGTTCATTGCTGGGACGATCAGAAGAAATTTTACTTGAGTCCCACCGTCAGAGGGATGAGCATCAGGAGCACAACGATGCCAAGGATACCAACCGCATCTACAATTTTTGCATTTGCCTGAACCAGTTTTGACTTTGCCATGATGGATGCTCTCCTTTCGCTTTTGTTAAAAAGAAATTCACCGCTGCCACGCTGACGATGAGGGTTTCCGACTGGCAAATTCGAAATAAATGGTTGATTTCCGGTTGGCAAATTTGAAATAGATAGCTGTTTTTCGGTTGGCAAATTCCAAATAAATAGTTGATTTCCGGTTGGAAGGGTCCGTAGTATTTACATGTATCCTTTTTCGTTTCAGGAATTTTTGTCTGGAATCGGGGAAAAGGGACTGGTAGATTATTTGCAGAGTCTGGATCCGCGGCAGGAGGAATGCCTGGTGCATGAGAAACTGCTGGACGCATATAAGACATTTCTGATCGTTGGAGGAATGCCGGAGGCAGTTTCGGAGTACGTTTCGACAGGTAGCCTTCTGGCTTGCCAGCAGATTCATCGGGATATTGTACTGAACTTTTGGGATGACTTTAATAAATATGGATCAGCGATCCCGGCAGAAATGATTCGGAAGGTGTTCTCCTACGCGATGCATAATGTGTGTGGTCAGACGAAGGCATCGCCAGCACCTGATGAACTGGTTTGATGGAAATACATGCAGCGAGGTAAGATCGATTGAATCATAAGAGGAAAGAAACAAAACTGGAGAAGAAGCGGCAAAAGGAGCAATATGTGGTGGAGGAAATGGTTCACCTGTACTGCCGGAAAAACCACGCCGCATATGACAAAAAGAGCGGCAGAATGTGTCCTTCCTGCCAGGAACTGAGCGACTATGCAAAGCTTCGCAGTCAGAAATGTCCGTTTATGGAGAATAAGACCTTCTGTGCAAACTGCAAGGTGCATTGCTATAAACCGGAAATGAGAGAGAGGATTCGTCAGGTGATGCGTTTCTCAGGACCGCGAATGCTGTTGTACCATCCGGTTCTGGCGATCTGGCATCTGATCTGCAGTGTTAAGGAAAAAAATATGTAGCTGTTTAACTCTGACCAATTTTAGTTATGAATCAGCTTGCAAGCGGCTGATCCATGCTGAAATCGACAGGAGCGAAACAAGCACCTAATAAGAGAGCGACACCCTTATGATCAAAACAAGACTGGTGGGTCTGTTGTCCCACGCAAAAAAATACATTGTATATACCATTTTGTGGCAGTGGCTTTCCCTTCTTTCGCAGATTCTTGCGGTATTTTCCATTGCAGAGCTCTTAGAATGCGCACAGGCTCATACCATGAGTACAGGGATTCTTGGGCGGACCATATTGGTCCTGACGGCGGTGGTTATCGTGCGTTTTGCCTGCGAGAAGCTGGGCGCGCGGTCGTCTTATTTAGCCTGCGTGGATGTGAAACGGATCCTTCGGGAGAAGATTTACGGGAAAATGCTGCGGCTCGGAGCCTCCTATTCGGAACAGGTGTCCTCCTCGGAGATCGTTCAGGTTTCGACAGAGGGTGTGGAGCAGCTGGAAACGTATTTTGGAAAGTATCTGCCGCAGCTGTTCTATAGCCTGCTGGCGCCGTTAACGCTCTTTCTGATCCTTTGCCACGTGAGTACGAAGGCGAGCCTTGTGCTGCTCGTGTGTGTGCCGCTCATTCCGATCTCGATTGTTGTGGTGCAAAAGATTGCAAAGCGCCTTCTGAATAAATACTGGAGCATTTATACGGGGCTGGGGGATTCCTTCCTTGAAAATCTGCAGGGTCTCACAACGCTGAAAATCTATCAGGCGGATCAGAAAAAAGCGGACGAAATGGACGAGGAGTCACAGGAATTCCGCCGGATTACCATGAAGGTGTTGACCATGCAGCTAAATTCCACCAGCGTCATGGATATTGTGGCCTACGGCGGCGCTGCGATCGGCATGGCAGTGGCAGTGTCAGAGTTTTTAAACGGGAGAATTACGTTATCGGGAACGCTGGTCATTGTGCTGCTGGCCAGCGAGTTCTTCCTGCCGCTGCGCCTTCTGGGGTCGTATTTTCACATCGCGATGAACGGCATGGCGGCCAGCGATAAGATTTTCAGAATCCTGGATTTGCCGGAACCGGCAGCAGGAGAGAGAACGCTGCCGGAGGGGCAGCTGGACGTTTCCTGGAGGGATGTTCGTTTCTCGTATGAAGAAGATCGGGAGATTCTAAAGGGGATTGATCTGGAGATTCCGGCAGGGAGCTTTGTGTCTCTTGTCGGGGAGTCTGGATGCGGGAAGAGTACGATTGCCGGCATTCTGGCCGGGAAAAACCGCGGATTTGCGGGAATGATCACTCTTGGCGACGTGCCGCTCTCGGATATCAGGGAAGAAAATCTCATGGACAGAGTCGTGCTGGTCCGCCATAACAGCTATCTCTTTAAGGGAACCGTGGAAGAGAATCTTAAAATGGCCCGGCCGGATGCAACACAGGAAGAGATGAAGAGCGTCCTTCAGAAGGTCAACCTTTGGGAATTCCTGGACAAACAAAACGGCCTGCAGACCAGACTCCTTGAAAAAGCAAGCAATCTGTCCGGCGGTCAGTGCCAGCGGCTGGCACTTGCAAGAGCCTTACTGAAGGAGAATGTGTCGATTTATCTGTTCGACGAAGCCACATCGAACATCGATATCGAAAGTGAAGAGCTGATCATGCAGGTAATCCATGAGCTCGCACAGACAAAAACAGTGTTGCTGATTTCCCACAGGCTGGCCAATGTGGTGCAATCGGACCGAATCTATTTCATGAGGAGCGGAGAAATCAAGGAGACCGGAACCCACGATGAACTGATGCAGGCGGGCGGAGAATACTGCAACCTGTACGAGAGTCAGATGGCGCTGGAACATTACGGACAGGAGGCGAAGGCACAATGAGAGAACATAAAACGAGTGCAAAGCGAAGAAGCGCCCTGCAGATTATGGGGAGTCTCATTGGTCTGGTAAAACCGCTGCTCCATATCATGCTGATCGCGGTCGTTCTGGGTACGGCGGGATATCTGTGTGCGATTTTCCTGACGATTCTGGCAGGGCAGGTCATCCTCCAAGGACTATTGACTGGACCGGTCGATGCTGGATTTGCCGTCAAAAACACATGGCTGATGAACACACCGGTGAAAACCATCCTCGTCGTAATGATTGCGATCGCGGTGCTGCGGGGGCTTTTGCACTATGTAGAGCAGTACTGCAATCATTTCATTGCCTTTAAATTGCTGGCAATCATCCGGCACAAGGTATTCGCTGCGCTGCGAAGGCTCTGCCCGGCAAAGCTTGAGGGACGGGATAAGGGAAACCTGATTTCGGTGATTACGACGGATATTGAGCTGTTGGAAGTGTTCTATGCGCATACCATTTCGCCGATTGCAATTGCGATCCTGACGTCCCTTATCATGGTGATATTCATCGGAGGATATCATCCTCTTGCAGGTCTTGTGGCACTGGCTGCGTACCTTGTTGTCGGCGTGGTCATTCCGATCCGGAATGGGAAATGTGGCGGGGAAACCGGCATGGCGTTCCGAACGGAGTTCGGAGAGCTCAACAGCTTTGTACTGGATTCTCTTCGAGGGCTGGATGAGACGATACAATATGGCCAGGGCGAAAAAAGAATGGCGGAAATGTCGGAGCGTTCACGGGCGTTGTCCGGAATGCAGGAAGAGCTGAGCCGGCGGGAAGGAACACAGCGCGCAGCTACGAACATGGCCATCCTGCTGTCGTCGTTTGCGATGCTGGCTCTTACTATCGGACTCTATGAAAAGGGGCAGATCGGTTTTGAAGGGGTTCTGACCTGTACAATTGCCATGATGGGTTCCTTTGGCCCTACGGCGGCGCTTTCGAGCCTATCCAACAACCTGAATCAGACACTGGCAAGTGGAGAACGGGTGTTGTCTATTCTGGAGGAAATGCCGTTAGTAGAAGAGATTCCGGAAAAAAATCCGGAAAAAATTCCAGAAAGAATCTCAGAAAGAATTCCCAAAGAAGATTTGGAAAAGAATTCGGGGGATGCTTTCAAAAGCGCCGGAAGCGCCGCAGCGGAAGATATGCCGCACAGGTTCGCAGGGGCAAGGGCAGAGCAGGTGACATTCTCCTATGCTGCAGTTAGTGATGGTGCAGGCGCGCGTGTTTTTGCAGAGTCTTCTGACGGAATGGCTGCAGATTCTAACGTGCAGAATGTCATCCTGAACGATTACTCCGTAGCGATACAGCCGGGGAGGATCACCGGTATTCACGGTGCCAGCGGATCCGGAAAGTCAACGCTCTTAAAGTTGTTGATGCGCTTTTGGGATGTGCAGGATGGGGAGATTCTGGTAGATGGCGAGAATGTTAAGACGATTCCGACGAGCCACCTTCGCAGCATGGAGAGCTACGTGACGCAGGAGACGCATCTGTTCCATGATTCCATTGCGAATAACATTGCGATTGCCAAACCGGATGCATCCAGAGAAGAGATCATAAGGGCGGCACAGAAGGCATCCATTCATGACTTTATCATGACGCTCCCGAAGGGGTATGACACAGAGGTTGGCGAGTTGGGCGATACCTTATCCGGCGGGGAAAAACAACGAATCGGCATTGCCAGAGCCTTCCTCCACGATGCGCCGATGATCCTCCTGGACGAGCCGACCAGCAATCTGGATTCCCTGAATGAAGGTATAATTCTGAAATCACTCAGGGAATCTGCAAAGGAACAAACGGTGGTGCTGGTTTCTCACCGCACCTCGACAATGAAGGTTGCCGATGTGGTTTATGAGATGCAGTAACGGCGTGATCGGTTCCGGCACCGTCACTGCGGGTTCACGTGGACCATGCAGTGTTTCACGTCCGGATAGGCGTCCTCTAATGCGTGATGTACGCTTTCTGCAATGTCGTGGGCCTGATAGAGAGGGAGCGTGCCGTCTGCAGCGATCTCGATGTCCACGTAGATTTTAGAACCGAACAACCGTGTCTGCAGAAGGTCCACTCGGCTGACGCCGTCCACTGAAAGGGCCGTGGTGTGCATTTGTTGTTCCAGCTCCGGCGTGCAGGAATGATCCACCATCCCGTTGACGGCATCTCTGAAAATTTCAATGGCGGCCTTGCCGATGAGAAGGCAGATGGCAAGGCTTGCCAGGGAATCCAGAATCGGGAATCCCATGCGGGAGCCGGCGATTCCGACAAAGGCTCCGATGGAGGAGATGGCATCGGACCTGTGGTGCCAGGCATCTGCCATCAAGGCAGCAGACTTGATCTGTCTGGCAGCAGCCTTTGCGTACCAGAACATCCATTCCTTTACCACAATGGAGAGGAGTGCCGCAAGGAGTGCGGCACGTCCGGGAATCAGAATTTCGCCGCCGTTTGCGCTTTTTAAAATATTCTGAACGCCGCTTGCTCCGATTCCAAGACCTGTGGCGAGAAGGAGCCCTGCCAGAATGATGGCGGCAATGCATTCCATCCTTTCATGGCCGTATTCATGCTCCTGATCGGATGCCTTGCAGGAAACCTTCATTCCGGCAATCACAATGAGCGTGCTGCCGACATCGGAGGCAGAATGGATGGCATCCGAAATCATCGCTCCGGAATGAGCCAGAATTCCGGCGAGAAATTTAACCAGTGACAGCACCAGGTTAATGATGATGCTGACAATGGATACATGTATGGCAATTTTTTCGGCACTTCTTTGTGTTTTCCTCTTCATGGCAGTTCCCCTCATTGCGTTCTTTATGCTGAATCATGCTCTCTGCCCTGAATATAGAAAAAGACATACCCGCGGAACACTCACTGTCCCGCAGGTATGTCCTGAATCTGTATCTGTTTAGCACCTGACGATTTCAACATGAATCGGGCGCCCCGCGCACGGATTCATGATTGAAATTGACAGGTGGGCAAGGAGCGGAGCTCCTCTGCCCAGCCACATCGAGGTTTTCCGTAGGAAAATCGAGATGCGGGTGCTAAACAGATACTTGAATCCTAGAAAATCAAGTCAATCTCCGGGCTGTAGCTCCGGAGTTGTCTGAATCTCCTCGAATATGTTCATATCTGCTGCCGATGTATGGCGTTTGCAACATAATCAGTCCAATAACGAAGATAAGTAAATCAGGCTGATCATTTTGAAAACCACCATACCGATACGGCCCGGCGTATGCCGCTGGCACCGCCTGCTCAGTTTGTACTGTTGAACTCACATTCCATGTAGGTGTAATGCAGTGCAAAGAGATCTTACGTTTTCAAGAATCATATCGAACCACATTTTGGTTAGTCAAGAAGAATCCGGATAGTATAGGGGCGAAAGGACTTTTGACAGTGGACTGCGTGCAAATGTAATAGATGAATCCAGATGACATTGCAAAAGTCCTATGACAAATGTTACGATATCAACAAAAGTCATAGGACTTTTGCCACTGGAGGCGCTTATGTATAGAGAAATAATGTACGCCAGTGTTTTTGATTTTGACTTTGATGTAAATAGAATCATAAATGAACTGGAATTAATAAATAACACAAAAATTACTTCCGGTAAAACATTGCTTATTTTTGACGAAATACAAGAATGCCCTAAAGCAATAACGTCATTAAAATATTTCTGTGAAAATCTAAGAGAATTACACATAGTATGCGCTGGATCATTACTGGGCGTAGCACTAAAACAAGAAAACATTTCTTTCCCGGTGGGGAAGGTTAATAGAAGGCAAATGTATCCCATGAATTTTAAAGAGTTTGTGATTGCAATGGGAGAAGAAAGATTTGTTCGACTTTTTAAGAATTGGAATGTTAATCGTGAGATTCCCGAAGGCTACGCTAAGGCAATGGAACAACTATTAAAGACCTACTATGCCATTGGTGGAATGCCGGAAGTGGTTCATGATTATATAGAGAACAAGGATTTTCAAACGGTAATTGAAATACAGGATGAAATATTATCAGATTATGCAGATGACTTTTCGAAGCACGCACCTGTAACAGAAATAGAAAAACTACGCATGATATGGGAATCTATTCCGAAACAGTTGGCAAAAGATAATAATAAGTTTGTCTTTTCACATGTTAAGGAAGGAAAAAGAGCTCATGAGCTGGAAGCTTCACTTGGTTGGTTAAAAAACGCGGGATTGATTCATGTTCTTGAATTGGTGCAAGATGCTGAAGTACCGTTGTCCGTTCATGCTGATGCAACATATTTTAAGGTGTATATGTCAGATATAGGTCTGTTAAGCAGAAGGCTGGGGATTTCGATCAATGACTATCTGTCTGAAAATGATCGTTTGAGAACTGCCAAAGGTGCAATAACTGAAAACTATGTCATGAATGAATTAATAAATCAAAAAAAATCGGCGTATTATTGGAAATCCGGTAACACAGCAGAGCTTGATTTTATTTATGAAAATGAGGGGGATGTTGTTCCGGTTGAAGTAAAGGCGGCAACAAATACTCAGGCAAAAAGTTACAAACAATTCAGTAAGAAATACGAGCCTAAGGTAGGATATAAGGCTTCTCTTAAGAATATAGCAGCAAACATGATTCATGAAACAAATACAATCAATATCCCATTATACCTGTTGTGGAATATTGATTATTATACCGTGACTATTTAGGAATGCTCAAAGCCGTTGGATATCGGGCTGGTGCCCCGGTTTAACGGTTGGTATCTTCTGGCTGGCGTCTATGCCTATACCGGGGAATGGCTTCTCTTTCGATAGGAAAGGGGAGACTCCCCGGTGTTTTTTTGAACTGCGTACAAAAATATGAAGTTGATCGGAAGGCCAAATAGTCACTGATCTCCTTGATTTCCATTTTGGTAGAGGCGAGCAGGATTTTGGCCTGTTCGTAATCTGCGCAATGGTCTGGTTCTGAACCTGACGCAGCGGATCGTTGTTGGCGAGGGTACCGATCACACAGGAAGCCAGGGCGGAACGGTTGGCATTGCTTAAGAGGTGAATGTTTCCGGTACGCACTCCCTCGAGCATCAGGTGTTCCATGAGTCTTGTGCCGTGTGATTGGGGAGTCGCTGCGTTTCTTTTTTCAAGAGAATTTGAAGGAGCAATTTAAACAGGGCTATACCACGTTAGTAAATTGGCGGTATAATGATTCTGTAAGTGGTATAGCGATCTGAAATATTGATGATGTCAATTGGACGATGGGGGGCAGGTACGATGGACGATTACAGATTGAAATTAAGTGAAAATAACGCGGATCCCTGCCGGTTTTCCGATTCTTCCGTTGCACGACGGATTGAACTGCTGGAGCTGGAACTTCCGGCACTTCCAACGGGCTCTATTGGGAAAAAGACGGTTGGCGGGAAGATCTATTTATACCACCGCTGGTCTGAAAACGGGAAAAGAAAGGAAAAATACCTGCCGCCAAAAGAGGCGGTGCAACTGCGGGAGCAGCTGCAGAGACGGAAAGAACTGCAGCGGGAGCTGAAATGGCTGAAGGAGTGGCCTGGGAGCAGTGGTCTCTCAAGAGTTCGGGAAGATCCGGCAGCGTATGGGGCGACATCCGATGAGAACATGCAGCATAGCACATATGAATCTTCCAGTGTGGCAGCAAATCGGAGAGCTCGAGATGTTCAGAACGATTCCGAGATTCAGCCGGGATGGAATTACTCTATGGCGCTGCAGGGACAGCTCCACGTGAATGTTCGCATTGGGGATTCCCTGCGCCGGTTTGCTGCGCCGGTGCATGAATACCGGAAGAGAGATTGCTACCGGGAACTGCATAGCTACATTTATGATAAGGGAACGGATAAGGTGTTCATCCTGTACGGCCTGCGCCGCACGGGGAAAACAACCATGATTCGCCAGCTGCTGGCTGGAATGGATGAGAAGATGCTGGCGGAGGCGGTATTTGTTCAGATTACGTCCGGCAATACGCTGGCAGAGGTCAATCAAGATCTGAAGCTGCTGGAAGGGATGGGGTATCGTTATATTTTCCTTGATGAAGTGACATTAATGGAGGATTTTATCGAAGGGGCCGCTCTGTTCTCCGATATCTTCGCGGCCAGCGGGATGAAAATTGTGCTGACAGGAACCGATTCCCTTGGATTCCTTTTTACAGAGGATGAGCAACTGTATGACCGGTGCATTATGCTGCATACAACGTTTATCCCCTACAGGGAGTTCGAGCGCGTATTGGGAGTCTGCGATATTGATGAATATATTCGCTACGGCGGAACGATGAGCCTTGGCGGTGTTCATTACAATGAGACCTCCACCTTTGCGACCAAGGGGCGAGCGGACGAATATGTAGACACAGCCATTGCACGGAACATCCAGCATTCTCTGCGGTGTTATCAGTATGGAGGACATTTCCGGAATCTGAGTGAGCTGTATGAGCAAAATGAGTTGACCAGCGCCATTAACCGGGTGGTGGAGGATATCAACCATGAATTTACCGTGGAGGTGCTGACAAGAGATTTTAAATCGAATGACCTTGGAATCTCAGCATCGAATCTGCGAAGAGACCGGGAGAATCCAACCGACATTCTGGACCGAATAGATTTGAAATCGGTGACGGAAAATCTGCGCAGACTACTGGAAATTCGGAACAAGGAGGAACAGGAGGTTCATCCGAAGGCAACACATGCTGCGGAGATTCAGGAATACCTGCAGCTGCTGGATCTTGTGGAGGAGATCGATGTTCTCCGGCTCCCGGAGGTTGGAAGGAGAGGAGAAAGGACTGTTTTCATCCAGCCGGGGCTGCGGTATGCGCAGGCGCAGGCTCTTCTCGAGAGTCTTCTTTTGGATGATGTTTTTGACAAATTGCCGCTGCAGGAACGAAGAGCTGTGCAGGAGAGAATTCTGAGCGAGATCCGCGGCAGAATGCTGGAGGATATCGTGCTGCTGGAGACGAAGCTTGCCAATCCGAAAAAACAGGTTTTCGTCCTGCAGTTCGCTGTAGGAGAATTCGATATGGTTGTGTTCGATCCGGCAGCAGGTTCGTGCGAGATCTATGAAATCAAGCACAGCAATGCAGTGGCTACGCAGCAGTATCGACACCTGCTGGACCCGGAAAAGTGCGCCATGACAGAGCACCGGTATGGTCCCATTACCGAAAAATATGTACTCTATCGAGGCATAACGCAGACGGTAGACGGTATTCGATATCAAAATGTGGAAGAATATTTGCGAGAATTGGAGCCTTCAGAGACGATGCAATATTGATTGGGGATGACAGAAAATTTGGACTGGTTCTCCTGCAGGTGATTTAAGCGCCTTTTGTGCTGAAGAAGGTGATTCTGCAGCAAAAGGGCGCGGTCCTCCCGGCCGGCTTTGGTGAAAAGGAAGGTTGTGGTAGCAGGCGGCGGACCCGGCGGCCTGTATGCGGCATATACTGCGGCAAGGCGAGGTCATCAGGTTATTCTGATGGAAAAAGAATCCGAGCTCGGAGTTTTCCATTGCATCCTGGGCAGAAAGATGATATGACATCGTCTTGAAAAGCAGGAGAAAGGTTTCATACTATGGAAAATAAAACACAACAGATGGATATGCTTCATGGACCGCTTACGCGGAATATCATTGCCTTTTCGCTGCCACTGGCAGCGGCCAGCATTTTGCAGCAGCTGTTCAATTCCGCAGACACGGCAGTGGTGGGTCGATTTGCCAACGCACAGGCGCTGGCTGCGGTCGGAACGAACGGAGAGATCATCAGTCTGTTCGTCAGCCTGTTCACGGGACTCTCGATCGGTGCCAATGTACTGATTGCAGGCTACATCGGCATGGGGCGGAACCGGAAAATCAACGAAGCCATCCATACGATTATGTCGCTGGCACTCTTGTCCGGCGTTGTTATGCTGGTGCTGGGACAGTTTATTGCGGAGCCGCTCCTTCGGATGATTGATACGCCGGAGGATGTGATGGACCTCGCAGTGGAATACCTGCGTCTGTATTTCCTGGGAAGTCCGTTCCTGATGCTCTATAATTTTGCCTCCGCGATACTGCGGGCGAAGGGGGATACAAAGCGGCCGCTCTATGCACTTTTGGCATCGGGCATTATTAATGTAATCCTGAATCTGTTCTTCGTCATTGTCTGTCACCTGAGCGTAGAGGGCGTGGCATTGGCTACCGATATTTCGACAGCCTTCAGTGCGTTTGTCGTGGTGTGGTGTCTGCAGCGGGAAGAGGAAAGCTTCCGATTCTCCTGGCGTAAGCTCTCGCTGAAAAAGGAATATGTTGGAAAGGTGTTCGCAATTGGGCTTCCGGCCGGCATACAGGGAGCTGTGTTCTGTTTCTCCAACGTGTTCATTCAGGCGGCCATCAACAGCTTTGGTTCCAATGCCGTTGCCGGAGCAGCGGCGGCACTGAATTTTGAATATTTCTCTTACTATATGGTGCAGGCTTTTGCGCAGGCAGCAACGACCTTTATCAGTCAGAACTGGGCGGCCGGAGAAGGGGAGCGATGCCGGCGCGTGTTCTGGCTGTCGATGGCATGGGGGGCAGTTTTTGCTGCTGTGATCAGTGTGCCCCTCGTAATCTTCCGTAGTAGCGTCATCCAGCTGTACTCCACGGAGCAGGAGGTGATGGAATATGCCTACATTCGCATCATGACAGTTCTCATTCTGGAACCGTTATGCGTTATCTTCGAGGTGCCGGCCGCGGCTCTTCGCGGAATGGGGCACTCCGGACTGCCGGCTGTGGAGACAATTCTGGGGACGGTCGTATTTCGCCTGATCTGGCTGGCGACCATGTTCGCTCACTGGCCCACCTTTCGGATGATCTTTGTGGTATATCCGGCTTCCTGGCTGTTGACCGGTGGAGTCATTTGGATCAGCTACTGGTGGGTGTGCAGGAAATCAAGAAGGGCGGTCTATGGATAAAGAAAAACCAATAACCGGCAAATAAGGAGAGGAAACGCAATGAATCAGACAGAAATCGATCTTAAAAAATTTGCCATTAACGACAGCTTCTGGTCGCCCAGACAGGAGCTGGTATCCAAGGTGGTCATTCCGTATCAGGAGAAGGTGCTGAATGATGAGATTCCGGGGGTGGAAAAGAGCCACGCGATCGCGAATTTCCGGATCGCGGCAGGACTTGAAGAGGGCGAATTCTACGGAATGGTCTTTCAGGACAGCGACTTGGCCAAGTGGCTGGAGGGCGTTGCCTATTCACTGGCCATCTCACCCGATGCGGGACTGGAGAAGAGAGCAGATGCGGTGATTGATCTGATTGAGAGGGCACAGCAGCCGGATGGCTATCTGGATACCTATTTCATCATAAAGGAGCCGGATCACAAATTTCAGAACCTGCAGGAGTGCCATGAACTGTATTGTGCGGGGCATATGATGGAGGCGGCGGTGGCCTACTATGAAGCTACCGGGAAGGATAAGCTTCTGCAGGTGATGCAGCGCGAGGCAGACTGCATTGATCGTCACATCGGACCGGAGGAGGGCAAGATCCATGGTGTGCCGGGACATGAGGAGGTGGAGATTGGACTCCTCCGGATGTACCGCGCAACCGGCAATGAAAAGGATCTGGTGCTGGCAGAATATTTTCTGAACGAGAGAGGACAGAACCCGAATTACTTCCAGGAGGAGAAGGAAGGGCGCGGTTGGTACCATTGGAACAATGATCCGGTGGATACCGATTATACGCAGACCTTTGCGCCGGTTCGGGAGCAGAAGGCGGCAAGGGGACACAGCGTCCGTGCAATGTATCTTTATACCGCAATGGCGGATTATGCAGGCATCAAGGGCGATGCCTCGATGGCAGAGGCCTGCAGACGGCTGTGGACGAATACTACGGAGCGGCAGATGTATGTAACCGGAGGACTGGGACAGGTGGCAAAATGGGAGGGGTTCTCCCATGATTATGATCTTCCGAATGATACGGCCTATGCCGAAACCTGTGCATCCATCGGCCTTGTGATGTTTGCACGCAAGATGCTGGAACTGGAGAAGGACAGCAAATATGCAGATGTGATGGAACGCGCATTGTATAACGGCGTTTTGTCCGGCATGCAGCTCGACGGCAAGCGGTTCTTTTATGTCAACCCGCTGGAGGTGGTGCCCGGCGTGTCCGGGAAACTCCCTGGCTATGAGCATGTGCTGCCGCAGCGGCCGGAGTGGTTTCCGTGTGCATGCTGCCCGCCCAATGTCGTTCGTCTCCTAACCTCTCTTGGCAAGTATGCACTGGAGGAGTCAGAGGATGTGATCTATTCGCATCTCTTCGTCGGTGGAAGGGCAGAGCTTACGAATGCGACCTTGCAGGTTAAGAGCAGCTGGCCGTGGAAGGGTGATGTCTCCTATGAGATCGAGAGCTGCAAGGAGAAGGAATTTACGTTGGCAGTTCGCATTCCGGATTATGTGAGAGGCACAGATCATAAGAACGGAAATGGTACAGGAGGATATTGCCTGACATTGAACGGAGCAGAGCTTCCCGCAGCTGCGTATATGCTGGAAAAGGGCTATGCCTATGTAACAAGGATGTGGAAGGCCGGTGACCGGTTAGAGTTTCATGCAGAGCTCCTGCCGAAACGAATCTATTCAAATCCGAAGGTTCGTGCGAATGCTAACTGCGCTGCGATCATGAAGGGACCGGTTGTGTACTGCATCGAGGGTGCGGACAATGAAGGTGTACTCGCAAGCCTCCGGCTGCCGCGACAGGCAGTGCTGCGGACAGAAGGATCGCCGGCGAAACTTCCGGCAGAGCTGGACTGCATCAGGGCTGAGGGAACAAGGCTGGTATTCGACAACGATGATCTGTATGGGGAGGAGCCACCGAAGGAGAAGGCGGCAACGATTACAGCGATTCCGTATTTTGCCTGGGGAAACCGCGGGGAGAATGAAATGCGGGTTTGGATCCAGGAAAAGAGTTGAACATACATTGAAAAATTCGATGCACCAGGCTGCATTTATGTGGCCTGGTGTATTTTTATGTCATGATCACTGCAATATTGCAGGTAGCGCGTGGGAATGGTGCCTGCGGTGTAAATGTCCGTGAGCCTGCGCAGAGGACAAAAGGTATAGAGTGATTTTTTTTCGAACTTTGTGCTGTCTGCCAGGAGTGAAACGTCGCGGCTTCTGGCAATCACGTCTTTTTTAATGACATATTCGTCTGCCGTGGTATCGGTGAGTCCCTCTTCTAAGGTGACACCGCTGGCAGTCATGAAGGCCTTATCAATGTTGTATTTTCTAAGGGCATCACAGGTTTCTGCGCCGACAAAGGCCATGGCATTGCGGGAAAGACGCCCCGGCAGGAGGATCAGGGAAGCGTGCTCGAGCGGAACCGCCAGGTTGGCAGCAGGGAGGCTGTTCGTGATGATCGTACAGGGCACGGCACCGAGATTGGAGAGAATGCCGGTGCAGGTAGTGCCGGTGTCGACAAAGATCACATCGCCGGGGGCAACGGATGCGGCGGCCATGCGGCAGATGGTGTCTTTTTCTGCAGAAAGGACACCGGTTCTCTTGCTGTAACCCTTCAAAGAATGGACACCGGAGGAAGGAACATCGGCAACTTTGGCGCCGCCGTAGACCTTCTCAATGCGACCGTCTGCGGCAATGAGCTCATTGAGATCGCGCCTTGCGGTTGTAATTGAAATATTAAATTCCGAGCAGATGTCTTCGAGAGTGACCATCTGCCGCTTCATGATAAATTCTTCTAACTGAGTCAGTCTCTTTGCCTTCATGGGAAGGACCTCTTTCTGAAAAATCGTTACTGTTTAGCATCCGCATCTCGAATTTGGTATTCGAAAATGGCAGGTAGAATCCGACGTTCTGGAGCTGTCTTGGTGAGGGTTAATCTGCGGTCAGATGTTCTTTGGTTGGCCGGATTGTGTATTTTTGCCAGTGCTGCTATCTACACAGTAGCGGATTTGGTCATAATAAGCAACACTTAATCAAAACTTTGCCAAAAACAGAGCAGAACGATCCGATAACATTGCCTTGACATCACCACAAGGTAGTCAGATAATACAGACAAAGCGTGTGCTGATACAGGAATGTACGGGCATCACAGTATCAGGAGATCGAGAGGATCACACGCAAGGGTTGTACATCAGTGTGAGACCCTTGGGAGTGCCAGGGGGAAGAGGAACAGATTCCAGGAGGTATGGAATGGAGAAACTGAATTATGAGGTTCTGAAGAAGTCCGGCTATGACGGATATATTCTGGACAAGGGTGCAGCACCGGTAAAGGTTCTGCAGTTCGGCGAGGGTAATTTCCTTCGTGCATTCGTTGATTATTGGTTTGATATGTCCAATGAGAAGGCAGGCTGGAACGGCAAGGTTGCACTGGCACAGCCGATCGCACAGGGCCTGACACAGTTCATCAACGAAGAGGAAGGTCTCTACACACTGTACCTTAGAGGTGCAGAGAATGGTGAGAAGGTTGACAGAAAGCGCGTGATTTCTGTTGTAGATGCCTGCTACAATCCGTACGATGAGGCAGACTGGAACAAGATGCGCGAGATCGCATGCTCTGATGATCTGGAGTACATGGCATCCAACACTACTGAGGCTGGTATTACCTATGACAGCTCCTGCACACCGGATCAGCTCCCGCCGACCAGCTTCCCTGCAAAGGTTGCTGTTCTGCTGTATGAGCGCTTCAAAGCCGGCAAGCCGGGTATTGTGTTCCTTTCCTGCGAGCTGATTGACAACAATGGACAGGAGCTCAAGAAGGTCGTTCTGCAGCATGCGGATGACTGGGGCTACGGCGAGGAATTTAAAAAGTACATTACCGATGACTGCCTGTTCTGCTCCACTCTGGTAGATCGTATCGTTCCCGGCAGAGTTCGCGATCCTAAGGAAAATGCCGCTATGGACGAGACCAACGGCTATGAGGATCCGCTGAAGGTTGTCGGCGAGGTATTCGGTGTATGGTACATCGAAGGACCGGAATGGCTGGCTGAGAAACTCCCCTTCAAGAAGGCCGGCGTGAACGTACACGTTGTTCCCGAGGTTGCTCCTTACAAGAAGAGAAAGGTTCGCATCCTGAACGGCGCACATACCGGCTTCGTTCTGGGCGCATACCTTGCAGGCAAGGAGATCGTTCGTGAGTGCATGCAGGATGAGAACATCCACGGCTTCATGAACAAGCTCCTCTTTGATGAGGTTATCCCGATCCTGCCTCTGGACAAGGAAGACTGCGATAACTTTGCAGCAGCTGTTACCGATCGCTTCAACAATCCGTTTGTAGATCACCAGCTGATGAGTATCTCCCTGAATTCCACGTCCAAGTGGAAGGCAAGAGATCTGCCGTCACTCCTCGAGTATCAGGAGAAATTCGGCAAGCTGCCGGAGGCTCTGTGCATGGGCTTTGCTGCATACATCGCTTTCTACAGCAATGATCTGGTTCGCCGCGAGGCAGACGGCCTTGTTGCAAAGCGTCCTGCAGGAAATGAGTACAAGATTCAGGATGATGACTGGGCTCTGGATTTCTACTGGGAGCGCAAGGACATGGATGCAAAGGCTCTGGTACATGACGTTCTGACCAACACACAGATGTGGGATCAGGATCTGACTGAGGTACCCGGCCTTGAAGAGAAGGTTGCTGCAGGTCTGGAGCTGATCCGTAAGGAAGGCGCTGCAGCTGCATATGCTTCGGTTCAGTAAGAAGCGCATAATATTTGTTCAGCATCATTGGGGCGGCATCAGGAATATGGTGCCGCCTTTTTCTGACAAAGAAGTATCTATTCAAAAACCGCATCTTGATTTTGATACTCGAAGATGCGAAACGGAGGTTAGCATGAAATACATTCACATCCATCCGGCGGACAATGTAGCAGTTGCTCTGGAGGATATTCAAAAGGGCGAGCAGGTTGCCGTTGACGGATATTCCGTAACAGCCGGCGAGGACGTGGCAAGGGGTCACAAGGTTGCCCTGACCGCCATTGCCGAAGGCGAGCCGATTGTCAAATACGGCAATACCATTGCCCTTGCCACACAGGACATTCCGGCCGGTGCATGGGTTCATACCCATAATGTACAGACCGAACTGTCTGAGAATATGGAGTACCGCTATGACCACAAGGTCTATGATCTTCCCAAGGTGGAACCCAAGACCTTCCAGGGCTACCGCAGGAAGAACGGCACAGTCGGAATCCGCAATGAGCTGTGGATTATTCCGATTGTCGGTTGTGTTAACGGCATTGCCAAACAGCTCGTGGAACAGAATCAGCACCTTGTGGGCGGCCTTGACCGCAAGCCAAATACGACCGTAGATGACAGCTATGCCACCATTGACGGACTGTTCTATTATCCGCATCCCTTTGGCTGCTCTCAGCTGGGCGATGATCTTGCTACAACCAAGAAGCTCCTGACGGCGCTCGTTCGTCATCCGAACGCAGGCGGTGTTCTGTGTCTGGGACTGGGCTGCGAGAATCTGCAGCTGGATATGTTCAAGGAAGCTCTGGGAGAATATGATGCAGACAGAGTGAAATTCCTGATCTGTCAGGACGCAGAGGATGAGGTAGAAGAGGGCAGCAAGATCTTAAAAGAGCTTGCTGACTATGCTGGTCAATTCCATAGAGAAGAGGTTCCGGCTTCGGAGCTCGTTGTCGGAATGAAGTGCGGCGGCTCCGACGGACTGTCCGGTATCACGGCAAATCCCACAGTTGGACGTTTCTCTGACAGACTGATTGCTCTCGGCGGATCCACCGTGCTGACAGAGGTTCCGGAAATGTTCGGTGCAGAGAACATTCTGTTCTCCCGCTGCCAGGATGAGGCAACCTATGAAAAGGCCGTCAAGATGGTCAATGACTTTAAAAAGTACTTTACCGATCACGGCCAGGTGGTTTACGAGAATCCGTCTCCCGGAAACAAAAAGGGCGGCATCACGACCCTCGAGGACAAGTCCTGCGGATGTGTTCAGAAGGGCGGCAGCGCTCAGATTGTTGATGTCCTGAGCTATGCAGAGCCGGTTACCAAAAAGGGACTGAATGTTCTGTCAGGCCCGGGAAATGATCTGGTCAGTGCAACCGACCTGACGGCAGCGGGTGCGCACCTGATCCTGTTTACCACAGGACGCGGAACACCCTTCGGCGCTCCGGCACCTACGGCCAAGCTCGCAACCAACACCGCTCTTGCCACCAAGAAGAAGTCCTGGATTGATTTCAATGCAGGAACTGTTGCAGAAGGCAAGGAGACTCTGGACGAGGCAGGAGACCGCCTGCTCGACTATGTCCTTCGTGTAGCCTCCGGCGAACAGACCCTCGCTGAGAAACACGGCTGCCGCGAGATCTCGATCTTCAAGGACGGCGTCGTATTGTAAGAAATCGGTTTTGACGCAGGACACCTGTCCTGTTATAATTCACCTCTGGATGATTCCTGTATGGGATTCGTCCGGAGGTTTTTTGCGATTGTTCAGCACATGCCGGTTTCAATGTGAATCGGGTGTTCAGCACACGAATGCATGATTGGAATCGTCAGGTGGCCAGGGGGCGAAGCCCATCTGGCCGGCCGCATCAAAGTTTTCCGGAGGAAAGGTAAGACGCGGGTGCTAAACAGATATTGAAGGTTTCGTTTAAACACAGAGAGGAAAGAGGCATTTATGAAGAACGTAGTAGTAGGTCAGTCTGGCGGCCCTACCGCCGTCATTAACTCCTCCATCGCAGGTGTATATGCCGGAGCGAAGGCAGCAGGTGCAGAGCACGTATACGGAATGATTCATGGAATCGAAGGATTTCTGCAGGACAAGCTGGTAGATCTGGACAAGTACCTCGCAGATCCTATGGGAATTGAACTCTTAAAGAGAACCCCTTCTGCATTCCTTGGCTCCTGCCGCTTTAAGATGCCCAAGATTGAGGGACATGAGGATGTTTATGAGAACGTCTTCAAGATCATGGAAGAGCATGACATTGACACCCTGTTCTATGCAGGCGGCAATGATTCCATGGATACCGTAAAGATGCTCAGCGACTATGCAAAAGAGCATGGCAAGTCTCAGCTGTTCATGGGCGTTCCCAAGACCATCGACAATGACCTGCCAATTACCGATCACTGCCCGGGCTACGGCTCTGCAGCTAAATATATCGCAACAACCATGAAGGAAATCATTCGTGACAACGAGTCCTTCGGCGCAGCAAAGCCCACTATCGTGATCGCTGAGATCATGGGCCGCGATGCAGGCTGGCTGACCGCAGCAGCTGCTCTTGCAAAGGGAGATGACTGCAGCGGCGTAGATGCCATCTATCTGCCGGAGCGTATTTTTGACGTAGACAAGTTCCTGGACAAGGTTGAGATGCTCTCCAAGACCAAGAGATCCGTTGTCATTGCTGTATCTGAGGGCCTCAAGCTCGCAGATGGCCGCTATGCATGCGAGCTGGGCGATGCATCTGACAAGGTAGACGCATTCGGTCACAAGCAGCTGTCCGGTACCGCAACGGCACTGTGCAAGCTCGTTGGCGAGCGCACCGGCTGCAAGACCCGTGCTGTTGAGTTCTCTACCATGCAGAGAGCAGCAACTCACGTTGCATCCCTTACGGACATTGAGGAGGCCTTCACTGCAGGCAGCATGGCAGCTGATGCAGCATCCAAGGGTGAGACCGCAGAGATGGTTATCTTCAAGAGAGTTAACGGTGAGGGCGAGCCTTATCGTATCGAGTTCTCTAAATTCGATATTCACCAGATCGCAAACGGCGTGAAGAACGTTCCTCAGGAGTGGATCAATGAGGATGGCGATGATCTGACAGAGGATTATGTGAACTATGCTCGCCCGCTGATTCAGGGCGAACTGCTCCCGATCTGGGTAGACGGCACACCTCGTCATCTGGTTATGGAAGAGCTCAAGGAGTTCTGATTCCTAGTACAGCGATTTTTAAATAACTAGCCATATTAACTTGCCTGATTTCCGAATAGCACGCGTCAAAAATCCTCAGCGTAGCCCGCTACGCCTACGTTTTTTGACGCGCACTCTCCGAAAATCATTCTGCGTTATCTGGCCAGTTATTTTGCAAACGCTGTACTAGTACAGCGATTTTACGTAACTATTTAGCACCCGCATCCGGATCTTTGATACTCAAAGATGCGGATGGCCAAAGGACCTTCTGGTCTTGGCCATCTGTCAGTTACAACATGAATCCGTCCATAGGACGCCGGTTTCGTGTTGTAATTGACAGGTGCTGAACAGTTATTTTTTTTCGAATCAGTATCGGAAACGTTTCCGATGACATTTGGGTTTTCAGCGGGCGTCGAACGCGCTATCATAAAGCCCATGGATCCTGCCGAATTTTCTGCCGGCAGGCAGCGATACTGCAAAAGGAGAATGCTTATGACAACCAATATGCAGCGAGATATTCTGGCATTGAACATGGAACAGCAGCTGGAGGAAATTGCGGCTGCCAGATACGGCAAGACCGTGACAGATTGCTCGAACGAAGAGCTCTATTATACAATCCTGGATTACTGCAAGCGCATTCTGTCCGTGACAGAAAGGAATGTGGGAGAGAAAAAGATCTATTATATTTCGGCAGAATTTCTGATCGGAAAGCTCCTGACGAATAACCTGATCAATCTGAAGATCTATGACAGAATGAAGGATCTGTTAGAGAAAAAGGGCAAAGATCTGACACAGATCGAAGAGGTTGAGCCGGAGCCGTCTCTGGGGAACGGTGGACTGGGACGGTTGGCCGCTTGTTTTCTCGACTCCATCGCAACGCTGGGATTGCCGGGGGAGGGTCTTGGCCTCAACTATCATTACGGGTTGTTCCATCAGGTTCTGGATGATCATCTGCAGAAGGCCGAAAAGGATCCCTGGATCGAGGCGGACTCCTGGGAGACGAGAAGCGATGTGTCCTTTGACGTGTATTTTGGCAAGCGCAAGGTGACCTCACATATGTATGACATCGATGTTGTAGGCTATGACACCGGTGTGAACAAGCTGCGTCTGTTCGACGTGGACAGCGTGGACGATGCGCTGGTGCAGGAAGGCATCACCTTCGACAAGGACGAGATTGAGAAGAACCTGACTCTGTTCCTGTACCCGGATGACTCGGATGAAAAGGGACGTCTTCTGCGAATTTATCAGCAGTATTTCATGGTCAGCAATGCGGCACAGTGGATTCTGCATGAGATGAAGGCTAAACAATACGACCTCCGTCACCTCTATGATCATGCGGTCATTCAGATTAACGATACGCATCCGACTCTGGTCATCCCGGAGCTGATTCGGATTCTGACAGAAGAGAAGGCTCTGGCGATGGACGAGGCCATTGAGGTGGTTTCGAAAACCTGCGCCTATACGAATCATACGATTCTGGCAGAGGCGCTGGAAACCTGGCCGATGGAATATCTGGAAAAAGTGGTTCCGCAGCTTGTTCCGATCATCAAGGAGCTGGACAAGAGAATCCGGGCCAAATACGACGATCCGGCCATTCAGATTATCGACGGGGACAATCGCGTCCACATGGCTCATATTGACATCCATTATGGCTTCTCCATCAATGGCGTTGCAGCTATCCACACCGAGATCCTGAAGGAAACCGAGCTGCATTCATTCTATGAGCTCTATCCGGATAAATTCAGCAACAAGACCAACGGCATTACCTTCCGCAGATGGCTGCTTTCCTGCAATCATGGTCTGGCGAACATGCTGTCTGAGAAGATCTCGGATGCTTATAAAAAGGATGCCAACCGTCTGGAGGATCTGCTGCAGTATTCCAATGACGATGAGGTTCTGCAGCGTCTGGATGAGATCAAGCACAGCAACAAGGTGACACTGGCCGATTACATTGAGGCACATGAGGGGGTAAGGCTGGATCCGGATGGAATCTACGATATTCAGATCAAACGCCTGCATGAGTACAAGCGTCAGCAGATGAACGCGCTGTATATCATTCACAAGTATCTGGAGATCAAGAGCGGCAAGAAGCCGAAAAGACCGTTGAATTTTATTTTTGGTGCAAAGGCAGCACCGGCCTACATTATTGCACAGGACATCATTCATCTTTTGCTGGTGTTGCAGGATATCATCAACCACGATCCGGCTGTGAATCAGTACATGCATCTGGTGTTCGTTACGAACTACAACGTAACCTATGCTGAGAAGCTGATTCCGGCCTGCGATATATCGGAGCAGATTTCGCTGGCTTCCAAGGAGGCTTCCGGCACCTCCAACATGAAGTTCATGCTCAACGGTGCGGTTACCCTTGGAACAGCAGACGGTGCGAATGTCGAGATTCATCAGCTGGTAGGCGATGACAATATTTACATGTTCGGCGTAGATTCCGATACCGTCATCGAGCATTACCAGAAGGCAGATTATGTATCCAGGGATTATTATGAGAAGAGCCCTGTGATCAAGGAAGCAGTGGACTTTATTGTGGGACCGCAGTGCATGGCGATCGGTCATAAGGAGAATCTGGAGAGGCTGTACAACGATATCCTGAACAAGGACTGGTTCATGGCTCTCATTGATCTGGAGGATTACATCCGTGTGAAGGATCAGATGCTGGCAGATTATGAGGATCGCAGATGCTGGAATCAGATGAGTCTTGTGAACATTGCAAAGGCAGGATATTTCTCGAGCGATCGAACCATTACAGATTACAACAAGGAGATCTGGAAGCTCAGATAAGATGCTGCGGCAAGATCGAAACCAGCACCAAAAGGGAACGTGCGTGACTTTAGCAGCACAAGGATGAATAACATGGACATGGATCTGTTCGAGTACATGCGGCAGAAAAAAACACAGGACGAGTCACCTCTGGCGGCGAGACTCCGCCCCAGAACCCTGGACGAGGTGGTAGGACAGCAGCACATCATTGGCAAGGACAAGCTCCTTTACCGCGCCATCAAGGCAGACAAGCTGGGAAGTCTCTTATTTTACGGTCCTCCCGGAACCGGCAAAACAACGCTTGCCCGGGTCATCGCCAATACAACATCTGCGGAATTCTGCCAGATCAATGCAACCTCCGCCGGCAAAAAGGACATGGAGGAGGTCATTCAGGGGGCGAAGGATCGGCTGGGCGGCTACGGAAAAAAGACGATTCTTTTTATTGATGAGATTCATCGTTTTAATAAGGGGCAGCAGGATTATCTGCTGCCCTTTGTTGAGGACGGAACGATCACATTGATCGGAGCAACTACGGAGAATCCGTATTTTGAGGTGAACAGCGCTCTGATCTCCAGATCCATGATCTTTGAACTGCACCCCTTGAGTGCCGCAGAGATTCGAACCTTGCTCGAAAGAGCGGTGCAGGATCCGGAACGAGGAATGGGAAGCTATCATGCAGCGGCGGATGAGGACGCACTGGACTTTCTTTCGGAAATTGCCAACGGAGATGCAAGACATGCACTGAATGCCATCGAACTGGGAATCCTGACGACAGAGCCTTCTGCGGACGGCATCATTCATATCACACAGCAGGTCGCCAGAGAGTGCATCCAGAAACGAGTTGCCAGGTATGATAAAAAAGGTGATAATCACTACGACACGATTTCGGCTTTCATAAAGAGCATGCGGGGATCTGACCCGGATGCGGCGGTCTATTATCTGGCACGTATGATCGAGGCCGGAGAGGAACCGGAATTCATCGCAAGGCGCATTATGATCTGTGCATCGGAGGATGTGGGCAATGCGGATCCGAATGCACTTGTTGTTGCAACAACGGCAAGCCTTGCGGCGGAGCGAATCGGCTGGCCGGAGGCGCAGATCATTCTCTCACAGGCAGCAGAATATGTTGCAACAGCACCAAAGTCCAATACGGCCTGCGAATCCATTTCGGCAGCAAGACAGCTGGTACAGGAGACGGGGAATCTTCCGATTCCGCCTTACCTTCAGGATGCTCATTATAAGGCTGCATCACGGCTGGGACGGGGAATCGGATATCAATATGCCCATGCGTATGACGAGCATTATGCCGGTCAGCCGTGTCTTCCGGATAAAATCCGCGGGACAAGGCTGTATCAGCCTTCTGCGAACGGATATGAAGAAACGATCCGGGCGCACATGCTGCATCTGACAGGGGATTCCAGATATGCCGAAGAGGAATCGCTGCAACCGCGGAGAGGTATTGCAGACTCTGCAGATTCATCTGTGGCAGGAACTTAAGGCAACGATGATGAAAGCGTTTCTAAAGCGTTTCTCGGATCAGTTCCTTTGCAAACGCTGTACTTTGCTGCAAATTCGTGCGATCCACCAAAGGTTTTAAAGGAAATGCTGATGAAATCAGCATTTTCTTAAGAATAGGGGAATGAGAAGATGGAGCCGGTAGCAATTTACAAGTTAATTATTCTGTATATGCTGGACCGGGCAGGCGGAGAAATTGCCATGCCCCGTACCAGCTCCTTTCTCATCGAAAATGGCTATGCGTCCAATTTTGAGACGCTCCTGCAGACCTACGAAGAGATTGAAAAAAACGGCTTTGTAACAGAAAAGAGCAGAGGAGGAAAGACCTTTCTGCAGATTACAGAAGAAGGGGAGGAGACCCTCGGTTTTTTTGCGGACCAGCTCTCTGATAGCATTAAGCTGCAGATCCGCACCTATCTAAAAGAAATGGGCCGTGAGATTGCCAACGAAGAGGCTATCCTGGGAGAGTATTACCGCTCAACGCTGGACGACTATACTGTACATCTGGTCGTGAGAGAGAGTGGACATCCCATTGTGTCGCTGGATTTGTCCGTGCCGGATGAAGAGTCAGCGAAAAAGGCTGTCAAAAACTGGCAGGATCAGAGTAGTGAGCTGTACCGCCAGCTGATGACAACGCTGCTGCAGTAACAATCAGCGGGTTACATGCATGTTGGCTGAGTTTTGAATTGACAGCGTTGCAGCCTGCATTTTATAATCAAACCAGTGAAACGATATACCAAGGAAATGCCGATTTCATCAGTACTTTCCCGATTGGACGTGGTCATGAGGGCTACGGGAATTATCATATCAGTCTCCGGCCATCGGAGCATACGCAGATTCAGAAGATTTGTTCTATCGTTCTATTCGTTCACACAGCACATCAACAGAGTATTCACAGCAAGGAAATAATTCAATGAGAATGACAAAGGAAATGTATGAATCGCTGCAGGTTAAGGATTTGAAGGCTATTGCATACAGCAGAGATATCTCGATTCCGGCAAGAACCAAAAAAGACGGAATCGTGAAGTTGTTGCTGGAGCTGGATGAATCGGAGGATGAACAGGTCCGCAAGGAGCAGGCTGCAGCGGCAGCGACTGCGGCACAGGCAGAGGAAAGCGCAGCAAATGCTGCAGAGAAGTCATCTGTATCGAGGGACAATGCGCCGCAGGAGAAGGGAAGACCTGTGCGAGGGAGACGCACAAAGAAAACCGTAGAAAAGGCGGAAAATGCAAAGGCAGCAGATGCTGCCGATACAGATGCAGCAGGAGAGACTTCCCAATCGGGATACGAGAAAGAGGCAAAGGTTTCTTCTGTGCATGAGTCAGCGGCTACAGAGATGGAAGAAAAGCCGACAGAGGGATCTGAGGACAAGGCTGCACCAAAAGACAATGTGTCTGCCGCAGTTGCAGGACGGTACGCAAGACGCGGCCTGGTTCGACCGGATCAGCAGATTGTTCATAAAAATGATATCAATCCGGATCTTGACAGTGGAGAGAAGGCAAAGGGCATTCTGGAGGTTTTGCAGGATGGATACGGATTTATTCGTTCCGCGAATTATATGCCGGGCGATAATGATGTATATGTGGCGCCCAGCCAGATTCGTCGTTTTGGCCTTAAGACAGGAGACATTGTAGAGGGCGGGCTGCGCATTCGCAACCAGAATGAAAAGTTCTCGGCCCTCCTCTATGTGACAGCAATTAATGGCCTTGATCCGGAGGAATCCAAGAAGAGATATAACTTTGAAGACATGACTCCGATCTTCCCGGATGACAGAATTCGCCTGGAAAAACCGGGTGCAACGGTTGCCATGCGGGTTATGGATCTGATGTGTCCTGTTGGTAAGGGACAGCGCGGAATGATCGTTTCTCCGCCGAAGGCAGGAAAAACGACTCTGCTGAAGGAAGTTGCGAAATCGGTAAAGATGAACAACCCTGACATTCATATGATCATTTTGCTGATCGATGAGCGTCCGGAGGAGGTGACGGATATTCGCGAGGCCCTGGAGGGACCGAATGTAGAGGTGATTTATTCTACGTTTGATGAATTGCCGGAGCATCATAAGCGCGTATCCGAGATGACCATTGAACGTGCTAAGAGACTGGTGGAGAGCAAAAAGGACGTTATGATCCTGTTGGATTCCATTACCAGACTGACCAGAGCTTATAACCTGACAGAGCCTTCCAGTGGCAGAACGCTGTCCGGTGGTCTGGATCCGGTGGCACTTCATATGCCGAAGCGTTTCTTTGGTGCAGCCCGCAACATGCGAGAGGGCGGATCCCTGACCATTCTGGCTACGGCGCTGATTGAAACCGGGTCCAAGATGGATGATGTTGTGTACGAGGAATTCAAAGGCACCGGCAACATGGAAATGATTCTGAATCGCAAGCTGTCTGAGAAGAGAATCTTCCCGGCCGTAGATCTGGCAAAATCCGGGACCAGAAGAGATGATCTGCTCCTGACACCGGATGAGCAGGAATGTGTGGCCACCATCCGCAAGGCCTTCCTTGGCTCCAAAACGGAGGAGGCAACAGACAGCGTACTGGAGCTGTTCTCAAGAACCAGAACCAACGGCGAGTTTGTCAATATGGTTAAGAAACATATGTGGAGCTTCTGACCGGAATTATAGAACATCGTATCTGTTTAGCACCTGACGATTTCAACATGAATCGGCCGCTTCGCGGACAGATTCATGTTGAAATTGACAGGTGGCCAAGGCCCGAAGGGCCTCTGGCCAGCCACATCGAGGTTTTCCGTAGGAAAATTGAGATGCGGGTGCTAAATAGTTACAGAAAATCAAAAAATCCCTGCCTGCAGCATTGCTGCCGGCAGGGATTTTTGATTTTGGTCAGTACATGTCAAACTGCAATGTGAATTTCCTGTTCACAGGCATATTCACCAGCGGAATTGAAATGAGATTAATAATCATAAAAAATGACGATAGATATAAAAAATGCAACGAAAATGATTGATTTATGGCAGAAAGTCATCTATTATGAGAGTAAAGAAAAAGGATCTGGATACGAAATCAGAAGCGTTCTGATGACAACCAGAGGGGTGACAGAGTTATGAGACAGAACATTTTTAAGAAAATTGTGACAACGTTGACCGTTGCATCTTTGCTGATATTGACAGCATGCGGGCAGGCAGAAAAGGCGGCAGATACGGCAGCACTTGACGACAGCGCTGTCAGCAGGCTGGAGACAGAGATCAGCGAGGAGCATTACATTGACGATGATGCCATTGCTCTCGCCGGAGCAAGCTCCAGTGCAGCCGGTGCAGCAATGTCCAGAAGCGCTCTGGATCTGGTGAATCAGCAGAGAGCAGCAGCAGGTCTGAATGCTCTTACCTGGAGTACAGCATTGGAGTCCTGCGCACAGGTACGTGCGATGGAATGCGAGCAGAGCTTTTCTCATACCAGACCGAATGGAACGGACTGGTGGACCGTCAATGATGCGATTATGTACGGCGAGAATCTGGCCTACAATTACAGCGATGCAGCAAGTGTTGTAAACGCATGGATGGCATCGCCGACCCACAAGGCCAATATTATGAATGCCTCCTTCACAACCATGGGTATTGCTGCGTATCAGACAGCCAGCGGTATCTGGTACTGGGCACAGGAATTCGGATACTAAAATGCAGGTATCTATTTAGCAGATAAATTTCGGTCAGGCGACGGACCGGTTTTCCTCAATACGAACAGGTAAGAAAAGAGCCATCACTCTTCTAAAAGGAAGGGGATGGCTCTTTTTCTGCGGGAAACGGTTCATACCAGAACCGTTTCCCGGGAGATTCGTAATTGTTTACAGAGTTTTGTTGGACAAATGCAGTACGCGATCCTTGATTTCCTGCGTGCGCCCCTGATTCCAGAACTGAGTTCCGATGTAGCCGCAGGTTCTGCGAGCAACGCTCATTTTGGCCTGATCTCGGTTGCCGCAGTTAGGGCACTCCCATACCAGCTTGCTGTTGACGTCTTCAACGATCTGAATCTCACCGTCATAGCCGCAGACCTCGCAGTAGTCCGATTTGGTATTCAGTTCTGCATACATGATATTGTCATAAATGTACTGCATAACAGACAGAACAGCCGGGATGTTGTTCTGCATGTTGGGAACCTCTACATAGCTGATGGCACCGCCCGGAGAGAGCCGCTGGAAATCTGCCTCAAAGCGGAGCTTTGTGAAGGCGTCGATGTTCTCTCTCACGTTCACGTGATAGCTGTTGGTAATATAATTGTGATCCGTCACATCCTTGATGATGCCAAAGCGCTTTTGCAGGCACTTGGCAAATTTGTAGGTTGTGGACTCCATGGGGGTCCCATAGAGAGAGTAGCTGATATTTTCTTCCTTTTTCCACTGGGCACACTTGTCATTCAGGTGCTGCATTACCTTGAGCGCGAACTCCTTGCCCTTTGGATCGGTGTGGGAGACACCCAGCATCCGCATGCACATTTCATACAGTCCGGCATAGCCGAGACTGATGGTGGAATAGTTGTTGTACAGGAGCCGGTCGATTTTTTCACCCTTTTTGAGGCGGGCCAGTGCGCCGTACTGCCACAGAATCGGAGCAACATCGGATACGGTTCCAAGAAGTCTCTCGTGGCGGCAGCGCAGTGCTCTGTGACAAAGGGCGAGTCTCTCGTCAAAGATCTTCCAAAATGCATCCATGTCTCCGTAGGAGGAGCAGGCAACGTCCACCAGGTTAATGGTAACCACGCCCTGGTTGAAGCGGCCGTAATATTTGTGCTGGCCATTCGAGCCGAGGCCAACGGTGTCCGGTGTCAGGAAGGAGCGGCATCCCATGCAGGGGTAGACATCGCCGTCTTTATATTCCTTCATTTTCTTGGCAGAGATGTAATCCGGCACCATGCGTTTGGCCGTGCATCTGGCTGCCAGTTCCGTCAGCTCGTAATAGGGGGCGCCGGGGGTGATATTGTCTTCATCAAGAACGTAGATCAGCTTCGGAAAGGCAGGAGTGATCCATACGCCCTTTTCATTTTTGACACCCTGCATTCTCTGGAGAAGGACCTCGCGGATGATACGGGCAAGGTCATCCCTGGTCTGTCCCTCCGGAACCTCGTCCAGATACATGAACATTGTAACGAAAGGAGCCTGGCCATTGCAGGTCATGAGAGTGATCAGCTGATACTGGATGGTCTGAATTCCGGAGCGAATTTCTTCACCGAGGCGATTTTCAACAATTTTGCTGATGATGGCATCGTCTAAAACCTCTCCGGTAAGTTTACGTTCTTCAATGACCTGTTTGGTCAACTTTTTGCGTGAGATGTCTACGAACGGTGCAAGGTGGGACAGCGTAAAGGACTGTCCGCCGTATTGGTTGGAGGCAACCTGTGCCACAATCTGAGTGGTTACATTGCAGGCGGTAAAGAAGCTGTGGGGCTTCTCAATCAGAGTCTCGCTGATGACGGTACCGTTCTGCAGCATGTCCTCGAGGTTGATCAGATCGCAGTTGTGCTCCTTCTGCGCATAGTAATCGGAATCATGGAAATGGATGATGCCATCCTCATGGGCCTTTACGATATCTTCCGGCAGCAGAACACGTTTGGTCAGATCCTTGGACACTTCGCCGGCCATATAGTCGCGCTGGGTGGAATTGATGACAGGATTCTTGTTGGAATTTTCCTGCTTAACCTCTTCATTCTGCTGATTGATGAGTGCCAGAATGCCGTTGTCCGTGGTGTTGGATTTGCGGGAGATCTCTCTCTTGTAGCGGTAGCGGACATATTTTTGCGCAACCTCGTAGCCGCGCATTTCCATGATACCGGTTTCCACCATATCCTGGATGTCCTCAACGCTGACAGCATGGGAGGAGTTCTGTACCTTTTTGGCAATATTGTCAGCAATGGCATTGATCTGGTAATCATTCATCTGATAAATGCCGCCAACCTCTGCGTTCGCCTTTTTGATGGCATTCACAATCTTGGTGATGTTAAAGTCCACCTCCTGACCGTTACGCTTGATGACATTGGTTCTGACATTTGTATCTGTTGTTTCCATAACTACAGCTCCCCTTTGCAAAAACCTATACGTTGGACATGATGCGTCTCCACTGTCTGATAACATGTCGCTTCTGTGTATTCTTGTCTGTACATATCGGATTGGATCAATATGAATGACACACTAAATATTGTTAGATGCTCTGTGTGCGGATACCAGATATGGTGATTACCAACGCTTAAACAGCATACAACACACCCGCCGAAAAAGGAAGGTGCAATTGCATAAAAAGATTGCTCAAATTTACGCAGCGGATTTGTGAAGGTTTGTTTGATCCAACATCTTGACATCCGGCGTTTGTCCCCACATCAGCCGGCAGGAGGACTTTTGGCTGCACCCTGATTCCGGCAGGCGCGCAGGGGGGGATGATTGACGCACTCCGGTTTTCTTGAGTACAATGGCGTGTGTTGCAGGGATTGCAGGACGATCGCTTTTGGACCGGCGAAAGAGCAATCCGGATGGCAAAGGGCAACAGGACGTATGAGGCCCAACATCAAAGGATCACGATAACACGGAGCATATGAGTGACAACATGAAGAATACACTTCCTCTTGAGATTACGCCTGCGCAGCTGGATGAGCTGCGCGTAGAGGAGTATCTCCTGGTGGATACGAGAGACAAAGAGGATTATGAGCATGGCTTTATCCCTGGGTGCGTTCTCTTTTCTCCAGAGCAGGTGAAAGACTATGCGGACGGGCGGCAGCTGACGCCTTTTACAAAGGGCAGGCGAATCATTCTGTACTGCAAATACGGCAGCGTGACAAGAGAACTGGCAGAAGAGCTGCAGGCACAGGGGTTCCCCGCACAGAGTCTTGCCGGGGGGTATGGCTCCTGGGCGCTTTATGCGATTCAAAGGCAGGTGCGCAATGAAGAGCTGCGGCAGGGAATAGAGGTCTCTTTGCAGAAGGGACGCTTTCACAAGGATCTGTTGAATCCGTTTGCCCGTGCAATTTTAAAATATGAAATGATTCAGAACGGGGATCATATTGCGGTCTGCATTTCCGGCGGCAAGGATTCCATGGTCATGGCCAAGCTGTTTCAGGAATTCCAGCGTCATGGGCAGTTTGGGTTCGAGCTTACTTTTTTGTGCATGGATCCGGGGTACAACGAAGCCAACCGGCACATCATTGAGAGCAATGCAGAGCTTTTGGGGATCCCACTGACATTTTTTGAGACAGATATCTTTGATACGGTTTACAATATCAAATCCTCACCATGTTATCTCTGTGCGCGCATGCGCCGGGGACATCTGTATAAAAAGGCAAAGGAGCTTGGCTGTAACAAGATCGCTCTGGGTCATCACTATGATGATGTCATTGAGACCGCCCTTATGGGAATGCTCTATTCCGGACAATGGGAAGGGATGCTGCCAAAGCTTAAGAGCACGAATTTTGACGGAATGCAGCTGATCCGGCCGTTGTATTTTATCCGGGAGGACGATATCAAGGCATGGCGTGACCGCAACCATCTGCACTTTATTCAATGTGCCTGTCATTTCACAGATACCTGCACAACCTGTGAGGTGATTCCGGGCGAAGGAGCTTCCCGGACCGGACATAAGAGGACAGAAACCAAACGGATCATTGCCGAGCTCAAAAAGACGAATCCGCTCCTGGAGTCCAACATCTTTCATGCGACGGAGAATGTCTGTGTGGACAAGCTTCTGGGATACAAAAAGGACGGTGTCTATCACAGCTTTCTGGAGGAGTACTAAAACAGAATCGGTTAAGATCTTAGGCAGGTTGCAAAGGCCGGGAGCAGGCAGTGTTGTTATCCATGCTGCATGGGGATGGAAAAAGAATGAGGAGGATCGGCGTATGCATATCGGAGAAATCATGACGGCAGACAGTGCCAATGGTGTCGGGATTCGTCTTACGATCTTTGTGTCCGGCTGTCTGAATCATTGCCCCGGATGTTTCCAGCCGCAGACCTGGGATTTTGAATACGGCAAACCGTATACAAAAGAGATGGAAGATGGAATTCTGCAGGAACTCTCTCATCCATACTACAGCGGTCTGACGCTTCTGGGAGGAGATCCGATGGAGCTTAGTAATCAGGAGCCTTTGTTAAAGCTCCTGCAGCGAGTTCATGCAGAGCTTCCGGACAAGAACATCTGGGCCTATACCGGGTATCTTTATGACGAGGACCTTGTGCCGGGAGGAAGGCGTTACCTTCCGGGGATCACAGACCCCTATCTGGACCTGATTGATATTCTGGTGGACGGGCCGTTTATCCAGGAACAAAAAAGGATTACGCTGAATTTCAGAGGATCGTCCAATCAGCGCATCATTGAACTGAAAAAAACACGACAGACCGGCCGGATCGTGCTGAGCCCTCTGAACAATTAGCGACACGGCAAGCATTCGATTCAGGTTGAAACAGGCGGGGGCTAAACAGCTGCAATGGTGTAAAGAAAGGGTTAAACAAGGTAAAATCAGGCAGATTCTCCTTGACCTTTCAAAAATGAAAAATTATAGTTAGACAATAATAAAAATGCCAAGCATGATTCTTTCTGACATTTTATGAAAGAGAGCGAATGCTTTTGAAGAGATAGCACATGCAGGAAACGGAGGCAAGGGATGCGGACGACGAATAAACGCGGTGATATTATGGAAGCTACCATGCGGATTGTGGCCGAAGAAGGCCTGACTGCAATGTCGACCCGCTCAGCGGCAAAGCGTGCGGGCGTTTCAGATGGCCTGATGTATCGCTTTTTTGAATCGAAGGACGAGCTGCTGTACTCCTGCTTTGAGGAAGTGCACAAGGAAATTGCAGCACTGTTTACGGATCTGCCGCAGCAGGTGGACGAGCAGATGATTGCAGGACTGTCTCAGAAACAGCGGCTGTACATGGTCCGCAATGTCTGGATGACGTATTTTCACTTCCTGATTCAGAATGATTATCGGACATTGTTCTATTTTGAATATCGCAATTCCAGTTATATCAAGCAGATCCGTGCAAAGGATAAAGAGGCAAGGGATACGTATTTTAAGGGCTTTGCAGACGTCATGGAAATTGCAGAGAAGATTTTTGGCATTCAGGACAGGATTTCTTCCGAAATATGGTGGAGCTACATTCTGGATACGTCAGGAATCTTTGCAAGAAGGATCATTCGCGGTGAGATCGAGAATAACGAGAAGTCTATTGAGCAGATCTGGAAGATTATGAGCGGCGGCATTGCCGGTTTTGTGATGGCAAGTCCAGAAAATTAACTGCCATCAGGCATTTTCAAGTTATGCCATCAGCCATTTTCGAGTAACAAGATCGAGATGCGGGTGCGAAACAGTTATCATTTGGTGGAAAACCCCCTCATGCACAGCATGAGGGGGTTTTTTATGAGACACCAGCAGATATCAGCATTTCCTTATTTCCAGATCGCAGTCAGTGTGACAGCGGGGATCCGCGTGCGGTAGAGCGTGCTCTTGGCTCCTTCGTTGGTGGAAATGTACGCATAGGGACCGATCACGGTGATGTCCTCGGCTTCGTAAGGAATGTCGAGGGTCCATACACCGATATAATCTCCTTTGGTGGTAAAGACGTTGATGCGCTGTTTGCTCTTCCAGTCGTAGGCTTTAAAGCCGGCACTGACCGCATAGATAAAGGAGCCGTCGCTGGCAATACCCTGTGAACTGAAATTCTGTGCATAATACTCGTCCACGGGAGTAATGGAAAGGGTCTCCATCTCATCATTGAGAACACAAAAGGAGTTGCGGCTGCCTTCATTGCGGCCGATGAGATAGAAGTGATGATCGGCATAGGCAATGGCCCAGATATGGGTCAGCAGGGGAAAATTGTATTCCCGTACCTCTTCAAGATTCTCATCCAGTTCCATGACACCGCTCGGATATCCGGAGCAGGTGCCGCCCTCTGCAATGTAGAGGTGACCATTGTTCTCGTTATAGCAAATGCCGTTTCCGTGATCAAAATCCAGGTTTCGAACGGCCTTGACGGCCTTGCCGGTGGAGAGGTCGTATTTGGTCAGGATGGTTTCATAATGAGAAAGGTCGCCGGTATTGTAGGCCTTGTCATTGATGGAGGCTGCAGTGACCAGGTAGGTTTTGCCGTTCTCCTCGTAGACACAGGAACCTTGCGTGCTCTTGAATTTGTAATCTGTGTTCTCAGGTTTGCCGGCATTGACGGTGAGGATGGCCTGAGAATAGGTGTTGCCGGAATGGAGATTCGTGACGGTGTCGAGATTCCGGTATAAAGAGCCGGTGTTGGTATTGATCCATCCGCCAAAGCGATGCCCCGAATTGGAAAAAAGATTGCCGGAGAGCGTTGTTTTCTCATCGTAGATGCCGTAGGAATCCGTCATTTCGCCGAGGGTCGCTCCATTGGATGCATAGTGAATGATATACATCTGGGGCTCCCACAGCGCGTAGAGCGTCATGCTGCCGGTATCCTCCGGCAGGATAGCCTGATCCTCGTATTCGCAGGCAGTCTCCGTGGGATTCGTAATCCAGCCACGGAAAATATAGCCATAGCGGGTGAATGTGCAGGCAGGAAGAGAGTCCTTGCCGGCCTCGAGAACGACGGAATCCATCTCGCCTTTTCCGCCGTTGGCCTGGAAGGAAATGGTTTCGGATACCGCATGGACCGTAATTGGTTTGCAAAATAACAGGCACGCAGCCAGTAAGATCGGAAAAAAGCGCATCTGCAGCTCCTAATCATGTATGGTTCACACCTCTGCCACAGGCGGGTCCTGGCGGGGATGTCCGCTGTGGGGACACTTCTCAATTCCGTTGGAAAATCGAGATGCGGGTGCTAAAAAGTCAGGGATTGCAGCCTGCGCAGTGCATTGCACTGCGCAGGCAGATGCGTGTATTATAGCACAGAGAACATTGAATGAACGTTTGACTGGATGAGTCAAATGTGCGATAGAAAAAAACGAGAGAAAATCAGGAGGACAGAAATATGGAAAGAGAGTACTGGAAGCCTTCAAATCTGCTGAATCCGCTGCCGGCGGTGATTATTACGGCAGCCAACAAGGCGGGAAAGTCCAACATGATGACGGCAGCATGGGTTGGAACGGTTTGCTCGGATCCTGTCATGGTGTCTGTTTCGATTCGGCCCTCCAGACTGACACATGATTATATCGAAGAGACCGGCGAGTTCGTCATCAATCTGACAAACCGGGAGCTGGCCTATGCAACGGATTGGGTTGGCGTTAAGAGCGGACGGGACTATGACAAGTGGAAGGAAATGAATCTGACACCGCTTTTGTCGCAGCATGTGAAGGCGCCCGGAATTAAAGAGAGTCCCCTGTGCCTGGAATGTGTTGTTCGTCACAAGCTGGAACTGGGCAGTCATGATATGTATGTGGCCGAGGTGCTATCCACCGATGTCGATGCCTCTCTTCTGGACGAGAAGGGGAGACTGGATCTTGAAAAGGCCGATCTTGTTGCATACTCACATGGCGAATATTTTGCACTGGGAGACAAACTGGGCAAGTTCGGATACTCGGTGAAAAAGGATTGATGTACATCCGCGTAGCTGCTGCCTGGGATTTTTACAGTAACAGATACACAGATACAAGAAATGGAGATGACAATGAGCAAGCTATATCTGGAATGCTATTCCGGAATCAGCGGAGATATGACGGTGGGGGCCCTTCTGGATCTGGGAGCGGACCGGGAAGAACTAAATCGCGTATTGCAGAGCATCCCGGCAGGCGGCTTCCGAACAGCCATTACAACCGTGCTAAAAAGCGGCGTGAATGCCTGCGACTTTGATGTGATTCTGGATGCGCAGCATGACAATCACGATCATGATATGGAATACCTCTACGGAGGGATGGGCTGCCACAGCCATGAACATCCCCATGACCATGATGAGATTCACGACCATGAGCATCCCCATGACCATGATGAGATTCACGACCATGAGCATCCCCATGACCATGAGGAAATTCACGACCACGAGCACCTCCATGACCACGAGGATGGTCACAGCCATAGTCATGGGCATCACCATGAGCACCGTTCGTTAAGCGATGTCTATGCCGTGATTGATGCGGCTGATATGGACGAAGAGGCAAGGATCCTGGCAAAAAAGATCTTCCGGATTGTGGCAGAGGCAGAGGCCAAAGTGCATGGAAAGCCGCTGGAAGAGGTTCATTTTCATGAAGTCGGTGCAATTGACTCCATCGTAGATATCATCGCCATTGCCGTCTGCTATGAGAATCTGCGCAAAAAAGAGAACATTACCGAGGTGATAGTTCCGATACTCTATGAAGGATGCGGGACGGTACGCTGCCAACATGGAATTCTGCCGATTCCGGTGCCTGCGGTTACGGCCATTGCTGCCGGTTACGGACTGCGGTTTCACCGGATTCCGGATGAGGGCGAATTCGTTACCCCGACCGGAGCGGCTGCTGTTGCAGCACTGGCAACAACGAATGAGATGCCAAAGGAGTATGTCATCCGAAGGGTTGGACTGGGCGCAGGAAAGAGAGCTTATAAAAGGGCTGGCGTCGTCCGTGCAATGCTGCTGGATTGATGATCATTAAGTGATGAATGGACGAGTTTGACAGGGTGGACAACCTGTGAGGGACAAGAGCATGACACTTCCTGCTGCATTTGAAGAGAGAATGAGACGGCTCCTGGGGCCGGAAGAATATGAGGCCTTTCAAAGTGCCATGGAGCAGGACCGGTCCCATGGACTGCGACTGAATCCGCTCAAGCTGCCGGCCGGGCTGCGGCAGGAACCGGAAAATGAAGCCAAAGAGGCAAAAAATGAGCAGCGGGAGGCATCACAGGAGGCGGATTCGTGGCTGGATAAGAGCGCTGCTGCGACGAGGTCTCGTGCCTGTGCACAGGTTCTGCAGGAGCTGATTGGAATCAAAACGGAGGAACTGGAGACAATCCCGTGGGCGATGCCGTATGGATTTTGCTATCCAAAGGAACAGCGCCCCGGCAAATCGCCGCTCCATGAGGCAGGACTCTATTATCTGCAGGAGCCCAGTGCAATGTCTGCGGCGGCACTTTCCGGGGCAAGACCCGGGGAGAAAATTCTGGATCTGTGCGCAGCGCCCGGCGGCAAGAGCACGCAGCTGGCCGGAATGATGAGAGGAGAGGGACTCCTCGTATCCAATGAGATTCATCCGGCAAGAGCCAAGGTTCTGTCACAGAATATGGAACGCCTTGGCGTCCCGAATGTGATCGTTACGAATGAGAGTCCGGATCGTCTGGCAGATCGATTCGGCTCCTTTTATGACCGGGTCATTGTGGATGCACCATGTTCCGGGGAGGGGATGTTCCGCAAGGAGGAACAGGCGCTTTCTTGCTGGAGCACGGAAAATGTGGCGCAGTGTGCGGCCCGGCAGGCAGGAATTCTGGATCAGGCTGCGTCCATGGTCAAGCCGGGCGGCAGACTCGTTTATTCTACCTGTACCTTTGCGCCTGCAGAGGATGAAGAAACGATTGAGGCGTTTCTTGCAAGGCACCCGGAATTCACGCTGGTGGATTTGCCGGCAGAGCTGGGCGAGGAACGAATGAAGGAATACGGCTTTGCTGCAGGGCATCCGGAATGGAGCGAATTCTCACCGGCACAGGAAAAGGAGAGCACAGCAGAGGGAGAAAGCCAGAACGCCGTTCTGCTGCAGGGCGATGCAGCGGAACGCAAAAGGACTCTGAATCGGACCATCCGTCTCTGGCCTCATAGGCTGCGGGGGGAGGGGCATTTTGCTGCTGTCCTGGAAAAGGAAGGAAAATGGAAAAGGGAGCTGATCCCTGACTGCGGGCGTCTGCAGCTTTCTGTCGCAGCAGAGCTGGAGAACATTCTGAAAGAGGACGTTCTGGAGAAAATTGCAGCGAAAATGGGGGCGGGACTTTTGTCCTTTGGCGAAGATCTCTACCTCATGCCTTACAAGGATCAGATCCGAACGCAGGGGCTGAAGATTCTGCGCCCCGGCTTGCAGATCGGCCGCCTTAAAAAGAACCGTCTCGAGCCGGCCCATGCTCTGGCAATGACTCTCCACCCGGAGGATGCCGGACAGACTGTGGATCTGGATCCAAACGGCAGGGAGGCAGCGGCCTATCTGCGGGGAGAGTCTTTTCCCTGTGATCCGTCCCTGAAGGGGTGGGTGCTGGTGACAACAGGCGGAGTCTCCATGGGCTGGGGAAAGGCAGCAAACGGAATGCTCAAAAACCACTATCCCAAGGGCCTTCGGAGACCATATTGAAATGATGATTTATCTGGATCATGCGGCAACCTGCCCGATGCGGCCGGCCGCCCTGGAACAAATGAAAATGGCACTGGAAACGGTCTATGGCAATGCCAGCCCTTCCTACCCTGCTGCGCAGCAGGCAAGGGCCAGACTGGACCAGGCAAGGACGGATCTTGCTGAAACCATTGGTGCAGACTGGAGGGAGGTATATTTTACCTCCGGAGGAACCGAGAGCGACAACTGGGCTCTCATCGGCGCAGCAGAGGCTCTGGGAACCGGAAGCCACATCATCACAACGCAGATCGAGCACCACGCAGTCCTGAACACCTGCACCTACCTGGAGAGCAGAGGATTTTCTGTGTCCTATATAAAGCCGGATTTAGAAGGGATCATAACGCCAGGGGCTCTGGAACAGGAACTGCAGCAGCATCCGAATACGGGGCTGATCTCCGTGATGATGGCGAACAATGAGGTCGGAACCATCGAACCCATTGCGGATCTGGTGCGGGTGGCACGTGATTTTGCCAAAACACGACCGGCCGGACAGACACTGCAGAGCCGGAGAATTCTGTTTCACACCGATGCGGTGCAGGCCTACGGCAAGCTGGATATCCATGTAAAGGAGCTGGATGTTGACCTTTTGTCTGTCAGTGCGCATAAGATTGGCGGACCAAAGGGAATCGGCTTCTTGTATCTGAGAAAAGGTGTGCAGATCGGTGCATTGCTCCATGGAGGCGGGCAGGAGAGCGGCCGCAGATCCGGGACAGAGAATGTACCGGCGGCAATTGGCTTTGCGGCTGCAGCCAGGGAGACAGAGGCGAAACGAAGTGAAGAAAATGCAAGAACAGAGGAACTGCAGTGTTTCCTGCTGGAGGAACTGCGGGAGCATTTTGACCGGAATTGCATTCTGAATGGACCGGAGCCGGGGACAAAGGAACTCGCAAAGGGATTTGCAAAAAGACTTTCCTCAAATGTGAATGTTTCTTTCCCGGGGGCGGATCAGCGAACGATCCTGATGAATCTGGACCTTGCAGGGATCTGCGCCTCCGGAGGGAGCGCCTGTACAACCGGTGCATTAGAGCCATCTCATGTGCTGCTGGCCATGGGCTGCAGCCCGGAGGTTGCAGCGGGTGCACTGCGTTTTACGCTGGGACCGGAGAATACCAGGGAAGAACTGCGGGAAACGGTGCGTGTTCTGCAGGAGGTACTGCAAAGATTGTCCATGAACCGCACCGAATAGAAAAGATTGGGAAACGGTTACTGTATCGCAGCGGCGAAAGTCACCGCCGGAGCACGTCGAGAGAGGTGTCATAATCGATGATGGCGGTCGTGACTGTTTTGGAAGAGAGAACGGTATAGCACAGATCGCCTTCCTTTTCGGGATACTGTGCGCGCAGGACCACAAGATAGGTCTGATTGCTGTTGACAGGAGTAGAGTACACAAAGATTGGCGTGTCCTCTGCTCCTTTTTGCGTAGAGAGCTCGCTTTCGAGGGCCAGTATGTTCCGGAGCTGGGAGTACCATTTCCCGGATTCATCCTGAGGATCCACGCAGGAATCCAAGTGCGAAGCGGCCTGATAGAAAGCATCCTTGTCATTTACAGAAGTGACCAGATCAGTCAACTCCTTCTGAAGCTGCACCTGATAGCCAATACCGCGGTTCCTGGCATTGTAATAGGCACTGACCTGCTGCGCATAGCGGTTTGTCAGCTTTTGATCTGCATTGGCACTGACAATGGAGAGCGCAGCAAAACACAACAGGCTGATGATAATGAGTGCCATTAATACGAGAGCTGCGCCGCTGCCAAAGTGGAATCTGCGGCGGTGCGGGTGTCTGGCCTGTTCCACCTTGCGGATGGCCTGCTCGATGGGATTTAAGGAGGAAGGATCTTTATGGTCAAGAATGCGGCTCATAGCGTTGTACCTCAAGGGAATAGAGTACGGTTCCGGAATAGGTGCTGGAGCCCGGAAGAGACCGGATTGTGATCTGCAGTGTGGTGAGGGCGAGGGATTTGGAAACGGAGGCGGATGGAACAGATTCCGCAGATTCCGATTCTGTGAATTGATTGGCCGAGGCGGATTCGCCGGCTTCGGCATTTGCAGACAGCTGCAGCTCCATGGCGTAGCAAGGCGTGTAGGTCTCTCCGGCGTCGTAGATTCCGGAGAAAATGGCATCGTCCTGAGAACCATTCAGGCAGCTCCAGGAGGAGTTATAGTAGAGATAGGCATTGGATGCGTCGGAATTCACCAGGGAGGGAGCGGAATCATCTGTACCAAGAGCAAGGGCAGAGCCCGCCAGATTGCTGTCTGGAATCGTCATATCCAGTGTCTTCTGGTAGATGGAAAGCGCATCCGCAAGGGATCCATCGGAGACAAGAAAGGCATCGGCAATGTTCTGCGCTTCGGAGATGGCATGGGTCTGTGCGGCAGAATTCCGGCTGATGCTGCGTGCGTACAGATACAGACGAATGCACACCACGGAGGACAGCGCAAGAAATGCCGTAGCCAGAATCAGCTCGAACAGGAACAAAGAGGACTGGGTCGCATGAGCCGGAGGAGTATGCGTATTGTGGGGGGATTTTGCAGGAGCCATAGTGGTGTTACTTTCTTTTTTTGGTATCTGTTACTGTATAAATTCCGGACAGCGGCTGCGTGGATGTGCGAGCTTGCTCGCAAAAGACGCGCAGACATTGGACGGGGTAGCCTACATGAGTAAGCAGGGCGATAGCCCGGATTGCTCCGCGTTTCGTTACAATAACGGGATCAGGAGCTTTTGACTGCCGCTTTCAAAAAGCAAGGTTACAACAAGAAAATCGTCCCGGGAATCCTCGTCAATCTGCAGTTCCCGGAGCTCTACGACAGGACTTCCGGCAGAGGCAGAAACAGAATCGTTATCCGCACGCGTGAGGAGTTCCCGGAGAGTGCCGCCTTCTGCGTACAGCCAGGTCTCATAAAGCTCCCCGCCAAGGCTCTGCTGCAGTACGATGGCATCGTGTCCATCGATGACATCGCAGCGGATGGACTCATCATCCTGGCTCTGGCGAACCTTCTGCAGAATGTAGGCGCTGGCGGTGCGATAGGTATCGTTCTCATTCATGGAACTCAGAATGTTCTCGTAGACGCTGGTTCCCATGCAGATCAGGAGCTCACCGATGATGACCAGAACCGCGAAGAGAAAAAGGATAAAGAACATGGAGGAGCTGCGATGCTCCCTGTAACGATGACTGCTCCGGATGGTTTGATTGCTGATCATGAATTACCTCCGTCTGTGCCCACTTCCTCATCCAGCAAAATAATGAAATATTCCGGACGGATGTTGGAGGCAATCGGTCGATAGCTGACATAGAACAGCTCCTCATCATAGGTCAGTCCGTAATAGTTCTTCATATAATTAAGATTCGGCGGGTACATTCCCTCCAGTGCGTAGCAGCTGGAAATGGCATGCTCCATGGCATTTTCAAGGGCAAGCCGCTGCTCGCTCTTCGTATTGCGGCTAAGATTCCCGGCGACCGCAGTAAAAAGCCAGACCCAGAGCAGGGTGACCAGAATGCCGGCCAGCAGAATGAAATTGCCATGGGGACGGCCTCGCCTCGCAGATCTTTTCATAAGCGCTCCATAGAACCGGAAAATGTCATAAGGCATTTTCGAGTACCAAAATCGAGATGGGTGCTAAACAGTTACCGGATTATTGGTATCTATTTCTGCCTGTGCTTACCCAAGACTTGACATAATGCCCATCAAAGGCAAAATAACGGACAGCAGGATCAGTCCGATTACAATGGCGAGCACGGCAACCATGGCGGGCTCAATGCGAGCCAGCGCAGAATCGATGCGGCGGTCAGCATCTTCACGGTAATGTCTTGCAATGTAGCCCATTACAACATCGATACTGCCGGACATTGCGGCAACGCGGATCATACCGGAATAAAAGCTGGAAAAAATTCCGGCACCTGCCAGTGCATCGGAGAGAACCTGTCCTTCCTGCAAAAGAGAAATGCAGCGCCGGATGCGCTCGGAGATGTCCCTGTTCTCTGTGACGCTAAGGCACAGCTCCAGAGATTCATAGGTGTCCATCCCGCTGGCCTGCGTCAGCTCCATGGCAGAGGCAAAACGGGCAATGGCGATGCTTTCCGAAAGCCCCCTTGTCGGCGGGAATATCTCCATGAACCGGCGGAGCTTCTGGCCGCCCCGGGGCGTGTTATTAAAGTAAAAGAATAGGATTGCCAGAAGAAAGAAAAAAACAACGAACAGCGCATAATACCGGCTGAGCACCTCGCTGATTGCCATTAAGGCGGCAGAAACGCCGCTGGCGGTTGTACCCATCTGCCGGAAAATCTGCTCGAAAATCGGCAGAACGCGAGACAGCAGAACGATCACCAGAACGAACATCATGACGGCCATAATCATAGGATAGTAAAAGGCATCCCGCACGGAGATGTGCAGAGCATCCTCTGTTTCATAGTAGGAAGAGAGGGACGAACAGACAACGTCGGTCCGCCCGGTCAGCTCTCCAATGTGAAGGAGCTGGATGGAGTAGGACGGAAACACGCCGGTTTCCTGCATGGAGTCGGCAAGGCTTTTGCCCTCCCAAACCAAGGCCAGCAGCTGTGTATAAACGGCGGCCAGGTCGTTGTTGTCTTTGTCCTTGAGCATGACAGAAAGTCCTTCGGAAGGAGTAATGCCCGCACTAAGGAGAATGGCGAGCTGCTCAAACGTGTGGGAAAGCTGCTCATCGGTGAGCGGCTTTGAGGAAGATTCCTTACGGGACGTTCTGCCGGGGCTGTTTGAGGATGGGAGATTTTGCTTTTTGCCGTTGGTGTCATCAAATGCTGTCATAGAAATCCTCGTTGGATGCAGACGCAGTGACGGCAGATATGCGGAGCCAAAGCTGCCGCAGGAGCTGTCTGCATCAGCGGTCGTTTATTGTACGGGGTGCGGTACCGGCAATCAGTAGGAATAGCAGGTACGGTATTGGTTGGAATCGGTAATATGTCCCACGAGAGCGGAAGAGCCTTCGGTTGAGGCCAGTGTCGGATCCATCAAGGACCAGTCGGATCCGTCGAACTGAATGATGCCGTCAACCCATCCGATGTCCTCGATGTAGGTGCTGATCCAGGCATGGTAGGTCGTGCCGGCGTAGCCGATTTCGAGTCTGGTTGGAATGCGCTGTGTGCGGAGCATCGTCGCCATGAGCGCCGAATAATCAAAACAGATTCCGGTTCCGGACTCCAGAATGGCATCCACATCCGGCAGATATCCGCTCTCTACGGACGCAGCCTTATCCCAGTCATAGGTCATATTCTCAACGACATAATTATACACGAGACTGACGGCATCGAGGTCAGTGTCTGCAGAGGCAGCCACCTCGGAGGCTTTTTGGACGGCCAGGGTATCCTCGGTGAACCAGACGTATTGATTGGGATAGAGGAACGGCAGATATTCATCCTTTAGAGTAACCTCCAGATCCACCTGATATTCTGTCGCATACAGAGTCCCTTCTACATTGGTATAAACGCCAAGGGAATAGATTCCGTCTCCTGCAGAAAGAGGAATGATCTGAGGACTGCCATCCGTCGGCAGATTATAGGTATAGGTAATGGAATCCTGGGTGGTGACCTGAAATTTAACCTTCTGGGAGTCTCCGAGGTAGGAAATGCAAAGGTACCCGTCCTCTGCGTGGGAGGAATCAATGGCAACATTTTCGTTGCCGGATGCATTGGAAAGGTCCGTTTCCGGAACCAGTACAGAGGGAGTGTTGTCCCGTGTTCCGGAATAGGAGGAGGTGTCTTTGCGGGAGCCGGAAAGAGCGCAGCCGGAAAGGAAGATGGCAAGAGCAGCTGCAGATAACGGCAAGCTGATCTGCGAGGTTCGTAGATTCCCTGTGCGCCGTATAGAATGCCTTGTAGAATGCATGCAGTGACCTCCGCTGTCCATATCTATCCGGCATCCATGCTGCGAGCGGCCGGACAGGAGTTATTATAGTCGTTTTGTATTTGTTTCGCACCTGCCGGTTTCTGCAGGAATCGGCCGCTTGAGGGTGCAGACTTCCTCCGGTGGCAAATGTGTGAACGGGAGCTCTTGCAAAAGAAAAACGAGTGCGCGTAAGATAAGCTGGTGTGCATAGCAGATGGAGGGAAATATGAACGAAATAAAAAAATGCGGCATAGAAGGTTTGGCCGGACATCTTGCCGGGATGGACGAGAACTGGAAGAAGCGGACAAAAATCTGCGTGGGGGCCGTTGTTTTACAGGGATTTTTCCTGTCCTTTTTGATAAAGATCGGGTTTGGCACGGATCCTTGTACCTTTATGAACGTGTCAATTGCAGACCGGATCGGCTGGACCCTTGGCAATTGGCAGCTGCTGCTCAATATCTGCCTTTTGGCTGTTGTGGTTCTAACCTCGAAACTGCAGTATCTGGGGCTTGGGACGATTGCCAACATGGTGCTCATCGGTTATGTTGCGGATTTTTGCTGTTTTTTGTGGAACCGTTGGATTCCGGAGACGGTATTCACACAGATTGGAACAAGTGTTCCGCTGTTCATTGTGACCCTGGCGGGATTCCTTGTGGCCGCAGCCGTTTATATGAACTCCGGTTTGGGACAATCTCCGTATGATGCACCGCCTAGTATCATCCGAGATCATTTGCCGAAGATTCCCTTTGTCATTATTCGAATCTGCTGGGATTTTGCGGCTATTCTGATCGGAGTGCTGGCCGGTGGCCATCCGACGGTGGGGAACCTGATTATGGCTGTTACACTGGGACCGGTGATCTCGGCCATCGGGAGATGTATGAAGAAAGTGTTGACTTGAATTTTGGCACGTTCTATAATGTTACAGCGTGTGACGGCGATCGTATGCCCAATGAACCTGTTGTGATGCAGATTTCGGAAAGGGCTAGCAGACTCCCCGGTTTTGCGAACCTGCGAGGTGCCGGTGCGAATCACACCGCAGATACATGATGATAGTGAACAATTGGAGGCATATATATGAAGACCTACATACCGAGCGCGAATGCCATTGAGAAGAAATGGTATGTCGTTGACGCTACAGATAAGACTCTTGGCCGCCTTGCATCCGAGGTTGCGAATGTTCTTCGCGGCAAGAATAAGCCCATTTATACTCCTTTCCTTGACTGCGGCGATTATGTTATCGTTGTAAACGCAGAGAAGATCAAGGTTTCCGGCAACAAGATGCAGGACAAGATCTATTTCCGTCATTCCAAATACATCGGTGGCTCTACCTACACTACTCTTCGTGAGATGCTGGAGAAGAAGCCTGCATATGTTGTTGAGCACGCTGTTCGCGGAATGCTTCCGAAGGGTAAGCTCGGCGATCAGATGTATACCAAGCTTCACGTATACGTTGGACCCGATCACAACCATGCCGCTCAGAAGCCTGAGGTTCTGGATATCTGATTAGGAGGAAAATAAAATGGCTAACGCAGTAGTTTACTATGGCACTGGCAGAAGAAAATCTTCTGTAGCCAGAGTTTTCATGACACCTGGTAAGGGTGAGATCACCATCAACAAGCGCAGCATGGATGATTACTTTGGTCTCGAGACACTTAAGACCATTGCTAAGCAGCCCCTGGTTGCTACCAACACCGCTGATCAGTATGACATCAAGATCACGGTTAAGGGTGGCGGCACCACCGGCCAGGCCGGCGCAATCCGTCAGGGCATCGCAAGAGCTCTGCTGGAGGCAGACGCTGACTTCCGTCCGGTTCTGAAGAAGGCTGGCTATCTGACTCGCGATCCTCGTATGAAGGAGAGAAAGAAATACGGTCTCAAAGCCGCACGCCGCGCACCGCAGTTTTCAAAGAGATGAGAATTACTGCGAACTGCAGTATATGGAAAGGTCTTGCAAGCATGCTTGCAAGACCTTTTTGCATATCTGTTTAGCACCTGCCTGTTTTAACATGAATCGGCTGCTTGCAGACGAATTCATGATTGAAACAGGCAGGTGGCCAAGGGGCGAAGCCCCTCTGGCCAGCCACATCGAGGTTTTCCGAAGG
>CAVCWT010000019.1:0-33472 GCA_963605745.1 Lachnospiraceae bacterium
GAGGCCCTTCGGGCCTTGGCCATCTGCCTATTTCAATCATGAATTCGTCTGCGCGGCACACGATTCATGTTGAAATAGGCAGGTGCTAAACAGATATCAAATTATATAGTACGCAGTCGGGTTTCGCTACATCCGTTCTGTATAACCCATTACTGCCGCGCGAGGACGAACACCATGCAGTCAGACATGACCAAGGGCAACCCCCTTTCCATCATCATTCGCTTCACCATTCCGCTTTTTATCGGCAATGTGTTCCAGCAGCTTTACAACATGTGTGACACCATCATTGTCGGCCGCTTTGTTGGTCAGGATGCTCTGGCGGCCGTGGGCTCGACAGGAACCATCATGTTCCTGATTCTGGGCTTTTGCTCGGGGCTGACCAGTGGTTTTACGGTTCTGACCTCGCAGCGCTTCGGCGCAGGAGATAAGGTCGGCGTGAAAAAGAGCGTTGTCAACAGCTTTATTCTGTCCGCGGTGCTGATCGTCATTATGACAGCAGGAAGCCTTGCTATTATGAAGCAGCTCCTGCATCTGATGAATACGCCGGATGAAATCTTTGCAGATGCGTATGCCTATATTTCGATCATTTGCATGGGAATTGTGGCGAGTGTGGCGTATAACCTTCTGTCTGCCATGCTGCGTGCGGTCGGCAACAGCAAAATGCCTTTGATCGTTCTGGTGTTTTCGGCCGTTTTGAATGTGGCACTGGACCTTCTTTTGATCGTTGTTTTTCATATGGGGACGGCGGGAGCTGCGCTGGCAACGAACCTGGCACAGGGCGTCTCTTCAATCCTTTGCTTCCTTTATATCATCTGGAAGGTGCCGGAGCTGACGCCGGACCGCGAGCTGTGGAGACATTACCCGGACTATACGGTAAAACAGCTCCAGGTTGGCATTCCGATGGCGCTGCAGTTTGCCATCACGGCATCCGGAACCATGATCATGCAGGCAGCCATCAATCTGTACGGCGCAACGGCCGTGGCCGGTTTTACGGCAGCCAGCAAGGTGCAGAGCCTGATTACACAGGGCAATACGGCAATCGGACAGACGATGGCAACGTACGTTGGGCAAAACTACGGTGCCGGCGAATACCAACGCATTCGGAAGGGAGTCCGCAGCGCCGTTTTGTCGATTTCCACCTATGCTGTTGTGGCGGCGGTTCTCGTGATTTTTGCGATGCGTCCTTTGATTGCACTGTTTTTCTCTTCCGGAACGGACATCGATGCGATGATGCCCTATGCGAGGGAGTACATCATCTGCTGTGCGATTTTCTATATTCCTCTGGGGAATATCTTCGTGTTCCGCAACTCCATGCAGGGGTGCGGCTACGGCCTTCTCCCGATGCTGGGCGGTATCGTAGAGCTGGTCTGCCGGCTGGTGCCGGCTGCGGCCTCCATGGCAACGATGAATTTCCTTCTGGCTTCGCTGTGTGACCCGATTGCCTGGGTTGGCGCATGCCTGTTCACGGGCATTGCCTATCGGTATGTGATTCGAAAGGTTGGAGAAACCTTCGAACGTGCATCTGCGGTCAAAGCCGCATGAGACAGCTTGCTGAGGCAGATGATGGCTCCTTTATGCTGCGACTTTGCGCATTTGTAAAACAATCAGCCAAACGATGCGGAAATCACGCAAGGTAATGCAGCTGGTTATATGAAAATCGCTGTACCGGAAATGCGAGAGGGAAAGGAAATGCATGAGTAAGAGCTGCGGCGGGCGCAGGAAAAGCGGCGGACGCTATCACCTGCTGGATGTGATCCGAGGGGTCACGATCATCAGTATGATCCTCTATCATGCCAGTTGGGATCTGGTATATATTGCAGGAGTTGACTGGCCCTGGTATCACACGAGAGGAGCGCATCTGTGGCAGCAGTCCATTTGCTGGAGCTTTATTCTCCTGTCGGGACTTTGCATGACATTGTCCGCCCATAAATGGAAACGGGGCGCGGTTGTTTTTGCCGCGGGGCTTTTGGTGACGGGAGCAACGCTGGTGTTCCTGCCGGAGGACCGCGTCATCTTTGGCGTACTGACCTTTCTGGGAAGTGCGATGCTGGTGACGACGCTCCTGTACCGGGTACTTACTCGAATTCCGGCAGCCTTGGGAGCGGCAGGATCCGCACTTTTATTCTATATTTTCTATCCGGTGAACAGCGGCGTTCTCACACTGCCGATGCAGCACACCGTGACACTTCCTGCAGCGTGGTATCATGGAATGGCAGCGACCTTCCTGGGCTTTACGGAGGAAGGCTTTTATTCTACGGACTATTTCTCCTTCCTGCCCTGGATTTTCCTGTTCTGGGCGGGACTGTACCTGGGACGCCTTCTGGAATGGGCGGGAGACTGGAAACGGAGCATTCTGGGAATGAATATCCCGCCGCTCTCTTTTCTGGGACAGCACTCGCTCCTGATCTATCTGCTGCACCAGCCGCTTTTGTACATGGTGATTGTACTGCTGCAGCGATACGTGATGTAGGGACAGGCACATCCGGGCGGCAGCGCGGCGTCCACACAGAAGGCATCTTTGCAAGGGCCTTTGATGGCCGCGCGTGCAGTCATTAAAACTCTCTGTACTAATGAGGAATTTTATGAGTAAACCAAATGCACTACAGACAATTCTCTCGGTTGCGGCCTGCAAGGCAACGCGAACAGCGCTTCGGCTGACGGGCCGCGGCGGGACGGCGCTGCCTGGTAAGGCCGCCCGTGTTTTTGCTAAGGACATTCTGGAAGTGACGAGTGCCGGGATGGAGATCATTGTGGTGACCGGCACCAACGGCAAAACAACGACCTCCCGTATGCTCGAGCATGCGCTGACCGCAAGCGGACATCCTTGCCTTGCGAACAAATCGGGCGCAAACCTTCTCTCCGGCGTAACGGCAGAGATTACCTGCAATGCCACCTGGAGCGGCAAGCCCAAAACGCATTATGCCGTAATCGAATGCGACGAGGGGGCGCTTAAACAGGTCGTCCCGCTCATCCATCCCAAGGTGATTGTGGTTACGAACCTCTTCCGGGATCAGCTGGATCGCTACGGCGAGGTCATGCACACAGCAGATCAGCTGCGCATGGGGATTGAAAAGGTTCCGGAGACCGTTCTGTGTCTGAATGCGGACGACTCTCTGGTAGCGTCCCTGGCGGAGGGAGTGCCGAATCCGGTGATCTGGTACGGATTGGATCTGCCGGTGGGGGATCAGAAGGAGGTTGCCATCTCGGATGCAAAGTACTGCATTCACTGTGGTTCTCCGTATGAATATCACTATCATACCTATGCGCACCTTGGCGGATTCTATTGCCCGAAGTGCGGTTATGCCAGAAAGGATACGGAGGTTGCAGTTACTGCCATCGACCGGATTGCGGCGGACGGCAGCAGGATCCGGATGCGGTTTGGTAAAGAGGAGCAGGAGGTTCAGGTAGGCCTTCCTGCTGTGTATAATATTTACAATGCGGCGGCAGCAGTCTGTGCCTATACGGCCTTTGGACTGCCGAGGGAGGAGATTCTGCCGGCGCTTGCCGATGTGCATTCGAGCTTTGGCAGAATGGAGACCTTTGAGGTGGGGGAGAATCGACTGCAGATGATTCTGGTGAAGAACCCGGCAGGCTGCAATCAGGCTCTTTCCTATGTGGGATCACTGGACACGGATTACAATCTCGTGCTGTGTCTGAATGACAGAACCGCAGACGGCCATGACATTTCCTGGATCTGGGATGCCGATTATGAGCAGCTTTCGGACAATCCGCACATGCGGCAGATCTATGTTTCGGGAGACCGTGCGGAGGACATGCAGCTGCGGCTTAAATATGCGGGCTGCAGCGAGAAGGACGTGATCCTGGTGAAGGATAACCGGGAGCTGCTGCAGCAGATGAAGGAGAGCTCACGGCCGAGCTTTATTCTGCCGAATTATACGTCGATGCTGGCTCTGCGCAAGGTCCTGTCGGATGCGACCGGAGCGGCAGATTTCTGGAAGGGTTAAGGATGAAACTGAAAATTTGTCACCTCTATCCGGAGGTTTTGAATTTATACGGAGACCGCGGGAACATCCGCTGCCTGACAAGGAGACTGGAATGGCGCGGGATTGACTGCAGTGTGGATGAGCTGGGAATCGGAGAGCAGCGGTCTTTGAAGGACTACGATTTGTTCTTTATCGGCGGCGGGCAGGATTTCGAGCAGGAGGTCCTTTTGGGAGATCTCAAGGCCGGAAAGGGCGATGAGATCCGAAGCGCCGTGGAGGACGGCAAGACCTTTTTGTGCATCTGCGGCGGCTATCAGATGATGGGGCATTATTATGAGACCCATGACGGCGTAAAGTGCGAATTCCTTGGTGCAGTGGATTTCTATACAGTGGGTTCGCAGACACGCATGATTGACAATTACGCCTTTTCTCTGGGAAAAGAATCCGGGGGCAGTACGGTGGTCGGCTTTGAAAATCACAGCGGAAAGACTTATCTGGGGAAGGGGATTTCTCCCCTTGGAACGGTCATGAAGGGGAACGGCAACAACGGAGAGGACGGCACCGAAGGTGTTCGTTACAACAATGTATTCGGAACCTATTCCCACGGACCGGTACTGCCGAAAAATCCGGAATTTGCCGATTTTCTGCTGCAGACGGCGCTGGACCGCCGCTGCGGACAGGGGGTCTGCACGCTGGAGCCGCTCGAGGATCGTTTCGAGAAGCTGGCACATGACACGGTACTGGCAGGGGTTCTGGAGGGCCGACAGGGTGAGCAGTAATTTTATCTGGAATGCAGTAGGAGGAATGCTGAATGCAGGGCAGTCAGTATTCCTTCTCATTGTTATTACAAGAGTAGCCGGAATTAATGCGGCAGGCGTGTTCTCCACCGCCTTTGCAACGGGAAATCTGTTCCTGTATCTGGGTAATTACGGGGTTCGGAATTATCAGGTTTCGGATCTGGAGGAGGAGTTCTCTTTTGCAGATTATCTGCGGCATCGACTGCTCACCGTTGCTCTGATGCTGGTGACGGCAGCTATCTATACGGCCTGGAGTGCACATGCAGGGGATTATTCGGCCTACAAGACAGCCTGCGTCTATGCAATGTGTCTTTTAAAGGCCGTGGATTGTCTGGAGGAGGTTTTTGAAGGACGGTATCAGCAGAAGGGGAGACTGGACCGGTCCGGACAGCTGGTGGTGGTACGGCTTGTTGTCAGCATCGGCGGTATGATGGTGATTTTGGCGGTGACAGGGGACCTTCTGATCTCTACAGCGGCGGCAGTTGTTCTGGCAGCAGGGGCCTCAGTCTTTATGATCTGGTGCTTTCGAGAGACAGCAGGCTTTGACGCAAAGAGGAACCGGATTGTTACTGCGGATCCATCGAACCAAAGGAAGATGCTGAAACTTATGAAAGAGTGCCTGCCGGTCTGCGCAGCGAATTTCTTTTCTTTCTACCTGATTAATGAGCCTAAATATGCCATTGATGCCATATTAGACGAAGCGTCGCAGGCGTATTACAACTTTATTGCCATGCCGGTATTCGTCATCCAGCTCCTGAATATGTTCCTGTATCAGCCACAGCTGATCTCCATGACAAAGAGCTGGGAAGGAGGCGACAAGAAGACCTTTATGGGCAGTTTTTACAAACTGACAGGAGCACTGGTTCTGATTGCTGTCCCGGTTCTTGCAGCAGCATGGCTTTTGGGAACGCCGGTGCTGTCGATGCTGTACGGGACAGATCTGGGCGGTTATCGGATGGAGCTGATGCTGATTCTGGTGGGCGGAATCTTCCTTGCCTTTAATGGCTTTTACTGTGCGGTTCTGACCATCACAAGGGCCCAGAATCAGATCCCGTTTATGTTCCTTGCCGGCTGCGCTTTGTCGGTTCTTTTGACTCCGCGGATGGTAAGGCAGCAGGGAATTACCGGCGCTGTGATCGCCTTTGTGATTGTAATGGCGACAGAGACAGGACTTTTGACAGGACTGTTCCTGCGTACATTGAGAAAAAAGGCCTGGTAGGGTAAAATCAATATATCTGTATCTGCCTGTATTTTTTGGCTGAACATCGATTGGCAGAGCGAGGCAGAAAAGGATATCGATATTTTCGAATTGTCACATTTTGGGTAGCTGCAAGGCAGTTACGAGGATTTTTATATAAGGATGTTCATTTTATGGTCTTTAGTTCAATGGTGTTTCTGTGGATCTTTTTGCCGGTGGTGTTCCTGCTGAGCCTTGTGATCCGCAATCCAAAATATCAGAATATTCTGTTGCTGGCAGCAAGCCTGTTGTTTTACGCATGGGGGGAACCGCGCAATATTCTGCTGCTGCTCGTATCGATTCTGTTGAACTGGGCATTTGGCCTGTTGATTGACAGCCGTAAGGAAAAGGCTCGTCTGTTCCTGATTCTGGACATCGCAGCGAACCTGGGTCTTCTGGGCTATTTTAAATACACCGATTTCTTTATCAATACCATCAATCATGTCATTCCGGGAGCGGATCTGCCGCTTGCAAACATTGCACTGCCGATCGGCATCAGCTTTTTTACCTTCCAGGCAATGAGCTATGTGATTGATCTGTACCGCGGACAGATTAAGGTACAAAAGAATATTCTGTATCTGGCATTGTATGTCTCCTTTTTCCCGCAGCTGATTGCAGGTCCTATCGTAAAATACCGCGACATAGAGCTGCAGATTGAGAACCGCAGCGTGGATCTGGAACGGATTTCCTCCGGCTTTCGAAGGTTTGTGTACGGCCTTGGTAAAAAGGTCCTGATTTCCAACCTGGTGGGACAGGCTGTGGACAATCTGTATGGACTGAGCACGACATCTTTGACAGGCGGCATGGCCTGGCTGTGTGCCCTGACCTATACGCTGCAGATCTATTACGATTTCTCCGGATATTCAGATATGGCGATTGGCCTTGGCAGGATGTTCGGCTTTGACTTTCTGGAGAACTTTAACTATCCGTACCTGAGCAGCTCCATTCGGGAGTTCTGGAGACGGTGGCACATTTCTCTTAGTACGTGGTTTCAGGAATATCTGTATATTCCGCTGGGCGGCAATCGAAAGGGAAAGGCAGCAACCTACCGGAATCTTCTGATCGTCTTTTTTGCCACCGGTATGTGGCACGGTGCGAGCTGGACCTTCATTGCATGGGGACTGTATCACGGCTTTTTCAGCATCATCGAGAGGCTGGGCCTTGGCAAGCTCCTGTCAAAATCCAGGATTGTCTCGCACATCTATACCATGGTGGTGGTCATGATCGGCTGGGTATTCTTTCGTGTGGATACTTTCCGGCAAGGGTTTGATATTGTAAAGAGAATGCTGCTCCCCTGGAAATATGTGCAGACAGACGTTATTCTGGGAACGCAGGTTGGCGTGGAGGCTGTCATTGCCATTGTCTGCGGCATCATCGGATGCGGCGTTCTGCAGGCAGTCTTTACCGGCAAAAGGGGCTCGCAGCTGGCACAGAAATGGAAGGGGAGTTTTCCGGAGTTTCTGTGGTGCGCATTGGTATTGTTTACCTGTATTCTGCAGCTCGCAGGGAACACCTACAATCCGTTTATCTATTTCCGCTTCTGAGAAAACGAGGGCTGAGGAAGGTGCGGCTTTTAGGCAGCCGGGCTTTTCGGGAGTCCGGATCATTGAGACAGATCGATTTAGAGCAAAGCCAGGACTGCCTGGCAGGAGCTGACAGGCTATATCAGGGCGGATGGTTTGAGAAGGTTTTATGAAGGACAAGACATTAAATAATACAACTACCGCGCAGCCGCAGCTGCGAAGGGGAATTCAGATTCTGTATGTCATTCTGCTGACGGCACTGGTGCTGGTGCCGATGGCTTTGTATGCTGCTGTCTATCGTCTGGTGGATACGAACAATTACGAGCAAAGAACCCTGGCTGCGCTTCCGTTTTCCCAGGAGGCCAGAGAATCGGGCCTTGTGACAACCATTGAGACGTTTCCGTCACAATTCGAATCCTGGCTCAATGATCATCTGCCGTTTCGCAATCAGCTGCTGACGCTCAGCGGCCTTTTTGAATACAAGGTTCTGCAGACCTCGTCCTCTTCGAGCGTCATCGTGGGCAAGGATGGCTGGCTGTTCTATAAGGGGGCCCAGGTGGCAGACGAAGATCCCGTGGGAGATTACATGGGAACCAATCTCTTCACAGTGGAAGAGATGCAGAAGATCGCAGAGAACTTTACGGCGGCAAGAGATGAGCTGGCCGGCAGAGGCTGCGATTTTGTAATCTATTTTGCACCGAACAAGGAGCGGATTTACAGCGAGTACATGCCGTCGATGTATGGTGATGCATCTGACAACAATCGGATGAATCAGCTGGTTCAGTATCTGGAGGAGAATACGGATCTTACGGTTGTCTGTGCATATGATGAGCTGATGAGCTTCCGAAAGGACAACCCGGACACAGATATTTATTACAAATATGATACGCACTGGAACAATCTGGGAGCCTATGTGGGAGCCGAAAAACTGGTTCGTACGTTGGGATTTGATTTTACCGCACTGGATGAAGTAGAGATCGGCGAGATTGATTACACAGAAAGCTATGACCTTGCGAGACTGATTCATCTGGGACAGATGCTGACGGATTGTCCGTATTATATGCTGGGAAATTACACCATGCATCCGATGACGCAGACGCAGGAGAGTGACGGCAAGACCTTCCGCTATACGACGAATGACGGAACAGCGCCGGGCGGCAAGCTGTTCGTAATCGGAGATTCCTTCTCAACGATCATTGCACCGTATCTGGCCTGCCATTATCAGGAGACTTATACGACCTTCTATTATAACTACACGCATGGACAGTTGCTGCGCGAGGAGCCAACAACGGTTGTCTACGAGGCAGTAGAGCGTTATATCGGCAACATGCTGGATTTCACACTGGTGGATGGCTATCAGGGGGCCAATTCAGAATCGTAGAGTGGGGACAGGATAATGGACAAGATTGCAGTATTGATTCCTTGTTATAACGAGGAAAAGACCATTGAAAAGGTTGTTCTGGATGCCAGAAAGGCGCTTCCGGAGGCCGTGATCTATGTATACAACAACAATTCGTCGGATCGGACGGCAGAGATCGCCGAAAAGGCAGGTGCCGTGGTCCGCAATGAATATATGCAGGGAAAGGGCAATGTTATTCGCCGAATGTTCCGCGAGATCGATGCACAGTGCTACATCATGGTAGACGGAGATGATACCTATCCGATGGAGAGTGCGCCTGAAATGGTGGATCTCGTGCTGAACCGCAATTCAGACATGGTGGTGGGTGACCGCCTGTCCTCTACCTACTTTACGCAAAATAAACGACCCTTCCACAACTTTGGCAATTCGCTGGTGCGCAGCAGCATCAACCATCTGTTTGACTGCAAGGTAAAGGATATCATGACCGGATACCGTGCCTTCAGCTACGATTTCGTAAAGACATTCCCGGTTCTGTCCAAGGGATTTGAGATTGAGACAGAGATGACCATCCATGCGGTCTACAACAACATGCAGATTGACAATGTCATTGTGGAATACCGGGACAGACCGGAGGGTAGCATCTCCAAACTGAACACCTTTGGCGATGGATATAAGGTGTTATGGACGATTTTTAACCTGTACCGCAACTACAAGCCGTTTGGCTTTTTCGGTCTGCTCTCTTTGATCCTGGCCGTGATCTCGGTACTGTTCTTTATTCCGGTTCTGGCGGATTATGTGCAGACGGGCCTTGTGGCTAAATTCCCAACCTTGATTGTCTGCGGGTTTGTTATGTTAGCTGCGATTCAGTCCTTTTTCTCCGGACTGATTCTGTCCAACCTGGAGCGGAACAATCGGCGCAATTTTGAGATTGGACGCAATAACCTCCAGATCATGCGCCATCAGGAAGAGCAGTGAAGGCGCGAGCCAAGGAGATGTTGAATCACCGGCAGGAACCATAAAATGACAGATAATAAAGAGCAGAAAAACGGGATACGATGTGCCGCTGAATGGATGCGGCGCCATTGGGCAGTCGTTTTGGCTGCTCTTTTTGTATTGTCAGCAGGCTTTATTTACCTCCTGGCAGGAGAAGAACATGCGCAGATTGCCGTGGCGGACAATCTGGACCTGTTCCAGGCACAGTACCAGATGCTGAAAAATACGGGAACCTTTTTCAGTTCAGAGGCAGAGGCTCCTTTTCTGCATGGAATTTCGAGAAACGCTCTGCCGAGTGAATTTACGCTCGAGGCGGTTCTATATCTGCTGCTGCCGTCCTATGGGGCCTATGTTGCCATGTACCTTGTCAAGGTGCTGCTGGGAACCATTTCCTTTATTCTGCTGGCGGGAGAGATGGAGATTTATGGGTGTCTGGAACCTGCAGGAGCAGGACAGGGCACGCAGTTTTCGAGGCGGTCTTTTTCGGCAAAGGCAGCAAAGAACAAGGGACAGAGATGGAATCTTACAGAGGCAGAAGGCTACGCCGTATTCAATCTGGCGGTGTTGTCCGGGCTTGCCTATGGGTGTCTGAATCTCTTTCCATCCTTTGGAATTGCCTTTGCCTCGATTCCTCTCCTTGTCTGGTTCATTCTCCGGCTGTGGAGAGCACAGACGCACCTGGCTGCGGCCGGCTGGCTGGTACTGATTTTCTGCTATCCGTGGGTGTCGTATTTTTCGTATTTTGGAATTTTCCTTCTGGGATATCTGGTCATTGCATGGATCTGGCTGCTCCTTTTGTCTTGCCATAGGAGAGCAAATCGTAAAAGGTCAATGCGGCTTTTGGAGGCCGTAGTGGTGCTGGCGGCAGGCTATGTTGTCTGGGAGCATCGTTTGTTTACACAGATGCTGTTGGGGACGGAGACGACCATTCGGGAGACCATGGTACAGACCTCTTTGTCTGCCGGAGAGATTGTGCAGTGGATCGGGAATCTCCTGTTAAATGGCGTGGAGCTGCACTGCGAGAGTGCACACCGGTTCATTGTACTGCCGGTTTGTGTGATCTTCTGGATTGTAATTAATGCAGGTTCTATGCGAAAAGGACAGTGGAGACGCTGCACAGCCAGGCTGTTTAATCTGGGGGTTCTCACACTTTTGTTTAACAGTGTGGTTTACGGATTATATTATTGTGAGAGCTTTCGAGGGTTTGTGGAGGCGGTTCTGCCGCCATTAAAAGGGTTTCAGTTCAACCGGACCGCATTTTTTAATCCCTTTGTCTGGTACGGAATGTTTTATCTGGCACTGCGCCGCACGTTGCTGTGGGGGATGCAGAGAACGCAGAATGCAGAGGCTTTGTCCAATGTAGCGAGGACTGAGACCGCAGAAGCGGCAGTTAATCTTTTGGAAAACCGTTCTGTTATAGCGGATAAATCCGGTGCCAAAGGAAGGAGAATTCCACAGATTGGCATCTACGGTGCGGCGCTGGCAGCGATTCTGGTAATTCTCACCTGCAGTAACAGATACAACGATCTGCTGCATACGACAAGGGCATTGGTAAAACAGTCCCTGGGAAAAGAGCCGGACAATACACTGAGCTATGGTGAATTCTATTCTGCAGCGCTGTTTGAGAAGGCCTGCGAGGAAATCGGCTATCAGGGAGAATGGTCGGCAGCCTATGGCTTTCATCCGGCGGTTCTGGAATACAATGGCATTGCTACCATCGATGGTTATCTCGGCTTTTATTCTGAAGAGTACAAAGAGAGCTTCCGCAAAGTGATTGCACCTGCACTGGAACAGAATGAGAGCTCACGGATCTATTATGACGAGTGGGGAGCAAGGTGCTACCTGTATTCGGCCGATCAGGCAACCGTTGTAGAGCCGGTTCGTAATTATGTACACGCAGAGGATGCATTGCTAATTGATGCAGAGGCCCTGCGGGAACTGGATTGCCGGTATATTTTTTCGAGAATAAAGATCACGAATGCAGAAGAGCTCGGCCTGCGCCTTTGCTGCACCTGCACAGAGGAGAGCAGCCCGTATGTGTTGTTCGTCTATGAGGATTAGGCAGGACCAGGTTAATACAATTGCAGACATAAAAAAGGCCCCGGAGGATATCCTCCGGGGCCTTAATCATTGCAAATATGTGTCTATTTGGACTTCTTGTCGTTTTTCTCTTCGCCGCCGGTACGGTTGGCACCTTCGATGTCTCCGGCCAGAATCTTCTTGCTGATGGCGTTGCGAAATCCGGCATCGATGAAATCGCAGGATTTGCAGAAGGGATAGTGGTTGCGCCCCTTAGCCACAGCCTTGCGGACGGCCGTAATCTTGGCGCCGCTCCAGCAGTCCTTCAGAGATTCGGTGTTCAGGTTACCGAGGTTGGTGACCTCCAGATTGTCGCAGCAGCAGATGCCGACCTGTCCGTTAGGAGTGATCCACAGATCTGTGAAGGGCAAAAGACATGACTGCGTATATTCTTTCGGTGTCGTCTGCTTGTTGGGAGCGGAACCTGCGCGGTTGGTCAGAACCTCCTGCAGATAACGCATCTGGATCACGATCTCGATATCCTTGAACTCATCCTCGTGTGCGCGAATGTAGTCGTAAATCTCCTGGATGTTGTCATGGAGCTTGTACTCGTTGGCGTAGTTGTTGATGATGAGCTGATCAATGTAAGGCTGAACTTCACGGATCTTGTCCAGCGTCAGGATGAGTCCGTTGGTGGACATAAAGATAAAACTGTTCGGGAGCTTCTCCCGGGCATATTTATGCAGCTCTACAATGCGAGTGTCCAGCAGGGGTTCATTATTGCCGTACAGGGTAAGGTGACCTTCATAATCCCAGTCAGCCAGCTGATCGATGATGGAGTGGTACAGATCCATTTCGATCTTCATAAAAGGACGCTTTTCGGCGTGAACATTGGCAGTGCAGAAGGCACAGGTAGAGTTGCAGCGGTTAATGGTTTCGATGTTGACCACCTGGGGCTTTGGAGTTTCCTCCTGTTCCATGAACCACTTGATGTATTGATCCTGAATAGTGCCCCGCGTCATGAACTGGAGCTTTAGATACGCGCTGCTGGCAAGATTCGGAGCGACACGTCTTGCTTCGAATCCGAATCTGCCCAGAAAGCTGCTGATGCGAATGCTCATAAAATCCTCTCTTAATCCTTCTTTCAGTACATGGTACAGTACTCTTTATCGGAATCAGTCCACCTCTACCGTGTTCTCTTCAGCGGACTCGTGGTATTCCTTTTCCGTGTTGACGCTCCATACGTTGGAACGATCTGTCTTGCCGGCAACGATATCCTTTACGGCCTCAAAGCTGGTGCACATGGAGTGATCGATATTGTTGTAGCGGTGCTGACCATTGCGGCCGACACAGAAGAGGTTCGGGATGGTATCGAGATAATCCCGGAGCGTATCCATCTCATCATAGGTGTCAAAGTAGGCGGGATAAGCCTTCTTGACACGCTCTACGTGGTGATCCAGTACGGCGCTCTCGTCTGCGATCAGCCCGAGCTTTATCATTTCCTTTACCCCAAGGGCGGCAAAGTCATCATCGGCCATTGTCCACAGAGAATCTCCTTCGTTACAGAAATATTCAAGACCCAGCCAGACGGTATGCTCCAGATCCTTCACAAGGTACGGAGACCAGTTGTTGTAGATCTGGAAACGTCCCATGGTGACGCTTCTGTCATGAACATAGACCCAGTTGTCCGGAACAATGTTGCCGACGGTTTTGTTCTTGGTCTTGTTGACGAGCTCGAGATGCTTTACCAGAACGCCCACGGTCATGTAATCGCGGTACGGGAGGCCTGCTGCAATACGTGCAGGATCGGACGGAACATCATTCATGCCGGCAACCAGATCCTTGATCGGCATGGAAGAGATGACATAATCGCCGTTTACGGTGATCTGCTGTCCGTCTTGTTCATAAACAATGCCGGTCAGAACATTGCTGTCATTTTTGAGAATTCGGACAACCTTCGCATTGGTCAGGATGGTGCCGCCTTTTTTGCGGACTTCTTCGGCAGTGACATCCCAGAGCTGTCCGGGTCCCAGCTTAGGATAGCTGAATTCCTCAATCAGGGAGGTCTCAACCTTGCGGTTCTTTTTATGGAACATCTTGCCGAGGGCATCCTTAAGAACGGCGGAGATGGACACGCCCTTTACACGCTGTGCACCCCAGGAAGGATCGATCTGCGAAGGATGTCTGCCCCAGAGGTTCTCCGTGTAATGCTCAAAGAACATGGAGTAGAGCTTCTTGCCAAAGCGGTTGATGTAAAAATCCTCGAGAGATTTTTCCTCACGGGGAAGGATTCTGGCTTTGATATAGGAGCAGCCAACCACGACGGTGGTGCCCAGTCCCATGTTAGCAAAGGTTTCCGGCTTGAGAGAAATCGGGTAGTCAAAGAATTTGCTGTTAAAGAAAATTCGGCTGACACGATTCCTTCGCAGCATAACGCGATCCGTTTTCTGCGGATCCGGGCCGCCGGACATCAGTGTCACATTGCGCCCCAGCTGTGCATCATCACTGGCAGGTGCGCCCTGGCGCGGCAGCATGTTGTCCCACCATGCATTTACCTCCGGCACCTTGGAGAAAAAACGATGCCCGCCCATGTCCATTCGGTTTCCGTTGTATTCAACCGTCCGGGAGATCCCTCCGAACTTTTCGGATTCCTCGAAAACAACAACTTCATATCGGTCGTTGGCTGAGCCTTTTAACTGGTCATTTGCCTGCAGTAATTCGTAGGCGGCCGTCAGTCCCGCAGGACCGGCACCGATGATCAAAACCTTCTTCATGAAAAATGCTCCTTGTGCTGCATAATAATCATCATTTGTTCTGTCAGCCATTTTTGTGGAAGACAAAATCCGGACATTACTCTAATAGTAGCATATGCAGACAAGGGTGTACATCGACATTTTCCGCACAGTGGGGTAAACTCATAGGTATGAGTGCATTGATTAAACTGATTATTTTCATAATTGCAGCGGCAGGAATGCCGGTCCTGACAGGCTTGCTGCCGGTCAGTCTCCTTCCTGTGTCCAGACGAAGGCTCCCGCTTTTGATCGTCTCCGGTTACCTGACGACCTTTGCGCTGTTCGAGCTGGTCGGAATTCCGATCCTGATCTGGACGCCGATGGGGGATTTTGCACTGCTCGTGAAGGTCTTCCTGGGCGCAGATCTTGTGTGGATTGCAGCTGGGGCAGCTCTTGTGGGAAGGAGCGGTGGTTTGGCACTGCCGTCCCGGGGAAAAGAACCGCTGGATCCGGATGCGGTGTTCTGGTGGTGCCTGTTTGGCATCCTGCTGGTGATTGAGCTGTACATGTTCTATACCCGGGCATCCTATGACGGAGATGATGCTTATTATGTGGCGCAGTCGCTTCAGACCTGGCAGACCGGAACGATGTATTACTATGTGCCGTATACCGGCATTACCACATCACTGGATGGGCGCCATGCCCTTGCCCTGATGCCGATGTGGATTGCCTTTGTTGCAAAACTGAGCGGCACGCATCCCACGATTGTGACACACAGCATGTTGCCCTTGGTTCTGCTGCCTCTCGTGGATGTTGTCTTTTATGAACTGTTCCGGAATCTGACAAGAGAACGGAGAAAAGGCAGTCGCAGGCAGTTCCTTCCTGCGATGATGACCTGCCTTGCAATACTGCAGATTTTCGGGAATACCTCCATCTACACCGCAGAGACCTTTCTGATGATGCGCACCTGGCAGGGCAAGTCCATGTGTGCGAATTTTATTCTGCCAAGTCTCCTGCTCCTTCTGTTCTGTAAGATTCGCTTTGAGAAGGAGGACAGCCGCTGGTGCTGGTTTATGCTGAGTATTCTGGGGGTTGCTGCAGGCTTTTGCACCTCATTGGCGCCGGTGCTGGTATCGGGAATGCTCCTTTTAGCTGCGTTTCTCATCCTGCTCCTTCATAGGAAAAAGGGAATCCTTCTGGCAGCAATGGCCAGTTGCATTCCGGCGGGAATCTATATGACCTTCCTGCTGCGGATGATTTATCCGGCATTGGTTCCGTTTCTGAAGGGAGGTCGCCTTCCGTGAATGTAATTCTGGATGTTGTGAATGAATTCGAGGGCAGCAAGCTCCTGTTCCTGCTCTATCTGGTGAGCCTTGTTTTTCTGCTCTATAAGGAAAAGGACAAGAACCGAAGGCTTTTGCTGGTATATCTGCCGCTTGTTTGCCTGATTTTGTTCTTTATGCCGCCGGTATATCAGCTTTACAGCCGGATCGACAGCGTTCGCACCTATTACAGGCTGTTGTGGCTGCTGCCGATGTCCCTGACCATTATTTACAGCGGATTCAAGCTGATGGCCGGGAATGTGCGCATCGGGATGGTGGTGATGTGCTGCCTCATCGTATTGAGCGGCGAATTCGTGTATCATAATGAGAATATTCTGAAGGCAGAAAACCGCCTCCATATTCCGCAGATGATTCTGGATATTTCGGATTATCTGATGAATGAGACAAACGGAGAGGAAACCATGGCAGCGATGCCGGCAGAACTGGTCCAGTTCGTGAGGCAGTATAATGCCAAGATTCTCATGCCGTTTGGAAGAGACATGCTCATGGGATCCTATTATAATGAAGTCTATGCGGCTATGGAGCAAACAGATCCTGTGGACGCACATCAGCTCTGCGGTGCCCTGGAACTGTACAATTGCGAGTTTCTGGTCATTGAGGCTGATAAAAAGGTCGATGGAGACCTGGAAGAGGAAGGACTGGAATATCTTGCCAATATCGATGGATATCATATCTGGCATTGTCCATATGCACAGGCGTACAAGGATAAGATTGCAGAGTATTACGGAAACGGGGATTAAGGCTTTTGAGACCTTTGCCCCAACATCATAGGATGGAAGAAGGATAACAACGGTGACCAGAAAAAAGAACAGCAGAAAACAGCAAAAGACCAACCGTAAAAAAGAACAGGAACGCAAAGGACCGGCAACATCCGCAGCAAATCGACCGGCAGGAAAATCCGCTGCTCAAAAGAGCGAGTCGCAGCAGGCGGCCCTACTAAGGCAAAAAGAGCTGGAGAAAAAAGCTGCAGCGGAGGCAAACGCTGTTCTGGAGGATATCACAGAAGAAATCGACAGCGCATTTACCGAACGGGGAGCGATGACCGGAGGACAGACTGCAGCCTCCAAAGCCGAAGAGAATGCTGCAGAGCAAAAGCCTGTGGAAACGGATTCTCGGACAGCTACGGAACGTGAAGCTACCGGGAATGCGGCATCCGATTCCCTTGTAACAGCCTTTGCAGAACCGGAACCTGTCGGAATCAGCCGGACGGAGCCTGTGGCAGAATCCGAAACGCTGGAAATCAACTGGCATGAGGATACGGAGGAGCGCAAAGAGAGCAGAGAAGAGAATGGAGAGGATCCGATCGAACTGGCAGGATTGAATTCGGAATCGGCTGCGGAACCTGGAGCGGGCACTGTCGGAGTCTGGCAGAAGGTTACCTCTTTCCTGAAGGGACTATGGGAACAGTTCTGCCGCCAGAAGCTCTGGGTCCGCATTGTATCCTGCGTGGTGGCCGTGATCCTTGTGATTGTACTGGCCGGCTATGGATATTTTCACAGCAAATACCGTCTGATGAAGATCAGTGACGGTATGTTCTCAAGCTCAGAGATCTCAGCAGAAAGCGATTCGCAGGATCAACTGGAGAATGAGGAGCTGCAGTCAAGACAGGCTTCCGGACAGCTGGACGAGAAGGAGGTCGTAGAGGCTACCGGCGATATCTGGTCGGACAGCGATGTTTTCAACATCCTTTTAATAGGAACGGATGATAGAACCACGGAATTCAGTGACAATGCCAGAGGCGACACCTGCATTTTGCTGTCCATCAATAAGGCGACGAACCAGATTCACCTGGTCAGCTTTGAACGTGCCATCGGGGTGAAAATTCTGTCCGGGGAATACGAAGGACAGTGGGACTGGCTGACGCATATGTTCTGGTACGGCGGCCCGTATCTGATGACTCGGGAAATTCGTGAGAATTTTAAGGTGGATGTGACAAAATACATCCGCGTCAACATTCATACTTTCATGGAACTGGTGGATTCTGTCGGCGGCGTGGACATCGACATGACAGAGGCAGAATGCAACAATATCAACCATCCGGAAGGAACCTTTACAGCAGGCAACATCAAGGGAATGCACGTAGAGGACGTGGTTCAGCAGGATCTGGTGCCTGGGGTCAATCATTTGAACGGTGCAACCGCCATGTGCTATGCAAGACTTCGCGCCATCGATGATGACTGGCACCGCGTAGAGAGACAGCGTAAGGTCATCCTAGCAGCGGTAGAGAACCTCAAAAAGCTCAGCCTGACGGAGCTGGACAGCCTTCTGAACAACGTGTTGCCTTTGGTACAGACGAACCTGACCGAGGCTGATATTGCGGGCCTTTTGCCGGAGGCAGGAACCTTTGTTAACATGGATTATGACACCATCACCTTCCCGCTCAAGCACACCTACGGCTTGATGGACGGCATGTGCAGCAGAAAGGTTCTGGCGCTTGACTTTGATACCAATGCGCAGGAGCTGCAGCGGTTCCTGAACGGTGAAACAACGGCTGCAGAACTGACGGACAAATACGAGAACTCCGACCTTGGTAGCTATTCCTACAAGAATTCGGAATCCTACCAGCAAAATTACGAGGACGCCGAAACCGTAGTAGGACAGGGAACCTACATCCAGCAGACCGGAAAGAGCAAACCGACACTGGTCACCTCCGGGACGAGCTCTAATGGCACTGCTGCACAGTCTTCTTTGTCCACACAAAACGCAGAGGAAGAGTCAGCCACACAGACAGGGAGTGAAGAGACAGCCGCCGGTGACGGACAGGAGAGTTCGGCGAGCAGCAGTGCATCTCTTGGCGTTGTGGAATCCACATCGACGGATCCTGCAACCGGTGTTGTAACGGTAATTTATTACAATGCGGAAACCGGAGTCCGTACTGCCATTGCGGCAAATCCTGCCAGCGGTGCGGCCACGGTGACCGCAAATGATACGACAACGGGCGGAACCGCATCCGCACATGTAGAAGGAACTACAGGAACGACGGAAACAACGGACGCATCCGCAGCTGCAGCAGGGATGGATGCTGCAGCCACCGTTTCGGACACAGCAGCGCAGGCAACCGATCCTGCAGCAGCAGTTCCGGTACAGTAATAGATATAATTGTAACTGTTTAGCACCCGCCGCAGGAGCATTCCTGCGGCGGGTTATTTTGGCGAAGAGGCCAGCTTGCACAGCTGGCGGAGGCAGAACCTGCCGGTGTCAGGAGGGGAAATCGTTACTTTATATTTTTTTTACTTGAATCCGGCGTTGAGAATGCTATCCTATTACACGTTATGACCGACGGTCAGAAAATAGAACTCTGAGGAAAGTTTATATGGAAGAGACGAAACAGGCAGGAAATGCGGTAATGATCCGAGTGGCATCCTTTATTGTAGATAAAAGGATGCTGTTCTTTTTGATGTATATCATCATGATGATCTTCTCGTTGTTTTCATCCAATTGGGTGAAGGTCAACAACGATCTGGCGGATTATCTGCCGGAGACGACAGAGACCAAACAGGGCCTGGAGGTCATGGATGACGAGTTCATTACCTTTGGTACGGCCAAGGTGATGGTGGCCAATATCTCCTATGAGGATGCCGATGAGCTGAAGGGGCGAATCGAGCAGATGGACGGCGTATCGACCGTGACCTTTACGGAAGAGGATGCTGACCAGGAAGACTTTGTAAAGCATTACAACAACGGATCTGCACTGTACAGTATTACCTTCTCCTACAGTGAGGACGATGACCGTGCACTGGAGTCTCTTGAGAATGTCAAATCGGAGCTGTCCGACTATGACATTTATGTCAAAACCTCACTGGGCAATCAGCAGGCAGAGATCATCGAGCAGGAGATCAGCAAGATCATGGTGCTGGTTGCCGTGGTCGTTGTCACCGTGCTGCTCTTAACCAGTGAATCCTATGGAGAGATTCCGGTATTGATTCTGACCTTCGTGGCCTCCATGGTCATGAACTCCGGAACCAATTTCCTTCTGGGAACGATTTCCTTTGTCTCCAATTCGGTGTCCTCGATCCTGCAGCTGGCACTGTCGGTCGACTATGCCATCATCTTCTGTAACCGGTACAAGGAGGAATTAAAGGACTATGATGTTCACGACGCTGTCGTGGTCGCCCTGTCCAAATCCATTCCCGAGATTTTATCGAGTTCCTTAACAACAATCTGCGGCCTGATGGCCATGATCTTCATGAGCTATCGCATCGGCGCAGATATGGGTATTGTACTGATCAAGGCAATCCTGTTGAGCCTGTTGTCTGTATTTACGCTGATGCCGGGTCTTCTGGTCGTGTTTTCCGGGGCAATGGCAAGGACACAGCACAAGAGCTTTGTGCCCAAGATCAGTGCTGTCGGCCATTTCGCATATCGGACCAGACGGATCCTGCCGGCGCTGTTTGCCGTCGTTTTCGTTATTTTCTGTGTGCTGTCGCAGAGTACGCCGTATGTATATGGTTATTCGACGCTGGATACGCCGGTGCGCAACGATCAGCAGAATGCAGAGGAGCTGATCAACAATACCTTTGGAACCGAGAATTACTGTGCAATCGTTGTGCCGAATGGCAATTACAAAAAGGAAGCCAGGCTCATTAAGGATCTGGAGGCCTATACCGAAGTGGATTATTGCCAGGGACTTGCCAACACCGCAGCGCTTGGAGACTATGTGCTGACCGATGAGCTGACGCCCAGGGATTTTTCGGAGCTGCTGGATCTGGATTTTGAGGTGGCTGAGCTCCTGTATACAACCTATGCCGCAGATCAGGAGGAATACGGACGAATCGTCGGCGGCATTTCCTCCTACAAGGTTCCACTCATGGACATGCTGATGTTCGTCTATGAGAAGTCAGAGGAAGGCTACATTACGCTGGATGATGACATCAATGAAACACTGACCGATGCCTACCAGCAAATCAGCGACGGGCGCAAACAGCTCGAGGGTGACAATTATGATCGTATTCTGGTTTATCTGACCATTCCGCTGCCGGAGCAGGATGAGGCGGGCTTTGATTTCGTGGACACGATGCATGATCTGGCAGCCTCCTATTATGAAGGGGAGTCAGTCTATGTTGTCGGCGATGCGACATCCCAGCGAGACCTGCGGGATGCCTTCCAGAAGGACAATATCGTTGTCAGCGTGGTATCCATTCTGTTCGTATTGGTCATCCTGCTGTTCACCTTCAAATCAGCCGGCCTTCCGGTTCTTTTGATTGCGGTCATCGAGGGCGCAATCTTTGTCAACTTTGGTATTCCGACGATCATCCATGAAAAGGTTTTCTTCATGGGATATCTGATCGTCAGCTCGATTCAGATGGGCGCCAATATCGACTACGCCATCGTTATTTCGAGCCGGTACATTGAGTGCCGCAAGACGCAGGACCGGAGGGATGCCATCATCGAGTCGCTGAACTTTGGCTTCCCGACCATCGTGACCTCCGGCTCCATGATGATTCTCGCCGGTGTATTTATCGGTCAGATGACATCAGATGCCTGCATTGCCGGTATCGGTGAATGCCTTGGAAGAGGAACCATGATTTCGGTTATCCTGGTTATGTTCGTTCTGCCGCAGATTCTGATTGTAGGCGACACGCTGATTGCAAAGACCACGTTCGAAATCGAACGACCGATCAAGACCAGAGAAGAGAGCGGAACGGTTGTTATCAACGGTGCGATCCGCGGAACCATCAATGGTACGGTAATCGGTACGATGAATGCGGTTGTGCGCGGTGATGTGAAGGCGATGGTTGTCTCCGGCAGCATCGCAAAGGCCAAAGACCCCAATGCAGGGACCGACGATCAGGGTAAGCTCCCCGGACCTGTCGATGAAGGGGATGAAACTGCGGAAGGCTTCGAAGAGGATGAGGAAGCTGCAGAAAAAACAAACCGTGACGAAATCGCGAGAGGAGGCAGCAAAAGGTGAAGAACATGAGAGCAGCCGCAGCCATTATGGCGGCAATAGTTACTGTATCTGCCATTCCTCAGGGAGCGGTTCTTGCCGCCTCAAAGACGGATCTGGAGCAGCAGGCTGAGGACATGATTAACCAGAGTGTCATGGAGACGGCAAAGGGTGACACCGTAGAGAATACGCAAACGGATGATTCGGAGGACGAGGATACCAATGCGAACGCTGTTGATATCAGCGCAGAGGCGGCGAATACCTATGAAACCATTCACATCAGCACAACGGCACAGTTCAAGGAGCTGGCCGGGAATTGTCGATATGACAGCTGGTCCAGGGATAAGAGCGTCCTTCTGGATGCAGATCTGGATTTCTCCAGGGAGGAATTCGTCAGCATCGAATCTTTTGGTGGAATCTTTGACGGGCAGGGGCATACGATTTCGGGTGTTACGATCACAGGGGATGCCTCGGAGACCGGTGTATTCGGAACCATTCAGAATACCGGCAAGGTTTCCAATCTGAAGGTACAGGGAGTGATCACCCCCAGCGGCACACAAAGCAAGCTCGGCGGCATTGCGGGAATCAATTACGGAGAGATCACGGGCTGCAGCTATGACGGCAAGCTCGAGGCGGACAGCGAGCTCGGCGGCATTGTCGGGCGCAACGGCAGGATGGGAACGGTTTCCTCCTGCACCTGCACCGGCTCCATCACAGGAACCTCTTCGACGGGCGGAATCGTCGGCTACAACGAAGGGACGATTCTGTCCTGCACGAACGAGTCCAGTGTCAATACGACCTACCAGGACACGAATATGACGGTGGATCAGCTCTCCGGCATCATCGAAAAGGTGCTCTCCTCCGGTAACCTGAACAGCTATGAGAATCTGGAGGTGAACTCGGACACCGGCGGAATTGCCGGGTTTTCTTCGGGTGTCATTGCTTCCTGTACCAATGAGTCAGAGATTGGCTATGAACACGTCGGTTATAATGTCGGCGGCATTGCGGGGCGCAGCTCCGGCTATATGCAGAACAATACGAATCAGGGCGTCATTTACGGCAGAAAGGATGTCGGAGGTGTTGTGGGCCAGATGCAGCCGTATCTGTCGGTTGATTTTACAGAGGATACGCTGAGCGATCTCGAAACCCAGCTGGATCAGCTGGATTCTCTGGTCAATGCAGGACTCGATAATGCGGACAGTTATTCCGATAATACGCGCAATCATTTAACGAACATCAACGGTCTGACCAAGATTGCAGAGGATTCCGTCAAAGGAATGGCGGATGAGGGGGCCGACCGCTATGACGAGGCTGCCGAAAAGGTCAACAAGGCAACGACAACCATTCAGAGCTCCTTATCTACGTTTTCAAATGTTGCCGATAAGGTGGACGGATATCTTGACAAGGTAAAAAACTCTATGTCTTCCCTTAGTGACAGTACCAGTACTTATCTGAAGGGATTGCAGCTGAGCGATGCGGATAAAAAGTCCATGGAGACCTATATCCAGCAGTTTAAGGATGGCTCCAAAAAGGTGGAGGATGGCTCCAAGGAGCTGACAGAGCTCCTGAAGGAGGGTCCCAGCGTAGAGGATGCCGGCAAAACCACGCAGCAGGATCTGCGCAGTGATGTGAAGGATGCGCTCAAAGAGATCCGAGAGGGCTACGGGGAAATGTCTGATGCTGTAGACGGAATGATCGGGATTCTGTCCAAAGAGGAATATCAGAACAATACGGCAGTACAGGATGCGCTGCAGCAGCTGAAGGATACGAAGAGCTCGCTGAATGATCTGAATCAGGAGATCAGCAATAAGGAAAGTGACCTGAACGCACTGGAGTCTGATTCGACACAGAGTGCGTTCTCAAACGGAGATTTCTCGGCAGGAGATCTGGAGAGTCTGTCAAAAGAGCTGTCAGAACAGCAGGCAGAGCTGTTGGCAGCATATCCGGATTTAAGCCGGGAGGAGCTGGATCCGGATAACTATGAGGATGAGGTGCTGACTGCGTGGTTTGAGGAAAATTACGGCCTTTCCCACGAGGACGCACAGAGCTATACGGAGCAGTACAAGAAAGCCCGCCAGGAGTATGAAAATGTGACGAAAGGCATTGAGAAGCTGAATGAATCTGCGGCAACCTTAAGGAGCGATCCGACGGCAGTCAAAAACTGGCTGAAGGAGAACGAGAAAGAGCTGCGGGAGCTTCTTGAGAACATCACGGATGGCATGTCGAGCCAGGAAACGTCGCTTAGCGGCCTGTTGGAAATTACGAGCAAGTACGCACAGAATGCACTGAATGTCTCTGGGCTGTCGGATTCCCTTAAAAATGCATCCAGTGCGCTGAAGGACTCTCCGGAGATTTCTTCGGAGCTGACAGGAGCGTTGAATGCGCTGGCTTCCATGGATCTGAAGGTAAATGGCATCAGTGATACCATGCGCAACAACGGGAATAATCTCTATGATTCCCTGAATCAGCTGAGTACAGAAATGCAGTCTCTGAGTGATGCCCTTGGCTCGGAATCGGATGAAGGGATTGAGAACCTTCGTTCCATCACCTCGCAGTTCAACACCATTCTGAATACGCTGCAGGATGCGGCAGAGGATCTAAAGAATGCGAGTGATGAGGATACCATCGAGGATGTGTCAGACGAGGACGTGGAGAACACCTATCAGGGAAGGACAACGGATTGCGTCAACTATGGAGAGATCCATGGAGACACCAATGCAGGCGGCATTGCGGGAATGATCGGTCTGGAATATGACCTTGATCCGGAAACAGACATTCACCAGACCGGGACAACCTCCCTGGATTACATTTTCCGTGCAAAGTGCATCGCAGATCATTGCACAAACCGCGGAAAGATTTCTGCTCGCAACAGCTATGCAGGCGGCATCGCCGGTCATATGGAGATGGGACTGGCCGCAGAAAATGCTAACTACGGAACCGTTGAGAGTGAGGGCAGCTATACCGGCGGCATCACGGGCTATTCGGTTGGTGTTGTGCGGAATAACACGGCCAAGTGCGATGTGTCCGGAACCAAATATGTCGGTGGAATTGTGGGCTACGGTGTGACTGTGCGGGATAACCTTGCCATGGTCAATGCGACGGATTACAAACAGTACGTTGGTGCCATTGCCGGCCGGGTAAAGAACATCGACAAGGAGTCGGTGTCCGGAAACTATTACTACTCCACCAGCATCTACGGCATCGATGGCGTGAGTTATGAAGGTATTGCAGAGGGAGTCAACTATGATTCCCTCACGCAGATGGACGGTATTCCGGAGAGTTTCCACCGGTTGGTTCTGACCTTCCGTGCAGAGGATGAGACCGTAAAAACCATTACCTGCAACTACGGAGAGAGCATTGCGGCTGAGGATATTCCGGAGGTCCCCCAAAAGGACGGCTTCCACAGGGAGTGGAGCCGGTCAGACTTCAGCAATATCACGGCCGATGAGGTGATCGAGGCAGTGTATTCCAGAGTCAATACGCTGCTGGTATCCAGTCAGATGCGGTCAGCCGGTCAGCCGGCCATTGAGGTATATGGCGATTTCCGTCAGGGAGACGAACTCAGTGTTGCCTCGATGCAGACGGAAGGCTCTGAAAAGGAACGGTGGATGATAACCATCCCGGATGATGGTGTCACTACTCATCAGATCCGATACCTTGCTGCAGATACGATGAAGAATCCTGTGATCTATCTCGTTCAGGACGGCAAAAAAACGAAGGTCACAACAGGAACCAATGGCCAATATCTGACCTTTGATGCGGAGGGGACGAATGTGATTGTTGCAGTGGAGGATGGCGGCGTCTTCAGTCTCCTTCAGCTGGCGGCCTGCGGAGCTGTCCTTGCAGCTGCAGCTTTGGGCATTGTGATTCATCGGATCCTCATGAAGAAGCGCAGGGAGCTGCGCAGCAGTAAACGAAAGGAACGAGAGAGAGGGCGCAGCGATGGCTACGAGGATGATGAGTGGCTGGATGACGACGTCTAGACATTGACCATTCGACGGGACCGACGCCTCCGGCGTAACTCGTCAAGGGATGTGCGCCGTTTGGCTCTGCAGAACACGTAATACAGCAAATGCGGCACCTCACTTGATGTGAAGTGCCGCATTTTTTGAAGGAGCGCTGAATGATTTAACCGGCGATTTCAGTGCGTAAAGGAATCGATCCTGCCGGGATCGAATTTTGAATGCAGGATCCGCTGTGCGGAATAGATTCCGTAGTTTCCGGAGAACAGGTAGGTGATGGCAATTGCGATCAGATAGAAGGAGGATCCCTCGAATCCGAACATTTCGCAGCTGATGAGGAGCGTTGCGATGGGGCAGTTGGTCACACCGCAGAACACGCAGGCCATGCCGATGGCGGAATACAGCGCAGGATCTACGCCGGTGAACATGGCAAAGGCATGTCCGAAGGTCGCTCCGATAAAAAGTGACGGGACGATCTCGCCGCCCTGGAAGCCGCTGCCGAGGGAGATGGCAGTGAACAGGATTTTGAGGAGAAACGCCCAGGGAACAATGGTAAACTCCGGATTATTGATGCATTCGGCAATGATGGAGGAGCCGGTTCCGTTATAGGTCTGATCTCCGACGAGCGCGGTGAGAGCAATGATGATGACACCGCCAAGGAAGACGCGCAGATACGGGTTCGCGACCTTGGAGGTCATCAGATGCTTTGTCTGGTGCATGGCCGTGCAGAAGAGCACGCTGACCAGGGCGCAGCATGCGGCAAAGAGGACCGTAATCACGGCGGCACCCGGGTGCAGATCGGTGACGTGGCCCACGGTCAGAATGGTTTCGCTGGCACCCAATAGCTCTGCAACATAGTGCGCAGTCAGAGCTGAGATGACGCAGGGAACGAGGGCAGCATAGTACATGATGCCGACGGTGCTGATCTCCATGGACAGAATGGCTGCAGCAAGCGGTGTGCCAAAGAGTGCCGAAAAGGCAGCGCTCATGCCACACATAATGACTCTCCGGCGTTCGGATTCCTTGAAATGAAAGATCCGTCCGATGAGGGTTCCAAGAGATCCTCCGACCTGAAGCGCAGCACCCTCACGCCCGACAGAACCGCCGAATAAATGCGTGATGACGGTAGAACAGATGATAAGCGGTGCCATGGCCGCCGGGATATTTTCCTTTTCGCGGATGGCCGTCAGCACGCGATTGGTTCCCTTGGGCTGCGGATGACCGGAAATCTGGTAGATAAAGACAATGAAAAGACCGGCAAACGGCAATAGGAGCAGGATCTTCCCATGCGAAAGTCGGAAGTCTGTGGCGGCAACAATGGCATTGGCGAATACTGCGGCGACGGCACCCACCGTGGCACCTGTGAACACACCGAACAAAATCCACTTCACTCCGATGAGAAAGGAGTGAAGGAGCTGGTGCAGATATTCTTTATTCATAATTGTGAAATCCTCCCCTGTCATTACGGATATATCCGTGTCGGCAAGCCTGTCTGCATCAAGGCATCAGACTCGCAAGCGACAATTTCATATTACTGTAACATGGAAACCGCTCCGGAGCAAAAATGGTTTGACACATCAACGCGTTTGCGCTTTAATGTAGTACAGTACACGGAGCAAGTACGGCGCACAGGAACAGCAGATCGAGCCGCGCGTTGTTTCGACAGGAACGGAAAGGGAGATTATTATGAAAAAGAAGGCTTTGGCATTGATTCTGGCCGGCACGATGCTGGCTATGGCAGGGTGCGGCAGTTCATCCGATTCTGCAGCGGCAGATACTGCAGCAGCGGAGACAACCGAGGAGACTGCAAAAGAAGAGACAACGGAGGCAGCTGAGGAAACGACAGAGGCCGAGGAGACCGCTTCGGATGAGAAGTTTACGGTTGGTATCTGCCAGCTGGTACAGCACAATGCACTGGACGCCGCATCGCAGGGCTTTATGGACGCGCTGACCGAAGAATACGGCGACAATGTCACCATCGATTACCAGAATGCACAGGGCGAGTCCACAACCTGCGCAACGATTATCACCGGATTTGTGAACAATGATTATGATCTGATCCTTGCTAATGCGACGCCGGCTCTGCAGGCAGCAGTTGCAGCAACGACAGATATTCCGATTCTGGGAACTTCCATCACGGATTACGGCACCGCTTTGAACATTTCTGATTTCTCCGGAACAACAGGTATGAACGTATCCGGAACGTCGGATCTGGCACCTCTGGATCAGCAGGAGGACATGATCCTCGAGCTGGTTCCGGACGTAAAGAAGGTTTCCATTCTGTACTGCTCTGCGGAAGCGAATTCCAAGTATCAGGCAGAACAGATTGAGAAGTATCTGGACGAGGACGGCATCGCTTATCAGGAGTACACGTTCTCTGATTCCAACGATCTGCAGTCGGTTGTGACCAGCGCAGCAGCAGACTGTGATGCTATGTACATCCCGACGGATAATACAGCAGCTTCCAACATGACGATCGTTGCCAATGTGACAGAGCCTGCAGGCATTCCTGTCATCTGCGGTGAGGAGAACATGACAAAGGCCGGCGGACTGGCAACCCTGTCCATCAGCTACTATGACCTTGGCTATGCTGCAGGTCAGCAGGCCATTGAAATTCTTTCGAACGGTGCGGATGTCAGCACCATGGAGATCGGTTTTGCTCCTAATGTAACAAAGGAATACAACAAGACATATGCAGATGCCATCGGGATCGACATTCCTGAGGATTATGTAGAGATTCCTGCAGAATAATTACGGGCGGATCACATCGGTCGGATGAAATTCCGGAAGAGATGAGTTATTATAGTTGAACATCAGGCGGCGCAAGTGCTATTGATGCCTTGCGCCGCTTTTGTATGATGATACCAGGGGCAAAAGGGACTTTTGCCCCCAACGTCGTATGATATTCGACACGACAATAACTCTGGCACGAGTATCACAATCAAGATGCGGGTGCTGGAACAGTTAGTGTGACTTTGTAAGGAGAGGGAAAAGACAATGGCAGCTTATTTTGCATCCTTGAACCCGACCGCACTGTGGAATGCAGCGCCGGGAGGACTGGCCCAGGGACTGATCTGGGGTATCATGGCACTGGGAGTGTACCTGACCTTTCGTGTGCTGAATTTTGCAGATATGACCGTAGATGGTTCCTTTGCGATGGGCGGCGCAGTCTGCGTTATGCTGATTATGCAGGGGTGGAATCCGGAGCTGGTGCTGCTGTTCTCCTTTGCGGCCGGTGTTGCAGCCGGACTGATTACGGGAATTCTGCATACCTGCCTGGGAATCCCGGACATTCTGGCCGGAATTCTGACACAGATCTCCTTGTATTCCATCAATCTGAATATCATGGGAAAGGCCAACCAGGCGATTCCTGCAGGATCTGTCACCGTTCACTTCACATCGAACGTTCGCTATCTGGGACAGACCATTGCACTGACATTGATTGTGGATGTGGTGATTATCGGAATCTTCTACTGGTTTTTGGGAACGGAGCTCGGAAGTTCTGTCCGTGCGACGGGCATCAATCCGAAGATGAGCCGCGCACAGGGCATCAACACGAATAAAATGAAGGTGCTGGCACTGGCACTGGGCAACGGACTGGTTGCCTTAGCCGGCGGCATTGTGTCGCAGTATCAGGGCTTTGCAGATGTCAAAATGGGCCAAGGTGCCATCGTCATCGGCCTTGCTGCCGTGATCATCGGTGAGGTTCTGGGCGAGGCACTCCTTGGAAAACGACTGGATTTCATCCTGCGGCTGTCCTTTGTTGTGATCGGCGCCGTTGTTTATTATTTTGTCTATGTCTTTGTCCTGTGGCTCAAGTTCCCCGCAGATGACATGAAACTGTTGACGGCCGTTGTGGTTGCGGCATTCCTGGCGGCTCCTTACCTGAAGGATAAGAGAAAGAGCTCCTTCCGCGCACTGGCCAGGCGCAATAAGGCACTTGCGTCTGAGAACAAGGAGGAGAACTGATTATGCTGCAGATTCAGAATATCAATAAGACCTTTAATCCGGATACCATCAATGAAAAGAAGGCTCTGATCAATGTCAGCCTGACCCTGAACGACGGCGATTTCTGCACCGTCATCGGCGGAAACGGCGCAGGAAAGTCCACCTTGATGAATGCAGTTTCCGGCGTGTGGCCGGTGGATTCCGGACGGATTCTGCTGGACGGAGAGGACATTTCGGGTCTTCCTGAGTTTAAAAGAGCACCTTATCTGGGTCGTGTGTTCCAGGATCCGATGACAGGAACTGCGGGCGATATGCAGATCGTAGAGAACATGGCACTGGCGGCAAGACGTGGTCAGAAGAGGGGGCTTCGCTGGGGCTTCAGCAAAAAAGACGCGAAAGAATACCGGGATCTTCTGAAAAAACTGGACCTTGGTCTGGAGGATCGTATGACCTCCAAGGTTGGACTCCTTTCCGGCGGACAGCGCCAGGCACTGACTCTTTTGATGGCAACCTTGAAGCGCCCCAAGCTTCTTCTCTTAGATGAGCATACGGCGGCACTGGATCCCAAGACCGCTAAAAAGGTTCTGGATGCCACCGACCGTATTGTCGGAGAGGGACACCTTACTACGCTGATGGTTACACACAACATGCATGATGCCATTGCACATGGCAATCGTCTGATCATGATGTCGGGCGGACAAATCATTTATGATGTCAGCGGTGAGGAGAAAAAGAACCTGCAGGTAGCAGATCTTTTGCGCAAATTCGAAGAGGCCGGCGCAGAGGTGTCGGACCGCATGGCATTGTCCTGACAACTCGAAAATGTCGGATGACATTTTCGAGTTGTTTGGAATGAATTGTCGCTGCAGCTGACAATTCACTCTGTGCATCGGAGAAACCGCATACGCGGTTTTCTCCTCGCAAACTCGAAGATGTGGATCTGTACTAAGGTAGATGTACTAAGGCAGATGTACTAAGGCAGATGTACTAAAGCGGATGAACTAAAGCGGATGTATTAAGGCGGATGGAAACAGGAAGGTCTGTTTTCATCCGCCCTTTTCATTGGCAAACGAAAAAGATTGGGTTAACATAAATCTTACCGGAAATTGATTCCTCTGCCCAGCCACATCGAGGTTTTCCGAAGGAAAACCTCGATGTGTGCTAAACAGTTACGTTATTTGTAAGGCAGAATGGTGGAAGAACATCCGTGTCCGGCGATCCAAAAAGTAACCTGCGTTATCTGGTCGGTTATTTTGCAAACGCGGTACCGGTACAGCGATTTTTAAATAACTGCAGTGAGGGAAGGGAACGTGCATGAAGAACAAAATGACGTCACTGGAAAAAAAGTGGGTACTGTATGATGTGGCCAATTCGGCCTTTACGATGATGGTCTCCACGATTTTGCCGATCTATTTTAACCAGTTGGCCAAGCAGGCCGGAATTTCCGAGGTGGACTATCTGGCCTATTGGGGATATGCCATTTCGATCTCCACGATTATTGTGGCAGTCCTTGGGCCGATTCTTGGCGCAGCAGCGGATAAGGGACGGAGAAAGAAATTCTTTTTTGCCCTGACGATTGTTCTGGGGTCCATCGGATGTGCAGCCATGGGACTGGTGCGGGGCTGGCTGATTTTCCTTGTGGTATTCTGCATTGTAAAATGTGTCTATTCGCTGAGCCTTGTCATTTATGATTCGACGCTCGTGGATGTGACAACAACAGAACGCATGGACGAGGTTTCCTCTCAGGGGTATGCCTGGGGATATATCGGCAGCTGCGTTCCGTTCATTGCCTGCCTTGTTCTGGTGCTGGGAAGTGAGTCCATCGGCATGTCACAGATGACGGCACTTTCTCTGTCGCTGGTGATCACGGCAATCTGGTGGCTGGGCGTATCAGTGCCGATTTTAAAGAGCTATCGACAGGTGAACTATATCACCGGAGAAGAGGAACAGCGCAACATTCTGAGACAACTGGGGACGAGCCTGAAGGATATTGTAAAGGATCGCAAAATACTGTTCTTCCTTGTGGCATTCTTTTTCTATATTGATGGTGTTTATACCATTATTGATATGTCTACGGCATATGGTTCGGCCCTGGGCCTTGGAACAACGGACATGCTGCTGGCACTTTTGGTGACGCAGTTTGTGGCGTTCCCGTTTGCCATTTTGTTCGGCAAGCTGTCACAGAAGGGGATGTCGGAAAAACTGATCATGATCTCGATTCTGGGATATACCGGAGTTGCAGCGATTGCATTCTTTATGACAGCGGTCTGGCAGTTCTGGGTGCTGGCCGTGTGTGTCGGAATGTTCCAGGGCGGAATTCAGGCCCTGTCGCGGTCGTATTTTACCAAGATCATTCCGCCGGAGCGTGCGGGAGAATTCTTTGGCTTTTATGACATCTGCGGAAAGGGCGCATCGGTCATTGGAACGACGCTGATGGGTGTCGTGTCTCAGCTGACAGGCAGCATCAACTACGGCGTCAGCGTGATTGCGATCTTTTTTATCATCGGATTGGGTTTCTTTATTCTCAGCACCCGGCAGGCGTCATACAACGAAAAAAAGTGAGGATTTCACCGCAGATGGGAAGAGAGTCTTCTGACCGATTCTGAAAGAAGAACGAAACGGACGCAGAGAAGGCAGCGAATACAATAAATAAAACGAACGGAATAAATGAAATGAACAAAACAGATGATGTGAATGAGATTAATAAACCCGCTGCAGCAGATTCAATCAGAAAAACCCTTGTCTGGGCGCATCGAGGGGCTTCCCACTATGCACCGGAGAATACACTACCGGCTTTTGAGAAGGCAGCGGACATGCGGGCAGACGGCGTGGAGCTGGATGTGCAGCTGACAAAGGACGGAGAGATTGTTGTCGTACATGATGAGAATCTGGAGCGTGTCAGTGACGGCCGGGGCTATGTGAAGGACCACACCTTCCGCGAACTGCGTGCCATGGATTTTAGCAAGGTGCATCCGGAATACGGCAAGGTGCAGATCCCCACGCTGGAAGAGGTGTATGATCTGCTCAAGCCGACGGGACTGACGGTCAATGTAGAGCTCAAAACGGGGATTTTCTGGTATAAGGGTCTGGAGGAAAGGGTCCTGGAGCTGACAGCAAGAAAAGGAATGGAGGAGCGCGTTATTTATTCTTCCTTCAACCATTTCACGTTGGTACATATGAAGGAGCTCCAAAAGGACATTCAGACGGGCCTTTTGTATTCCGATAACTGGATTGGTGTTGCACCATATGCAAGGGACCGGGTAGAGGTGGATGCGCTTCATCCTGCCCTGTATCATCTGACAGATCCGACCTACGTTGAGACGGCGCATGCCTATGGCCTGGAGACGCATGTCTGGACAGTAAATGAAGAAGAGCACATGCGCATGTGCCGCGATATGGGCGTAGAAGCGATCATCACCAATCGTCCGGATGTGTGCAGAAGAATTGTAGAAGAATAGAATCATTGCACGAAAGAAGAGATCCTTTTTGATGAAATCAATCAGAAATCGAGTTGACGATAACGATCAGGAAATGAAGAAAGATACAGAATATATCGATCCAGTCCAAAGAAAATCGAACCACAGGAGGCTAAATTACGGGCTGACGCTGACAGTTGCTGCGGCGTCAGCTGTTCTTGTGTCCGGAGCAGCAGCTCCTTTGGCACGGGCAGCTGCGGTGCCGGTATTGGCCGCAGAGGTGAAAGGCAATGAGAACACTGAGACTGCAG
>CAVCWT010000019.1:33497-55408 GCA_963605745.1 Lachnospiraceae bacterium
GACTGCAGAGGTGAGGGGCAATGAGAACACTGAGACTGCAGAGATGACGAGCGAGGAGGATATCGAGGCTGCGGATGGGATTTTGAATGAAGCCACAGATGAAGTCTCGAATAAAGCCACAGCGGATGCTGAGGACGAAGCTGCAGGAAAGGTGCGAACGTTCTATCCCGGGGCCGGCTTTTCCTACGCTTTTTCAGCCCATAAGGTTTCACTGCAGGACGTGCAGGAGGACTGCGGTGCAGAGCAGACAACGCTGACGCCGGTGCAGACAAAGGAACAGAACGTGGTGAATGCGGTATCAAAGACGCAGGGGATCCAGATGAATCAGGCCACGGCTACCATTCTGTCGGCTACGGCAGTCACCGTGGTGTCAGATGCCAACATTGCCGTGCAGCTGGCACAGATGGCGGATCGCCGGCAGGCCCAGATGAAGCTGGATCAGGGAGTGATCACGGCAGAAGAGGCGGAGGCGCTTCTGGAAGCAACACAGGCCAATAAGGCGCTTAGTGAAAACATGGATCAGGCGACCATTTCCATCACAGAGGGGACAGAAGAGGGCACGGACAGTGCGTCGGCCGGCAATTCCGCTGCGGCGACGGATTCCGATGGCAACGAGCTGGTGGTTGCCCAGGTCAATGGCTATATTAATGTCCGGGCTGATGCAGATACCGATGCAGAGATTGTCGGCAAGCTGTATGATGGATCTGTAGCAAAGGTTCTGGGACGAACCGGCAACGGATGGGCAAGAATCAAGTCAGGCGATGTGACAGGATACATTCGTGAGGAATACGTTGCGACGGGAGAGACAGCGCAGCAGCTGGTGGATTCCGTTGCAACCAAACAGGCCGTCGTCACCACACAGACGCTCCGCGTGCGTGCAGCGGCGCAGGCAGATTCCGACGTTATTACGTTAATCGGGGAAGGCGAGACGCTGGAAATTCTGGCAGAAGAAAATGGCTGGTATAAGGTCAGCACATCAGATGGTGATGGCTATATCTCATCGGATTTTGCGGACGTAGAGGAAATTTATCCGGAGGCCATTTCCAAAGAACAGGAGGAGGCCGAGGCAGCAGCTGCGGCAGCATCCGAAAAGGCCGAGGAAGAGGCCAGAAAGGCTGAAGAGGCTGCAAAGAACAGCCAGAATACGAGCAGCAAGGGAACAGGCAGTAAGAAGAGCACCTCCTCTTCGCCCAGCTCCAATGCACTGAATACGTATACCGGCAGCAGCAGCTCGGGCAGCTCCCAGGGACAAGCGGTTGCCAACTATGCACTGCAGTTTGTCGGAAACCCGTATGTATGGGGCGGAACCAGCCTTACCAACGGTGCAGACTGCTCGGGCTTTACGATGGCAGTATACGCAAACTTTGGCGTGAGCCTGCCGCATTACACGGGATCGCAGCAGCAATGCGGAACAGCCGTTGCATCGCTGGCAGAAGCGCAGCCCGGAGATCTGATCCTGTATTCCGGACATGTTGCGATTTACCTTGGCAACAACCAGATTGTACATGCCTCCAACCCCAGATACGGCATTACAACGGGAACAGCAACCTATCGCAACATTGTGGCAATTCGCAGAATCTTTAACTGATCCGGAACCCATCAGATCGGACCACTTCAAACGTGAATCTGTCTGCGAGGCTCCCGACTCATGTTGAAATCGCCGGGAGCTGAACAGATGCGGCAGATACATTGACAAGACAAAGGAGGGAACGCGATGAAGTATCACATTACCGGCAAAAACATTGATATTACTCCGGCACTGGACCGCGCGGTCCGGGACAAGCTGGACCGGCTGAATCGTTATTTTGCGCCGGATACGCAGGTCCGTGTGGGAATGGAAACCAACCGGGACCGGCAGAAGATCGAAATTACGATTGCCCTGGAGGATGGTGTCATCCGTTCGGAACAGTCCAGCAATGATATGTACATCAGTCTGGATCTGGCGGCGGAGGTGATTGAAAGGCAGCTGCAAAAATACAAGAGCAAGCTGACGGATCGCCGCATCGGAACCGAGAGCTCTTTTTGTCAGGAGTTTCTGGAAAAGAGTTATATGCCGGAGGAAGAAATACAGATTTCACGGCACAAACAGTTCGACATGAAGCCGATGTATCCGGAGGATGCCTGCGTGCAGATGGAGCTGCTCGGACACAATTTTTATATGTTCTACAATGCGGAGACGGAACAGATCAATGTGGTGTACAAGCGAAAAGGCGGTACCTACGGTTTGATTGAGCCGCGATGATGAAATGCAAAAGTTGATAAAAGTTTGATTGAAAACGATATAGGGGTGTGTTATAATCCGAGTGTGATAAAAATTTAACAAAGTATTTCGGCCCGTTTCATGGTTTTCAAAAAGGAGAAGCGGGCGGTGGTGGCTTTTGTTAAATTTGGCACAGATGTGAGTATTGAAAACAGCTTGAATATTATTTTGGAGGATGAGAAAAATGGCAGACAGAATTGTTATTGCAAGCGCATGCCGTACCGCAGTTGGCACGATGGGTGGATCTCTTTCCACAACTCCCGCTGCAGAGCTGGGCTCCATTGTCATCAAGGAAGCAGTAAATCGTGCAGGCATCAAGCCTGAGGATGTGGATCAGGTCTTCATGGGCTGCGTCATTCAGGCAGCACAGGGACAGAACATTGCAAGACAGTGCTCCCTGAAGGCTGGCCTTCCGATTGAGACTCCTGCTGTTACCCTGAATGTTGTATGTGGCTCCGGCCTGTATGCAGTAAATCTTGCAGCAAGCCTGATCAAGGCTGGTGAGGCAGAGGTTGTTGTTGCCGGCGGTACAGAGAACATGTCCATGGCTCCTTTCGCACTGCCGAAGGCCCGTTACGGCTATCGTATGAACAACGGCACATTGGTGGACTGCATGGTAAATGATGCTCTGTGGGATGCCTTCAACGACTACCACATGATCCGCACCGCAGACAATGTTGCGCAGCAGTGGGGACTGACCAGAGAAGAGCTGGATGAGTTCGCAGCAAATTCTCAGACCAAGGCAGCCATTGCACAGGAGGCTGGCGCATTCAAGGAAGAGATCGTTCCGGTTGAGATCAAGAAAAAGAAAGAGACCATCGTATTCGATACCGATGAGGGCCCTCGCGGCAGACAGACGGCTGCTGATATTGCAAAGATGCGCGCTATCAATGCAGACGGCGTGACAACGGCAGCAAATGCATCCAGCATCAACGATGGTGCAGCAGCTCTGGTTGTGATGAGCGAGTCCAAGGCAAAAGAGCTCGGCGTGAAGCCTCTGGCTGTATGGGTTGCCGGCGCTCTCGGCGGCGTAGATCCTTCCATCATGGGTGTTGGCCCGGTGGCTTCCACCAGGAAGGTTCTGGCTAAGACCGGCCTGACCATTGATGACTTTGATCTGTATGAGGCAAATGAGGCATTTGCAGCACAGTCGGTTGCAGTCGGCAAGGATCTGGGCTTTGATCCTGCAAAGCTGAACGTAAACGGTGGTGCCATTGCCATCGGACACCCGGTTGGAGCATCCGGCGCTCGTATCCTGACGACTCTTCTGTATGCAATGAAAAATCGTGATGCAAAGCGCGGACTTGCCACATTGTGCATCGGCGGCGGCATGGGCTGCAGCACAATTGTAGAAAAATACGAAGACTAATCATCTCAATACGCGTTAAAATGATCCGGGCCGTTTAAAACGGTCTGGATCTTATGTATCTGCTCGGCGAGAGGCATCCTGGTTTCGGGAGCAGGCAGCTTATGACAGATATGAGTATGATCAAGAGTATGGAAAGGTAGGCTTTCAATGGGTTTTGTAGATTACGAAGTAGAAGGCGCAGTCGGTCTGATCACCATTAACCGCCCGAAGGCACTGAATGCACTGAATTCTGAGGTTCTGGACGATCTGTCTGCCGTGATTGATGCAGTTGATCTGAACGAGGTTCGTTGCCTGATTCTGACCGGCGCCGGAGACAAGTCTTTTGTTGCAGGAGCTGATATCGGAGAGATGTCTACCCTGACCAAGGAAGAGGGAGAGGCATTCGGCAAGAAGGGAAATGACCTGTTCCGCCGGATTGAGACACTTCCGATTCCTGTTATTGCAGCCATCAACGGCTTTGCACTGGGCGGCGGCAACGAGATCGCTATGAGCTGTGATTTCCGCATCTGCTCGGATAATGCGGTATTTGGACAGCCTGAAGTTGGTCTTGGCATTACCCCCGGCTTTGGCGGCACACAAAGACTCGCTCGTCTGGTTGGCCCCGGCATGGCAAAGCAGCTCGTTTATACTGCCCGCAATATCAAGGCAGATGAGGCATACCGCATTGGATTGGTAAATCAGGTTGTAACGCTTGAGGAGCTGCTGCCGACAGCCAAGAAGCTGGCATCCGTGATCGCAGGAAATGCTCCGATTGCTGTTCGCGCATGCAAGGAAGCGATTAACACCGGTCTGGATCAGGATATGGATGCAGCCATCGTCACAGAGGAGAAGCTGTTCGGTTCCTGCTTTGAATCTGAGGATCAGAAAGAAGGAATGGCAAACTTCCTTCGCAAGAAGGATGATCCTGCGAAGGTCAAGCACGTCGCATTCCAGAACAAGTAAAATTTCGTAGGCAATGGGTGCCCGGAGAAAATGCCGGGCATCTTGTCATGATAAATGAATTTTCTTTAGGAGGAAAATCACATGAAGGTAGCAGTCATTGGTGCAGGTACCATGGGATCCGGCATTGCTCAGGCTTTTGCTCAGAGTGATGCAGTAGAGAAGGTTTATCTCTGCGATATCAAGCAGGAATTCGCAGACGGCGGCAAGGCTAAGATTCAGAAGGGCCTTGATAAGAGAGTTGCAAAAGGCAAGATGGAGCAGGCAGCTGCAGATGCTCTTCTGGGCAAGATCGTTACCGGTCTGTCTGATATTGCGGTCGATCCTGACCTTGTTGTAGAGGCTGTTCTGGAGAAAATGGAGCTCAAGCAGGAGACCTTCAAAAAGCTTCAGGATGAGATCGTTCAGAATCCGGACTGCATCTATGCATCCAACACATCCTCTCTGTCCATTACAGAGATCGGCGCAGGCCTTTCCAAGCCGGTCATCGGTATGCACTTCTTTAACCCTGCACCGGTTATGAAGCTGATCGAGGTTATCAAGGGTGCCAACACTCCGGATGAGATGGTAGAGAAGGTAAAAGAGATCTCTGCTCAGCTCGGCAAGACTCCGGTAGAGGTTAACGAGGCTGCAGGCTTTGTTGTTAACCGTATTCTGGTTCCGATGATCAACGAGGGCATCTGCGTATATGCTGCAGGGGTTTCCGATATCGAAGGTATCGATACTGCTATGAAGCTGGGCTGCAATCATCCGATGGGACCGCTGGAACTGGGCGACTACATTGGTCTGGATATCGTACTGGCAATCATGGATGTTATTTATCATGAGACCGGTGATTCCAAGTATGCTGCAAGCCCGCTGCTGCGCAAGATGGTTCGCGCTAAGAAGCTCGGCTGCAAGACCGGCATCGGCTTCTATGATTACAGCAACGGACAGAAGGTTCCTACAGACAAGAAGTGATGTAATCAGTATGTTTCCTGTCGAGTCTGCGTTTCTTTGAGAGAAGCGCAGGCTGGATTGAACAGTCACAATAAAAGGAGAGTACAACATGGACTTTCAGTTGAGCAAAGAACATGAAATGGCAAGATCCCTCTTCAAGGAGTTTGCCGAGAAGGAAGTTAAGCCTCATGCCATTGAGGTTGATGAAAAGCATGAGTTTCCTCGCGAGACCGTAACCAAGATGCAGAAGCAGGGCTTCATGGGCATTCCGGTTCCGAAGGAATACGGTGGACAGGGCTGCGATCCTCTGACCTACGTAATGTGTGTCGAGGAGATGGCGAAGGCTTGTGCAACCACATCGGTTATCGTATCTGCACACACTTCTCTTTGCTGCGATCCGATCCTGACCTATGGTACCGAGGAGCAGAAACAGAAGTATCTGGTTCCCCTTGCAAAGGGTGAGCTGCTGGGTGCATTCGGACTGACTGAGCCCGGTGCAGGAACCGACGCGCAGGGTGTTCAGACCAAGGCTGTTCTGTCTGAGGACGGATCTGAGTGGATTCTGAACGGCTCCAAGTGCTTTATCACAAATGGTAAAGAGGCGGATATCTACATCATCATCGCTTATACCGACATCGTTGAGGATAAAAAGGGCAGAAAGCAGAAAAAGTTCTCTGCATTCATCGTTGAGAAGGGAACTCCCGGATTTACCTTTGGAACCAAAGAGAACAAGATGGGTATCTGTGGCTCCGCAACCTATGAGCTGATCTTCCAGGATGTACATATCCCGGCTGCAAACCTTCTGGGTGCAAGAGGAAAGGGTTTCCCGATCGCAATGCACACACTGGACGGCGGCCGTATCGGTATCGCTGCACAGGCTCTTGGTATTGCTGAGGGCGCTCTCGACCGCACCGTAGCATACGTAAAGGAGAGAAAGCAGTTCGGCAGATCGATCAGCGCATTCCAGAATACGCAGTTCCAGCTGGCAAACCTGGCAACCGAGATCGAGGCTGCAAAGATGCTGGTTTACAAGGCTGCTGAGGCTAAGAGAACGCAGTCCCGCTACTCCGTAGAGGCAGCACAGGCTAAGCTCTTCGCAGCAGAGACTGCGATGGATGTGACAACTAAGTGCGTACAGCTCTTCGGCGGCTATGGCTACATCAGAGAGTACGAAGTTGAGCGCATGATGCGTGATGCTAAGATCACAGAAATCTACGAGGGAACCTCCGAGGTTCAGCGCATGGTTATTTCCGGCGATCTTCTGAAGTAATTCGATTCTGACGATAAGGAGAAAACATATGAAAGTAGTAGTATGCGTGAAGCAGGTTCCCGATACAAAGGGCGGCGTTAAGTTCAAGCCCGATGGAACACTGGATAGAGGAGCAATGCTGGCGATCATGAACCCGGATGACAAGGCAGGCCTTGAGGCTGCTCTTCGTCTGAAGGATCAGTACGGCGCAGAGGTTACAGTTGTTACCATGGGACTTCCGAAGGCTGAGGAGGTTCTGCGCGAGGCACTTGCTATGGGCGCTGACAACGGCGTTCTGGTTACAGACCGCGTACTGGGCGGTGCTGATACCTGGGCAACCTCTCAGACGATCGCAGGCGCACTGCGTAACCTTGATTATGACATCATCATCACCGGCCGTCAGGCAATCGATGGTGATACCGCACAGGTTGGACCGCAGATTTCCGAGCATCTGGGCCTGCCCCTCATCTCTTATGCAGAGGAGCTCTCTGTTGACGAGGCAGAGAAGACGGTTACCGTAAAGCGTCAGTATGATGATGGTTATCACATCGTAAAGGCTAAAATGCCTTGCCTTGTTACCTGCCTTGCAGAGCTGAATGAGCCCCGTTACATGACTCCCGGCGGAATCTTTGATGCATTCCAGAAGGAGATCACCGTTTGGGGAAGAGCAGATCTGAAGGATGTAGAGGATTCGAACCTGGGTAAGGTAGGTTCTCCTACTGTCATTGCCAAGGCTTCCGATAAGGTTGCAAAGGGCAAGGGCGTGAAGGTCAACCCTGACTCCGCGGATGAGGCTGCAGATTACATCGTAAACGTGCTGAGCGAGAAGCACGTGATCTAACAGGAGGATAAAACAATGGCATTAGAGGATTACAAAGGAGTATTTATCTTTGCTCAGCAGGTTGATAACAAGATCAGCCCCATTGCTTTAGAGCTTCTGGGCAAGGCAAGAGATCTGGCAGAGAGCCTGGATGATAAAACCGTTACTGCTGTTCTGATCGGTTCTGATGTGAAGGGACTGACAGACGAGCTGGGCGCATATGGCGCAGATCGCGTCATTGTCATCGATGATCCGGAACTGAAGGATTATCGTACCGAGCCTTATGCACATGCTCTGGCATCTGCTGTCAACGAGTTCAAGCCGGAGATCCTGCTGGTAGGTGCTACCGCAATCGGCCGTGACCTTGGCCCTCGCGTTTCTGCAAGACTGCACACCGGTCTGACTGCAGACTGCACACAGCTCGAGATTGGTGATTTCCCGCTGATCGCAATGCCCGGCAAGGAGCAGAAGCATCAGCAGCTGCTGATGACTCGTCCTGCTTTCGGCGGCAATACCATTGCTACCATCGCTTGCCCGGATTATCGTCCGCAGATGGCAACCGTTCGCCCCGGCGTTATGCAGAAGATTACTCCTGATGAGAGCCACAAGGCAGAGATCATCGAGTTCAATCCCGGCTTTGTACCGAACAACTGCTATACCGAGATCCTGAAGATCGTGAAGGAGGTTTCCTCTGTAGCAGATATCCAGGCTGCAAAGATCCTGGTATCCGGCGGCCGTGGTGTCGGCAGCGAGGAGAACTTTAAGCTCCTTGAAGAGCTGGCAGAGGTTCTGCACGGAACCGTATCCTGCTCTCGTGCAGTTGTAGATTCCGGCTGGAAGCCGAAGGATCTGCAGGTTGGACAGACCGGTAAGACCGTTCGTCCTCATGTATATTTTGCAATCGGTATCTCCGGCGCCATCCAGCATGTAGCAGGTATGGAGGAGTCCGATATCATCATTGCTATCAACAAGGATGAGAATGCTCCGATCTTTGATGTTGCTGATTACGGCATCGTCGGCGATCTGAACAAGATCGTTCCTCTGCTGACCGAGAAGCTGAAGGCTGCACTGGCTGCAAAGGGCTGAGAATTCCAAAGCATCAATGGAATCTCATATGAAATGAATCCGAAAGGGCGGTCCGCGAAAGCGGGCCGCTCTTTTTGTATCTGTTCAGCACCTGACGATTTCAACATGAATCGGTCGCTTTGCGGACAGATTCATGATTGAAATTGTCAGGTGGCCAAGGAGCGAAGCTCCTATGGCCAGCCACATCGAGATTTTTCGCAGGAAAATCGAGATGTGGATGCTGAATAGATACATTACCCAGCATCTGCCTGTTTCGACATGAATCGGCTGCTCCGCGGATGAATTCAGAACACATTTCACGAAGTGGCCTGTTTGGTATGCATAAAAAATCATGAACTGACGTGTCCAATTTGAACAGCTGTCATTATAATAGCCACATCTGCTCAGGGTGATTTGCAGAGTGTGAGGATTGCTGTTACGCACAAGTGGTTGACGCATTTGATCGGAAATCATCCTGAGAGACATAACAACGATGATCGGAACAGTGCATGCATGAGAAGTCGGGCGGCAGGAGTCCGTGCGAGAGAATTGGCGGCTGCAAAAGGCATCTGCGGAATGGAGGAAATGATGAAACGAGTGTTGAGTATTCAGGATCTGTCTTGTGTGGGAAGATGCTCTTTGACAGTGGCGATGCCGATTCTGTCTGCAATGGGAGTGGAGGCGTGTCCTCTGCCGACGGCCGTGCTGTCGACGCATACTGCATTTCAACATTTTACCTTCCGGGATTTAACCGATGAAATCGAACCGATTCGCACGGCGTGGCGGCAGGAGGGCCTTACCTTTGATGTGGTTGGGAGCGGGTATCTGGGATCCCTCGAGCAGATTGACCTGGTAAAGCAAATCGGAGAGGAATTCCGGCAAAATAACGACACTTCGAACCATTTTCTCCAGATCGTGGATCCTGCTATGGCAGATAACGGACAGCTGTATAAAGGGTTTACACAGGAATTTGCTGCGGCTATGGGAGGCCTTTGTGCAGTAGCCGATGTAATTCTGCCGAACCTTACGGAGGCTTGCCTGATGACCGGGAAGGAGTATCGCCCGGGCGGCGACAGAGCCTATTGGGAAGGAATCTTGCATGCGCTGGCAGACCTGGGATGCAGAGGCGTTATTTTGACCGGATACACGGAAGAGAAGAAGGGAATCGGCGCAATTTCACTGCAGGTAAAGGCAGATGGGGCGCGGGTGATTACGAGCTATGTGAACGAGAGACTCGATGCCGCTTTCCATGGAACCGGTGATATCTTTGCCAGCGTGGTTACGGGGGCTATGGCACAGGGAGAAACACTTGAAAATGCTCAGAGACTGGCGGTAGACTACACGTTGGAATGCATGAAGAAAACAATGACAGATCCTGGGAGACGCTTTTACGGTGTCAATTTTGAACAGGCTCTGCCAATGCTGACAGACTGGCAGAGGCAGCAGAATTCGCGGCAATAGCTGACAAACTGGCAGAGGCAGCAGAATTCGCGGCAATAGCTGACAAACTGGCAGAGGCAGCAGAATTCGCGGCAATAGCTGACAAACTGGCAGAGGCAACAGAATTCCCGGCAATGGCAGACACGGAATTTGCGGCGCAGCATGCTGTGCATGCGCCGCCTGAACCACACTCTTAGGAGAATCTGCCTGAGAGAGGCTGCGCCTTTTATCCGGTTTGGAAGCGAAAAATGGAGCACAGGCAATGGCCAAAAAAGAAAAAGAAGCAAAAACCAATGCAATGCGAATCTTAGAGCGCATGAAGATTCCGTATACACATAAGTCCTGCGAGGTCGCAGATTTTGTGGACGGAATTCAGACCGCAGACATGCTGGGTGTTCCGCATGAAAAGGCCTTCAAAACGCTGGTGACAGTCGGGAGCGACAAGGAGCATTATGTCTTTGTCATTCCGATTGAGAAGGAGCTGGATCTGAAAAAATGTGCCCGGTCGGTGGGCGTGAAATCCGTGGAGATGATCCATGTAAAGGAGCTGCTGGGGCTGACCGGCTACATGCGGGGCGGCTGCACCTCGATTGGAATGAAGAAGCCGTTTGTAACGAGGGTCGACATCTCGGCAAAGGAGCTGGATGAAATGTATGTCAGCGGCGGGAAGATCGGCTGCCAGATCTGTCTGGCACCGGCGGACCTCTTAAAGGCGGACGGCGGAGAATTTGCGGATTTGTGCTCTGATTAGCCGGTAAGATGCGCTATAATAGTGGCATTGAGTGAGAGGAGGCACAATAACGAGCCCTCCGCCAACATAACACAAAGACAAAGGAGATCGGATCATGGCACTTAGAAAGGTAGTCATTGCAGGAGCATGCAGAACCGCAATCGGTAAATTCGGCGGCACATTAAAGGATATCCCGGCAGCAGATCTGGGAACAATCGTCATCAAGGAAGCACTGAAGAGAACCGGCGTAAAGCCGGAGCAGGTAGACGAGGTCTACATGGGCAACGTCATCCAGGCAGGAAACGGACAGAACCCGGCCAGACAGGCTGCTGTTAATGCCGGCATTCCGGTAGAGGTTCCTGCAACCACCATCAATGTACTGTGCGGCTCCGGCCTGCACTGCGTGAATCTGGCTGCAAAGCTCATCGCTATGGGCGATAAGGACATCATCGTGGCCGGCGGTATGGAGAACATGGATCTGGCTCCTTACCTTCTGGGGAAGGCTCGCTTTGGCTATCGCATGAATGCAGGAACCATGGAGGATGCCATGATTCGTGATGCACTGACGGATGCGTTCGGCGGCTATCACATGGGCATTACCGCAGAGAATGTCGCAGAGCAGTGGGGACTGACAAGAGAGCAGCTGGACGAGTTCTCGGTTGCATCTCAGAACAAGGCAGAAAAGGCCATCACAGAGGGCCGCTTTAAGGATGAAATTGTTCCCGTTGAGATTAAGACCAAGAAGGGCACCATCGTGTTCGACACCGATGAAGGCAACCGCCCGGGAACCACACTGGAATCCCTGCAGAAGTTAAAGCCCGCCTTCAAAAAGGATGGTATTGTGACAGCAGGAAATGCCTCCGGAATCAATGACGGTGCTGCAGCCATGATCGTGATGAGCGAGGAAAAGGCAAAAGAGCTTGGTGTTACGCCGATGGCAACCTGGGTGGCCGGTGAGCTTGCAGGTGTAGATCCTTCCATCATGGGTGTTGGCCCCATTGCAGCAACCAGAAAGGTGATGGACAAGATTGGCTGGACCATTGAGGACTTTGATCTGTATGAGGCAAATGAGGCCTTTGCAGCACAGTCTCTTGCGGTTGCACATGACCTTGGCTTTGATCCGGACAAGCTCAACGTCAACGGCGGCGGCATTGCTCTGGGACATCCGGTTGGATGCTCTGGTGCGAGAATCCTGGTTACACTGCTGCATGAGATGCAGAAGAGAGATGCCCACAAGGGCCTTGCTACTCTGTGCGTTGGCGGCGGTATGGGCTGCGCTGCAGTTGTGGAGAGATAATAGACGGATTATACGCCCTCTCCCAAAAGCATAAGCATTCTGCGTCATTTGGCCGGAAACTTATTTTTCGGGGTACTGGTCATTATGCAAACGATGTATCAGCCGCAAAAAGGAGGCAGTCCGGGGCGGCCGCAGAAATAAAACGGAGAAGGCGCCTGCAGATTTGCAGAAACAGGTACACCGTCAATACAAAGAGGTTGTAGAATACTGAACTCAGGAACAGCTCAAGGGGTTGTCCCTGAGTTCTTTTCAAGAAGGTAACTGTTACTGTAAAATCCCGGACAGCGGCTGCATGGAAGCGTGAGCTCACGCAGACGCGCGGCCGCTGATTTTATTTATGGTGGTACCTGCGCGAGCAGGCATGGTAGGTTAGCACACGATTCATGTTGAAATGGGCAGGTGCTGAACAGATACTCAGAAGGGGAAAATCATGATTCATATTGCTGTCGTGGAGGACAGCGAGCAGGATGCAAGAGTTCTGACTCGTTATCTGGAAAAATATCAGCAGGAGAACGGCTGCAAATTTATAATCACACGATTTACGGACGGAGATGAAGTGGCTCTGCGCTACAAAGGCGGATACGATCTCATTTTGATGGATATCGAGATGATGTTCATGGACGGTATGTCGGCGGCGGAGAAAATCCGGCAGATCGACAAGGAGGTTACCATTATCTTCATCACCAATTCGCCCCAATATGCGATCAAAGGATATGCAGTCCATGCGCTGGACTATGTGCTAAAGCCTGTCAGCTACTATGCCTTTGATCAGTGTATTCACCGTGCGATGGAGCAGCTGGGAAAGAAACAGAAGACCTTTATCAGCGTGACATGCTCGGATGGAGTGCATCGGCTGGACACAAAAGAAATATACTTTGTAGAAATCAGCAATCACAATTTGTCATTCCATACCGCACAGGGACACCTGGATTCCAACGGCTCCTTGAAGGAACTGGAGGAAAAATTGCCCTCTGCTGCATTCTTTCGAACCAGCAAGGGATACCTTGTGAATTTAGAATATGTGGACAGTATTCTGGAAGAGGATGCTGTTGTTCATGGAGAGAAGGTGCAGGTCAGCCGTGCAAAGCGCAAGGCCTTCCTGGCTGCATTGAATCACTATATGGGGGAGATGCTGTGACGGAGACAGAACTTCTCGGGAATATTCCACGAATTTATACGGCATTTGCCGATTGGCTGGCATGTTTTTTGTATCTGTATTATTTGCCGCGGCGTGCGGGAAGGGCAAAGCGCTGCCTTTTCCACACGTTTTTTTTGCTGCTGCTGTGTACGTTTATGCAGATGACAGGAAACGTACCGAAGGTATTGTTTTTGCCTTGCATTATGATCTCGACACTGATCATGTATGCGTATATTCGGATTCAGGCGGACGTCCCGCGGCGGTGTGCCGGCTATTATTGCATTCGCGCTTTCATTCTAGGGGAGCTGGCGGCTTCGCTGGAATGGCAGATTTACTATTATGCAGCAAGCCGGGGGCATATGGCCGATGCCGGCATTGGCTGGCTGGTTTTGGTCATCGTGTATACAGCGGTATATGCAGGTGTGTTTGTACTGGAACGCAATTATAACGACATCGAATCGCCATTGCATATCCACCGAAAAGAGCTGCTCAGCACGCTCTTCATCGGAGTGTCCGTTTATGCGGCCAGCAATCTGAGCTATGTCAGTACGGACACGCCGTTTTCCGGCAAGCTGACGGCAGAAATCTATAATATCCGTACGCTGGTTGATCTGGGCGGTATGGCAATCCTGTTTGCACATCACATGCAGCTGGTGGAGTATCGACGCAAAAAAGAACGGGATGCACTGCAAAACGTCCTGCAGGCACAGTACGCACAGTACCGTTCGGCACAGGACAGCATTGATCTTATCAATCGAAAATATCACGACCTAAAGCACCAGATCGCGGTGCTGCGCAGTGAAACCTCGGAGGAAAAAAAGCACTACCTCGATGCTATGGAGGAAGAGATTCGCAGCTATGAGGCGCAGAATAAAACCGGAAATGAAGTTCTGGATACGATTCTGACCAGCAAAAGCCTGTACTGCCAGCAGCACGGCATCACGCTGACCTGTGTGGCAGACGGCGCTGCTCTGGATTTTCTGGATACCATGGACCTGTGCTCACTTTTTGGCAATGCGCTTGATAATGCCATAGAAAGCACAGAAAAGCTGCCGGACAGCGAACAAAGACTCATTCATTTGGTGGTGATGCGAAAAGGGGATTTCCTGTGGATTCGTGTTGAGAACAACTATGACGGGAGCTTTTGTGCAAACGGTACGTTACCCAAGACGACAAAGGGTGACAAACGATACCATGGGTATGGCTTAAAGAGTATTTATGATACGGCGGAAAAATACGGAGGGACCGCGGAGATCAGCACGAGGGAGAATCGGTTCACACTGAAAATTCTGCTCCCGGTCAGGAAAAGCGAATAAGCATAGCGACGGAACTGCCTTGGACAATTCTCACAAAAACCAAGGGTGAAATCTTGTGAAATACGGCAATTGGATTCACCGTTTACGATGCAAAAACGGCGGTTGACGTGCAAACCTCCCACAAAAAAGCTGGAATGCGATATGTTTTTGACAGAAAAGGAACAGAACGGTTCCGCAAAAATACAGGAGGGAAACATGAAAAAGACACAAGGTTCTAACTTGTGGCGAGGGCTTGCATCTGTTAATGCATTTTTGCTGACAGTGCTGATCTTCGGCACATCGCTGGCGTTTGATTATGTCGGCGCAATCAATACGGCTCTTGGGGTGCAGAGCAGTAAGCTGATCGATGAGGGGGCGTCAGGCGACACCATCTACTTTAAAAGTGAATTCGGTGATTTTAACGAAGAAAATCAGGCGAAGCTGATTGAGGCAACCTTTGAACAGAACATCAATGAGATGAAGGAAGGCGCAGTTCTGTTAAAAAACGAGGACGCCGCACTGCCGCTGGCAGAAACGGAACGAAAGGTTACCTTGTTTGGCCATGCATCCTATGATCCGGCTTACAAAAGCTCTTCCGCCGGAAGCCGTCCGAACTTTGGCACAAAATATGCAGTCGATCTGCGGCAGGCACTGCTCGACGAAGGCTTTGAAGTAAACGAGACCATGGTGGATGCCTACAGCAAGAGTACCGTCAGCCGCGGACAGGTCATGGATTTCGGACTGGGATTTCCGGTTCGTGTCATGGATGGTTCCGCTGTCAATCAGGAAGAACCGGCAGAGTTCTACACATCGGAGCTCCAAAAGAGCTTTGATGATTACAATGATGTGGCGATTGTCGTGTTTGCCCGGGAGGCTTCTGAAGGCAACGATCTGAATATGGTTGATACCGACGGCCGCAGCTCTCTTGCACTGCATCAGAACGAAGAAGATCTGCTGGAGATGGTTAAGAATGCAGGCTTTAAGAAGATCATTGTTCTGCTGAATTCTCCGTATCAGATGGAGCTGGAATGGCTGGATGAGTATAACGTGGATGCCTGCCTTCTGATCGGTGCAGTTGGCTCCCAGGGTTTTCGCGGGGTGAGCAGCATTCTGACCGGTGAGACCAATCCTTCGGGACATCTGGTTGACACGTATGCTGCCAATTCGCTGTCAGCTCCTGCCTGCGTAAATGCCGGCACAGAAACACCGATGTATGAGAACGCAGAGGCGATCGGCACACAGATCGGTGCGGATGAAAATGCCAACTACATGAACTTCCAGGCGGAGAACATCTACATTGGTTACAAGTATTACGAAACCAGATATGAAGATACGGTTCTGGGCCAGGGGAATGCTTCCGGTGCAAACGGCGCATCCAATGGTGCAGACAGCTGGGTCTACGAGGACGAGGTGACGTATCCGTTTGGTTACGGTCTGTCCTATACGAGCTTTACACAAAGTCTTGATTCTGTAGAGTATGATGCGGCAAATGACGAATACCGTGCGGTTATTACGGTTGAGAATACCGGAAATGCTGCAGGAAAATCGGTTGTCGAATTGTATGCACAGACGCCGTACGGCAGCTATGAGAAGGAAAATAAGGTTGAAAAGTCTGCAGTACAGCTGGCAGGATTCACCAAAACCGACCTGTTGGAGCCCGGTGAGAAGCAGGAGGTTGAGGTCGAGGTTGATCGTTATTTGCTGGCAAGCTATGACTATGTGAATGCCAAGGGCTATATTCTGAGCGAGGGAGATTATTATTTTGCCATCGGTGATGATGCGCATGATGCTCTGAACAACATTCTGGCAGCAAAGGGTGCAAAGGGAATGGTTGATCCCGATGGCACGAAGGTGTCCGGAGATGCCAAAAAGACCTATCACTGGACACAGGACGCCCTTGATAAGGAGAGTTACCGGGTATCCAGTGCAGGCGTTGAGGTTACGAATCTGTTCGATGACTGCGATCTGAACTACTGGGTTGACGGTGCGGGAACCTACCTGTCTCGTCAGGATTGGCAGGGAACCTACCCTGTAGAGCAGACGACGGTAGCAGCAACGGAGGAGATGATTGAGCAGCTGAGCGGTGAGACCTATGTGAAGCCGGAGGATGCTCCTACCGTAGCGCAGGCAACCAAAGATTTTGGAACAAACAAGGGAATTACACTGGTTAACATGCGTGATGTTGACTGGGATGACGATGCTGCATGGGATGAATATCTGAATCAGATGACCCTGGAAGAAATGGCATCCACGATGTCCTGCTCGAGTGGACGCGAAGCGGTTGCATCGGTCGTATTGCCTGCAACGACAGTAGGCGATGGTGTCGACGGCTGCATGGGAAAATTCCCCTATGCATACGATGGAATCGAGAATTTCTCAACCTGCTGCTATACCAATAAGGGTACATTGACAGCTACCTGGAACAAGGATTTGTATCAGCGGCGCGGCGAGCTGATGGGAGAAGAAGCACTTTGGTGTGGTCAGATGGAGGTTTGGTGCATTGGTGCTGATCTGCATCGCACTCCGTTTGGCGGACGCAATTATGAATACATGTCGGAATGCAGCATTATGAGTTATCTGGCATCCATTCCGGAAGTAATCGGCATGGAATCCAAGGGTGTTCTGGCAGGCGTGAAGCACTTTACCGGAAATGATCAGGAGTTTGACCGCCACGGCGTATCGGTATTCTTTAATGAACAGGCCTTCCGCGAGGGATCGCTTCGCGGCTTTGAAGGTGCACTGCGCGTCGCTCAGGCGACCTCTTTGATGCAGTCCTTCAACCGGCTTGGCTGTGAATGGGCTTCCTCCAAGTCTGCGCTGAATAAGGGCGTTTGCCTGGGTGAATGGGGCTTTGAGGGCCACCTTGAAACCGATGGCACCGATTCTGCAACAAGCGGCTACATGGGTCACTACGCAACCTCTCTGGCAGCGGGCTCCGATACGTATTGCCTGAACGAGGGCATTGCGACAGAGAGCATTCTGAAGCAGATCGAGGATACTGATGACGGCTATCTTGTTGAGTGTGTAAAGGAACAGGCTAAACACTTCCACTATGCGGCAAGCCACAGCTGTGCCATTAACGGCCTGAGCGAGACAGCTCACGTTGTCAAGATCACTCCCTGGTGGCAGACGGCATTAAAGACAGCAATCGTTGTTGTTTCCGGCCTGGAGATTCTGTCTCTTGCAATGCTGACGGTTTGCAAGCGCAAGAGGATGGCTTCGAATACCGAAAAGGAGGCAAAGTAAGATGAACACAGCAAAAAAAGGAATTGGCTGCATCATGGGACTGTGTGCGGCGGTGATTGCAACGGTCGCAGCTGTCGTATATCTGGTATTTGCATTCTCTACAGGTACGTTTAACCCCTGCGTTCTGCTGGCTTTTCTTGCCGCAATTGTGTGCGGCGGCGTGTTGTTTGCGACGGAGCATTTTCTGAGTGACTATCTGGTGATTGTCAATACGCTCCTGCTGACGGTGGCATTTGGACTGTTCATGTTGGATTCTGTTGGGGATTTCACAGATTTCTTCAGTGGAATTGTAATGTACGGCGATCCGAAGAATGTACCGGCACGTATTGTCATTATCGTCATTACCCTGGTGTCAATTCTGCTGGAAATGATCAGCAGCTTCCTTAACCGGACAAAGAATCAGTAAATGACGGTATCTGAAAGCATTTTGCAAGGCTATTGGCCTTGAGCGAAGGCAAATAGCTGCGAGGCGATGAGAAACGGCATTTATGAATTTCTCATCGCCTCTTTTTCATCAGACGCTTAGAAATGAGGGTTTTATATGAAAGCAACATCTCTTCATACCGGGTGGACCTGTCGCCATCTAGGTGATACCAGGCCCGGCAAGCCCGTGACGATCCCCCATGATGCCATGCTGGGCGAGCCGCGTTCTGCACTGAGTGCAGGAGCGACCAACACCGGCTGGTACGAGGGATATGATTATGAATATCAGCGTACGTTATCGGTACCGGAGGAGGAAATCAACGATACCCACATCCTGGAATTTGAAGGTGTCTACCATAACGCAGAGGTCTGGATCAATGGCTGCAAGGCAGCGTTTCGTCCCTATGGCTATACGAATTTTTATGTGGATTGTGCCCCGTATCTGCACGCAGGAGAAAATGAACTGCGGGTGATCGCACGAAATGCCGACCAGCCGAACAGCAGGTGGTATTCCGGCGCAGGAATTTACCGTCCGGTACAGCTGTGGACGGCGGGAAGCGCGCATATTCCGCTGAATGGAGTAAAGATTCGTACGATATCCATTGACCCTTGTGCGGTTGAGATTACAGTCAAAACAACGACTCCCGGCCCGGTCCGAGTGACTGTGGATGATTTGCCTGCCGCAGAGAAGCACAGTGACGGCGAGGCACACTTTACGATTGCGATGGAACATGCAGGCTTATGGTCGCCGGATACGCCGGCTCTGCATACCTGCCGCGTGACATTTGCCGAGGATGAAGTGACGGAGCACTTTGGCATTCGCACCATTGCGTGGGGGGAGGACGGATTTTGCCTCAATGGAGAGCGGTTTATCCTTCAGGGAGCCTGCATCCATCATGACAACGGTCTTCTGGGCGCTGTATGCGATCCTGATGCGGTAGCCCGCAAGGTACGGCTTTTGAAGGAAAATGGCTATAACGCCATTCGTTCGGCGCACAATCCCTGCTCCAAGGCACTGTTGGCTGCCTGTGATCAGCAGGGGGTGCTCGTTATGGACGAGTACATCGATCACTGGTACATCCATAAGACGGAACATGACTATGTGGATTATTTTGGTGAATGGTGGCAGCAGGATCTGACGGACATGGTGGAGAAGGACTACAACCACCCTTGCGTTGTGCTCTATTCCACCGGCAACGAGGTCAGCGAGACGGCACAGAAGCGCGGCATTGCACTGACAAGGCAGATGACAGATTTTCTGCATGGACTGGACGATTCTCGCCCGGTGACTTGCGGGGTAAACATCTTTTTTAACTTTCTGAGCTCTATTGGCTTTGGTGTGTACAGTGATGAAAAGGCCAAAAAGGAGGCACTGAAGGCAGAAAAAGCAAAGACTCAGGGGAAAAGCGCCAAGAAGAAGGCCGTGGGAAGCAAATTCTTTAATGACCTGGCGGGACTCCTGGGCGATGAATTTATGAAACGCGGCGCTACTCTGTATGGCTGCGATGTCAGAACGCGGGATGCCTTTGCCAACATGGATATTGCAGGCTATAACTATGGAATTTATCGCTACGAGCACGACCTGAAAAAATATCCGAAACGCCTGATTCTGGGCAGCGAGACCTTCTGCAACGACGCCTATCGCTTTCGGGAGCTTGCGAAAAAGGAGCGTCGCCTGATCGGAGACTTTGTCTGGGCCGGAATGGATTACCTGGGCGAAGTAATGGTGGGCTCCTGGGAATACGCCGATTATGCCAAAACGTTTGATGGCGGACTGGGCTGGGTCTCGGCAGGATCCGGACGTATCGATCTGACCGGAAAACCGCTGGGAGAAGCGTTGTATACCCGTGTAGCACTCGAAAAGAGTAAGGGCCCTTACCTTGCGGTTTGCCCGGTCAATCACACCGGGGATCGGCATAGTCCCAGTGCATGGAAAATGAGCAATGCGATGACCAGCTGGACCTGGCCCGGGTGCGAGGGCAAAAGGGCAAATGTGGAGGTTTATGCCCGTGCGGCTCGCATAGAGCTCTGGCTGAACGGCGAAAAGGCGGCAGAGAAGAAACCGCAAAACGACTGCCTCGTGAAATTCAGCATTCCTTATGCACCCGGAAAGCTGGAGGCTGTCAGTTATGATGCGGCGGGCAGTGAGATTGGCCGCTGCGCACTGGTGACGGGAAGCGAAAAGACGCAAATTACGGCCGAGGCAGAAACCAACGCAGTCCAGGAGGGACATCTTTGCTACGTCCGCCTGCGTTATACCGATGAAAACGGCATCACGAAGCCGCTGCATCGGGGGAGCATGAATGTCCGCACAGAAGGCGGCGAGCTTGTCGGACTGGGAAATGCCTGCCCCTATAACGAGCGCAGCTATCTGGACAGCTGTACGGATACGTATTATGGCGAAGCTATGGCCATTGTTCGCGCCGGCGCTTCTGAAGCGATCCGTTTGATCGCAGAGGATGGAGAGTACGAGACAGAGATTGCGATCCCTGTCACAAGAGGATGCTAAGATCGTAGGTCTTCGCAGGAACAGGCTCTTATCATAAATTGAGAGCTTTTGACCTTGGTGTCACAAGATGAGGTGAAAACAATGCAGACTTGGTGGAATTCTTTTTCTGACAAACATAAGCTGGTGGCTCAGTTCATTAAGTTTTATGCGTTCTCGTTATTTGTAACGGTGCTGCAATATGTATTGCTGACCTTTTTGCCGGGACTGTTCTATAACCTGACGGATTGGTGCAATATACCCTGCCAGCTGATCCATTTAAACCTCGGACCGGTAGATACGTATGTGTTCAACTATCCGGTTACCGGAGATGCAACGGGCGGCATGGGATATTTTGCAGCCTTTGCAATTACGCTGTTTCTGGCACAATGTGTCAATTTCCCGATGCAGCGCAATATTACCTTTAAGTCAAAGGGGAATGTATGGTATCAGATTGCATGGTACGTTGTGGCATTCGTACTCATCACGATCGCCTGCAGCTTCCTGATGGGAATCTACGTGCCGCTGTGCAAGAGGTTCTTTTCACCGGCACTGTATAATATTCTCATTACCGTCATCAACGGCGGAGTGCAGATGGTAATCTACTTCCCGATCTATAAGATCATTTTCCCGGAGGGAGAGCAGCAGTAAAAGGAATCTTCATATGTATCTGTTTAGCACCTGGCGATTTCAACATGAATCGGGCGCCCCCGCGCACGGATTCATGATTGAAATTGACAGGTGGGCAAGGAGCGGAGCTCCTCTGCCCAGCCACATCGAGGTTTTCCGAAGGAAAATCGAGATGGGTGCTAAACAGTTACCTTCATATTTGTTTAGTACCTGAGTTTTTTTGCATCAGCCATTTTCGAGTACCAAAATCGAGATGCGGGTGCTGAATAGATACGAATCTTCAATTATGAATTCGTCTGCGGGGCGGCCGATTCATATTGAAACAGGCAGATAAGGAATCGATATGCAAAAAGTTCCATCCCGGGATTTTCGGGATGGAACTTTTTATTTAATCGGTATAGAAACTCTTCTTGATAGAATGTCCGATGAAAAATGGCCTGTCGATAATATGGATAATCCGCGGTGGACATGGAGGAGGTATCGAGCTGATTCAGGGAGTGCACTGCTTCCTCCTTCATAAAAGGAACGGAAAATTTCGCGATACAGTTCTTTAGCTCTTGCGCCGGCCCAAAACGGGGCGACGAAA
>CAVCWT010000020.1:0-52693 GCA_963605745.1 Lachnospiraceae bacterium
CTTCTTATTGTGCCAAGATTTTTGGGGAAACGTTGAATCTACGCCGCTTTCAGCGCCAAAAAACCTCCAGAAGTACTTCCTGGAGGCTTAAAATCGTAGTATCCATGATTGCAACCAAACAGTCAAAATGTCAATCAAGCTCTTTGCCCACGTTTTGAGTGTTGGAACCCCACGATGTCTTTATGCAAATGCCTTCCAACCGATCATAATCCCATAAAGATTACGTTGTACTCTTTAAAAGACTCCTCCGGGAGTCTTTTTTCTGTACTGTCCTTCAGAAAACGGACATAATACGTGCCACAAACTATTCGCAAAATATTTTATCCCCTCTTTTCCGCGTTATGAACAATTCGTAAAATATACACCTGTTTAGCACCTGGCGCTTTCCGTTATGAATTGGGTGCCTCGCGCACAATTTCATGATGGAAATTGTCGGGTGGCAGGTGGCGTGGCCAAGACGCGAAACGTCTCTGGCCAGCCATATCGAGTTTTTCCTCAGGAAAACCTCGATATGGCTGCTAAACAGTCTGGTGCGAATTAGATGCTTGCAGGCAAAAAACAGCCAGTCAAAAGCTCTGTATTCGAGACTTCTGACTGGCTGTGCAAGGTGCTAAATAGTTACTGGTTACCTATTTTTTCTATTGGAATGTCACGATATCACGATACCGGCGCTCAGATCAAGGCAGAGTAGGTAGGTTTTGTTGCGCCGCCTTATTTCTTCTTTTCAGATTTTCTGGCTGCTCTCCTCTCCTTGCGGGCATTTAGTTTATCAACATCAATGCCAAGTGCCTTGATCCAGGAGCTACTCACGACTTGATTTGCATAGTAGCGCGTTGCGGCACTATCTCCGACTGCCCTTGGAGTGCCGTCTTCATAATAGGCAATATCCTGCATCTGTTCGGAGCTCGTTGTTTTGCCTTTGGAACGCAGGTAGTGGTTGACAAAGCGTGTGATCGTCGTATAGATCACGGCGAACAGCGGAACGCCGATGACCCATCCGGCCATGCCCCAGAGACCGCCGAACAGCATGATAGCAAAAATAACCCAAAAGTTTGAAAGTCCCGTGGAATCTCCCAGAATCTTCGGCCCCAGAATGTAACCGTCAAAGGTCTGCAGAACAAGGCACAGCAGCACGAACCATAATGCATCCAGTGGATTGATCATGAAGATGATAATGCCGCCCACGATTGCTCCGATGAACGGTCCGAAAAACGGAATGATATTGGTAATGCCGACGATAAAGGCGGCCAGAACCGGGAACGGTGTGTGCGTGATAAATGTCGTGGCCAGAAAGCACAGGATTCCGATGATAATGGAATCCAGAATCTTGCCGGTAATGAAGCCGACAAAGGTGCGGTCAATGTGGCGGCAATAGCCAATGATCTCATTCGCCCATCGCTCATCAAACAGAGCATATGCAATCTTTTTGCCCTGTCCGCCCAGCGTATCCTTGGTATACAGAAGGTAAATCGATACGATAATGCCAATGATAAAATTAAAAATCCCCTTTCCGACAGAGTAAGCCTGATTGGCAATCTGCTGCAGGATATTCGTCATATTGTTAGAGAAATTCTCAGAATAGAAATTCTCAATTGCGTGCTCCGCACTGAGAATTCCGGAGGTAATAGTGCTCCCAAGCTCCGGATTCATTTCCGAAACATTATTAAAAAAGGCAATCACGTTCTTTTCATACGTGGACAAATTGGTGATAATCGTCTGAATGCTCTTTATCAGCTGCGGCAGCACAATGGCCAGCATCGCAGCCAGTATGGCAATAAAGAAGGTAATGGTGATGGTCACGGACAATTTGCGCATACGGGAACGCCGCGCCCTGTTTTCCTTGGACCAGATATCGATTCCCTTTCGCTCATAAAAAGGCGTCAGCAACTTGCGTTCCACAAAGTTCATGATCGGATTCAGAATGAACGCAATGACAATGCCATACAGGATGGAGGCCAGACTCTTCATGATATTGTCAAATGCCTGCAAAAAATTCTTACCATTGTATAAAAGGTAGATAAAGATCACAGCGGCAACAAAGGTGAGAAACACAGTAATGGCCCACGTGACTTGCTTACGATCCGGCTTGTATTTCATATAAATAACTCTCCTTATCTTTTCGGATACTCAAAAAGGTCTGCAAACCCATTTTCTTCCAAAAGCAAGTGGAAAATGAGTCTGCAGACCTCAGTATAGCACATCCATCCGTACCCGCTCATTAAGGATTCATAAAACTGAGCGAATCCTTAACCGGTTGATTGCCATCGTGTCTTTACTGGAGGTAATGCAGTGGACATCCATCGGGGCCCTACTGACATCATTCACGTGATGAAATGGACATCCGTTAGGTCCCACTGACGTCATTCACGTAAACGACACCATGGGTTTCATTACAGCTCCGGGAAAATCTCCTTCAGAGCAGGATACAATTTGCGATAGGTCTGGTATTTTTTCTCGTATTTGGCAGCAAGTTCCGGATCCGGATGTGTAGTATCTGTCGTCTTGACCAGCTGCTGCACAGCATCTGCAACGGATGGATATTCACCGCAGGCAACGGCAGCCAGAATGGCACCGCCGTAGCCGGGGCCCTGCTCGGTCTCCGGCGTTGTCAGATCAATGTTCAGAATGTTGGCGAACATTTTCTTCCACAAAGGACTCTTGGCCCCGCCGCCGCAGATCATACTGGTCTGAATGTCAATCCCAAGTTTTTTGGCAGCTTCCAGTGAGTCACGGATTCCGAATGCAACGCCTTCCAGAACAGCCTGCGTCATATCTTCTCTTGTCGTATCCATTGTCATGCCGATAAAACAGCTGCGTGCTGCCGGATCGTTGTGCGGTGCACGCTCTCCCATTAAATAAGGAAGGAAAAACACGTGATTCTCGCCCAGCTTGTCCTCTGTAATTCCCTTCTGCTCTGCCGGATAATCCTTCGTACGGATGATTTCGTCCATAAACCACTTGTTGCAGGATGCAGCAGACAACATGCAGCCCATGAGATGATAGCCACCATCTGCGTGATCAAACGCATGCAGCGCGTTGCCACTGTCCACTCGGAACGAATCAGAGGAGATAAAAATGGTTCCGGAGGTTCCAAGAGAAATATTGCAGGCACCGTTGCCCACCGTTGCAGTTCCGATGGCTGCGGCCGCGTTGTCGCCGGCCCCGGCGACAATTTTGACAGTCTCCGGAAGCCCCAGTTCTGCAGCAATTTCAGGTTTCAGTGTTCCAACCGCTTCATAGGACTCATAGATCGTCGGCATCATATCCTCAGTAATACCGCAAATTTCCAGCATCGGTTTGCTCCAGCACTTGTGCTGAACATCCAGGAGCAGCATTCCGGACGCGTCTGAATAATCTGTGCAGTTTACGCCGGACAGCATGTAATTGACATAGTCCTTTGGCAGCATGATCTTAGCAATTTTGGCAAAAAGCTCCGGCTCGTGTTTTTTCATCCAGAGGATCTTAGGAGCTGTAAAACCAGCAAATGCAATATTGCCGGTGTAATCTGTCAGCTTTTCTTTGCCGATCTCACGGTTGAGATAATCGGTCTCTTCCTGCGTTCTGCCGTCATTCCACAAAATAGCAGGACGCAGGACATTGTCATCGGCATCCAGTGCAACCAGACCATGCATTTGTCCGCCGGCCCCGATTCCTGCAACCTGATCGGCATCAAAGCCCTGCAGCAGCTCCTTGATTCCTTCCTTGACAGCGGTCATCCAATCTTCCGGCTTTTGCTCTGACCAGCCGGGATGAGGAAAATACAACGGATATTCCTTTGAGACAATATTCTCAATGGTGCCGTCCTCCTTCATCAAGAGCAGCTTAACGGCAGAGGTTCCCAGATCAACTCCGATATACAGCATATAAATTCTCCTTTATTCTCTTTACCTCACAATCAAAGGTGAAGTAGTTTTCGAGCCTGTGTCTATCATTATGAAAATCCACGTTCCGAAAGTCAATGTAAAGAGTTGTCAGTATTTGCATGAAATATTGCGATTCACCGTGTTAACTCGCCTGATTTCGGATCGCGTGTTTCAAAAAGACGGTCCTTTTACTCGTTGACTGATTCGATAAATGCTATTGAATCAGTCAATTCTTTGACTGAAATGGACAAACCTTTTCAGTCAATGAAACGCTTTTGCTCATATCGTCTCTTGTTTCGCGATCATTTAAGGCACCCCCCGCAGAATCTATCCGGCTACATTGAGGATATTTTCTTATTTATCCGGGAAAGCAGGAATATTTCACGAATAAGTTGTAAACTTAATGTGATACCTGCACGAGCAGGCACAGAAAGGACATCAATCCTATGGCATACGAATTACAAGAGGCACGAGAACTCGTTATCAAAGCCGGTCTGGAGCTCCTCTCGTCCGGGCTGATTGCCCGCACCTGGGGCAATATCAGTGCCAGGATCAGCGACACACAGTTTGTCATTACGCCCAGCGGCCGTGCCTATGAGGATCTGACACCGGATCAGATCGTGATCACCAATATTGCAGACTGCAGCTATGAGGGAGATGTAAAGCCCTCCAGTGAGAAATGGATCCATGCAGATGCCTATCGTCTGCGTCCGAATGTCAATTTTGTCATTCATACGCATCAGAGCTACGCCTCTGCGCTCAGTATTCTGGGAGAATCGATTACTGATATCCCGGAAATTTCCGGAATGCGAAAGCTGTTAGGAAATGAAGTGCCGACGGCAGGCTATGGACTGAACGGTTCCAAAGAGCTCAGTGACAATGTATCCGATGCAATCCTGCTCTGCCCCTCTTCCACTGCTCTTTTGATGGCAAATCATGGAGCCGAGTGCATGGGTACAGATTATGACAACGCCTTCGCCATTGCTCATGCGCTGGAAGAGGTTTCCAAGGCACGCTACCTTTCCATTCTGCATAGCAGCCCTGCATACAGTCATATACTGCCTTCCGATGAGGATATTGACACCGCAGACCGCTGCGGCAGCAATCTGCACCGCTATTATTTTTTTGTGAATCCGCAGCAACTTCAAGCAGTGGTTCCGCAGCTTCAGACAACGGATTTTCCTTCCGTCTGTGCGTCATCCGGGGAGCTCGATGGCAATGCCTGCGCAGCTTCAGACACCTTCTCGGCTGACAGCAAAGCGGGTTCCTGTGCCTCTGGATTTGCAGCATTTTCAAGAGCTCCCTTCACCGTTTCTGCGAGCCGTCTGATGCAGCCCGAGCTCTTTCCTTATATCGATGATCTGGCACAGATCGCCGGCGTATCAATTCGAATTCTGCCGTCAGATGCCGATGGCGCGGCAATTCAGGAGGCACTGGAAGGGCGAAACGCTGTTTTGCTGCGAGGCATAGGTGCCATTTGTACCGGAACGACCCGGGATGACGTGGACGCTGCTGTCATGGTGTTGGAGAAGGGATGCCGCGCTGCACTTCTTGCCAAGGTGGCCGGCATCACAAGAGAGGTTCGCCCCTTGAGTCCTGAGCATGCAGCAACCGACCGGGAATCCTATGTGACAGCCTATTCCAAACTGATGAACCGCTAGCCATCGGATCACACGATGTTCAGACCAGTTGTCAGGTTGTCCATCTTATTGCCTGTACAATGATTTTAAACGCTTGGCCATAGGAGCCTTCCTGATTTACAGATCGTACGCATCAAAGATCCCCAGCGTGACCACATGGTAAGCAAATTAAGGATATGATTACGAAATGAAAAAAACGACCTCCAACGACGCCTCACTCCAGACCGAAACCTATTCGCAGGAGCTGGATGTCAAGAACACAATCAAGATGCGTGAGCTCCTGGACGAGCTGCCGAAATTCTGCCGTCAGTTCTTTCGCGGCATTTCAGACACCACCGGCAGTCGAACCCGTCTGGCCTATGCCTATGACCTTCGCATCTTCTTTGAATATCTGCACGAACACAATCCGGAGCTGGCCAAACAGGACATCACACGCTATCCTGTCACTGTTCTGGACATGCTGCAGAAGGAAGATATTGAAGAGTTCATGGAATGGATCACCTACTATACCAAAAACGGCAAGATCTATACGAATGACGAGCGTGGCAAGGCAAGGAAGCTTTCTGCGGTGCGCAGCATGTATCATTATTTCTTTCAATCAGAGCTGATCGACAAGGATGTGGCCTCTCTGGTTCCCATGCCAAAGCTCCATGAAAAGCCAATTACCAGACTGGAGCCCAACGAGGTCGCAAGGCTCCTTGACCAGGTGGAGGACGGGAGCGGCCTGACAAAATCTGAACTCAAATACCACAGTAAGACTGCGATTCGGGACACTGCCCTTTTGACACTCCTTCTGGGAACCGGAATCCGTGTCAGTGAATGTGTCGGCCTGGATCTGAATGATGTCAATTTCGAAGAAAACGGGCTGAAGGTACACCGGAAAGGCGGCTATGATGCCATCGTGTACTTTGGCGATGAGGTGGAAAGTGCCCTGAAAACTTATCTGGAAGAGCGCCGTCAGATCATTCCAAAGGAAGGCTCTGAAAATGCGCTGTTTCTCTCCCTGCAGAACCGGCGCATCACGGTCCGCGCTGTTGAAAAGCTCGTAAAAAAATACGCATCCCGCGTGACAACCTTGAAAAAGATCACCCCGCACAAGCTCCGCAGTACCTACGGCACCAGTCTGTACCGCGAAACCGGCGATATATATCTCGTTGCAGATGTCCTGGGACACAAAGACGTTAATACCACGAGAAAGCACTATGCCGCACTCGAGGAGGACCGCCGCCGCGGTGCCGCCAATGCAGTGAAATTACGGGAGGATGAGTAATCCTATGGCACTCACAAGTACAGCGTTTGCAAAAACAGCTTGAAATACAATTGGTTTTGCGATTAAGGGCAAGAAGGTATGCAGACGAAACAGATTGGGGTAAAATGTATGTGTATGTTCATTACAGAACGATTTCGGAGAGAATGAAACGATTCCGTTCGAGTTCTCGAATAGAATCGTTTTGCGGAGGGGCCCCGAATGGACTCTGGCCGCATGTAATAAAACCAAAAAGAATATGGGGGTTGTTATGGGGAACACAATATCACAGGATGATCTGGCCATTCGCAGACAGCAGGCGCAGAGCAAACTCCTGCAATACGGTCAGGAACACGCACTGCAATACTATGATTCTCTTTCTGATCCGGAAAAGGATTCTCTGCTGCGTCAGATTGAAGAAATGGATTTTTCAGTAACCGGTTATGTCGGACACAAGGATCAATTGCCTGGACGTGGTGTCATCACACCGTTAAAGGCAATGGAACTGTCCGAGATCAAGGAAAAAGAGGCACAGTATCACGCTCTTGGCCTTTCTCAGATTAAGGAAGGAAAGGTTGCTGCTGTCCTTTTGGCAGGAGGCATGGGAACCAGACTCGGCTCCGATCAGCCAAAGTGCATGTATAACATTGGCAAGACGCATCCTGTCTACATCATGCAGCGTCTGATTGAGAATCTGATGGAGGTTGTAAAGGAAGCCGGCACCTATGTTCCGTTTTTCATCATGACCAGTGACAAGAATCACGAAGCGACCACCTCTTTCATGAAAGAGCACAATTACTTTGGCTACGATCCAGATATGATCTTTTTCTTCCGTCAGGATATGGCTCCCGCTACAGATTATGACGGAAAAGTGTATATGGAAAGCCGCAGCCAGATTGCATCCTCGCCGAATGGAAACGGCGGTTGGTTCAGTTCCATGGACAGAGCTGGCCTTGTTGCAAAGCTCCATGAGCTCGGCGTCGAATGGCTGAACTGTTTTGCCGTAGACAATGTACTGCAGCGAATCTGCGATCCCACCTTTGTCGGTGCGGTTGTTGCAGGTGACTATGTGAGCGGTGCTAAATGCGTCCGCAAGGCAGCTCCCGATGAAAAGGTTGGTGCGATGTGCCTTGAGGATGGCAAACCGTCCATTGTTGAATATTATGAAATGACTCCGGAGCTCCTCTCCGCCACTGACGAAAAAGGCGATCCTGCCTATAACTTTGGTGTCATTCTGAATTACCTCTTCCGCGAGGATAAGCTGGAAGAAATCATGAATGACAAATTAATGCTCCATATTGTAGAAAAGAAAATTCCTTATATGGATGCAGACGGCAACATGATCAAGCCGGAGGCACCGAACGGTTATAAATTCGAGCAGCTGATTCTGGATATGGTCCACGAAATGGATTCCTGTTTGCCCTATGAGGTGGAGCGTTCCTATGAGTTTGCCCCGATTAAGAACAAAACCGGTGTGGATTCCGTTGAATCTGCACAGGCCCTTTGTGAGCAGAACGGAATTGTGCTGTAGTAATTTTGAAATCCCCACGGTACAAGGCACCGTGGGGATTTCGTTGTATGGATTTGGGATATATGAAAACTCGCCTGATCCGTCCGGAGCCGACCGCTGCGGAGCACAAAACGGCTCCGGCCTTCTCAGAACGAGTATTCAGCAGAATAATACGGTAAAATAATATAATTGCCAGGAGCAATCTGCAGAGTATCCGGATCGTCCATCGGAAGATGATTAATCTCACGAACCTCTCTGTAATACATACGAAGATTACGATAATGTTCCGCATCTGCATACTGTGCAGCCAGCTCGTTCAGAGACTCTGCATCCTTCACCAGAACACTGGTATAATATTTGTGCAGCTGCGTTCCGGTTTCGTCGGCCTCGGAAGACAGTCCGAACAGTAACAAGGAAATCAGTACAATAAAGATCGCAAAAATTACTCTGTACTCAGCCTTTCTCTGAACATGTGATGCGGTTCGATACCCTCTCTCCTGTGCCCTTTTATGACCATACTTGCTGCATCTGCCCACCAGCTCACGCAAGTCTCCCGCTGTCTGCAAATGATATGATTTTCTAACCTGTACTGCATTCATCTCCTGCCCCTTATTCCCCTATAAGCTGCTGCCGCAAAACAGCTATTTGCAAAACAGCTATTTGCAAAACAGCTATTTGCAAAACAGCTATTCGCAAAACATCTATTTGCAAAACAGCTACTCGCAAAACAGCTATTCTGCATAAATCTTCATAAGCAATCATCAGGACATATGTTCTGCAAACCATTTGTTTGCGAACAGTTGTTTGCTACAAAAAGGAGTATATCGAACAGGTATTTGCTTGTCAATCGTTTTTCGAACAAATTTTCACGAACAGGATTTCGCAGAATATATGTTTGCATTTCTTATTTGAGTTACAGTATAATGAATCCAATACAACGTTTGCGAAGTCATCAGCCGGGTCATGCAGAATGGTTTTCGTGTACCAGTACATAAATCCATGGTCGAATCATTCGCCACCGGAAAGGCAGGTAAGATATGAAGAAAACACTTAGTAAGAAACAACAGGAAATTTTGGATTTCATTAAGGCTCGAATTCTGGAAAAGGGCTATCCTCCGGCGGTTCGTGAGATCTGTGAGGCCGTTAATCTTAAATCGACATCTTCGGTGCATTCCCATCTGGAAACACTGGATCGACTCGGCTATATCAAGAGAGATCCTACAAAGCCACGCGCCATTGTTGTTTGTGATGATAACTTCCAGATGCTGCGCACAGAGACGGCATCGCTCCCCGTTGTAGGGCAGGTTGCTGCCGGAGAACCGATCCTTGCAGAGCAGAACATTGAGAGCTATTTTCCGGTTCCGGCAGAATATGTGCCACAGGGACAGTCTTTTGTTCTGAAGGTTCACGGCTGCTCCATGATTAATGTCGGTATTATGGATGGAGATTTTCTGTTTGTGAATTCCTGCAATACTGCCTCCAACGGTGAGATCGTTGTGGCTCTGGTGGAGGATTCTGCAACTGTCAAGCGTTTTTACAAGGAGGACGGCCACATTCGCCTTCAGCCGGAAAATGACGACATGGATCCCATTATCGTGGATGACTGCCAGATTCTGGGCAAGGTTTTTGGTGTCTATCGTGTGATCAAACAGTAAGATTCACTGAGCATAAAATGTTCGTATCTGTTACTGTAAAAAGACAGGCAACAGCTGTATTCTCATGCAGCTGTTGCCTGTCCTGTTCTTAAGAGGTATCTCTATACTGTTTACGTTCTACGGCCTTTTGTCAGTTTACAAGATGCCGGTGGTATAACATCTCGATGAAGGATTGCCTGAATGTCGATTGTCCCACTCCGTACTGTTATAGCTCAGCAGGATCGACCGGTTTTCCATCCTTCCAGATTCTCTCTAAATCGTAGAGCAGCCGATTTTTTGCATCAAAGATATGCACGATAATATCGCCGAAATCGAGCAATACCCAGTTAGCGGTCTGATAGCCTTCGACCTGTTTGCACAAATGTCCCGCTCTTCCCAGCTTGTCCTGTACATTGTCAGCAAGCGCCTGAATCTGACTTCGGTTGGTTCCATTGGCAATGATAAAATAATCGCCCAGAACAGACACCGTGCTGATATCAATAATACGAATATCCTCTGCCTTTTTCTCTTCCAGAGCCTCAATGGCCAGCTTTGCAGCCTCTGATGTGGTTACTTTTTCCATTCCAATCCTCCTTCCTTGTTCATCCCTGCAGACCCTTCGATCAACGGTCTGTAATAATCATACGTCTTCTGTGTCATTGGATCAATTCTTTTGCTGTTCTGCGTCAGAAATCCCAGAGTATCCTTCAGAATCATGCATAACGCCTTATCCAGATCCTGGAAGGCTGCCTCACGAATGACATCCAGGTGCGGAGCCTGTTCTCTGCCTGGCTCAATGTAATCCGCAATAAAGATGATCTTCTCCAGTGTCGTCATAGCCGGACGTCCTGTTGTATGATACCTGACGGCGCTGCAGATCTCAGGATCGTCAATTCCGTATTTGGTTTTCGCAAGAATACTGCCTGCTTTGGAATGCAAAAGGGCCGCATTTCCCTTTTCCATTTCAGAAAGCTCCAGTCCGTTTTTGCGGCACAGGCTTTCCATTTTGTCCACGTCCATGTATTTTGCACAGTCATGTAGAATTCCGGCCGTCTCAGCTCGATGCATATCTTCCCCGAAACGTTCTGCCAGCGAAGCAGCTGTCACTGCCACACCCATAGTATGGATGAATCTCGAATACTTGAGTTCTTTTTGAACGGAACGAATCAGTTCCAAACGATCCTTCCCGGAAGACTTTGCCATCTCAATACTCCTGATTTAGAATCTGTTGTATCTGTTACTGTAAAAATCCCAGACAACGGCTGTGTGGATGTGCGAGCTAGTCCTGCATCAATCACATACATATATATAGCCCATGACTGCGGATATAATCTTCTACAGCCTCCGGAATCAGATACCGAACCGAACGTCCCTCCCGGATTCTGGATCGAATCTCTGTGGAAGAAATCTCAATGTTCCTGGCCGGCAGGAGCTGTATCCTGGCCTGGAACTGTTCTTTCAGACGATCCATTTCGGACTGCAGACCTGCACCAGAAACTTCATCTCCTCTGGTCTCCACGAGGACCGTACAGGAGTCAAAGATCACCTGTGGATCCTTCCATAGGCTCATCAGAACCAGAGTATCCGCACCTACAATGTAATACAGATCATCCTCCGGCTGCAATTCGTGGAGCTCCTTCAGTGTCTCTGCCGTATAGCTGTTCCCCGGACGGCGCGTTTCGAGATCCGACACCCTCAGAAACGGATTGGACTGCGCCGCAAGGCAGGTCATTTCATAGCGCAGCTGCGAAGGTGTGACCTTCTGATCCTCTTTAAAATACGAACAGCCGGTCGGTACCAGCAGAACCTCATCCAATCCGGCCCCATCCCGTGCATTCTCCGCTGCAATCAGATGACCATTATGAATTGGATCAAAGGTTCCCCCTAAAATGCCGATTTTTCTCTTCATCACATTCCTTCAAGCAATCGCCAATTATCGCGAATCATTCGAGTATTAAAATCGAGATGAGGCTGGGCAGAGGAGCTCCGCTCCTTGCCCACCTGAGGGTTTCAATCATGAATCCGTCCACAAGCGGCCGATTCATGTTGAAATCGCCAGGTGCTAAACAGATACTATTTTAGCGTATCTATCACTTTGGCAGGACGATCTTCGGATCATCCTTGTCCGGACGGTACAGAATGAATTTGCGTCCAATGACCTTCACCAGCTCCGCATGGGTTCTGGCTGCAAGCTTATCTGCAGCAACCGCCGGCAGATCCGGGCAGGTCTTTAAGACACTTCCTTTGAACAGCTCACGGCGGTTGAACACCTCCTCTGCACTCGTTACCGTTTCCGGGGTAACGCCACTCTTTCCTACCTGCAGAACAGGATCCAGATTGCTCGCTAAACTCATTAAATATGCTCTTTGTTTACTACTCAGCATTTTCTACCCTCTGTATGCATCTGCTGTCAGAGTATCCTGGTACAGCAAATACCCGATATCACCTATTCATCTATAGCAGAACGCTTACTGCATCTGCCGCAAATTCTATCACAACTCCGTGCGATCTAACGAAAATCATAAAGGAAACACAGCTCACACCAGCGTTCCCTGGTACAGCGCATACCAAATAGCCAGTGGCTCAATCGTACCACTCAAAACCATGACCGTATAGTCTTACGGTATCGCCTTCCTGTACGCCCAGTTCCTTCAATCTGGCATTGATGCCGTTTTCCTGCAGAAACTTCTGGAAGAACGCAAAGCCCTTCTCGGTCTCGAGATTGGTATAGCCCAGCATACGCTCGATGCGAGGTCCCTCTACGCGGTACGCCTTTTCCTTTGCGTCATACCAGACATCATAAGGCTCCTCTGCACGCAGGAGTTCTGCATCCGGATTATATTCCTGTTCGTAAATCTTTGTCTCTTTTGGCATTGCAGAAAGCTCTGTGCTGACTGCGTACAGGAGTTCACGGATTCCCTGATTGGTCGCTGCAGAAATCGGGAAAATCTGATATCCCTTCGGCTCATATTCCGTTCGAATCCTGTGAATCGGATTCTCGGGATCCGATTCCTCTGCGTGTACAGGATCGATCAGATCCACCTTATTGGCGGCAATGATCTGCTTTTTTTGGGAAAGATCAATATTGTAGCGTTCCAGCTCCTGATTGATAGCCGTCAGATCTTCCAAAGGATCCCGTCCCTCTGAACCGGAGGCATCCACTACATGAATCAGCAACTTGCAGCGTTCAATATGTGCCAGGAATTCATGCCCGAGCCCTGCACCGTCTGCAGCCCCCTCAATCAGTCCCGGAATATCCGCCATGACAAAGCCCTCGGCATCCTCCAGATCCACCACTCCCAGAATCGGGGATAACGTCGTAAAGTGATAGTTTGCAATTTTAGGCTTGGCATTGCTGACCATCGACAAAAGAGTCGACTTCCCGACATTCGGAAAACCGATCAGGCCGACATCTGCAATAACCTTCAGTTCCAGAACAACCTGAAGGGTTCTTGCCGGCTGTCCGGGCTGTGCGTATTTGGGTGCCTGCATGGTGGAGGTTGCGAAATGCTGATTGCCGTTTCCTCCTCGTCCACCCTTCAGAATCAGGTATTCCTTTGTATCCCCGCTCATATCGATGATGACACGTCCGGTCTCAGCATCTTTGACCACCGTTCCCTCCGGAACCTTCAGGATCAGATCCTCGCCATTCTTGCCGGCCATCTTCTTTTTCTTGCCGTCTTCACCGTTCTGTGCGGAATATTTGCCCTTAAAGCGGTAATCGCCCAGCGTGTTCATTCCCAGATCCACGCGGAAAATAACGCTCCCGCCGTTGCCGCCATCACCGCCATCAGGGCCGCCGGCCGGCACGAATTTCTCCCTGCGGAAGGATACATGGCCATCGCCGCCCTTTCCGCTGATAATTGTAATGGTCGCCTTATCTACAAACATAAAACCCTCTTTACACAAAAGACTCCGGGCAGACCAATGCCTGTCCGGAGTCTCACAAAATCTTAGAATTACTGCTCGTTTGCAGCCTCTACCGGGTGAACAGAAGCTCTCTTTCCGTCCTTACCCACTCTCTCATATCTAAGGATTCCATCCTTCAGAGCGTACAGAGTATCATCTCCGCCGATTCCAACGTTCAGACCGGGATGAATTCTGGTTCCACGCTGTCTGTAAAGGATGTTGCCAGCCTTAACGAACTGTCCGTCTGCTCTCTTGGCACCAAGTCTCTTGGAATTGGAATCACGGCCGTTCTTGGTGGAGCCCATTCCTTTGTGGTGAGCGAAGAACTGAAGGCTTAAGTTTAACATGGTGTTACCTCCTCAATTCTGTGATTCAGATACTCTTTCCCATACTGCAATTCAATCCATTCGAATCCATGAATCATGCAGTCGATCAGGAATTCTCCCTTTTCATCGAGATCATCCATTACATTGCAGATGAGATCTCCGCCATTTTCCTCATCAGCGATCACCTCCACACTAGCGCAGAGTAAATCCTGAAGACAATTGATGGTATTGATCACAATTGCACTGACACCGGCACACACCTCATCCATTCCATCTGCCGCATAGCCTGCATGGCCTGTACAAATAAACGACCTCGTGTGTCCGTCTGTTGTTCGGAAAATCTGAACCCTCGTCATGTGTCTTCTAAAACCGTTTGCTGATCTCAGCCAATGATGCTGTCGATCTTGACACGCGTAAATGCCTGTCTGTGACCGTTCTTCTTGTGATAACCGGTCTTCGGCTTGAAGTGATAAACAACGACCTTCTTGCCGCGTCCCTGCTCCATAACAGTAGCCTCAACCTTAGCGCCTGCTACGTCACCTGCAACCTTCAGAGAATCTCCGCTGATTGCCAGAACCTGGTCAAATGTAACCTTGTCTCCTGCAGCGGCCTCGAGCTTTTCAACCTCGATCACGTCGCCCTCAGAAACCTTATACTGCTTTCCACCAGTTGCGATAATTGCGTACATCTTCGGTACCTCCTTCTTCTAGTCTCGCTGACTACGGCGGAGCCCTGACAGAATTGTCCGGCTCTCTTCATGTGCAGATGCTGCAGTACCTACAGATCAGCACCTATTGCCTCACCATGCGGCATACTCGAATAGTATGCTGCATCCACACCTTTGTGTCAAGGGATTTCTTAAAAAGATTTCAATGTTGTTCCTGGACAGACGACAATCTCAATGTGAGGTGATTGCAGCATCAGCTGCAGAACCCCGCGAGGAGAAATTCGCGAAGGCGATTTCTCCGATGCGCGAGTGAAACGGTTACGTTTCACTCGATGTGAGGTGATTGCAGCATCAGCTGCAGAACCCCGCGAGGAGAAATTCGCGAAGGCGATTTCTCCGATGCGCGAGTGAAACGGTTACGTTTCACTCGATGTGAGGTGATTGCAGCATCAGCTGCAGAACCCCGCGAGGAGAAATTCGCGAAGGCGATTTCTCCGATGCGCGAGTGAAACGGTTACGTTTCACTCGATGTGAGGTGATTGCAGCATCAGCTGCAGAACCCCGCGAGGAGAAATTCGCGAAGGCGATTTCTCCGATGCGCGAGTGAAACGGTTACGTTTCACTCGATGTGAGGTGATTGCAGCATCAGCTGCAATCACCCACGGTATACATCCTTGAAATCCCGCTCAGCTTCTCTTCTGGCATCTTTTTTCTTGATGTCCTCGCGTTTATCGTAGCTGTGCTTGCCTCGTGCGAGTCCGATTTCCACCTTGCAGCGGCCACCTTTGAGATACACCTGCAGCGGCACAATGGTATAGCCCTTCTGTGATACCTGCTGATCCAGCTTCAGAATCTGGTTTTTATGTAGCAGAAGCTTGCGCTTGCGCAGGGGTTCCCGGTTAAAGATGTTGCCTTTTTCATACGGACTAATGTTCATTCCTTCTACAAAGGCTTCGCCGTGATCAATGGACACGTACGCTTCCTTAACGCTGCACTTGCCCTGACGGATGGATTTAATCTCTGTTCCGTAGAGTTCAATACCGGCTTCGTATTTTTCTTCGATAAAGTAATCATGATATGCCTTTTTGTTGTTGGCAATCAGTTTAATGCTCTCCTGCATGGCGTTTCCTTCCGTGATGCTTGCCGTGGTGATGCTTTTTATGCGCCGCCTTCCCATCCTCCTGCGGCTCTCCGGACCGTTTCAGTTTTTTGGGCTTTGCACTTTTCTTTTTGCCGCTGCTGTTAGCACCGGTCGTATTTTGCACGTCCTCGTTGGAATCCTCAGAATACAGTTCAAAGTCAATGGTCCTTGCCATGGTGTCGACAGAGGCAACACTGACGCGAACCGCCCGGCCAAGGCCGTAGGTTTTGCCGGTCCGTTCTCCGACAAGTTGTGCTTTCTCCTCGACGTAGTTGTAATAGTCGTCGCGAAGGGACCGAACCGGAATCAGGCCCTCCACCGTGTTCGGCAGTTGCACATAAATTCCCCAGCCGGTGACACCGCTGACCGTTCCGCCAAAGACCTCTCCAAGGTGGCCCTGCATGTACTCGCACATTTTCTGTTTGTTGGTTTCGCGCTCTGCCTCATCGGCACGTCTCTCCATGTTGGACGACTGCGTGCAGACGTTCGGCAGGATCGAATCGTAGTGACTGCGGCGCTTTGCGGTGAGCTTGCCACGCAGCTGCTCCTTGATGATGCGATGAATCTGCAGATCCGGATAGCGGCGAATCGGTGAGGTAAAGTGGCAGTAATACTGCAGTGCCAGGCCGAAATGTCCGCCGCAATTCGTGGTATACATGGCCCGCTGCATACTGCGCAGCGTCATGACACTGACGGTTGCCTCCTCCGGCTTCCCCTTCAGGCCAGTCAAGAGGTTCTGGATTTCATGAGGATGAACCTGCCCGTGGCTCCAGCGGAACCGGTAGCCGTAGCCCTGTACGAAGGCCTTGAGGCGCTGGAGCTTCTCCTCATCCGGCTCCCCGTGCGTTCGATAAACAAACGGAACGCCCAGCCAGTAAAAATGCTCTGCCACGGTCTCATTGGCAGCGACCATGAAATTCTCAATCATCATCGTTGCGGCATTTCTCTCGTAGGGGACAATCTCCGTCACCTTGCCGTCTGCGTCCAGGTGAATCTTGCACTCCGGGAATTCAAAATCAATGGCACCGTCGGTCGTTCTTTTTTTGCTAAGGATCGCAGAAAGGCGAAGGCCACGCCGCAGCATGGCGGCAATGGCATGGGATTTTGTTTTGGCACCGCGCCGAATTCCCTGCGCCTCCAGCTGGCCTATGATCTCTGACTCATCCTTTTCTTCAAAGAGCTTCATGACGCCGGGATAGGACAGCTTGGCATCCGAACGAATGATGGTCTCGATGACGCGAGAATCCACTACACGCCCCGTATTATCCATTTGCATGATGCAGCTAAGGGCCAGGCGATCCTCGCCGGGATTCAGTGAGCAGATCCCGTTCGAGAGCTCGTGAGGGAGCATTGGAATCACGCGGTCCACGAGATAATTGGAGGTTGCCCGTTTCAGTGCCTCCTTGTCCAGCTCAGTGCCTTCCTTAACATACTGGGCGACATCCGCAATGTGGACGCCGAGCTCCCAGGCGGCGCTGTTGTCCGTCTCATCCGCATGTAGTCTTCGAACTGAGATCGCATCGTCGATATCCTTAGTGTCCGGGCCGTCGATGGTAACGGTCAGAACATCCCGCCAGTCTTCACGGTGCTTTTGCTCTTTGGGCGGCAGTTGAATGGTCTGCGGAATCTCCCGGACCTCTTTCATAACCCCATCCGGAAAGCTCTGCGGCAGATTGTAGGCCCGCATGATGGACAGAATGTCCACGCCGGGATCATCCATATGTCCCAGAATCTCGATGATCTCACCGGTCAGGCTGACCCTGGAGCCTCCGCGGCTGCTGTGGCCCTTCCCTCCGGCTGCAGATGCCTTACCCTCTCCGTAATCCGTGATCCGGACAACGACCTTATGACCGTTGACGGCCCCCATCGTTGCTCCGAATGGAATCCGAACATCTGCAGGGATCTTGCGGTTATCCGGAATGACACTCCCGGATCCTTCCATGGCCCCCGCCTTGGAGACTTCCTCCCGTTCTTCCCCGGAGCCTTCTTTTGCGCTTTCCTTCGAGCTCATGTAGCTGCCATAAAAGGTTCCGACAAGGGTTGTCGTATTGCGGGTAATGACCGAAGTGACCTCCGCCTCCTGGCGCCTTCCGTCCTTGCCGCCAAGGTTGATCTCGCCGCGAAAGGACGGCAGGAGTCGCACCTCCACCACATCGCCGTCGAGTGCTGTACCGGTTCTCCCTTCCGGAACGAACAGATCCTGCTCGAGTTCCTCATTGGCCACAAAGCCAAAGCCCTTTGCATTTGCCAGGAAGGTTCCCTGCATATAGATTTCTTTTTTTGACTTTTTCTTTTCTTTTGTACTCATCTCTTACCATCTCACAATGTATCTGTTACTGTAAGGATCCCGGACAGCAGCTACAGAAGTGTCGCAGATACGTAGCTACTGATTTGTATCTGTTTAGCATCCGGCGATTACAACATGAACCAGCCGCCTCGCGGACAGATTCATAATTGAAACCCTCAGATGGCCAAGGCCAAACAGGAGAAGGCATGATAGTTTTGGCACACAGCTTCCCAAAACGCCGGTAGAAAACAAAAGGGCGCATCCCGATGTCAGGAGCGCCCTTGGATCTGCATTCGCAGGACCTTGTTTAGAACAGGTTCATGTTCAGAAGAACTGCCAGTACGAAAAATGCGACAACCAAACCAATGGTGGCATGTACCAGATGTCCCTCTGCGGAACGTCCCTTGTTCTTGCCCCAATAGGTATCGGCAGCACCTGCAATGGTACCGAGTCCCTGTGTCTTGCCCTCCTGCATCAGCACGATCACAGATAATGCAATGCTGACCAGAATCAGAACGATAGTTAAAATCCAACGAACAATACTCATCTTGACTTCCCGACCTTATTTTAATAAGTTTTTATCCTGTAACTCGCGCGGGTGTTATAGAATAATGTAAATCAATCCGTTGCGCACCAGCCTGACCTTTCCAAAGAAAAGCCAACTGGAGCAAAACACTTAACCCGCATATCACAGCAAATTATAGCAAAGGAATTCTATCGTGACAAGCATGAATCCAATAGATCAACCGTTACCGTCCACACATCGCCCCTCAGCAGGTCCCGGCATAGATGTCCGCCGCGGGGACGCCCCGGCGCCTTCGACCACATCAAAAGAGTCTTCCGTCACCCAAAAGACGCTCCTTTTGCAGATGCTCTTCTGCCTGGTCGTTTCTTTTGTGCTGATGCTGCTGCTGACGCGTTCGTCTTTTTTATATCCTTATAATAACTGGGACGACTCCAACAGTTATTTTTCCATGGGGAAATCCATGTTCCACGGAACGCTGATTTATCGTGACCTGTTCGATCAGAAGGGACCCTACCTGTATTTTCTGTACGGTCTGTGCTCCTTGATATCGCAGACCTCGTTCCTTGGCGTTTTCATCATGGAGGTCATCTGGGGGGCAGCGGACCTGTACCTCCTGCAGAACATCATGAGTCTGTACTGCCAAAAGACGACCGCACTTTTCCTCTCTCCAATCCTCCTATGCTGCATGTGCGCCTCCAAGAGCTTTTACTGGGGCGGCTGCGCCGAAGAGCTGTGCCTGCCGTTTCTGCTGCTGACGCTTAATCTGCTGCTGCAGACATTGCATCAGAATCCTACACAGTCCAAGGTCCTAAGAGGGAACGATTTGAGCGACGCATCGGTGCAGCAATATCGTCCTACTGCGTCCAATCAGGCGGAAGGCATTTACTTTACCCCTCGCGTTGTCTTTATCGCCGGCCTTTGCTGTGGGTTTGTATTCTGCGTTAAATTCACCTTGATGGGATTCTTCCTTGGATTTGCGATCCTCGTTATTCTGACTTGCCGCAGTCCCCGTGAATTCCTTCGTCTGGCCGGAGCCTACCTTGCCGGTATCGTGGTTCCCTTCCTTCCGTGGCTGATCTATTTTGCTGTAACCGGAGGATTGGACGACTGGTACCGCGTATATATCTATACGAACGTTTTCCTGTATTCAGATTTTGGCGCAAACTCCCACGGCGCAGGCTTTGGACAAAAGGTCTATGACCTGGCCAAGATCCTGTACTGGCTGATTCTGGACAACCTCCAGTATTTTTCCTTTGTCATTCTGGGAATTCTGTGGCTGCCACTGCGAAAGGGCGCGTGCATTGTCGAGAGAATCGCACCGGTTCTCCTGTTCGGCCTCACCTTCCTGTTCATCTATATCGGAGGTGCACATCTGCCCTATTATGCCTTCCCTCTGACTGCCTATGCTGTCCTTGGCATGAGCCTTGTCGGAATCCTCCTGGATCACCTCGGCGGACTTGCAAAGAGCCTCTTTCCGGTCACTGCGGTCTCTGAAGAAGGCGACAGATCCTCATCCGATGCTGTATCGTCAGCAGCACCGGTTCCCTGCAGAAGCCGCAGAATGCCTTTTATGGCCGTTTTCCTGGCGCTCTCCCTGGCGGTCTCCTACGCAGTGATCCTCTCCTGCAGCTGGAACATGGATTACCTGCATGTCTCCAAGGACGAGATTTTCCTCACTACCTTCACCGATGACATCAATGCCGACCGCGATGCCGGCCTTGTGGATCGCGAAAACACGACCCTACTGAACATTGGCTGTCTGGACAGCGGCCTGTATACCACGACCGGCATCTATCCTACCTGCTACTGGTTCCAGACACAGACTCTGCCGGGGGACGAGGTAACCAATGCTCAGCTCTCCTATATCACTGAGGCCAGAACAGACTACATTGTTGCAAGAGATACCTATCCGGAGGAAATCTGGGAACACTACGAACTCATTGATACCTTCCATCAGGATCTGCAGCCGCAGAGTTTTGACTACTATCTGTTCCGCAGGAAATCCTGACCTGAAAGGGAAAAACGTATCTATGTTAGCAGCTACCTGTCAATTTCAATATGAATCCATCCACAAGAGGACGATTCATATTGAAATCGCCATGTGCTAAACAGATACAAAAAGCCCCTCACTTCGCTGATCAAACGAAGTGAGGGGCTTTTCTGATATTCACTGTTCCTTTGTTCATTTCACCAGCCGCGGTGCAAGATGAAACAAACGGAAACAAATCCTGTCGCAAAGAGCCAATTTCCGTTGAAACCAGCAGATGCGAAACAGCTCTGACAAATTAGTCCATTTTATTGACAGCAGATGCCAGTCTGGAAACCTTGCGGGAAGCGGTGTTCTTGTGGAATACGCCCTTGCTCTCTGCCTTGCCAATTACAGAAGTTGCAGCGGTCAGTGCCTCAGCTGCAGCAGCCTTGTCACCAGCCTCTACTGCAGAACGAACCTTCTTAACTGCAGTCTTAACGCCGCTCTTAACAGCCTTGTTGGCCTCAGCCTTCTTAGCGCTGGTAAGAATTCTCTTCTTGGCAGATTTGATGTTTGCCATTTGTCATTACCTCCATTACCTATATCAACACGTGTTATCGATTTGGGTCGCGATGCTACGCAGAATCCGGACACGGACAGCTCCGCGCGCATACGTTTGTATTTTACAGATGTCACCTTCGCTTGTCAACCCGCGAAATTGATCAGTGCATCCGAAGGCTCCTCGCAGGGCGTAACCTCTGTGGCCTGGAGTACGACTCCCTCGCCCTCATACTGTGCCAGAAATTCCTTGTGTACCGTCGCTGTAACCTGTATCCAGCTCTTCTCCTGGAGCTTTTCTGCATCAGCATACCGGCAGGCATAGCCAAGGAACTGCATATCTTCTGCGCAGCAGGTCATTGCCATGCGGCCCGGCACAAAGTACTCACTTGTAAAGCCGTCCGGTTTGGCAACCAGTGCCTTAAAGCGGACCGTTTTGCCCTCATAGCGCTCCGTATGCTCCATGGCATCCAGGTACCACACACCGTAGTGAATGCCCTCCAGATCGATCACCGGCTGATTAATGTCAAATGGCAGATCCTCCTCGGTTGTGAGATCAATCTCTCCATCCTTATCCTCGAAAATCAGCTCCGCATTGGCGCAAACCGCCTTCACATTTCGCTTGTATTTAATGAGCTCTTCCTCATCAATGTCATCGCATCGATTGAACATGATGAGCTCGGAACTGCGCAGCTCCTCGAACAGGAGCGAACGCATTGCCAGATTGGAAAAATACATGCCGAACGTTGAGGCATCGATGCAGGAAATCTGCTGTTCCAGTGCAAAGGCATGCGGCAGGCGGAACTTGCGGAAATCCCACATGCCGTTCCACTCGATCAGAACACGGCCGGGATGATATTTCGCATTGAGAGCCATGAGTGTGGCAGGCGTAAAGTCCTCCAGATTCTCGATGACCTCCAGATCCGTTCTGGTCTGTGTCAGCAGCTCTTTGCTGAACTCTGTCTCACCTTCCTCGCACAGGATCAGGAGCGTTCTCTCTCTGCTCTGAAAATAAGGCTGTCCGATGGTATAGGCATAAAAGCTGGATTTTCCGGAATCCAGAAATCCATTGATCACATATACCGGAATCTTTTCCATAACGTAGACTCTCCCTTATAGTTAAGCCACAAGCCAGTACAGCGATTTTCTTCTGTATTCATGCAGCGGATCTTACGTTTTCCGTTGCAAATCGCATGGCATTGATGATTACTTGCGCTTGAACAGCTGCTCCAGGTTATCCTGCTGCAGGCCTGCACCAATAACACAGATCTTTCCTGTCACATCCGCAGCACCGATGCGTACCTCCGGCTCACCCGGTACATAGTCAAAATGAATCCATGTTCCGTCAGCTGCCGGCAGCATGCCCTTGGAGCGCAGAACAAAGCCGTATTTGTCCTGATCCTCCAGAGCATTCAGCATGGCCGCAACCTCTTCTGCGGTGTAGGTATGCGGCGTCTCCATTCCCCAGCTCTCGAACACCTCATCCGCATCATGATCATGATGATGGTGATGATGCTCGTGATCGTGCTCCTCATCATGGTCGTGATGATGGCAGCAGTGCTCGTGATCATGATCCTCATGCTCCTCATCATGGTCGTGGTGATGGCAGCAGTGCTCGTGATCATGCTCCTCATGCTCTTCATCATGATCGTGATGATGGCAGCAATGCTCGTGGTCATGATCCTCGTGCTCCTCATCATGGTCGTGGTGATGGCAGCAATGCTCGTGATCATGCTCCTCATGCTCTTCATCATGATCGTGGTGATGGCAGCAATGCTCGTGATCGTGCTCCTCATGCTCCTCATCATGGTCGTGATGGTGGTGGTGTGCACGATAAACCGTATTGCCGTCCTCATCCGTGAATTTCTCGGCATGCTCATCATGGTGATGATGGTGGTGATGCTCCTCTTCCGAAGCCATAACCTCCGCAAGAATCTCGCTCTGCAAATCAGACTTGCCTTCAATGGTCTCCAGAACCATCTTACCGTTCAGCTCTGTAAGAGGCGTTGTGATGATCGTTGCCTTCTCATTGTGCTCGCGAATCAGTGCAACGGCCTCATCGATCTTGTCCTGGGATGCCCTATCGGTACGGGTCAGGATGATGGTTCCTGCATTCTCAATCTGATTCAGGAAGAACTCACCAAAGTTCTTAAAATATACTCTGGCTTTTGTGGCATCCACTACGGTAACCGCACTGTTTAAATGCAGTCCGGGGACCTCCGCTGCGGTTTTTTCAATGGCGCGCATAACATCATCCAGCTTGCCAACACCCGAAGGCTCGATGAGAATTCTCTCCGGCTGATAGGTGTCCATCACCTGCTGCAAAGAGGTGTTAAAGTCACCCACCAGCGAGCAGCAGATGCATCCGGAATTCATCTCGCGAATCTCAATGCCGGCCTCCTTTAAAAAGCCGCCGTCAATGCCGATCTCGCCGAATTCATTCTCGATCAGAACCACCTTGGTTCCTGCCAGTGCATCCCCAATGAGCTTCTTAATCAGTGTGGTCTTGCCGGCTCCCAAAAAGCCGGAAACAATATCTACCTTTGTCATATCTGCCTTCTTTCTGCTGTATCTCAGCGAAACGAAACTGCCGTCATGGCAATTTCCAGTACAACGTTTGCAAAATAACGATCCGAAATCAGACAAGTTAATATGGTCAGTTATTTCAGAATCGCTGTACCAGTCACAAGAAAATGGTAACTAACATCCCTGCTACTGCATGTATTGCACCACCGTGTCGGCCGAAATACATGCAGCCGTACCATCTTCCGTTCCCTGTATTATGAGCCCGATGTAGTTGCCGGACTTACCATACAGTCCGCTCCCGGACATCCCGTTCTCACTGCCGATGTCTGCCAGGATCAGATCCTCTCCAAGGCCGTCAACCGTAGCATCCACAGCCTTCACCGTTCCCGCCGTCAGATCCTTGCTGCTGCCGTTTGTTTTCAATGCATAGGCAGCATTCTCTGCCTCAACACGTTCCAGAAGATCCCTGGAATAATAGGCTTCGATTTCATCGGCCCACTGACATTGAATAAAGGCGAGATCCGGCAGTACAGTCTTTGCGGAATCTGCTGCGGAACCAGAATTCAAAGCTGTTGCATCCGTATTCAAATGCAGCACCGTTCCCTCTACCTGCGTTCCGTCCGGCATCGTTACAGTGACAGAATCAGCATTTGCAACAACATGCTCTGCTGTGGCGATTGTCAATGTAAAGGTCTCATCCTTTGTCGAAGACTTTCTTCCGTCCAGAATGGTTCCTCCGCCGGAAATCGTCTGCCCGGACTGCGTATTCTGAATGGTGACTTCGTATTTGGCCAGCGCAGAATGCAGCTCATCCGCATCCAGTGTATACAGTCTGTCAATCGTGCCGGTCTGCAGCAGAATCGCGCGGATCACGAACATCCCAATGATAATTGCCGCTGCGATGGTGATGAATAATTTTTTGTTGTGAATTTTGTGATTGTATATGTTCATAGATTATAAAAAGGAGCAGAGCGATAAGCCGGGTTCTGTCGTTGGACGATCATCTTTCTAGGACTGCCGTTACCGACAGCCTCAAGCGACGCACCTGGAAACGGATCGGGCCAATCCGTGGTTTCCGTTTCGGTCTTGCTTCGGATAGGGCTTGCATGGCTCCCCGCATTACTGCGTGGACGGTAGTCTCTTACACTGCCTTTTCACCCTTACCGCCTCCTCAAAAAAGAAAGCGGCGGTATGTCTCTGTTGCGCTATCCCGGGAGTTGCCTCCGCCGGCCGTTAACCGGTATCCTGCCCTGTGAAGCCCGGACTTTCCTCACCCCGTGGCATCTGCCCCGGGCCGCGATCGTCTGCTCTGCTCACAGCTAAATAACTTAGCACACCTTTTGCAAGAATGCCAATAAATCTTCTGTAAACTGTCATTTGTTCAGCACAGAACGATTTTAGAGAGAACAGACCGTTTACGGGCGTGTTCTCGAATGAAATCGTTCTGTGGCCAAGGCCCGAAGGGCCTCCGGCCAACCTCATCGATAATGCGAAGCATTTGAGATGAGGTGCTGAACATCACACATTTCAGCACAGAACGATTTTAGAGAGAACAGACCGTTTACGGGCGTGTTCTCGAATGAAATTCATGCTCACAGCTGGAAGCATCCTCCTCCTACGAATTCTCTGCAGATGGAGTTGGCAGGAAGTGATGCCGTATCCACTCCGACAAAGTATTCCAGGAATTTCAAGAGCCGCTTAGCTTCATAGTATTCCGGCGAATCCTGTGTGACGCCGAACAAAAGAGGCTCAGCGAACTGTTTGAGTACGGCCTGTTCGTAGATCAGGACAGAGTTAAAGGCGGCATCCACGTTTTCCTGGAAGGGGAAAATGTATTTTTCCTCGCCCTCGCGGACCTTTTTCCATTGCGAAAGGACCTCTTCTGCCGATACGCCTCTGGTGCGGACGTCGCGCACAAGGCGACGGATCAACCGGGTGTCGGAGGACGGGATCCGGTTGTGCTCATCAATGTTCAAAGAGGCCATGGCTGAGATGTAGATCTTGAATTTGTTCTCCTCCGGAATGTCACGGGTAGACTCCGGGTTCAGACCATGAATTCCCTCCACAATCAGCACATCATCCGGCCGCATGGCAGAAGGATTCTCACGGTAGCGGCGTTTTCCGGTCTTGAAATCATACACCGGCAGATCCACCGCCTCGCCGTTTATAAGATCTACCATGTTCTCGTTAAACAGATCCAGATCCAGTGCCTCGAGGCATTCATAGTTATAATTGCCGTCTTCATCAATCGGTGTTCGCTCTCTTGGAACGAACCAGTTGTCCATCGAGAGAATATGCGGTCTGAGGCCAAAGGAACGCAGCTGGATGGAGAGTCTGTGGGCGAACGTTGTTTTGCCCGAGGAGGACGGACCTGCCACGAGAACAACCTTGACATCTTCTCTGTCTGCAATCTCCTCGGCAATCTCGCCGATTCGCCGCTCCTGCAGTGCCTCCTGAACGAGGATCATATCCGAAATGTTGCTCTTGCAGATCTGGTCATTCAGCTCGCCAACGGTCGAAATTTCCACCAGCTCGCCCCATTCTGTTGACAGCATCAGCTGCTCGTACAGGTTGTTCTGATCCTCAAAGGGTGCGAGTACACCGGGTGTTTCATGCCCCGGCAGATTCAGCAGCATGCCGTCCCGGTAGGCCAGAATTTCAAAATCGCGGACATAGCCCGTCGAGGGGAGCATGTAACCATAATAGTAGTCGTAATATCCTTCCAGGCAGTACACGTTCACCGTCGAACTCCTGCGGAAGCGGAACAGACCCGCCTTGTCCTCCATTCCCTGCCTGTGGAACAGGGTCATGGCATCATCCAGGGGATAGGTCTTTTTGGTGATCGAGGCGTTGCGCGTCTGCAGCTCTTTCATTTTCTGCTGCACAATTGCGGCCGCCTTATCTGTCATGAGGATCACGCCGTCCTCATCCTCCATAAAGCCGAGCTCTGCAAGGCGATCCGACATCACACCGTGAAAGGTGCAAAAATATGCATTCCCCAATGCGAATTCGATCCGAACCTGCAGCTCATCCTCACTGCCGGGGCCGCCTGTCAGCTCCGAAATCGTCTTGACCAGCATCAGGGTTGCCGTGCGCACATAGGAAAGGTAGCCTGCAGAATCCCGGGTCGTGATCAGAGAGATCACGCCGTCCTTGTCCAGCTTTTTGTTCAGCTCACGCATCTTGCGGTTAAAATAAACCAGCGCAATCTGCCCGTGATATTTAGGCTGGAACTCTTCCACAATCTTTTCAAAGGTCGTTCCCTTTTCGTACTGTCTCTGCTGTCCATCTACGAATACTGTAGGCATAACGATTCCTCCTATTATTTGCTGTGATTCACTACCGCGCACACCAAGCTGTTCCATCTGCCGTTTCCAACTAAATAGCACGGGATACGGTGCCAAATAACGAATCGGCCTCACCTAAGGAAATGCCGATGAATGCGTTTTCCCCGCATTACAGAATCCAGAACGGTTCTGACACCGGAGCGGTCATCACCGTCAGTTCCGGAACCTCTCTTGTGAGAAACTCCTGCATATACGGCACAAAGATCTTCTCCACGCCGTAGTGCCCGGCATCAATGACGGCAATTCCCTTTTCCACAGCATCAAGTCCAACGTGATGTGTAATGTCTCCCGTGATCATCACATCTGCGCCTTTGCGAAGCGCCAGATCAATATCATCCTTTCCGGAGCCCGGCAGAATTGCCGTCATCACAATCGGAGTCCTGGGATCGCCATAGATCCGAACCTTCGGAATGTCAAACGCCTCTTTCACATATTCTGCGCATTCCTGCAGCGTCATGTGCTCCGGGAGCTCCCCGATCCGTCCGATTCCCTCATGGGATATGGCATCTTCAAAGGTCACCTCCAGCACATCCGGGTTCAAAAGATGCAGTCTCTCTGCAGCCTCAGCAGCCATTCCCATCACGTCAAAATTCGTATGCATCGCATACAAAGCCATGTCATTGGTCAAAAGCCTCACGATGCGCTTACCAATAAAGTCCTGATCGGTCACATGCTTGATTCCGGAGAACAGCAGCGGATGATGCGTCAGGATGAGATCTGCGCGCTGCCGGATGGCATCCTCGATCACCTCACTCGTGGCATCCACTGCAAGGTAGACCCGCTGCACCTCTTTGTCGCTGCGTCCTGCCTGGAGTCCAGGATTGTCCCAGCTCATGGCAAAGGACGATGGACAGAACTCCTCGAGCTGTTCCATTAATTCAGATAAGAGCATTTTTCTCTCCTTTTAGCTCACACGGCGGTCTCTTTCGGTGTCATCGTGAATGCGCGAGCATTCCGCAGGCCAGCAGCACCTGCAAAATACCGACCTCGCCGCAAAGCTCCCGGAGCCTTTGCAGGGTGTTCTCTCCTGCAGGCTGTGCCGAAAGCGTTTCGGTCAGTCGTATTTTGGCTCGAAGGGATTCCGTAACGTACCTCCCAAAGCATTCTGCAGAGGCACTCTTTTCTTTTGCAAAATACTCCTCCAGGATGCAGGGACCCCAGGTTCGTTCTGCGTAGCTTCGAAATGCAGCGTCCTGCAAAATTCCCAGAAGATGCGTTCTGTCTACCATTGCCTTTTGCAGGTCTTCCTCTGAAAGCTCTGCGATCTGTCGTGCCATCGCATCCCAGTCCGGGCGGCGCTGCGGGGTATTCCCTGAAACGAAGTCTTCCGAATGGTTGGTGGCAACCATCACGGTATAGTACTTGCCATCCTCCTGCAGGAACCTTTCCTGTGTGATCCGGCAGCCATTCCGAAACAGCCACTCCCGCACGAGATGAATCTCAGACTGCGGCGAAAGAATCATTTTTTCAAAGGACAGAACTTTTTGAACCTCTGCCTCCAGGAGCTCCTGCATGAGGATGCCGCCCATCCCGGCGCAGATAAGGACATTCGCCTCCCCTGGCTCATAGGCTGCCAGACCATTGGACTTTCGCAGCTCGCAGCGTCCGGTATCATAGAGCTCTGTCAGCTCCAGATTGGCTTTTGCTGTTGCCAGGGGCCCATCTGCCACATCCATGGCAAGGGCGCGTGCGACCTTGTTCTCCTGAAGGAGCCGGATATCCACGTAGGCATGATCACAGCCCACATCGCAGATCCTGGCTCCTGTTGGAACAAGGTCACAGATTGTTTCTAAACGTTTGGATAGCTTGATCATTTCAAAACCATTCTAAATCCAACTTAATCCAGATAATCCTTAAGCTTGCGGGATCTGGAGGGGTGACGGAGCTTTCTGAGGGCCTTTGCCTCGATCTGACGGATACGCTCTCTTGTTACATTGAACTCACGGCCGACCTCTTCAAGGGTTCTGGCTCTTCCGTCGTCCAGACCAAAGCGAAGCCTCAGAACCTTCTGTTCTCTTTCGGTCAAGGTTCCCAGCACATCCTGCAGCTGCTCCTTCAGCAATGTGTAGGCAGCCGCCTCTGCAGGAACCGGAACATTGTCATCCTGAATGAAATCTCCCAGGTGAGAATCCTCCTCCTCACCGATCGGGGTCTCCAGGGAAACCGGTTCCTGCGAAATCTTAATGATCTCGCGAACCCGCTCCACCGGAATGTTCATGCGTGCGGCAATCTCCTCCGGCGTAGGTTCGCGGCCGAGCTCCTGCAGGAGCTGTCTGGAGATACGTACCAGCTTGTTGATGGTTTCCACCATATGAACCGGAATACGAATGGTTCTTGCCTGATCGGCAATGGCTCTTGTGATCGCCTGACGGATCCACCAGGTCGCATAGGTCGAGAACTTAAAGCCCTTGCGGAAGTCGAATTTCTCGACTGCCTTGATCAAGCCCAGGTTCCCTTCCTGAATCAGATCCAGGAACAGCATGCCGCGGCCGACATAGCGCTTGGCAATCGAAACAACCAGTCGCAGGTTTGCCTCGGCCAGCTTCTTTCTCGCCTCCTCGCCGCGGTAAACAACGTCCTTCAGATCACTCTTGGTCTTGCCGCAAAGGACCGGTCTTTTCTCATCCATCTCAGCGATCTGCTCGTCATTTTTCAAAAAGGACAGGACCTCTTCCTCTGTGGTCACGCGCTCCGTATCGTTGTCGTCAACGTCTGCGAACAGCTTGTCCAGCATCTCCTGTGCAAGGTCACCGTTTTCCATTCTCTTGGCAATGGCAACCTCCTGGTCCGCCGTCAAGAGCGAAACCTTACCAATCTCCTTCAGGTACATGCGAACCGGATCCTCGATATTGACAGCATCAAGGCCAGCATTTGCCAGATCGTCATCCACCTCTTCCTGTTCAATGAGCTCCAGCTCTGCATCCGGAACCTCATCATCGCCGTCCGTTTCGTCCTCGTCCACCAGTGTCGGAACCTCACCGGAATTCTCCTCCATGGTCAGGACATCAATCCCCTTGCTCTCCAGGTACTGGGTGATCAGGTCATATTTGTCATCGTCCAGATCGAGGTCATTGCAGATCTTTAAGACCTCCTGGTTGTCCAGAACATCGCCCTTACTCTTGGCGAGCTTGACCAGTTTTTCCAGGCGCTCCTGCAGCTCCTCCTCCGGGGAGGTCTCGTTTTCCGGGGCCTTATCCGAAGCCTTTTTCACAGTGGCTTTTTTGGCCGTCGGTTTTTTAGCCTTTGCAGTAGTTTCCTGCACCTCGGTCATCGTCTCGTCTACCTTCTTTTTTGCCATGATGATCTCCTCTTTGCTCCTCTTATATCGCTCTTTGTTCCAATTTCTCGCTCTGTAATACGTACGCTGCAGAAAACAGCCTCTTAGTACAGCGTTTGCAAAACCAGACAAGTTTATATGGCTAGGTTTTTAAAAATCGCTGTACTGGACATTGTCCGTATGGTACAGCCGCAGCGGCAGTGACTGGAGTGTAGTCAGCTCGCGTTTGGCCTTCATCAGTCGCTGCAATGCCTCCGGGCTCGACATATCCTTTGAAATGTCCTGAATTGCGCTGCGCTTGATCCCGCACAGAACGTCCCGCAGCGCCTTTTCGAGCTCCTCCTGCGTAATGCCGGAGAGTCTCGTCTCGAACAGAGCCGCCGCCTGCCGCTGCTCTTCCTCGTCCTCGAACATGGCAACCACCGCAGCAGGAGACGTCATCGGCACCCCGCCGCTCCCCGAGGCCACGGCGAGCTTGTCGCCGGTTTCCTTTTCGAGCAAGGCAAAATAACGCTCTGCGGCCATTCTCGGCACGCCCTCTGAGAAATCCTCTGCCTTGATAAAATCTCTCAGCTGCGAATACAGCCCCGGATCATCCGAAATCCAGGTCAGCAAAAGCCTCTCGTTCCGAAGTCTTGCCTTGTCCTCCACAGGCATCCTGCGCTCTTCTTTTTGCCTTGGCGTTATCGGAGCTCTTGCAGATTCCTGCCGAATTCCCTCACCAGCTGCCTCCTCTTTGGTCAGCACCCTTCCGTAGGATGCCACTTCCCGGCGCAGAACCGCTTCCTCGATGTAGTATTTTTCCGCCATCGCCTTGATGTAGGAATCCCGTTCAATCTCATCGGTAAAGCCGCACAACCTTTTGGCAATCTCGTGGTAAAAATCCGACCGCGAGGCAGGATCGTCCATGCGATATTCCTTCTGCAGCTGCCGAATCTGATAGAAAAAGGCATTCTCTGCATTGTCCAGGCGTTTCTGAAATTCCTGCGGCCCCAGATTTTTCATGAATTCATCCGGATCCTTAAACGGCTCCAGATTAACCACCTTTCCGGTCAGACCGGCGCTCCTTAGAATTCCGATGTTCCGAAGCGCTGCCTTGACGCCGGCGCCATCGGAATCATAGGACAACAGGACCTGTTTCACATAGCGTTTTAAAATCGCTGCCTGTCCTTCGGTAAAAGAGGTCCCAAGAGATGCCACAGCCTGCGTGAATCCCGCCTGGTGCATGGCAATGACATCCATATAGCCCTCGCAAAGGATGAAATAGCCGCACCTGGACTTTTTGGCAATGTTCAATCCATACAGGTTTCTTGATTTGTCGAACACCGGCGTCTCCGGAGAGTTCAGATATTTAGGCTTTCCGTCCCCCATGACGCGCCCGCCAAAGCCAATGACTTTGTTGGTGACATCCATAATCGGGAACATCACGCGATTCCAGAACTTGTCATGGAGCCCACGCTTCTCGTCAAAGGCCGCAATACCGGACAGGAGGATGTTCTCATCAGAAAACCCCTTGGATCGCAGATGCGCCACCATATCCGAGGAAGCTCCATCCGCATACCCCAGGCCAAAGGCATTCATCGTCCCCGGCGAGAGCTGCCGCTCTTTAAAATACTCAAGGCCCTTAGCTCCCTTTGGCGACCGCAGCATTTTGTAATAATAGGTGGCAGCCTCTTTATTGATCGCCATCAGCTGCGCCCTTTGCTCGTTCTGCGCTCTGGCCTGTGCGGAATAGTTCTCTTCCGGGAGCTTGATGCCAGCCCGGTCCGCCAATGTTTTTAATGCCTCCTGAAAGGAATCGTTCTCATATTTCATCAGGAAGGTCAGTGCATTCCCACCTTCTCCGCAGCCAAAGCAGTGGAAAACCTGTTTGCCCGGATGAACGGAAAACGAAGGGGTCTTCTCGTTATGAAAGGGGCACAGGCCCATGTAGCTCGCACCGCTTTTTTTGAGATGTACATGTGCACCGATGACGTCCACGATATCATTCGCAGCAATCACCTGTGCAATGGTTTCTTCAGGATAATACATGTTGTACGCTTTCCGTGATGATCGTCATTGCTCCGCAGTCCGGCTTTTGTCAGGTTTCCTTCCGGTTTCATACAAAGCTGCAGCCGTAAGTGTCTCGTTCTTTCGCAAACTACGGCAATGGCCGCACATAGATCCGTTCCTTATTGCCATCCTCACTGCCAGCACTTTGGCACATAGATATCCTCATACCTTGCAATGGCAAATCGGTCTGTCATGGAAGAAATATAATCGCACACAATCCGTTGACGGCTCTCACCTTGTGTGTCCATTCGCTGCCTGAGATAATCCGGCAAAAGATCAACGTTTTGGTAGTAATAGTGATAGAGCTGTTCGACGATCCCCATGGCCTTGGATTCCTCACCCTTGGCTCTGGGATTGGTGTACACGTTCTCGAACATAAAATTGCGGAACTGGTGGAAGGCCTTCTCAACCGGCTCCGACATCTCGACAATCGGCTTTCCCATAGAATTGGAAATGATGTCGTGGACATAAGTATCCAGCCGCTCTTCCATCGTATGGCCCAGGACCGCTGCAATCTCCTCCGGAACATCGTCATCCGTCAGGATCCCGCCGCGAATGGCATCGTCCATGTCATGGTGAAAATAAGCGATCTTGTCCGAATAACGAACAATCCTGCCCTCCAGCGTTGCCGGCTGCCCATCGGTCTGGTGATTGGCAAAGCCGTCCAGAACCTCCCAGGTAAGATTCAGCCCCCGCCCATCCTTTTCCAGGCACTCTGCCAGCCGGACCGACTGCTGCGCATGATCAAAGCCCTCGCTGCACAGATTGTTCAGAACCCGTTCTCCCGCATGTCCAAAGGGTGTGTGGCCGAGGTCATGTCCCAGTGCAATGGCCTCCGTCAGATCCTCATTCAAACGAAGTGCCTTGGCAATGGTTCTCGCATTCTGCGAAACCTCCAGTGTGTGCGTCATCCGGGTTCGATAATGATCACCATCCGGTGTGATGAAAACCTGGGTTTTATCCTTTAATCTCCGAAAGGATTTGGAGTGCAGAATGCGGTCCCTGTCTCTTTGGAATACCGGGCGCAGATCATCCTGCGGTGTCTGTCTGCTGCGTCCCTTTGACTGATCAGAAAAGGCCGCCCACGGTGCCAGAATCTCACGTTCCCGCGCCTCTAATTGCTCCCGGATCAGCTGTCCCATATTCTCACGCATCCTTTCGCGATGATGTAAAAACCTCACAAGGATATTATTCTGCGTCAGCCGCCGATTTCCTTTTTTGCATTTGTTGCTATAAAAATTTCGGCCAGAGGCTGCGTGGATGTGTGAACTCGTGCAGACGCGCGGACATTGGCCAGGTTGATATGCAACGCAAAAGGTCTCTTGCACCTACCGTGCAAGAGACCTTTCATCTACGGCCAGCAGGGCTCGAACCTGCGACCTCGTCCACGTCAAGGACGCGCTCTCCCAGCTGAGCTATGACCGCATACCTGAGAAAAAAACAGAGCCTGCAATTGCTGTCTGTAACTGCCCGGCTCTGATCTCGTGCAGAAGAAGGGACTTGAACCCTCACGACATTGCTGCCACAGGCACCTGAAGCCTGCGCGTCTACCAATTCCGCCACTTCTGCAAGCGAACAATCGATATTATACGGAGACAGGTTCGCTTTGTCAAGCGAATTTATCAAAAAATGTGATATGATACTGGAAAAGTCACTGTCCACACAGTCAGCCATCAGCGGGTCCTGGCAAAGATGTCCGCCGCCTCGCTTCTGGCTGGCGTTTGGAAATTAATCACGATACCGTTACCGGCATTCATCAATATCAATCGGAGTCCCCATGAATCAATCACTTTACAGTAAAAAGTCTCTTCATAAAAAGTCTCTTTATAAAAAGTCTCTTTCCGGCAGCACGTTATTTCGCTGTCTCCTCAGTACTCTGCTGCTCGGCCTTGCCGCACACGCAGCCGGGATGTTCGGCGGTATCTCCTACCATGACGACGTTGTCTGTACCTATGATGTCGGAGCAACACACATTTTCGGTCGCTTTTTTCTGGCGCTTCTGGGCAAGCTGACGCGGCTCCCGTTCGGCGGCAGCAATTACAGCCTCCCCTGGTTTAATGGACTCATCTCCATTCTCCTGATCGGATTATCGGCCTGGGTTATGGCACGTGCTCTGCATCTGACCAGTCGTCTTTTGCAACTCCTGCTCTGCGGCATTCTGGTGGTATTCCCGGTTATTACCGGAACCTTCGCCTATTGGTTTACGGCGCCGTATTACATGCTGGCGCTTTTTCTGGCGTGTACCTGTGCCGTTCTCCTGACCGACTCGCTTTCCGTATTCTCCATCATTCGAAACGAAAGTTCCGGGATTTCTGCAGGCTTTTTCCTTACAAAGCAGCAGACAGCAACAGACAGCGGAAAGTCAAACGGCTTTTTGCAGCGTTTTCTCACGCTCTGTGCCGGAATCGTTCTGGCCGCTCTCATGACCGGAATCTACCAGGCCTATCTGCCGGTTATGCTGGCGCTGGAGGTCGTTATTTTGCTCCAAAAAGAGCAGGATGAAAGAGGCTCCTGGCGCTCATGGCTGCGCCCCTTATCCGGAACGACCTGCTCCGTAGCATTGTATCTGGTTCTCATGAAGCTCTCGCTCGCTATGACCGGAAAGGAAATCTACGCCTACCGTGGAATGGACACCCTGGGAGCCGGGAATTTTGGCTATCCTGAGCGGATTCTCATGGCATACCGCATGTTTTTTGACCCAGGCAGTTTCCTGACTTATCGTGGCAGTGATGACTATCTGCTCTTTATGTGGTCCATGAAACCGGTCTATTTTGTTCTCATTATTCTGATTCTCTGTATGAGTGGTGTAATACTGCTCCGCGTGTTGCGTAAAGAAAAGACGAATTGCGAACCCAGTCAGAATCCTGCAGAGCAGGCAGTTCCAGATCCGCAGAATTTCAAGTCTCATAGAATCAGCAGATTTCTGCGGATGTGTATTCTCTTTTTGCTCTTTCCTTTGACAGCAAATTTTATCTTTGTGATGACCGATTATGACGTCTACGATCTCATGCTGTATGGCGAGTTGATGATCTTTGTTCTGGCACTGTGGCTTTCGCAGCAGCTGCTGTTGCAAGTGCCAGCCACCGACAGTAACATCCGCCCGGAAGGCACGGAATCTTCCAGTCTCTCTGCCACCCGATGCACTTTGCCAGGCAGAAGCCTCCTTTCCGGGATTTCCTGCCTCCTTGTTCTGTATTCGATCCTCTTCTACATTCGTTACGATAACCTGTGCTATTACAAGGCCGGGCGCATGCAGGAGGCTGCCATTTCCTACGACAATGTATTGATTATGAAAATCCAGATGCTCGACGGATACGATCCGTCCCTCCCGGTTTGCTTTCTCAACGAATTCGAAAAGGACACCTCCTTCCTTGCCGCAGACACCGAGCTCGACAAGGTTCGCATTACTCCTTATGACGGCTCCGAGATCATCAACGACTACTCCTGGGTGAACTTTATGAAGGTTCACTGCGGCTACGCTCCGCAGGTCATCGAGGATTACGGACAGTATGACTCCTACGTCAGCAAAAACAACATGCCCCACTACCCTGCAGCGGATTCCATCCAGATTGTGGACGGCGTGATTGTGATTAATTTCTGAGAAATGTGCCTTTGTTTGCTGTAAACATCCTGAACAGCGGCTGCATGAATGCACGAACTTGCTCGCGCAGACAAGCAGCCGCTGATTTTTATTCGTAGTGATGTCTGCATGAGCAGGCATGGAAGTTTTAGCATCTGCCTGTTTTGCCATGAGCCAAGTGTCCCACAGACAATTTATGATCAGAACAGGCAGACGATCAAGAGGCGAATTCCCTCCGGTCAGCCTCATCGATGATTTGCAGCGCAAAAAAACCGAGTCACTACCGACTCGGTTTCTTTAATGCGGGAGATGGGACTTGAACCCACACGGCCTAACAGTCACAAGAACCTTAATCTTGCTCGTCTACCAATTCCGACACTCCCGCGTATTCATTTGTACTGCTCTTTCGCGCCCTGAACAGATGCTGTCACGATTCACAACCATCTGTCAACCTCGCTCAAAAGCAAGTGCAGAAGAAGGGACTTGAACCCTCACGACATTGCTGCCACAGGCACCTGAAGCCTGCGCGTCTACCAATTCCGCCACTTCTGCGAACAAACGTTATAATACCTTAACCCCTCTTCTGTGTCAACGTTATTTTTCAAAAAGTCAGTTCTGAATTTTACCATAGTTTTCTGTTAATTCAAACAATTCATAATGATACCATTCCGGCGCTTAAAAGTCGCAGTCTCCCCCGGACAGTCACGTCAGGAAAGACAAAAAAGGAGCGGCCCGATCTCAGGCACGCTCCTCTATATAAACCAGCAAACCATATATGTCTGCTGTAAACATTAATCTACGCTGCTGTCATGCTGCTGATGAAGCGCAGCCGGATCTCATTGCATTATTGCATATAGAACTCACGGCAGAACCCGGTTTGCCGCATCACCCCCACGGGTTCTGGCTCGTCCAGTCAACGGTATCCGGATCCACGCCCTCTCCGATGTCATATCCCAGCGTCCGCAGTGCAGTACGGCTCAGAAGGTTTGCGTATTTTGCCCGGCCCGCTGCCGTCATATGAATGCCATCCAGCAGATCCTCTGAAGCCGTGTAGATATTAATATCCGCATTCTCGTAGGCATTGACCGTCGTCGTGTTGGTGTGTCCGCCTGCCACATGCGAAATCGTCTCTGCATAGTTATACAACGTGCCATATCCGTTGTTGATGATATTCGAATCACCGAGGAAGGCTCCGGTTCCGCCCTGCCAGAACTGCGCATAGGTTGGCATACAGATCAGAATCTGCGCATTCGGATAGGTTGTGCGAAGGTCCATGACCATCGACTCCAGTGCGCCAAAGACCGTCTGCACACTGGAAGGATCATCCGGATTGTACATTGCCTTTTGGGACAGGTAGTCATTGACGCCGTATTCGATAATGAACAGGTCCGTCTTGGAAAAATCACAGCTGTTGAACACGTTCTTCTGATAATCCCAGCCATCGAGGCAGGAATCTACGCTGACCATACCGCAAATGGCCTTGGCCAGGTTCACGCCGCAGGTCGTCCCCCACTCAGAAAGATCCTTTCCCTTGTCCTCATCCTCCGAAGCTGCGCATTTACCGCCGATCGAAAGGTTGTAGACATTTGCGTGGAGCTTTTGCGAAATCAGATAGGCAAGGCCGTCCTCCCCGGTGAAATTACCGAACTGAGAATCCCCCATGACCACCACCTGAAACATTGCCGTTCCGGTCGTCTTGCCATATAGCGTCGAAACAACGCCCTCCGGCAGGGCTGCCTCCGGGATCGTCGGGTTCTCGATTTCGGAAGGATCCACCGTCGTCTCCTCACCGGCCACCTCGGACTGCGCCTCGTGGGTGATTGCCGTCTGGGCGGTCTCGCCGGCATTTGCAGACGAATAATCCTGATCCGCCGCATCCACCAGATCTCCGTTCAGATCCAGCTCGTGCTGCGAAACGGCGTCCTCCGGAGTATTCGCCAATTCCTCTGTATTCTCCTGGTTCTCTGCTGCACCAGGATCCGATGTATCGTCTGTCTCCTCCACGACCAAAGTCTCATCCTGTACAGCGCCGCTCTCTTTCTCCTTGGTCCCGCTCACTACCGATCCTGTAACACAGCCCAGACCAAAACTCACCAACAGGGCTGCTGCCGCAATCACCGCCGTCACAATGTTACTGCTCTTTCGTCTCATTCTCTTCTTTCTTCCCTTCTATCACTTCAGGCACGTTGTCACATCCACGCCGTAATCGTAATTGGCCGTATCGTTATAGGATTCTTCGTTAATAACCTCGTCATCATAGTCCTGATGATCCTCTGCGCTGCAGGTAATGCAGATCGTATGCTCTTTCTCATCGATAAGGATCTGCACATGTCCCCCACCGTGGCACAGCTCGTCCGAGGACAAATCCTCCGCCAGATTGACATCATACACCGAAGAAACGATTTTGCGAACCAGTTTCTCATCATCCATCTGATCCAGAGAAATCCCCTTCTTCGTCGCATCTCTAAGCGCCGTATGATACACGATGCCGATCCACCAGCGCGCTCCGTAGCAGGTCTCCTCGTATTCACTTGCAACAAACGCGTCATAGCGCGGCTTTAAAACCGCCGTCAGGATCGCCGCGGCTAACAAAATCGCCAATACGACCATCCCACGTTTTTTATTGTGCTCCAACACCTGCATTCTCCCGTTTCAAAGTCTCAATTGAAAACATCAGCATACATGCCATCCGTCTGCATCGTCGTTCCATCACGCAGGATAAAAAACGCCTCATACCCATCCAGCCCTTCCATGAGCGCCATTCCCTTCTCGGCACCCAGCATCAGGCAGGTGGTCGACAAGGCATCGCAGTCTGCAGAGGTTCCCTCCTTACCTCGAATGGTCACCCCCAGAACATCCGAATCCACAGGATATCCCGTTTCCGGACTCAGAATATGATGGTATTCCTTGCCATCCACGGCAAAATAACGCTCGTACACACCAGATGTCACCAGCGTTCCATTCGAGAGCTGCGCTGCGCCTGCAATCTCGGTCCTATCAGAATACGGCGTCTCAATTCCGATGCTGAACGGTGTTCCCTCTGCCTTTTCCCCGATGCATTCAATGTTGCCGCCAAGACTCACAATGGCGGAGGTTACGTTATTTTGCCGGAGGTTCTTACAGACAGCGTCTGCAATGTATCCCTTGGCAATTCCGCCAAGGTCAATCTCTGCCTCCGGATCCGTCAGCTGAACCGTTCCTGCAGACGCATCCACTGCAATGTTCTGATAATCGACATGCGAAACCGCCTCGGCCAGAGCCTTTGCATCCGGTACCTTTGGATTGTCGCTGTGAAAATCCCAAAGGTCCTCCGCCGGACCAATCGTGATATCAAAGAGTCCTCCCGAGAGGTCCCCGTACGCAATTCCCTTCTGGATCAGCTCCCGTGTTCTGGCATCGCAGGACACCGGCTCGCCGCCTGCATGATTGATGTTCCAGATATCCGAGCCTTCCATCGTCTTGCTCAGCAGCAGTTCGTACTCACTGCAAAGAGAGAACGCCTCCTCGATGGCAGCCTGGGCCGCCTTGGTAAAAGTATCTCCTGACGTGCCATCCTGCGAATCTACCGCAGAGCTCTGAGAATCCGACGTAGCGCTTTGCGAATCCGACGTAGCGCTTTGCGAACCAGACGCAGTGCTCTGCGAATCCGAAACGCTCCTCTTTTGATCGGACGCATCGCTATCCGCATCCATCGCATAGATCGTGATCCGGCAGATGGTATCAAAATAAAAGCTTTCCCTGCTGACAGGGTCCGCAGCCGCTGCCGCTCCGGCAGCTCCCGTCTCTTTCCCTGCACCGCACCCCGTCTGTGCTATAATCACTGACAGCAGTAAAAAGGCAGCAAGTCCCCGGGAGGACAACCTGCGCAGCAGCTTCCGAAAAGAAGGCTCCTGCAGATGATGTTGTTGCAAATACAGTTTCAAAGGTTTCATTCCGATGATACTAATAAGGTACGATAAAACATGCGTATACACCGCGTACAGTGTAACATTTTAAAAGAGATAAAAAAAGGCGACTGGCTGCTCCTTGCCGTCTTTCTCCTTCTGGCAGCAGGAATCGGGCTCTCTCCTTGGATACCGCAAATTCAGCAGGTTCAGAATAAGTTACAATCCCATACCTTCGGGAATTCCAATGACATCGATGACAGCAATGACCTCAATGATCTTAATGGCCTTAATGACATTATAGAAATCCGCATCGCCGGAAAGATCTATGGCTCTTATCCTCTGTCGGAGGATCAGACGATTTCTGTTGACACGGAATACGGGCACAACGTTGTGGTGATTCAAGGCGGTTTTGCCTCTGTCGCCGAGGCGGACTGCAGCAATCAGGTCTGCGTGGATGCCGGCAGCATCCATACCCCTGGGCAAATGATCGTCTGCCTCCCGCACCGAATGACCGTAGAAATCCTATCCGGCAACAACACGACAACAGATGACAGCACCGGAAACTCCGAAGGGTACGACGCTATTGTACGATAGATTAATACATCCTATGAAAACATGGACGCCATTAAAATCAAACAAGCATTCCTTGCGCAGTAAGGAATCTCCGGCCATCGGCAGGACATCCGCATTTTCCACCCGCAGACTGACAACGCTGGCTCTTCTTTCTGCGCTGGCCCTTACTCTGTCCTGGCTCGAGGCCATTCTTCCGTTTCAGCCGGGCCTTCCCGGCGTAAAGCTGGGACTCGCCAACCTGGTGATTGTCTGCGTACTCTACTCATCCGGCAATGCTGCAGCCCATGTTGAAGCCCTCACAGAAACCACTTCCAAAGCCTGTATGAAAGCCACCGCAAACTCCTCGGTCCGGCCCGATGTGCGGTCTGCCCTGCTCGTCAACGTAGTGAGAATTCTCCTTGCCGGTCTTCTTTTCAGCGGCCTATTCAGTACGATCTACTCCCTCGCAGGAGCCCTTGTCAGCCTTTATGCCATGGCTCTTTTGCTGCTCGTCAATCAAAAAAGAGAAGCGGCCGGGAAACCAGCCTTCTTCTCTATTTACGGTGTCAGCATGACCGGCGGCGTATTCCATAACCTGGGACAGCTCCTGGTCGCTATCTTGTTTGTTTCGAACCTGAATCTCTTCTACTATTTCCCCATCATGATCCTCTCCGGCATTGCAACCGGTATCGCAAACGGCATCATCGCAGAGCTCCTTTTGCAACATCTGCCAAAGTCTGTTCTGTAATAAACTCCTCCTGAATTTCTTCCGATCCCTTCCGTTCTGCCATTCAGCCCTTGCAAGAGCTGCTGTTTTTCGAATACGAAAGAAAATAACGAACGTCACGAAATAAAACACTCAAAACGCCGCATACAAAAAGGCAGACGACGCATTCGAGTAATCCATTGCCAGCTGAACGAAGAACAACATCATCCAGAAAGCACACCAGCGAAAAAACCGCGGCCTTACTGCGATGCTGTCATAGATGGTTCGTCCCGTCTCATGAACCCAGTCAATCCACGCAAGGATCGCGATTCCCAAAACCGCCACCAGAATTTTAGATCCGGACAGAATCCCAGGCTGCCAGAGGATCGTCTGCAGACAGCCAAGGCATTTTCCGACGCCGAACTGTCCCGGAAAAACCGTCACAGCAAAGGCATGAAGGCAGTCCCCCAACTGATAAATACGATCAAAATACCAACCGATATTGACAATGATGAAGGTCCTTACAATGCGAAAGGCACGCATTCCTTTCGTATCTCCCTGCATATGCAGCAGCGCTCCGAGCTGACGAAACCACGGACTGCAGATATCCGAGATCGCAATGACCAGCCCGTTATAAAGTCCCCACAGGATGTAATGTCCTTCCAGTCCATGCCAGATTCCTACCAGAAAGAAGACCAGAATATTCGCAATGGACGCCGGCAGAACCACCCCAAGGTGCTTGCCAAAGCGTTTGGAGACCCATTTACCAAAGCGCTGGATAGGCTTTAACAGTGCAAAAGGATAGAACACATAATCCCGCATCCAGGCTCCCAAAGAAATGTGCCACCTGCGCCAGAAATCTCCCAACGAGACCGCAAAATACGGCTGCCGGAAATTCGGAGCCAGCGTGATGCCGAACAGCATTGCCGCTCCCGTCACCATATCGATGCCGCCGGAGAAATCCGCATATTGCTGGAAGGAATACATCAAGATTCCTGCAACTACCGCAGAGCCGGGAAGCTCTTTAATGTGCTCATCCAGAAGCGCCGCAATGGCAGGAGAAAGCATGTTGGCGATCGCGTATTTTTTCATCAGACCGAATAAAATCAAGATCGCGGCACGCTTAAAGCCCTCAAAGGAAGGGCGATGCTCAGTCAGGAGCTGCGGCTCCAGCTGGTCGTAACGACCGATCGGCCCCTGAATCAGCTGCGGGAAAAATGAAATAAAGAGAAAATACCGCAAAAAGCTCTGCTCGGCCTTCACCTTTCCGTTATATACGTCCAGAAGGTAGCCGACGGACTGGAAGGTATAAAAAGACATTCCGAGCGGCAAAAGCCACCCGCGGTAGGCAACGCCCCAGTACTTGACAAGCGCCAGCAGCCCGAAATTAACCAGAAGGATCAACAGCAGGATCCGTCTTTTGTCCGACTGCATGGCCGCCTTGGCCGACTTGATCTGCTCCTTAACCGTTCCCCTAGACTCTCCCTGAATCCGTTTCCTGGGATCTTCCTGATTTCCTTCCCAGCTCTGCAAAGAAGCCGTTTGATTCCCCGCCACTGTCTTTATGCTCTTTTTAAGTTCCTGAAACTGCCTCTCCCTCTTCTCCAGAAACCTTCCCCCCAGCCAGCAGGTCAGCGCAGTCGATGCAAGGAATACCAGATTCTGCGGCCCGGAGAACAGATAAAAGGCAACACTCGCCAACAGGAGACAGATCCACTGCCTCCCCTTTGCAAAAACCGTATAATAGAGCACCAGAACGATGCTCATAAAAAGAACAAAATTCCAGGATGTGATACTCATTTATCGTTCCGTCTCCTGCACGCAGCAATCGATCTTTTTATCCCCGTTCATTCCTCTGCCTCTTTAGCAACTAACGTCACCGATGCCTTGTCGTAATAGGTCGCCACCGTCTCATTGATCCAGTACTCCGGATCCTCCGTGAGCTCCAGGCCGTACAGGAACAACAGGTACGGCCGCGCCGTGGTCGCCTGTACGGTAACATTCTGCCCATCGGTCGCAGGATCCGACAATAGCTCATACCGATCCTTCATTTCCCGGTCGTACTGCCGCGCCTCGCCGATCAAAAGTGACCTGGCCGCACAGATGCTCGTCAGCTCTTCTCGGTTCTCCCTTGGCAGAACATAGCCAAATACGACAAACCCGGCCAGCAGCAGCAAAACCGTACAAAGATACCGATCCCCCCAGGCTGTACCTGCATTCATAACTTTATGCCTGCCATTATCGATGTCCTTGTCGATGACTTTCTCAGCGTCCTTATCGGCGCCTTTCTTGATTCCCTCATCGATGACTTTCTCAAATTCTTCCGCTCCTTCAAACAGCCGATGCACCTTCCCCGCCAGGAACACCTCCAGGAGCATCAGGATGACAATGAGATAGAAAAAACGAACGTCCTCCACCCGCATCGGGCCGCCGTCTCCGTAAACATACACGGTGGGCGCATAACTCGCCGCATAGAGTCCGAACAAGAGGACAATCACAAGGAACGTCGGAATCCGAAACAATTTTTCTATTCTCTCTGCATCTCCCGACTCATTCAAATATTGCCACATAAAAGGAAGCATCAGTGCCAGCAGCAATATCAGGAGAATGCTCATATTCCCCTTTATGCCTTCATAGGCCAGATAAATCGAATGAATGATCGTCTGCGGAATGGAGGTGATCCCTGTGGTTCCCTCCTGTGCCATTCGAAGAGAATTTCCCGGCGCCAGAACGCTGACGGCAAGTCCGGCTAAGCCGCTGAGCAGAATTGCCCCATAGCAGATCCTAATGCGCCGCAGACTGCTCACCGAATCAGCGTTTCCTGTGGATGTTTTTTCGCCTTTGGACAGATACCAGAGCAATCCTTCCATATACAGAAGCGCCAGAAGGTTCACCAGAGCGGTCACATAGTTGCCGCCCATGGCAAAAAAGGACAGTATCGACGCCAGTACCATCTGATAAGTCCGGCAGCGGCCTCCTTGCAGCACCTTAATCAGAAAAGCAAGAAGGATCAGCAGCATCCCGAAAAAGGGCAGATAATTCACGGCGCCGTCCCACCAAAAGAACATATCCAGTGCTCTCGGCACTAGTTGGAGCATCGCAATCGACAGAATGCATGCCATCACATTGCCGTAGTGTACAGAGCCCTTCCCTCTCCCATCCTTTCTGTCCTGCAGATTCTGACAGCCATCCCTGTTAAAAAACGCTCTGCAGAAAATAACATTGGACAGAATGAGGAAGCCGATCAGCAAATACGCACAGATTCCGTACCAGGCATCGCCAAAGGCGACAGGATCCAGTGCTCCCAACAAAACTGCGGTATAGCACCCCTGCCAGGAGGTATAACTCCAGTGCAGCTGACGGAGTACCCCTGCTGCAAATCCGGTCAAACCGCTCGTCATCCACCCATGATGGGGATAATTGGAAAATGCATAGTCATCTGCACTTGCATGATTATAAAGTGCAATGATCGCCAGCGGAATCAGACACAAAATCAGGAGAATCCAGAAAAATCGATGCCAGAAGTGTTCCTGCTCTTTTTTCGAATCCTTGCTCTTTTTACTAACAGACTGCAAAATAATTCTCCCTTTTCCTGCAAAAAAGAACGTATCTATTCAGCACCACATCTCAAATGCTACGCATTTTCGATGTGGGTGGCCAGAGCCCCTCCGGGGCCCCTCCGCAGAATGACTTCATTCGAGAACATGCCCGTAAACGGGCAGTTCTCTCTGAAATCATTCTGTGCTGAACATATATCAAAAAGCGATAGCGTATGCTCTGTCAAAGAGCACACAGCTATCGCCTATTCTACTAAGATTTCAGCGGCAAAACAACCAACAGCCGCCTCTTATGCCTTCCGCAGATTCACAATGGCCTTCTTCGGGCACTTGGCTGCGCAGGCGCCGCACCCCTTGCACTTTTCAGGATCGATTACGGCCACATTGTCTGCCACGTGAACCGCATCGAACTGACAGGTACGCTCGCACATCCGGCAGGCAATACAGGAAGTCTTGCAGACAGCCATGGCCGCCTTTCCAAGATCCTTGTTCGAACATTTGACCAGAACCTTTTCTGAGGCAGGCTTTAAGGAAATCAGGTGCTGCGGACAGGCCTTGATGCACTTTCCGCAGGAGGTGCAGGCATCCGGATCCACAACAGCTACGCCGTTTACCACATGGATGGCATCAAAATCGCAGACCTTTACGCAGTCGCCAAGGCCGATGCAGCCAAACGCGCACTCCTTTGTTCCGCCGAACAACGTCTTTGCCGCCGCGCAGCTCTCTACTCTTCCTGCGTATTCATACAAAGCCTTTGCATTGTCCTTAGTCCCGTTGCAGGCAACAAAGGAAACCTGGCGCTCCACATCTCCAGCGGAGGTTCCAAGGACCTCGGCAAGCTTGGCCGCAACGGCAGGGCCGCCAACGGCACATTTGGTGCAGGGAACCGGCTCGCCCTCTCCTGATGCTGCAAGGGCATGCGCATAGTCATCGCAGCCTGCATAACCGCAGCCGCCGCAGTTCGCCCCCGGCAGCACCTCACGCAGCTCCAGGAACAGCGGATCTTCCTTCACGGCGAATACCTTGGATGCGTAGGACAAAAGGACACCTGCGATCAAGGCAACCACAAAGATCAAAACGATTGCTATCACGATTAATTTCATGGTCCCGCCTCCTTAAATCATGCCGCTAAAGCCCATGAAGGCCAGAGACAATATTGCTGCCGTTGTCAGGATGATCGGTACGCCGCGGAAGGATTCCGGAATGGCGCTCTGATCCTGTAATTTCGTCCGGACACCGGCCATGATCATCATGGCAACAAGGAAACCAAGGCCACCGCCAAAGCCCTGAATGATGGCATAGGCATAGGCTGCACCAAAGGAGCCAACGGCTGCAACCGTATAGTCCTCGGTGTTGGAAATGCAGACACCAAGAACCGCGCAGTTGGTGGTAATCAGAGGCAGGAAAATGCCAAGCGATGCATACAGTGCCGGCATGTTCTTTTTCATGAACATCTCAATGAACTGCACGAGAGCTGCTATGACCAGAATGAAAACAACGGTCTGCATGTACTCAATATTGCAGGCAAGGAGGAGCTGCTGGATCGGGAAGGTTACGATCGAGGCAATTCCCATAACCAGCGTCACGGCAATTCCCATGCCCTTTGCGCTGTCCAGATCCTTGGAAACGCCAAGGAACGGGCAGATGCCAAGGAACTGTGCCAGTGGATAGTTGTTAACGAGCACCATCGATACGATGATGAGCAGCATTTTGGTAAAGCTCATGATCACTTCACCTCCTTATTCTCTGCCGGTGCAGGAGATTTCCCATTCCTGCCTTCTGCGGGCTTTGTTTCGCCGGTGCCTGTTGCTGCGTTCTCTTTTGCCGCAGCAACGATCTTCATGGCCTCTGCAGTCTTGGGATCGTCGGTCTTGCAGGCGCCGTTCTCAGATGCCTTCTTTTCCGGGGAGCAGGAGCCCGCCATCGCACAGGCGCTGCAGCCAAAGTCCTTGCGGATCTTGGATTTATCTCTTGTCATGTAATGAACCGCAGCCATCACGCAGGCAAAGACAAAGAAGCCGCCGGGAACCATGGTCATGATCGACATACCGGGGATAAAGTTCGACAGAATCGGAATTCCCTTAAAGCCGGGCGCCAGACCGAACCAATCTCCTGCCAGCCATGTGCCGGAGCCCAGAATCTCACGAATCGAGCCCATGACGCACAGCGTCAGAGTAAAGCCAAGGCCCATGCCAAGGCCGTCCAGTGCCGAGTCGAATACACTGTTTTTCGATGCGAACATCTCGGCGCGGCCGAGGATGATGCAGTTAACAACGATCAGCGGCAGGTACAGACCAAGTGCCGAATACAGCGACGGAACAAACGCCTGCAGGAGCATTTGAACGATCGTTACAAAGCCTGCAATGACCGTGATAAAGCAAGGGATACGAACCTTATCCGGAATCAGGCTGTGCAGTGCTGCAATTACCATGTTGGAGCAAATAAGAACTGCCGTAGCAGCAAGGCCCATGCCAAGGCCCGTCTCAACAGAGGTTGAGGTTGCCAGCGTGGGGCACGTACCAATGACCAATACCAGAACCGGATTCTCCTTGATCAGGCCGTTGGTCAGAATGCTGAGTTTTGATTTTTTCTGAACGGATTCTGCCATTATTTGGCACCTCCTAACGCTTCGAACTGCTCCAATGCCAGATAAACGCCCTTGTGAATGGCACTGCCGGATACGGATGCACCGGTAATGTATTCAAAAGCGTTTCCATCGGATGTGACTGACGTCTCTTTTTTGACATCGTCAGAGGTCAGCTCAGACAGTCCGTCATATTGAGCCAGATACTCCGGCTGCATATCCTTCGAGCCGACACCGGGAGTATCGGAATGATCGGTCACCTCTACGCCGGTGATGGTGCCATCGGCATCCAGACCTACCATCATCGTCAGATCGCCGCCAAAGGATTTGGTAACAACGGTAATGACGTAACCGGCGCCATTGTCTGCTGCATAGACCTCAGACACCTCTGCCGACTGATCGTCGCTTGCAAGATACTCTCCCTCTGCCGCCGTAAAGGAATCTGCCTTTGGCAGGAGCTCCTGTCTCGTTGCCGTTGCCGAAGCCTCCTGATTGGCTGCAATGATCGACGAAGAAATATAGTTGGTAATGGCCAGAAGCGCCGTCGTAATCACACTGATCACAACCAGGATGACAACAGGGTACACGTACTCTCTTCCGGTATTCTCACCGGCAGCATTTGCCTTTTCCTTGCTCATGCCTTTGCACCTCCCTTCGCATCAGAATCCTTGGCACCTGCAGCGCCGGCTGCCTTTGCCATGGCTTTGGCTTCCTTTTTTGCGGTCCGTTCTGCCTTGGCAATGCCGTAGTACTCGCGGATCACGAAACGGTCAATCAAAGGTGTCACAATGTTCATGAACAAAATGGCAAAGGAAACGCCCTCCGGATAGGAAGCGAACAGACGGATGATCATCGTGAACAGGCCGCAGCCGATACCGTAAATGATCTTGCCCCGGTCCATGATCGGCGAGGTCACATAATCGGTTGCGCAGAAGAATGCGCCAAAGAACACGCCGCCTGCCAGAATCTCATAAACCGCCATGCCAAAGGCCCCGTACTGTCCTGCGCCGCCTGCAACCGCATAGTAAATAAAGGAGAATACGAACACGGTCGCAATAAACGTTGCCGGAATGATGGGGCTGATGATCTTCTTCCAGATAAGGAACAGACCGCCGATCAGAATTGCAATCGTGCAGGTCTCACCCATGGCACCGCCGATGTTGCCGATAAACAGATCCCAAAGGGACGGCAGCATCTCTGCGCCGTCTGCGAGCTGACCAAGAGGCGTTGCACCGGTCACTGCATCCACGGCAGCCTCTGCCTTCTGGAAATTCGTCAGAGGCCAGGTCGTCATATAGGACGTAAAGGATAAAAGGAGCACAATTCTGCCGACGATGGCAGGGTTTGCGATATTTTTGCCGATGCCGCCGTAGAGACACTTTACAATGACGATGGCTACGATGCAGCCGATGGCCTCCATCCAGATCGGGAAGTTCGCCGGCAGGTTCAGCGCCAGAATCACACCTGTCACAGCAAAGGAGCAGTCCTTTGTAGTATCCGGCTTTTTCATCACGCGGTTATAAAGATACTCTGATGCGCCGCAAAACAACGCGCCCAGCACCACGCGCAGCAGTGCGCCGATGCCAAAATACACCGTCGCCATGACAATCGAAGGAATCATGGCCGCAACGACATAGAGCATCGTCTTTTTCGTATCCAGCTTTGTCACAAGGTGCGGGGAGGAGGATACGGCAAGTCCGGATTTAAATTCATTATTTGCCATTTTTAGCAGCCTCCTTTACGAGATTTTTCGCCAGCTTGTTATAGAACGCCAGCGGGCGATGCGCAGGGCAGACATAGGAGCACGAGCCGCACTCCATGCACTGCATGACCTGCAGATCATTCAGGGTCTTCACATCCTTATGCAGATAGGCATCTGCAAAATGAGTCGGAAGAAGGTTAAACGGACAGGCCGTGTGGCAGCGTCCGCAGCTGATGCACGCAGATTCCTCCGGAATGGCCGCCATGTCCTTGGAAAATGCCAGAATTGCATTATTGGCCTTGACGACAGGAACCGCATCCGTAAAGATCGCACGTCCCATCATCGGTCCGCCGAGGAGAATCTTTTTGGGTTCTTCCTTGTAGCCGCCGCAGAACTCAATGATGTCATGCACCTGCGTACCGATGGGAACACAGACGTTCTTGGGACAGGCAACGGCATCGCCGTCTACCGTCAGGCGTTTTTTCACCATCGGAATACCGTCCTTTAAATACTGCCCCATGAAGGCAACCGATGTAATGTTCGATACAATGACGCCAAGGGCTGCAGGAAGGACACCGGCATCACACTGTTTGCCGGTCACCTCATAGATCAGGACACGCTCTGCGCCCTTGGGATAACGAGCCTGCAGCGGGAATACGTGGAAGCCCTCAAGGTGCTGCTCGGCAATCATCTTGTTGAACAGATCGATGGCGTCCTGTTTGTTGTCCTCGATGGCAATGTAGACATCCTCGGCAATCAGCCACTTTTTGAGGGCTGCTGCGCCGTCCAGAACGTTCTGAGAATCCTCCAGCATTGTGCGGTGATCCGAGGTAATAAAGGGCTCGCACTCTGCGCCGTTGACAATGAGCGTATCAATGTCAACGAGGTTCTTGGGATTGAACTTGACCCAGGACGGGAAGGACGCACCGCCAAGGCCTACAAGGCCGGACGAACGCATCGCCTTGATAAAGGCCGGCTGATCCTCAATCACAGGAGCATGCAGATCCTCTGCCATCTCCTGCAGACCGTCCGGTTCAATGCAGACAAAGGTATCCTGACCGCCCATGGCATTGCGCAGCGTTTCAAGGCCGGTCACCGTCCCGGAGACCGACGCATGCACAGGAACACTAAGGAACGCATCCGAATCGCCGATGAGCTGCCCCACCTTCACATAGTCGCCCTTTTTCACCAGAGGCTTACAGGGTGCGCCAATGTTCTGAGACATAGACAGCTTCACAACAGAAGGAAGCGGCATCGTCTCTGTGGCAGAGCCAGATGTGTTCTTGTAATGTCCGGCATCAATACTGGTCAGATGTTTTTTCTGAAATAGCATGTATGACACCTCCTCATAAGATCTCTTTCATAAGATCTATTTTCACCAATCCATTATAAACTGCGTTTCGTGAAATTGAACATAAAACTTCGAAAATTGTTGTTAGGTTTGGCTAATATCGTTAATTCTATAACACTCAGACGCTCCACATTCAGGAACCACCGTGGAAAGCGGCCACTGAATCAGCTTTTCTCTGGATGTACATTCCCTGGATATACATCAAAAAAAATCCCCTAATCAGCAAATCCCCCGATCCACAGGATCAGGGGATTTTGATACATGCCATTCAGAAATCATTCTGCGTTATCTGGCTGGTTATTTTGCAAATGCTGTACGGAATTTAAAATCGCCGTATCTGTACTAACAGACTTCATGTGGTCATTCCGGCCTTGCCATGAACCCGTCGCGGATACTCGTTCCTCGCAGCTTAGTCCGCTCCGCCATGGACAGGTAGGCCGAACCCGGGAAGGCATAATAGCTCAGATTGTCCGAGCCAGCCTGCGGAACATAGATGGTTAGTCCGCCCTCCATCTCATATTCGGACACCTGCGTCCTGTCATAGTCCTGCTGCGTCACAATATGCTCCGTCAGGAACTCGGTATTCAGGTGCTGCTTGATCCAGGTCAGATCGAACAGCACATAATAGTCCCAGTACATGCTAAGGCACAGGAACACGGCAATCATTCCCCACCCTGTGACCATTCGTATCAGTCCCATGGAGATGGGCCGCAGCCACTCTCCCAGCACCATGCACGGCAGCAGCAGCAAAAAGGCCAGCCCATACCGAATAAAGGGAGCAGTCAGAAACCAGCCGGCAATACAGCCAAGGATAGCCAGATACAATATGAATCGATCCCACGGAACCCGGCGCAGCCAAAGTCCCTTCAACCCGTTCAAACCGTTCAAATCATCCACAATCCGGCGGTGCAGGCAGACTAATCCGCCAAGGAGCAATCCTGCTGCCGCCAGAACATTCCCGACAATCAGCATCATCTCGGGTCTCGTCTTCTCACTCCACCAGACGGGAAGCCATGCGCTCATGGGATCATTTACTCTCGACACGTCGTAAAGACAGCGTCCATACACCTTGATCTGATCCGAATCGAACTGCGCGTACTCGGCCGGAACCTTCCAGTCCACCTGGAATACATCAATCGACGTAAACGGATACAGGAGCCAGCCGGAAACCATATAGTTCCTTGCAAGCCACGGCAGCAGGATCACAATCCCCGTCCCCAGCAAAACAACGATCTCCCGCCACTTCTTCCTCCGGACCAGCCAGATTCCCGGATACAGCGCCGCGATCACGAGAAGTCCCGCGGAGAGCTTGTACGTTGCGGTGCACACAATGGCAAGGCAGAGCATCCCACAGCGGCAGACCGACTCTTCTTCATCCTGCTGCGTCCGCGCCTTGGTCCGCTGCACCTGCTGCGCGTTCATTTCATCCTGCTGCGCCTTTGCCTTAGTCTGCTGCAATGCTTTCTGCGAATCCGTCTCCTCGCCGCATTGGCTGGCGGCCTGCCCGTTATTTTGCAGATTGGAGACCCAAAGGCTCACAATCCAGAGAACCAGGTACATTGAGGAGAAATCCGTCGCCGGCGACATGATACGCTCCGATACCACGATGGCATACAACAGGATGGCAATTCTGCAGCCATCCGCAAGGTGGCGCTTGCGCGACCAGGCGCCGCGAAGGCCGTTCACGGACCAGATGACCAGAAACGCCTGCAAAAATCCGTTGGTGCCATGGAGCGATTGCCCCACCAGCCATTTCATCGAGAAAAATGCCGCATACGCAAGGCTTGCACTGTTGTATGCCTGGTGCTGCTGCAAATTGCCAAGGCCCTTTACGGCGCCGTATTCCTCGTACCAGCGAATCGCCTGCGCGTGATAGATTCCCGTGTCCGTATGCTGCGTCCCTTGGCAGGCAAAAAAAGCGGTAAAAACAACAAGGCTGCATAACAGAATGCATTGCCACCAGTCATTCCGAGTCTTCGGACGGAGCCTTTCTATCATTGCCGCCAGATCCTTTCTGCAGATCACAGCAATGGCAATTCCTGCGGCCAGGAGGACCAGATGCGCTGTTGCCCCCACCGGGGCGAACAGACTCACGGCCTCCGCATAGATGGTAATGGCAACCACGCCCGCCAGCTCCAACGAGGCAAGGCCAAAGGTCCTGTGTGCGTCCTGCAACCCCTTTGGGAACAGCAGCCTGCCCAGCACCTTGCAGACGAAAAGGCCGATCACCGCGTTAAAGGCTCCGATATAGATCCATAATAGTAATAATTCCAGCATGGTGTTCCTCCTGATGGGA
>CAVCWT010000021.1:0-52320 GCA_963605745.1 Lachnospiraceae bacterium
GCAGCATTGCAAACCTTGCCGGCGGCCTTTTTGGCAAAAAGGACTGATCCTCTTGAATCCAGGCTGCTGTGAACGGATCCTGTGATTTCCCGGCAGGCCAATTCCACAGCAGATTTCATTGCAAACAAGCTGCAGAAAATCCCTCCGTGCTCTTCCACGGAGGGATTTTCATCTTATCGTACCTGTTTAGCCACATCGAGGTTTTCCGTATGCAAGGAGAAAGCCGCGCAGGTGGTTTCTCCGCAGCACGGAGTGAGCGAAGCCACTCCAAGATAGGAGAAAATGGCATCAGCCATTTTCGAGTACCAAAATCGAGATGCGGGTGCTAAATAGTTACCTTATTTTTTCCCATGCTCTTTGGCTCTTGCCAGGCGATGTTCGGATTTTTGCTCGTACATTGCCTGATCCGCCTTATGCAGCAGTTCATTGATGGGAATCGCATGCTCGCCCTCCGGCAGGTGCACAATGCCGTAGCTAAAGCTCTTGTAATACTGCTCTGTACTCCGGTCATAGAAGGCCTTCTGGATCCTCTCCAGTTTTCCGGCCGCATGTTCTTTATCACACCCTCGCAGGATCACGCAGAACTCATCGCCCCCGACTCTTGCGAACAGATCCTTGTCCCGGATGCTCTCCTTCACCAATTCCACGAATTCGCAAAGGTACCGGTCGCCTTCTGCATGGCCGTACGTATCATTGACGAATTTAAGCTGGTCCAGATCACAATAGCAGAAGGTAAGCTCGTTCCTGTTCTGCAGGAGCTGCCGCAGACCTTCCTGAAAATAAAACCGGTTTCCGATTCCGGTGAGCGGATCCCTTCGAACCTCCTGTTCCAGGAAGAGCTGTTCCTCCCGTTCCCGGGAAAGCTCGGTTTTCAGCTCCGTTTCCCGCTCGCGCAGCTGGTCCGTCATGGAATTGAAGGCTGCGGAGAATTCCCCCAGATACGAAACGGTCTGAGAATAATCTCCCTTTGCCACCTGTTTCGCCTGCCAGGTCAGATGGTTCAGATTCGCATGGATTCCCTTCAGATTCTCACACAGAAAGTTGTCCCTCGGCGGCGGCACCACCGACAGATTTCCCTTGGCAAGGTTCGCCGAATATGCCTTCATCTCCCAAACGGCATGATCCAGAAACTGAAGTCCCTTCGCCAGCTTCTGCAGCTCAGGCTCCATCGTTTCCGGATCAATCTCCGGCTTCTGCGTCTCGTAAAGAATGCCTCTTAAATATTCAAATAAAAGATCGCTGTCCTGCTCAATCTTAGTACTCATTACTCTGCTCCACCTTTGACAGGAGCAACCTTCTCTACTCCTGCGTCTTAGCTGCTACGGCTGCGTGGAACCTGCAGACTCTGTCTCCGGTTGCCCAGCAGTCCACTTCAACCGCCGTGTATTCTTTCCCCGAGAACATCGAAAGAATTCCTGCAATAAAGCCCTCATCATAGTTGCAGACGGTCTCTCCCAGAACCGGCAGCCCGGAGCAATCGGCATCCTCAGAAACCGTGAGAACAATCTTCCCGCTCTCTTCATCGACATCTTCAATCCGCAGAATCCCGATCTTCATCTCCTGCATTTTATCCTGCAGCTCCTTGACAAAGGAATCCAGCGGCTGCTCCAGGTTCAGGAAATGTCTGGCAAAATACACTCCTGCCTTTCGTCCCGCACTGCGGAAGATCTCGATCTGCTCCTGTTTGCCGTAGCGATCACGCAGCTCCTCCTTTAGCGAGAATTCCAGCATCCGATACACCAGTACCGGCAGCTCATCTCCCATGTTCCCGCGGGAATCCTCGCTGTACTGCAGATAATCTTCCAAGGTCAACTGCTTTATATCGTTCAGAAAAATATTGTCACTCATCGTTTGGCCTCCGAATATGAATGATTATAACATCTCATAATTTTCGTTGGAAGGTGATAACTGTGATTCTTGTGTGATCCCCAGGGCCAAAGACCACAACCATTATGGCTGCTCCAATCCTGCCAGCTTCCTCCACTTGCCGCTCCGGTAGCGCAAGGCAAAGCACAGAATCCGGCAGATCCAGTCGACAATCATGGCGATCCAGACGCCAATGGCTCCCATTCCCATCCAGACACCGAGAAAGTAAGAGAACCCGATCCGGAACGTGAACATCGAGGCAATGGAGACGATCATCGTGAACCGCACATCATTGCAGGCGCGCAGCATGTTGGGAAACACAAAGGCACACGGCCAGAGGAATGCCGCGCAGCCGCAGTGGATCACAACCAGAATCCAGGTGAGCTGTGTTGTCTCCGGAGAGAGGCCGTACAAGGACAGAATCGGATTCAGGAACAGAATGAGGAAACACTCCAGAATGAACTGCGGGATGTAGGTAATGACCATAATCCTGCGCAGATAGTAGCGAACCTGCTCCTCAGAGCCGGCACCGACACATTGCCCGATGACCGTGATCATGGCAAGACTGGTTGCCTGTCCGATGATAACACCGACACCGTCCAGACTGTTGGCAACACCATTTGCCGCAATCTGTGTGGTGCCAAAGAGTGCGATGATCGAAACAACGAGCACGCGCCCCAGCTGGAAAATCCCGTTCTCCAGACCATTCGGCACGCCGATGTACAGGATCTTCCGAATGGTGTGCCAGTTGGGCCTGGTGAGAAAGCTGGTAAGGTAGATGTCCTGTTGGGGCTTCTTTAGCAGCAGGAACAGGATCACGGCCCCTGCAGCACGTGAGAGCAGGGAAGGAATTGCAACACCGGCTGTTCCAAGGTGAAGGACGAACACACCAATGGCATTTCCGACGACGTTGATGAGGTTCACCACCACGGCGGTCTTTAATGTAATTGCAGCATTTCCCATGGAACGGAACAAGGCAGCACAGGCATTGTAGACTGCAAGGAACGGGAAGGACAGCGCAGAGATCAAAAGATAGATCAGCGCATTGTCCATTACATCGTCCTCAATGGAGCCAAAAAACAATCGCAAAAGAGGCTTTCTGGCAGCAATGGTAAGGATCATCATGAAAAGACTTAAGGCCAGAACCGTGAGGAGCAGCTGCTGTGAGGAATCCCTCGCCTCTTTGGTCCTTTGTGCTCCCAGATTCTGCGAAACAACGACCGCTCCGCCGCTTGCCATCGCAGCAAAGATGGCAAAGACCAGATTGTTGATCATATCAACGAGGGATACCCCGGAAACTGCGGCCTCGCCCACCGCAGAGATCATGATGGTGTCCATCATGCCGACCGTCATGGCCAGCGTCTGCTCGAAAATAAGAGGAACGATCAAGGCGCGAAGAGCCTTCGAAGAGAACAGATACCCTTCCGGAATTCCGGATGATTGATGACGCATAGTGTTCGATAACAGATTCATAGAGCCTCCCCTCACGAACCGCAATTACGCAGTCATGATAGCACAATCTACGAAAATGGTTTTAGTATAATTTTTCGCAAAGTTCACCATCCTAAAAAGGTGCCGGAATTTTCCGACACCTTTTCATTGTGATCTTGCAGTTGTCCGTTTATTCTGTCAGGCCGTCCTGCGCCATCATGGTCTTCATCACATTCAGATCCGAGGACAGATCCCAGGCTTGTTCCTGGAATAGATCGTCCAGGAGCTTTTCAAACGCGTTGTTGATGGCGTCCATGGAGCCTTCGATCTGCCGCTTGGTATCCCGGATGTTGTCCCCGGCCTCCGGCTGCTCATTCAGATCTGCATAGGCATTTAAAAGCTTCATCGTGGTTGGGAGATAATAATTCATGAGCTTTCTCAGATCCTTTTCTTTGGAAGGGTCCTTTTCGGCCTGTTCGAAGATCCGCTTCATGATATCCTCCAGATGATAGAGCTTGTCTGACATCTCTTCCGTATCCGGAATTCGGTCGTTGATGGCACGAATTTCCTTGATGTAAGCCTGTCCTTCTGTGACCAGTGCGGCTGCACTCCCGGGGCTTCCCGCCGCGTTTTCGCCATTTTTCCAACCGGTGCCAGTCTCCTGGGTTGCCGCTGTTTTCCGTCCGGCGCTCGTACTCTGCGCCTTCCCTGTCGCATCTGCCCGCAGCTGCTCAGTTTCCTCATGTGCTCTCTCGGCTCTAGCCTTCGCCTCCTTTGCTGCAACATCTGCCGAGGCTTCCTCCCAGGTAACGCCGGTTCCCTTGTTCTTTGCTGCCTCCCGGAGCCTTTGAATGCGCTCCTCTTCCTCCCGAACCTGCCTTGCCTTCTCGGACTGTGTGTATTCCTTGTACATACGGTCTGACAGGATCAGTGTGGTCTTGCTGCGATCCAGCACGGCATACGGCAGGACGCTGTCTGCACGGAGCGTTTCAATATCCTCCCGGATCTGCGTCTGAGGAATCCCGGTTTTATCCTCGAGCTCCTGCAGACCGATGTACTCGCGGCCCGTTCCGATCACCTCGCCGTAGCGGTAGTACCTTTTGATGAGTTCCTTTTTCTTCTTTCCGCTTTTGGCCAGCAAGGCAAAGGCAAAGGTGAACAGTCCCGCTATCAGCAGACCGAATACATCCGTCTGAAAGCTGTAGATCCAGCCATGAATCAGATCACTGATCGCGGTAAACAGCATCGACACAGAACTCAAGCCGAATATGACAGACAAAAGAATTCCTGCCACCATACGCCCGAGGCCTTTATTCTTAGACGGAAAGCGCTGCAGAAAATAATTCTTAGTGTCTGCAGTTTGGGCCCGGTCGTTTTTGGCCCTTGCAGCCTGTGTATCCTCCCGCGCCTCTTCTCTTGCCGTCTTTACCTGCTCCCTCACCTGCTCTGTCACATCATTCACTCGGCTCTGAATGGAGCCGGTGAGCCTTGAGTAATCCCCGGTTTCTACGGCCCTCGACACCTCATCCATGATGTCGCTGCCCGCACGGAATAAGTCGTTCATATCCATAATCGCCACCTCTAAATGATTCCTATCTCATTCCTACGCACACATTTTCCTTACTTACCTGACTGCAATTCCTCCGGTCTGCGGCCTCCACGCATACAACAGCCCACTGTCCGTTCTACCACCCGAATTCCTGCCTCACGTAATCCTTCAATCGATAGAATGCATACAATGGCAGACACCTCACATGACAGCCTCCGTCCATAGTATCCCTCACATTTTTCAATGAAGACTTAAAGGCAATCTTCGGATGATATTTATTGCAGAAGGAATGTAAGCTCTTCGCCCTCGTATTATCTGCAGATTTTACCTCGATCGGTATCAGTTCACCTTCATAATCCGTAATGAAATCGATCTCCGCATCCGTTTTGGTTCGCCAAAAATAAGGTGTAATCCCCATGCATTTTAGCTGAACAAAGATATAGTTCTCCGCCAGAGCACCTTTGAAATGAATAAACGCATCATTTCCTTCCAGAATCGTTCGATAATTCACATTTGCTTTCTTTCGCAGCAATCCTACATCCGATAGGTACACTTTAAAATAAGTGGCATCCGCCATCCCGGACAGTGGCAGCTCCGGTGCCGAAACCAGGTCCAGCTTTAACACGATTCCGGAATTCACCAACCAGGCCAACGCATCCTCCAGATCTTTTGCTCTGGCCCCCTGCTTTACATGTGAAAAAATGAACTTGCTGTTGTCTCTGGCAATTTGTGTCGGTATGGAGTCCCAGATCATTTTGATCTTTGCTGCCGTGTCTGCTCCGGCGTATTTTCCAAAGTCGTCCGCATAATCCCGCAGGATCCGCCCCTGAACCTCTTCTGCTTCCTTATAATCATGGGAATCCACCCAAGCCTGTACCGCCTCCGGCATCCCACCAACAATCAGATAGTTCTTATAATATTTCTCCAACGGAATCTTATATAACTCCGGGATTTCCCGTTCTCTCTCCAGATGTTTTAACCCCTCCAGATATTTTCCTCCACCATCTGCTTCTACGAATTCCTCAAAGCTCATGGGGTACATCTCCAGCCGATCCACTTTTCCCACCGGAAACGAAATTCCCTCTTCCCGAAGGGCTACACCCAGCAAAGATCCAGCTGCAATCAAATGCAGCTCCGGAACATTCTCACAAAAATATTTTAGCGACTGTATTGCACGCGGACATGCCTGTATTTCATCAAAAATAACGAGTGTTTCGCCAATTACAATCTTTCTGCTGCGAACCACGCTCCCCAACTCATCAAGGATTCTGGCTGTATCAAGGTTATAATCAAAGACCGATTGCAGGCCCTCGTCGCCATCAAAATTAAAGTATGCTGTATCCGCAAATTCTCTTGTTCCAAATTCCTTAATCAGATAGGTCTTGCCGCACTGTCTGACTCCGGTAACGATCAAGGGTTTTCTCTTTGCCTTATTTTTCCATTTCAGCAGGCTCTGATAGGCCAGTCGTTCCATTCTCCATGCCTCCTTCCACTTCACGTACCTATTCAGCACACTCATCATAGCAACAGAAGGTCCAATTTGCCACTTGTATTTGCATTTTTCAGGCGAATAAACGTATTCTCGCTGCGTTTTTCGGGCGAATAATTGCGTTTCGACTGCATTTTTGGCACGAACAATGTTTTTCACGCCTTCTGCGCCGGATGATCTCATAGGCTTAAAAAACTCCCCCGGAATCCTGCATCCGCAGAATTTCGGGGGAGTTTTTCTTGGTTCGTAAGTTTTGTTACATCTTTTCCGGTGCCTCGAATCCAAGGACGCTGATGCAGTCCTCGAGGATGCCTTTGGTCAGCTGCAGGAGGGCAATCCAGCCTTCCTTTTTCGCTTCATCCTCTTCCACCAGGATTCTGGTTCCGTGGTAGAAGCTGTTAAAGTCATTCGACAGCTGATAGATGTATGCGCAGATCCGGTGCGGTGCGCAGTCATTGTAGGCGCCTTCCATCATAGCACCAAAGCCTGCGATGTCCTGCATCAGGCTCTTTTCTGCCTTGCTGCAGGGAGCAGCGATTGGCAGCTCCTTGGGGTCCTTGCCGCCTGCTGCCTGGTATTTGGCCAGGATGGACTTGATGCGAACGATGGTGTACAGGATGTACGGGCCGGTATCTCCCTCAAAGGAGGTGAACTTCTCGGTATCAAAGATGTAATCCTTGGAGGCCTGGTTCGACAGGTCGCCGTACTTGATGGCTGCCAGCGCCACCTTGCGGGCGGTGTCCTCTGCCTCCTCCTTGCTGATATCGGGGTTAGTCTGAATCTTGCCCAGCATCTCAGTATAGATATCCTGGATCAGGGTCTCCAGACGCATGACGCCGCCGTCTCTGGTCTTGAAGGGCTTTCCGTCCTTGCCGTTCACCGTGCCAAAGCCGATGTGGCGCAGCTGCGTTTTTTCCTCGCAGAGGCCGCACTTTTTCGCTGCGCGGAAAACCTGTACGAAGTGCAGGGCCTGGCGCTTATCCGTAATGTAGATGATCTCATCCGGATGGTAGTTGTCGCGGCGATCCTGAATGGTTGCAAGGTCTGTCGTTGTATAGAGGGCTGCGCCGTCGCTCTTTAGGATCATGCAGGGCGGAACCTCCTTGGCATCGGACTCCTCTGCCACATCCACAACGAGAGCCCCTTCGCTCTCATATGCAAGGCCATCTGCCTTCATCTTATCCACCATGGGTGCGATCAGATCGTTGACCGTGGATTCACCGTTCCACAGATCAAAGGTAACGGCGAGATTTGCATAGTTGCGCTTCATGTCTGCCACAGAGATGTTCAGAATATGCTGCCACAGTGCGCGGTAGCCGCGGTTTCCATTTTGCAGCTGGTGCGTATTTTCCAGTGCCTCTGCGTGATAGGCCTCATCCTCTTTGGACTTGCCGCTCGCGTAGGGATAGATCTCTTCCAGATCGGCCACCGTGAAGGGAGCCTCTGCCGGATACTCTCCGGTATAGGACTCGTCAAAATACGGCAGCTCCGGCTGGCGGTGTTTTAATTCTGTAATCACCAGACCCATCTGCAGACCCCAGTCTCCCAGGTGAATATCGCCGATGGCGGTATCGCCGTGGTAGCGTACCATACGCTTGATGGCTTCGCCGATGACTGCGGAACGAAGATGTCCCACATGAAGCGGCTTTGCAACGTTCGGTCCGCCGTAGTCCAGAACGACCGTCTTGCCGTTTTCCGGAAGGGGCATGCCGAATTTATCACTGCCTGCCATCTCCTGCAGATAGTCCCTCAGATACTCTTCCTTCACATTCAGGTTGATGAATCCGGGCTTTACAACGGCTACGTCCTTGAATACCGCAGACTCCTGCAGCTCGGCTGCCACGTCCTCTGCGATCATAAACGGTGCCTTGTGATATTGCTTAGCCCCCGCCATAGCGCCGTTGCACTGATACTCGGCAAGGTCCGGGCGCGCAGATACGCCGACCCGTCCCATGGAAGCATCGTAGCCTGCTGCCGCAAAGGCCTTCCCCATCTCTTCGGTTAATACATCCAGTAATTGCTTCATTCCTACCTCCTGATGTTGCAACTGCCTGCCAGTCTTTCTGCACTCTCTGCCTGAGAGTACTTGCATCCGCAATAGTTCTGCCGGTACAGGCCGAACTGATGCGACAGCTCAATGGAACGCTTGTAGCCTTCCTTTTTCTTAAAATCCGACGGAAGCCAGGCTACGCCGTGCCGTCTTCCCATCTCACTGCCAATCCGGTTCAGACGCTCTGCGTCCTTTAGCGGTGAAATCGTCAGTGTTGTTGTGAAATAGTCATACCCGCCTTCTGCGGCCAGCTCTGCCGTTTTGTGAAGGCGCAGGGAGAAGCAGACCGTACACCGATCGCCGCCCTCGGGGCACTCCTCCAGACCTCGCACTGCCTTTTCGTAAACCTCGCCGTCGTAGTCGCAGTCCAGCACCTGAATCTTTCTGGCACGTCCGGTGGAATGCATTCCATCGAATCTCTGCTCCTCAACCTGACGGTTGTACTCTGCAATAAGGCGCAGCTCCTCCGCCTTTCGCTTCTCGTACTCTTCCCTCTCGGAAATATTGGGATTGTAGTACAGAACCGTGATGTCAAAATCCTCGCGCAAAAGCTCCAGACAATGACTCGAACAGGGCGCACAGCAAACCTGCAGGAGCAGGGTCGGAATCCGCCCCTGCTCCCTGCATGCTGCTACGACCTTATCCAGTTCTTTGCTGTAATTCGTCTTGTTCACAATTTCACGATGTCTATTATACTTAGATCCGTTTCCTCAGCCTGGTGTTCCAGAGAGGACACCAGTGCCTTTGCCGTATCCAGTGATGTGATCGTTGTCACACCGGTCTCGATGGCTGTGCGGCGAATGAGGAAGCCGTCACGGTTCTTGTCATGTCCCTGGGTCGGGGTGTCGATAACAAGGTCGATTTTGTGTCCCAGGAGCAGGTCCATGACGGTCGGAGACTCTTGACCAATTCGGTTAACACGTCTTGCATGAACGCCGTTTTCCTGGAGATTTTCCGCCGTCCGTCTCGTGGAGTAAATGATGTAGCCGAGCTTTTCAAAGCGTCTTGCGATGTCAATGATCTCGCCCTTATCGGCATCCTTGACCGTGATGATCATCTGTTTGTGCCTGGGCAGGCTGACACCGGAGCCCATGAAGGCCTTATACAGAGCCTCGTTAAAGTCTCGGGAGATACCAAGGCACTCACCGGTGGACTTCATCTCCGGTCCGACCGAAATCTCAGCGCCGCGGATCTTCTCGGTGGAGAATACCGGCATCTTGATGGCAATGGTTCCTGCCTCCGGCTGGAGTCCCGGCTGATAGCCAAGGTCTGTCAGCTTGTAGCCCAGCATGCACTTGGCCGCCAGATCCACGATCGGAATGTTCGTCACCTTACTGATGTACGGAACCGTACGGGAGGAGCGAGGGTTTGCCTCGATGATGTAGACATCCTCTCCGACGGCGATGAACTGCACATTGATGAGACCAACGATATGCAGCTCCTTGGCAAGGCGTCTCGTGTACTCTGCAATGGTCTCCTTTACATGCTCGGACAGCGTCTGGGAAGGATACACCGAGATCGAGTCACCGGAGTGTACACCGGAGCGCTCGATATGCTCCATGATACCGGGGATCAGGATATTCTCACCGTCGCAGACGGCATCGACCTCTGTCTCAGTACCCTGCAGATACTTATCCACCAGAATCGGGTGCTCCTGCGTGTAGCGGTTGATGACGGCCATGAACTGCTCGATCTCTTCATCCGAGATGGCAATCTGCATGCCCTGACCGCCCAATACATAGCTGGGACGCACCAGAACAGGATACCCAAGGCGATGCGCAACCTCCTTGGCCTCCTCTGCGGTATAGACCGTTGCGCCTTCGGCGCGCTTAATCTCGCACTTTTGCAGAACCGCATCAAAGATCTCACGATCCTCCGCGGCATCGACATCCTTGGCATCGGTTCCGAGGATCGGAACTCCCATCTGCGTCAGACTTAAGGTCAGCTTGATGGCAGTCTGTCCGCCGAACTGAACGACGGCATAGTCCGGATGCTCGATGTCAACGATGTTCTTCACATCCTCCGGCGTCAGCGGCTCAAAATACAGCTTGTCCGCAATGTCAAAGTCGGTCGAAACTGTCTCCGGGTTGTTATTGATGATAATTGTCTCATACCCTTCCTTGGCAAAGGCCCAGGTAGCATGAACAGAGCAGTAGTCGAACTCAATACCTTGACCGATACGAATCGGACCGGAACCCAGAACGAGGATCTTCTTGCGGTCGGTGACGCGCTCCTTGGCCTCGTCGGTATCTGTCGTGTTGTAAACCGAATAGAAATACGGTGTCTGTGCCTCGAACTCTGCGGCGCAGGTATCTACCATCTTATAGCGGGCAGTGATTCCGTTCTCATAACGAAGAGCAGCAATCTCGGCTTCCGTTTTGCCGGTCCAGCGTGCAATGACATTGTCCGGGAACTCCAGGCGCTTTGCCTCTGTGAGGAGCTCTACGGTCAGCGGCTCCTTCTTGATCCTCTCCTCCATCCGGACGAGATTGTGGATCTTGTCGATAAACCACTCATCGACCATGGTGATCTCATGAATCGTCTGGTGCGAGATTCCCTTGCGCAGGGCCTCGGCAATCACCCAGATTCTCTGATCATCCACAACCGTCAGGCGGGCGAACAGCTCCTCCTTAGACAGGTGGGAGAAATCATAGCTGTCCAGGGCGTCCACGTGCTGTTCCAGAGAGCGAAGTGCCTTCATCAGGCCCCCCTCAAAGCTGGTGCAGATACTCATGACCTCGCCGGTCGCCTTCATCTGAGTCGTCAGCGTTCTCTTGGCATGAATGAACTTATCGAACGGAAGGCGCGGGAACTTAACGACGCAGTAGTCCAGCGTCGGCTCGAAGGACGCGTAGGTCTTGCCGGTTACGGCATTCTTGATCTCATCCAGGGTAAAGCCCAGTGCAATCTTTGCGGCTACCTTTGCAATCGGATATCCGGTTGCCTTGGAAGCCAGTGCAGAAGATCTGGACACGCGAGGGTTTACCTCGATGACGCAATATTCAAAGCTTGTCGGATGCAGTGCGAACTGCACGTTGCAGCCGCCCGTGATCTCCAGCTCGTCGATGATGTTCAGGGCTGCGGTACGCAGCATCTGATATTCCTTATCGGAAAGCGTCTGGGAGGGTGCCACGACGATGGAATCACCGGTATGAACGCCGACGGGGTCGATGTTTTCCATGTTGCAGACGGTGATGCAGTTGCCCGCGCCGTCACGCATAACCTCGTATTCGATTTCCTTCCATCCGGAAATGCAGCGCTCAACGAGAACCTGCCCAACGCGGGAGAGGCGAAGGCCGTTTTCCAGGATCTTACGCAGCTCTGCCACATTGTGGGCAATGCCGCCGCCGGAGCCGCCCAGTGTATAGGCGGGACGCAGAACGACAGGATAGCCGATCTTTTCTGCAAAGGCGACACCGTCCTCAACGTTCTCTACGACCTCAGAGGCTGCGACCGGCTCGCCGATCTTCTCCATGGTCTCCTTGAACATCTCGCGGTCCTCGGCCTTTTTAATCGTAAGCGCCGTGGTACCAAGGAGCTTTACTCCCATGCGATCCAGAAAGCCCGACTCTGCGAGCTCCATTCCAAGGTTCAGACCTGCCTGTCCGCCCAGGGTCGGCAGGATGGAATCAGGTTTTTCTTTCTCAATAATCTTCTCAAGGACTTTGACATTTAAGGGCTCGATATAGACCTCATCTGCAATGTCCTTATCCGTCATGATGGTGGCAGGGTTGGAGTTGACAAGGCAAACCTCAACGCCCTCCTCCTTCAAGGAGCGGCAGGCCTGCGTGCCTGCGTAGTCGAACTCTGCTGCCTGACCGATGACGATGGGGCCGGAGCCAATGACCATTACCTTTTTGACATCTTCTCTCTTGGGCATGATTATCTGGTCTCCTTTCCACAGTATGTCGTATACTCACCGGCCCGGATATTGGCAATGAAACGATCGAACAGGAAGCTGGAATCCTGCGGTCCGGGGCATGCCTCCGGATGGAACTGCACGGTAAAGATGTTCTTGTTCTCGTACACAAGACCTTCATTGGTTCCGTCGTTTACATTGTGGAACAGGGGCTTTGCAATCTCCGGATTGATCGAATTCTCATCCACGGCATAGCCATGGTTCTGAGAGGAAATATACACTCTTCCTGTCGTCAGATCCTTCACCGGATGGTTGCCGCCGCGGTGGCCGTATTTGAGCTTGTAGGTATCGCTGCCGGTTGCCAGTGCCATGAGTTGGTGTCCCAGGCAGATGGCAAAGATCGGCACATTGCTGTCATAGAGCTTTTTTACCTCAGCAATGATTTCCGTATTTTCCTTGGGATCGCCGGGGCCGTTGGAGATCATAATGCCGTCCGGATGATCCGCGAGGATCTCTTCTGCAGACGTTCCTGCAGGATAGATCGTAACGTCACAGCCGCGCATGGCAAGGCTGCGCGCGATATTTTTCTTATATCCGACATCGAGGAGTGCAATGTGAAGTCCTGTTCCGTTCAGCTCACGAACAAGGCTCGGGCGAGGCTCCTTGAGGCTCTTATCGCCGTTTTGATACTGCTCATAAGTCGCCGCGTCAAAGGAGGCATGTCCGGAGATCGGTCCGTTCTCCTTAAGATCCTTCGTGCCCGGCAGCTCAATCTTCTCCTTGCAGGTAACCTTGTCTACGACCTTTCCACAGGTATAGGCATGGAGCTGCGGCAGAATTTCATCCAGGTTGTAATTCTCGTTGGTTGTCACCATTCCGTTCATGGTGCCGCTCTCACGAAGGAGCTTTGTCAGCGCTCTCGTATCGATTCCCTCAATGCCGGGAATCTCGTAGCGCTTCATAAATGAATCCAGCGACTCATCACTGCGAAAATTCGACGGCATCCGGCACGCCTCCCGCACGATCAGCGCATCCGGCCAGGGTCTTTCGGACTCCATATCCTCCAGACAAATGCCGTAGTTGCCGATCAAAGGATAGGTCATGCAAACCGCCTGTCCCGCATAACTCGGATCGGTCAAAACCTCTGGATAGCCTGCCATTGAAGTGTTGAATACGATCTCACTGATCACCTCTTTGACGGCACCAAAGGAGGTTCCTTCAAAAACCGTTCCATCCTCCAGAATCAAAAATGCCTTCATGTTCTACTGTCCCTTCTATCAATAACAGCCGATGGGAGTCACTCCCACCCGGGCCGGTATGATCACATTAGAGGAAATACTTCACACCGCTCTCAAAGATCTTAAGATCCTGCTCGCCGACGATGTTCACGGCAACTCGATCTCCAATTCGCTCGGAATGGCACATCTTGCCGAGGACTCTGCCGTCCGGACTCGTGATGCCCTCGATGGCCATGTAGGAGCCGTTGATGTTCCACTCTTCATCCATGGACACATTGCCGCTTGGATCGCAGTACTGGGTGGCAACCTGTCCGTTTGCAAACAGACGGTCCAGCCACTCCTTCGGTGCAACAAAGCGGCCCTCTCCGTGGGAGGCCGGGTTCACATAGACATTGCCCGGTTCTGCGCCCTGCAGCCAGGGAGACTTGTTGCTGACAACCTTGATATAGGCCTCCTTGGAAATATGGCGGCCGATGGTATTAAAGGTCAGGGTCGGTGCGTTCTCATCCTGTCCTGTCAATGCGCCGTTCGGAACCAGTCCGAGCTTGATCAGCGCCTGGAAGCCGTTGCAGATACCCAGAACCAGTCCATCGCGGTTGTTCAAGAGGTCTGTGATCGCCTCCTTGATCCTCTCGTTGCGGAAGCTCGTTGCAAAGAACTTCGCACTGCCGTCCGGTTCGTCACCTGCGGAGAAGCCGCCGGGGAACATGATCATCTGTGCCTGTTCAATGGTCTTGCCGAATTCCTCAACAGAATCGCGGATTCCTTCCGGTGTAATGTTGCGGAACACGCGAATCTCTGCCTTTGCTCCTGCCTTTTCGAAGGCAGCGGCGGAATCGTACTCGCAGTTGGTTCCGGGGAATACCGGGATAAATACGGTCGGCTGCCCCAGCTTGTGGCTGCAAACATGCACAGAGTCCGCATGATACAGAGGACTCTCGACCTCTTCCTTGCCCTTTACGGCAACGGTGGGGAATACATTCTCCAGCGTTCCCTTCCAGGAGGTCAGTGCATCCTCCATCGAAACCTTTGCGTCTGCGTACTCGAATCCGTCTCCGACACCCAGTACCGTACCGACGATCTCGTAGTCTACATCCTCCAGGTCATTTAAGGTCTCGATCTCATCGGCCTGAATCTCCAGGAGGATATCACCCATTCCGTTGTCATAGAAGGCACGAACCGGCAGCTCGTTGTTGAACCGAACCCCCAGATGATTACCGAAGGCCATCTTGGCAGCTGCCGCAGCAACGCCGTAGCTGTCCAGTGCATACCCTGCCACAGCGATGCCGGAGCGCAGGAGTCCTGTCAGCTTCTGATACAGATCAATGACACTGTCATAGATCGGAATATCGTATTCATCCTTTTCAATGCAGAAGCGCACCAGAACATCGCCCGGGTTCTTGAGCTCCGGTGTAACGATGTCATGCCCCTCTGCCACATCAACGGCAAAGGAAACCAATGTAGGCGGAACGTCAATGTCCTTGCCCTTATCCTCGAAGGTTCCGGACATGGAATCCTTGCCGCCGATGGAGGCGATGCCATATCCGATCTGTGCATCATACGCACCCAAAAGGGCCGCAAACGGCTGGCTCCAGCGTGAGGGCTCCATGCTCATTCTGCGGAAGAATTCCTGGAAGGTAAAATGCAGCTTGTCAAAGGATCCGCCGCTTGCGATCACCTTGGCAATCGACTGTGTCACCGCATAGATTGCGCCGTGATACGGGCTCCAGCTGGACAGATACGGGTCAAAGCCGTAGCTCATCATCGTAACCGTATTGGTCTTGCCGCCAAGGACGGGGAGCTTTGCCACCATGGTCTGTGTTTCCGTCAGCTGATACTGACCGCCGTAAGGCATGGTCACAGTGCCTGCACCAATGGAGGAATCAAACCGCTCCACCAGACCCTTCTGGGAGCAGACATTGAGATCCTTCAGTTCATCAGCAAAGGCCTTTGCAAAGACCGCACCGTCTGCAGAATCCTCCGGCTGGCCTTCCATTGCCTTTGCGGCGCCCTCTGCTGCAATCTTTTTAAGATAATTGTCTTCCTCGGAAGGCATCTCAACAGCTACGTTCGTCTCCTGATGCGCGCCGTTGGTATCCAGGAAGGCACGTGAAATGTCAACAATGGCCTTTCCTCTCCAGTTCAGGACGAGGTTCGGCTTCTCGGTAACGACAGCAACCGGCGTTGCCTCGAGGTTCTCCTGTGCAGCATACCGCAGGAATTCCTCTTCATCCTTCGGTGCGACAACCACAGCCATGCGCTCCTGGGACTCCGAAATAGCAAGCTCTGTGCCGTCCAGACCTTCGTACTTTTTCGGAACCAGATCCAGGTTGACATTCAGACCATCTGCCAGCTCGCCGATGGCAACGGATACGCCGCCGGCACCAAAGTCATTGCACTTTTTGATCAGATGCGAAACCTCAGGTCTGCGGAAGAGTCTCTGGAGCTTGCGCTCGGTCGGTGCATTACCCTTCTGAACCTCTGCGCCGCAGGATTCGAGAGACTTCTCTGTATGTTTTTTCGAAGAGCCGGTTGCTCCGCCGCAGCCGTCCCGTCCGGTTCTGCCGCCGAGGAGAATGATGATGTCATCGGGGTCGCTGTTTTCACGGATGACGTCGGAACGTCTCGCTGCGCCCATGACTGCACCGATCTCCATGCGCTTTGCAACATAGCCGGGATGATAGATTTCCTTCACCTCTCCGGTTGCAAGGCCGATCTGGTTGCCGTAGCTCGAGTACCCCTGCGCTGCGCCGGTGCAGAGCTTTTTCTGCGGGAGCTTGCCCTCAAGGGTTTCAGAAACCGGAACCGTGGGATCGGCAGCGCCGGTCACGCGCATTGCCTGATAAACGTAGCCTCGTCCGGACAGCGGATCGCGGATGGCTCCGCCAAGGCAGGTTGCCGCGCCGCCGAAGGGCTCAATTTCTGTCGGGTGGTTGTGGGTCTCGTTCTTAAAGAACATGAGCCACTCTTCCTGCACCGGTCCCTCGCCGTAATCCACCTCAACGGGAATCACAACGGAGCAGGCATTGTTCTCGTCAGACTCTTCCTGATCCGTGAGCTTGCCGTCCGCCTTAAGCTTTTTCACGCCGATGATGGCAAGGTCCATGAGGCATGGGTACTTGTCCTTGCGGCCCTCGTACATTTCCTCGCGAGTGTCCTGATAGCTCTGATAGGTAGTCTCCATCGGGACCTTGTAATAGCCGTCGGCAAAGGAAACGTTTTTGAGTTCCGTAGCAAAGGTGGTATGACGGCAGTGATCGGACCAGTAGGTGTCGAGAACACGAATCTCGGTCATGGTCGGATCTCTGTGAACCTCGCCGTCAAAGCGTCCGCTGAAATAATCCTGGATCAGCTTGAAATCCGCAAAGGTCATGGCAAGGCCAAGGGAGCCGTACAGGTCCTTCAGCTCCTTCTCGCTCATCTCGATAAAGCCATCGAAGACTTTAACGTCCGGTGCGTTCTCATATTCAGCTGCAAGAGTGGCAGGCTTTGGATCGTTATTTTCTCTGGAATCAACCGGGTTGATCAGGTTGGATTTGATTTTTTCAAAATCTTCGTCGGAAATGCTGCCGGTGAGCACATAGGTCTCAGCAGTTTTGATGATGACGTGGGAATCCGGGTTCAGCAGCTGAATGCATTGAACGGCAGAATCGGCTCTCTGATCAAATTGTCCGGGAAGGGCCTCGACGGAAAAAACACGTGCTCCCTCTTCGACAGGAAACTCTTCCAGATACAGATCATCCACCGGCGGTTCCGAGAACACACACTTACATGCCGTCTCGAATACATCCTCCCGAATATTCTCTACATCGTAACGAATGAGGACTCTGAATTCCTCTATTCCCTGAATGCCCAGAAACGCACGGATCTCATCCAGGTGCTGTCTTGCCTGAACGGCATAGGGCTTTTTCTTTTCAACGTAGACTCGTTTTACATCACTCATCTTGGCTGTCTCCTTTGTGGGTTCTCAGAACCCAGGACATGGTTTTCGTCATACTTTGGAAATTATATCATAGGGGCCGTTGTTTTTTACAGAAGGGGAAATTAGAAAATAGTAGGGGAGAGCAGAATTGTTTTGTGCGATTCAGAGAGAAAAAAAGAAAGGGAAGTGAGCCATTACAGCCACTTCCCAATCCTTTTCATCGCAGAGGTGGAGGGATTCGAACCCCCATTGGCGGTTTTGGAGACCGCAGTCTTAGCCCTTCGACGACACCTCTATTCTGATAATCAATATCCGATAACCGGTATTGAATGCCAACAACCGATCATCAAGCCAGCTGCCTCGCAACCGACCTGTCAATTATAGCATTCAGAAATTCATAAAACAAGTCCTATCTTCTGTGTCTCTTGAATTCTTCAAATTCCTTTCGCTCCCTGCGCTGCGCCTCGGTCAGAGTCGTTGTTTCAATCATTGCTCCCCTCCTTGCATTCGATGTCGCGTTTCCCGGCCGGTTCTCCTGTCTCTCATAATATTCCTTCCGAATTCTGCGCTCCCTTTCCAAAGAGAGCGGGCGGAAAATGGTTTTTGCCGCCACATGGGCGATCAGCCAGCCAATGAGAATTCCTGTCAAGGCCCCCGCGCTGTCGATCATCACATCCCGAGGGGCCGGTGTCCGTCCCGGTGAGAAGCTCTGGTGGAATTCGTCCAGTCCGGCATACAGGCTGCAGATCATCTGCGCTGTCAAAAGGAGCCACCCTTTCCGAATGTGGTACGCGTATAAGGGCAGCACCAGACAGAATCCCAGCAGCGCATACTCGCCAAAATGCGCCAGTTTGCGCACCAGATGCTCCAGCTGCATCACATAATACGCCTGCTGCACCGGCGTCCAGTTCATCGCCATTCTGTAATTGATGCAATGAACGATCCGCTCCGTCACCAGAAGGCTCTGGCTCGACGAATCCGTTCCATCCTGTGAAGAAAACCAGAAGATCATGACCATCACCAGGATTGCAGGTGCAAAGGTCAGGGGCTTGAGCAGATATTGCAGCGTCTTTTTAAGGAACATCTCGCCGTAGTTCACGTGCAGGGGTTCCTCATTATATTTTCTGTTTTTTCTCATGCAGTTTATTCTTCTATATGCATCTGTTTAGCACCTGGTGATTTCAATCATGAATTGAGCGCCTCGCGCACAAATTCATGACTGAAATTGTCAGGTGGGCAAGGAGCGAAGCTCCTCTGCCCAGCCACATCGAGGTTTTCCGAAGGAAAATCTCGATGGGTGCTAAACAGTTACTTCTATAATTTTCGCCGCCTGTTGTGTTCCATGTGCTTTCTGCCGCTTGGCTTACTGGTAACGACTCAGAAAGTCCGCCGCCTCCTGAAGACTGCGGATGCCGATCAGTTCCACTCCTTTCGGTGCCTTCAGGCCTTTTGCATTGCTGGCCGGCAGGAGCACCATTGCAAACCCCAGTCTGGCCGCTTCCTGCACGCGGATTTCCGCCATGTTCACCATACGCACCTCTCCGGAAAGACCAATCTCTCCAAAGGCAACCACCTTATCTCCTACCGGAATACCGCGATAGCTGGACAGAATTGCCATCGCCATTCCCAGATCCAGGGCAGGCTCTGTCTGTCGAATTCCTCCTGCCAGATTCACATAGGCGTCAAATTCTGACAACGGAATTCGAAGGCGCTTTTCCAGAACTGCCATCAAAAGACTCACGCGGTTAAAATCTGTCCCCGTTGCCTGCCTTTTCGGAAAACCGTAATTGGTCTTGCATACCAGCGCCTGAACTTCTGTCAGCATGGCTCTTGTTCCATCGATACTGCAGGAAACAACAGACCCGCTGGCATTTTCGGGGCGCCCGGAGAGCATATATTCCGAGGCATTCTCCACCTCGCAGAGTCCCTCCCGCCGCATCTCGAACAAGCCGATTTCATTGGTGGAGCCGAATCGATTTTTGACTCCCCGAATGATCCGGTAGGAGGCATAGCGATCTCCCTCAAAATACAGAACAGTATCCACCATATGCTCCAGAACGCGAGGGCCTGCAACGGTTCCTTCCTTTGTGACATGGCCGATAATAAAGAAGGTAATTCCCATCTGTTTGGCAAGGCGCATGAGGACACCGGTGGTCTCCCTGACCTGCGAAATGCTGCCGGGAGCCGAATCTACGGATCCATTGTTCATCGTCTGAATCGAATCGATGACAACGAGCTCCGGCTTTTCCTCCAGCAGAATCTCCGTGATAAGATCCAGATCCGTCTCACAGAAAAACCGCAGCCTCTCCGATGTCGCACCCACACGTCCCGCGCGGAGTTTGATCTGATGCAGCGACTCCTCACCGCTGACATAAATGACGTTTCGTCCGCTTTCTGCCAGCTGCTGCATCACCTGCAAAAGGAGCGTCGACTTTCCGATTCCGGGATCTCCGCCAACAAGGAGCATCGAGCCCTTGACAATTCCGCCTCCCAGAACGCGGTCCAGTTCTCCGTAACCGGTAGACCAGCGAACCTCCCCCTCATCCTTGATCTGTGAAAGGGCCACCGGTCTTGCATTTGCAATCGCCGTTCCCAGCCTGTCATTTGCAAGACTTCCGGAGCCGGTTGTCCCATAGCCTCCTGTTCGTTTCCCTGCACTGCCGGATGCCATTCGAATCGGTGCCTCCACCATGGTATTCCATTCATGGCATCCTGGGCATTGTCCGACCCACTTGGCCGATTCATAGCCGCATTCCTTACAATAAAATGCTGTTGTGCGTTTTTTAGCCGGCATTCATTTCCTCTTTTCCGGATTTTTTCCCGGGTGTTTTCTTTTCCTTTATCTTTTCTTTTGCCTTTTCAAACACGACCTTCTCTTCGCGGTATCCTACCGTAACTGTATCTCCTGCGCCGAACTCCTCTGCCAAGAGTCTTGTCGACAGTTCATCCTCAACCACGGTCTGGATTGCTCTGCGAAGGGGTCTTGCTCCCATCTTGGGATCTGCATATTTGTTTACCAGATGCTCTTTTAACGAGTGAGACAGACGCAGATTCAGTCCCAGCTGCTCCTTTGCACGCTTTTGCAGATCATTGCCAAGGATCGTCACGATCTGCAGGAGCTCCTCATGGCTCAATGCATGGAACACCTCGATCCCATCAATTCGGTTGATGAACTCCGGACGGAACATTTTGCGGACTTCAGCCATGACACCTTCCTGCATCTTGCTGTATTCCTGCTCCTTGGTCGGCTTTGCAGAGAATCCGATGGTATGCGAGTCCACGATGTTGCGGGCCCCTACGTTGGACGTCATGATGATAATCGTATTGCGGAAATTCACCTGCCTGCCCTTGGAGTCCGTCAGATGTCCTTCATCCAGAATCTGCAGCAAGAGATTAAACACATCGGAATTTGCCTTCTCAATCTCATCAAAAAGAACAACCGTATATGGATTCTTGCGGACCTTATCGGTCAGTTGACCGCCTTCCTCATACCCCACATAGCCGGGGGCAGATCCGATCATTTTGGACACAGCATACTGTTCCATATATTCCGACATATCCACACGGATCATGTTCTTCTCATCGCCGAACACGGCCTGTGCAAGAGCCTTGGCCAGCTCCGTTTTGCCGACACCGGTAGGACCCAGGAACAGGAAGGATCCAATGGGGCGATTGGGATCCTGCAGTCCTACGCGTCCTCTGCGGATTGCCTTGGCAACTGCTGTCACAGCATCCTTTTGTCCGATGACACGCTTATGCAGCGTATCCTCTAATCGAACCAATCTATCACTCTCTTTTTCCGTAAGACGGTTTACCGGAATCTTAGACCAGACGGAAATGACCTCTGCAACGTCCTGGGGCATCACCTGCGGCAGGTCGGATCGTATTTGGCCGTTCTCGGATTTGCTGTGCTGCAGAGCTTCGTACTCTGCCCGCAAAGCCTCATAGCGTTTTCTTGCTGCACGTGCAGTGCGAACGTTGCCGCTAAGGACTGCAGCGGCCAGCTTTTCATCCAGTTCAGACAGCTTCTGTTCCATGGTGTGAACCGGATCCTTGGTCTTTTTGACAGGAACGGCAAGACGAACTGCTGCGCACGCCTCATCGATGACATCAATGGCCTTATCCGGAAGATTGCGGTCATTGATATACCGCTCTGAGAGGCGAACAGCCTCCTCCATTGCGGCCTCCGTGATCACTACATGGTGGTGCTCTTCATAATGCGGAGCCACTCCCTTCAGGATCTCCATCGTCTCCTTTGTCGTTGGCTCCTCCACTGACACCGGTTGGAAGCGGCGTTCCAGAGCGGCATCGCGTTCTACGTATTTATGATATTCATTGATGGTCGTTGCACCGATCAGCTGCACCTCACCTCTTGCAAGAGCCGGCTTCAGGATATTGGAGGCATCAATGGAGCCTTCGGCGGCGCCGGCGCCGATCAGAGTATGAACCTCGTCCACAAAGAGGATGATATTGCCATCGCTGCGGACATCCTCAATAACCCCTTTGATTCGCTCTTCGAATTCGCCGCGATATTTTGCTCCCGCAACCATTCCAGACAGATCCAGTGTGAGAAGCCGTTTTCCCTGTACGGACTCCGGAACTTTCCCGTCCGCAATTCTCTGTGCAAGTCCCTCTACAATCGCCGTCTTGCCAACTCCCGGCTCTCCGATCAGGCAGGGGTTGTTCTTGGTTCTGCGCGACAGGATCTGGATCACGCGCTTCATCTCATTATCTCTTCCGACAACCGGATCCAGACGTCCTTCTGCAGCCAGGGCTGTCAGATCTCTGCTGTATTGCTCCAGCATTCCGCCTCGTTCTCCTGCATCCATGCCTGCCGGCTCCGGAGACAGATCTCCCCGGTGCTCCTGCACATTGACTCCCATGGCCGCGAGCACCTCATAATACATCTTTACAATATTGGCACCGGCCGCCTCAATGAGTTTTAATGCCACATTCTGACGTTCCAGAATAATCGCAATCAAAAGATACTCGGTTCCCAGTTCCTTTGCGTGATAATCCTCACTGGCAATCTCCATGGCGCCGTCCAGAAGGTCCTGCAGCCGCGGAGAATATCCTTCCTTGTCCAGAACCGCAACGCCTCCTTCCTGAAGGCGCAGGGACTCCATCATCTCTGCCAGTTTCTCCTCCGTAACTCCGTTGCTGTGCAGCACTCTGGATGCAACGCCCTCCGGTTCACGGATCAGGCCGATCAACAGGTGCTCCGTTCCCACATAGGAGCTGCCGTATTCGGTTGCTGCTGCCTTAGCCAGCTCCAATGCCTTTTCTGCACTTTTTGTATAGGGAATACTCATATCGTTCCTTCCTTACCATCTGACTCTCTTATTCCTGTGTTCTTTCCAGGACCTGCCTTATGTGTTCCTCATACTCATCAAAGACCTGGTCTACCAGTTCATGCATTTCACTTCTGGACAATCCGCGGCACAAAGCCTCTGCCGTTGCATCCCGGAGCTTACCGCGAACCGCCTGCATCGCCCTGGCCTTGTCGGAGTCCACTGCAACGACTGCTCCGCGGCGTCGGTCTACCCTGATAAAGCCCTCTTGTTTGAGCACTGTATAGGCTTTACTCACGGTATGCATATTGATACCGACTTCCTCTGCCAGCTGACGCACCGAAGGGAGCATCTGTCCTTCGATATACTGTGACGTCGCTATGCCCAGAATAATCTGATTGCAGAGCTGCTGATAAATTGCCTCATCACTGCTGAAATCTATTTCGATCAGCATATTGGTCACCTTTCCATGGAACTACTGATTTCACCAGCAGCTCCTTTAATCTATGCTCCGTTAACGGAGCCTTTTCCTTTTCCGGGCACAAAAAATGCCGCATGTTATAGATTCTATAACACACGGCATCACCCGGCAACCAACACGGTTGCCTCTTTATAAAAGTTTTAGTATCTGTCTCGCACCTGGCGACTTCAACATGAATCGGGCGTCCCGCGGACGGATCCCTATATCTTATTCACCATCATCCAGCTTGAGGAAATCGTAGTCAAAATCTTCATCTGCAATCGTAGTCTTTGCTGCCTGACGCGGTGCCTGCTGCTGAGCAGGGCGTCTTGCTGCTGTCGTCTCCGTGCTGCGAGGCTCCGCACTGCGAACCGGACGTTCTGCTGCTGCGCTGCGTGCCGGACGCTCTGCTGCCGTACTGCGAACTGCCTGCTGTCTTGCTGCAGGTCTTCCCTCTGTATCTCTTGCAGGTGCTGCAGTTCTCGTTCTGGTCGTGTAATTGCCGCTCTCTGCAGGACGAGCTGTCCGTCTCTGTGTACGATCCTCAGCTCCGAGATCTCTTGATACTCTGCGGGCATTGGATGCATAGGCATCATCACGACCTCTGCGGCTTGCCTGCTCTCCTCTGGGTCTTCTTAAAGACTCCACACTGTCTGCGCGATGATCCACTCTGCGCTGATCTCTGCGCTCCATGGTGAGATCGCGCTCTTTTCTGCCGTTCTCCAGTGCATCCTTGAGTTTGATGATGAGAACAATCACTGCGATCAGGAGAATCATTGCCACAGCACCCAGTGCAAAGGCAACAATCATCATGGATCTCTTGGCTGAGCTTGCTGCTGTCTGTGCCGTTGTGACATCATCCTCCAGCTTCTGGATGTCCGAAATCTTCATCCGTTTGCCTTCGTTGTTGTCATACAGATAATAGGTGTCTGCGCCGTCTGCGTCAGGTGCCAGAACAATCTGGTATCCGCCGGTATCCTGCTCTGCTGCTGCGGCTGCATCCGCGGCTGCAGCATCTGTGCTCTGCGCCTCTGTGGATGCATCGGTTGTCTCTGCGGACTCATCGGTTGCCGCATCCGTGCTCTCCTCATCTGCGGACTCATCCACAGTCAGGAAATCACCGCGAACATAACCAACCGTTCCGTTTTCCAGAGTGACCTGATACCAGGTTGCTCCGGAAGAATCGGTAGCAGTCTCTCCCACCGTAACCACGTCACCTGTAGTGACAGTACCAACCTGACTGGAATCCGATCCTGCCTCACTGCGGACATTGATATCACTGCCTGTAACCGTTCCGGTTGCTGCAAATGCAGGAAGCGCGGCCATCGGCGCCGCAAAGGTCACCGCCGCTGCCATTGCCGCTGCCGCAGCTGCCTTGCGAATACGATTAAACTGGGAATTTATCATGATATTACTGCTCCTTGCCTTCATCTCTTCGTGTCATTCATCTTCTCCCTCTCCAGCGTGATCAGTCAAATGTTTCATTCCGAAGTTACATTCCGAAACCAGATTCACAATATACGTCCGCTGCATGGGATTATACGTTTCCATATTCTGCACTAGAATAACACGCTTTTCAGGCTTGATCAATGGCTTTTCCGATATCGTGGCGATAGTATGCCTTGTCAAAGGATACCAACTGCACTGCCTCATAGGCCTTTGCACGGGCCTCCTTGAGTGTCGGTGCCAATGCGGTTACGCCCAGAACACGTCCGCCGCTCGTGACAATCTGCCCTTCCTCGTTGAATTTAGTTCCTGCATGATAGCACTGCAGATCTTCCCGACCCTTAAAGGCATCCAGCCCTGCGATGACCTTCCCCTTCTCATAGGAAGACGGATATCCGCCGCTGGCCATGACTACACATACCGCTGCATTGTCTGCAAACTGCAGCTCAACCTGATCCAGCGTTCCGTCGATGCATGCCTGGAACACATCTATGATATCTGTCTGCATTCTCGGCAACACAACCTGCGTTTCAGGGTCTCCAAAGCGGGTATTGTATTCCACAACCTTCGGGCCCTCCTCTGTCAGCATCAGGCCAAAATACAGTACGCCCTTAAACTCTCTTCCTTCTGCCCGCATGGCATCAACCGTAGGCTGGAAGATCGTCTCGCGGCATACCCTTTCAATCTCAGAGGTAAAGAACGGGCTCGGGGAAAAAGTGCCCATACCGCCCGTATTCAGACCTTTGTCTCCGTCCAGTGCTCTCTTATGATCCTGAGAAGAGGTCATCAGACGATAGGTTCTGCCGTCCACAAAGGCCAGCGCCGACACCTCACGTCCTGTCATGAACTCTTCAATGACCAGTTCGTTTCCTGCGGAGCCGAACTTTTTGTCCAGCATGATCGTACGAACGCCTTCTACGGCCTCATCCTTTGTGTTGCAGATGAGAACGCCCTTTCCCAGAGCCAAACCGTCTGCCTTCAGAACGATCGGCATCTTTGCTGTCTCCAGATACTCAATGGCAGCGTCCGGATCCGTAAAGGTCTCATAGGCAGCTGTGGGGATGCCGTATTTTTTCATCAGATTTTTGGAAAAAGCCTTGCTGCCTTCGATGATGGCCGCATTCTGTTTCGTCCCGAAAACCCGGATTCCTGCCGCCTCAAAGGCATCCACGATGCCGGCGCACAAGGGATCATCCTGACTGCACACGGCCAGGTCAATTTCCTTTTCTCTGGCAAAGGCAATAAGCTTGTCAAATTCCATAACTCCGATAGGAGCGCATTCTGCCAGCTCTGCAATTCCGGCATTGCCGGGGGCACAATACAGTTTGTCAACCTGGCCGGATCTCATAATGGCAGCGGCAATGGCATGCTCTCTGCCGCCTCCGCCGATCAATAATACCTTCATATCCACCTCCGTACCTCCCTTGCAGCAGAGCCTGCCAAACCGCGCCGCAAAAGGATCCGTTCTATCATTCTCAGAGATTTACTCCGCAATTCTGGTGACACCGCCTTCGATTCGGACCTTCCCTTTGGCAATGAGTTCAATTGCCTTCGGCAGAATGACCCATTCCGCTTCCTCCATGACCTTTTGCTGGAGCTCCTTTGCAGTGATTCCATCCGGAATCTCCACGGCCTTCTGGAGAATGATCTGACCATGATCCAGATCCTCATCCACGAAGTGAACCGTAGCTCCCGTCACCTTCACGCCGCGCTCCAACACCTTTTCATGAACATGCAGTCCATAGTATCCCTTTCCGCAAAAGGAAGGGATGAGCGCAGGATGAATGTTGATGATCCTGCCATGAAAAGCCTCAACCACCTGCTGCGGAATAGCAACAAGGCACCCTGCCAGGACAACAAGATCTGCCTTCGTATCCAGAAGAGCCTGCAGCAGTGCCTCGTTGAACAGCTCTCTTGTTTCATAGCTTTTCGGAGACAGAACACTGGCCGGAATCCCGGCCTTTTGGGCTCTCTCCAGTGCATACACTCCCGGATTATTGGAGATAACCTGAACAATCGTGACATCCGAAAGGCTCCCGTCTGCAATGCGGTCAATGATCGCCTGCAGGTTCGTTCCGCCGCCGGATACCAGCACGGCCAGCTTCAGCATAACTCCACGCCCTTTCTGCTCTCTGCCTTTGTGTTGCCGCCGGCATCGATGTTCACTGCGTCCTTTGCTGCAATGATCTCACCGATGACATAGCCATGATCGCCGGTTGTCTCTAATGCAGCAAGAACCTTGTCCTTGTCTGCAGGATCAATGGCAAGACACAGGCCGATGCCCATATTGAAGGTGTTGTACATGACATGCTCGTCGATCTCTCCCGTCTTTTGCATGAGCTTAAAGATCGGAGGAATCGGATAGCTGTCCTTCTGAATCTTAGCAACCATTCCATCCGGCAGCATTCTGGGAATATTCTCATAGAAACCGCCGCCTGTCACATGGCTGCAGCCCTTCACACGAACGCCTGCCTCACGGATTGCCTTCATAGCATGGACATAGATTCTCGTCGGTGTCAGGAGAACATCTCCCAGTCGCTGTCCGTCCAGCTCCTCGTAGGTCTTTTCCAGAACCTCAAGGCTCTCGATGTTGAACACCTTGCGAACTAATGAGAAGCCATTCGAATGTACGCCGCTCGATGCAACGCCGATCAGCATGTCTCCGGGAGCAATCATCTGCCCGGTGATCATGTCATCCCGTTCTACAACGCCGACCGAGAACCCGGCCAGATCATACTCTTCATCCGGCATCATCCCGGGATGCTCCGCTGTCTCACCGCCAAGGAGTGCACTGTCTGCCTGAACGCACCCCTCTGCCACGCCCTTTACGATGGTCGCAATCTTCTCCGGAATGTTCTTGCCGCAGGCAATGTAATCCAGGAAAAAGAGCGGATCGCCGCCGGCACAGGCCACATCATTGACACACATGGCAACGCAGTCGATGCCCACGGTATCATGACGATCCATAAGGAATGCGAGCTTTTGTTTGGTTCCGACGCCGTCCGTGCCGGACAGCAATACCGGGTGTTTCATCTTGCTGATTGCGCTAAGGTCAAACGCTCCGGAAAAACCGCCCAAACCGCCCAGTACCTCCGGGCGCATGGTGCGCTTTACATATTCCTTCATGAGCTCAACGGATTTGTATCCGGCCTCTACGTCAACGCCGGATGATTTGTAATCAAGTGCCATGGTGTCGTCCTCCTATCATGTGTGCTACCGGTAACGCGCCGGCCAGTGCCGATTCCTCTTACTTGCTGTATTCCTTGTATCCAACCTGCTGCAGGTGCTCGTCCTTGGCCTTGACCTCAGCTTCCATAGACGCCGTGTACTCCTTCAGTTTGCCAAGGAGCTCCGGATCCGACACAGACAGGATTTTTGCAGCCAGAATGCCTGCATTTTTGCCGCCGCCGATGGCAACGGTTGCCACCGGAATTCCGCTCGGCATCTGAACGATGCTGTACAGGGAATCTCTGCCGCCAAGGGATGTTGTGTGCATCGGAATGCCGATGACCGGCATCGGAAACAGTGCAGCACACATCCCCGGCAAATGAGCTGCCATTCCGGCACCTGCAATGATCACTTTAATGCCTCTCTCCTCAGCGCCTTTGGCCCATTCAAAAAATACGTCCGGCTCACGGTGCGCCGAAATGATGTGCATCTCGTAGCTGATGCCGAACTGATCCAGCACCTCTGCCGCCTTGCTCATCACACTCATATCTGAATCTGAGCCCATAACAATGCCGACTGTAGCCATTTCAACCTCCTTTGCCGCGCTTTAGCGGCACGCAGGGAACAAGCCCTACATGTGATTTTTGCGATGCGACTTACCCTTTTTCTATTCTGTCAAGCGGCACATTCAATTCTTCTGTTCCCGGCAGGACGAATCGTCCGTTTTCGATCAGAGTCACGCTGCTGCCGTCTGCGTGAATCGCCTCCATTTTTCCCAGCTCCGCAAAGGGAATGGTGATGTCCGTATGACAGCCAAAATACGCCTTTTCCGGATCGCTCTCCCGCAGCCTTGAGAAGGTATTCTCCCTTGCCACAATCCTTTTTCCGTCCGGGTTGCAGCTGATGTTGTCCTCTTCATCGCTGTAGCAGGTGTCTCCCACTGCAAAATGGGGTCCTGTCTTCTCTGCGATCAGAATCGGCAGACGATCGGTGACGCCGTAGTAAAGCCCTGCTGCATAGGCCGTAGTGTTGGTTCCGATTGCGCATTCTCCCATGGGCAGCGTCTTATGATGGAATAGGATGTTCTCTTCAATGTAGGCCCTGCCCTTTTCCTCTGCGCAGGATTCTCCCTGATAGTTATCGCAGGAGTATTCTGTGACACAGCCGTCCCGGAAGGTCAGAGACAGATTTCGGAATCCCATTCCGTTCAGGAACACTTTCGATACCTGCAGAACACCGTTCGTCCCCTCCAGCACCGGCGTAGTAAAGACCTCCCCGACCGGAATGTTCACGTCCGCCACGCAGTTTTCAAAGATTGCCTCATGTTCCGGATCCTGCAGCTTCCACAAATTCACAGTCAGATCCGTCTGATTGCCGCCGCACCCTGTAATATGGAGTCTGTCTGCCTCGTTCAATGCATCAATCAGCTTTCCCTGAATTCTCTGATAGGTCAGGTAATCCAGGGTATTGATCTCCATCACCGCATCAAAGATCTCTTCATACGATGCACCTTTTGGATTGCCCTTCTCAATAGACGGCAGCGGAAAGGATATGATCGTAAAGCTCCTGTTGCTGCCGATCACTGCCTCATTATAATACCGGCCGGCGGTCTGCCGGTACCTTGCAATGAGCCTTTGCTGCGTTTCATCATACGAGGGCTTGCCCTCTCCCACAGTCGGTGCAAAGGCCGGATCTCCGAACACCTCCATCACGGCAGGCCCTGCATAGAGAACCGTATCACCATGCCATGCCTTGTAAGCGGCTGCCAGAGCCTCTGCCATGCGGTTTGCCAGGGTATCATCCAGAATCAGTGCCAGATTCTCTCTGTGGTCATAGCGGTACTGCGGATTCGCCTCCGCTCCGTGATAACCTGCCGGCTCTGCTCCATGAAGGTAGAAGATGCTCTCTATCTCCCGGTAGCAGATGCATTCCTTTCCCATCGCCTCAAAATTGTGTACCGCCATGAGGATCACAGGCTCGAATCCAAGAGGCCAGATAAGGCCCACCGATCGTTTGGATGAAAGATCCTTTCCGGTTGTCTCAAAACCGATTCGAAAGCCCTCTGTCCAGGTATCTGCCATCTTTTTAAGCTGCTCCTTCGGCAATTCCAGCAGATGCCGATGCGTCCGCAGCTCATTCTCTGTTATATATTCTCCCAGATAATACAGATACCTTGAATCCGTCAGATCCTGCTCCTTCAATAGTTCCAGAGCATAGTCGCTGCCATCTGCATTCTCTCCCATCTCTCCTACGAGTTTTCGACGGACATTCTGCTCCATCTCCTGCTCCAGGTAATCACTGACATATCCATACAGAATTCTGCGCAGTCCCTTTACAGCAGGAATCCCGGTAATTCCCTGCTCTTTGGGATCCTCACCGGCCAGACAAAGTGCCTTGTATTGTGCTTCCTCCACAGAGAACGCCGTGTAAACCTCCAGAAAGAGCTCCAACCGGATCCGAATCTCCTCCTGCACTCCTTCGTAGACATACGGGATCACACTGCGCAGCTCATAGATCAGCGCTGCCGCGAGCGGACCGTACTCCTCGCCAAACTGCGTTGCAGCATACACCGGATTGGCATAGCTCTCTCCATAATGCTCCGGCAGAATATCCTCATACAGCGCATGATTTCGCTGCTGCAGGTCTTCTAGACTGGCCTTCTGCAGACCCCCTTCTGCCACAAAGTGATATTCATCCAGCAGCATCACCAGAAGCCTTGCACCATAGGCAAAATACGATGCGGCCTTATCATGAATTTCGCTGCCTGCAGACTCTGCTGCCTCTCGGATTCTCTCCTCTGCCATCTGAAACAGCTCTGTTTCCAGGCTCTGTAAAGGCTCTGACCTCATTCCATCTCTCCTGTTATGCATATCGTTTCTTGCATGTCTACAGACCCAGATACATCAGCACGAAGCCCAGTGCCAGTACCAGTCCGTTCAACAGTATTCCCAGATACGATGTGAGATACATCTTCTCCGGCTCTCTCCTGGATAGGATGCCCAGGATCATACCTGCAAGTGCAAAAAAAAGACATATAAAAACGACACCGCCCTGACGTAGCTGCGCCTGACCGCCGTTTCTATATGCCTGATAAATCATGACGCAGCATGCGGCCAGAGAAATCCCCCCCAGCACCACCGACAGCAGTGCATTGGTAGATTGCTCTTTACTGTTGAACAGATGTCCATGCGGTCGTCGTCTCAATTAGTGTACCCCGTATTCCTCGTAATACCGGTTCAATGCCTCTTTGATCTCATCCGTCAGGAAGGCCGTATTTTCCCCGTCTCTTGGCTGTCCCAGATAGGAAACAACTTCTTCCATGGTAACAATGGCATCGGCCGGGAAGCCGTATTTTTCCTTGATTTCATCCAGAGCGGAGCCCTTGCCTTCCAGACCGACCTCCATGCGGTTCAAAGATACCATCAGGCCCAGAATCTCCACATTGGCCTGCGTGCGCAGAATCGGAACGGTCTCTGCCATGGATGCGCCGGAGGTTGTGACATCCTCAATGATTACCACGCGGTCGCCGTCTTTCAGCTTGCTGCCGAGGAGGATTCCGGTATCGCCGTGATCCTTTACCTCTTTGCGGTTTGCACAGTAGCGGATGTCCACCCCGTACAGTCTGCTGATCGCCATAACGGTCGCAACAGCCAGCGGAATTCCCTTGTAGGCAGGCCCAAAGAGAACGTCAAAATCCAGACCATAGGTATCATGGATGGCCCTTGCATAGTATTCGCCGAGGCGGGACAGCTGTGTCCCGTTCTGATAGGCTCCTGCATTCATAAAGAACGGAGATTTGCGACCGCTCTTTAAAGTAAACTCGCCGAACTTCAGAACCTCGGAGTCCAGCATAAAATCAATGAATTCCTGTTTGTACTGTTCCATGGATATCAAATCCTTTCTGTGCATTTCTTTAGTTCAGTGCAGAGCGCAGATCCTCAATCATATCAATCGTGGCTGCTCTTGCCGCCTCTGCAAAGCCCTTCTCACCATACTGCGCATATTTGTCCTTTTTATAGGCTGCAATGATGCCGCGGGAGGAATTCACAATAGCGCCAATGCCATCCTTGTCAAAAAATCCTGCCAGATCCTTGGCTGTTGCACCCTGAGCGCCGTATCCCGGAGCCAGAATGAAGGTATGCGGCATCAGCTCACGCAGAACCTTTGCCTGATCCGGATAGGTTGCGCCAACGACAGCGCCCACATTGCTGTAGGTTCCGTCCATCGACTGCTCGCCCCATTCGCGAACCTTCTGACCTACGACCTCATACATGTGACGGCCGTCCTCCGCCTTAATATCCTGGAATTCTCCGCTGGAAGGATTGGAGGTCTTAACCAGAACGAAAATACCCTTGTCCTCCTGGTTGCATACATCCACAAACGGCTTGATGCCGTCGGTTCCAAGGTAGGGATTCACGGTTGCAAAATCCTCATCAAATACACGGATTCTGTGTCCGCCAATCTCGACTCTGCCAAGGTGTGCTCTTGCATATGCCTCAGAGGTTGAACCAATGTCACCTCTCTTGACATCGCCGATGACAACAAGTCCCTTTTCCTGGCAGTAACGAACCGTTCTCCAATAGGTCATAAGGCCCGGGATTCCGAACTGCTCGTACATGGCAATCTGCGGTTTCACCGCAGGAACCAGATCTGCCACGGCATCCACGATTTCTTTATTGAAGTGCCAGATGGCATCTGCCGCAATGGCCAGATCCTCATCCAGAACGTTTTCTTCCACATGTCTTGCTGCGTCCTTGAGCAGCACCTCCGGAAGGAAACTCATCTGGGGATCCAGTCCTACAACGACCGGTGCGTTTTTTTCCTGAATTTTCTCAATCAGCTTAGCAATCATGTGTGCCTCCATTGTGTGCGAAACGTTTTTCCTACATGGCATTATACGCACGAGACGGCCCCGGCGCAACGCAAACCGCCCGCCGCAGGTCAAATGTAATGCGTGCCGTCACCAGGCAGACGCCATCTCACCGTGTTGCCAGAAAGGTCTCCTCACGGGCCGCCTTCTCATCTCCGGGATAGGCTGACCGATAGACGGTCATGAGCGTTTTAGCCTGTTCAAAATTGCCCTGGTTCTCATAGGCAACAATCTCATTAAAAGACAGGCTCTGCAGGTACTCACTGCTGCCAAGAGCCTTTCCCTCCTGAAAGGCTTCCAGGGCAGCGCTGTAATCGCCCATTTTCATGCAGCAAAGACCCAACTGGTTGTAAACCTCCGGATATCCGGTGTTGGAGGCCAGAAAGGTTTTGTAGACATTGGCTGCATAGTTGTAATCTCCCAGAGCCTCATAGGTTCGTCCCAGCATCAGTGCCACATTTTCATCTGTGTTGTCCTGGAGCTGCTCGAGGTTGACCCTCGCCGTTTCATAATCTCCGATATAGTAGGACAGCCGCCCCTTGTCATAGCCGGATATGGTGGAGCTGTTTTTTTCCAGAGCATCCTGTACGTATTGTTTGCCTTCTTCACTGTAGCCGCTTGCGGACATCACGGTATAGATGGACAGGATCCTGTCATAGTTGGTCGGCTCGAGTGAAACGGCCCTGGCAAAGTCCTTCTGCATCCCATCGGTATCTCCGAGCTTGAGCTTTACTGCTCCGCGCAGTTCTATGGCATCCGCATCCTTTGGGCGCATGGCAACAATTGCATCATAGATTCCGAGGGCTTCATCATAATTGCCCAGCTTGTAATAGCAGACCCCCAGGTAATCATTGATGTCATACTCGATTTCTGTGGGGGCAATGCCGGATTCGGTCAGGGCAGATTCCAAGGCAGACGCAGCGCTCTCATAATCTCCCAGCCCCATATAGGCAATGCCAAGAAGCCTGTGATTTTCCTCCGTATCCTCCCCGCCATCAATCCGGGCTGTCAGAGAGTCCACCGCAGCTTGATACTCTCCCGCCTGCAGGAGCTGCCGCTCACCGGCCGAGCTCGAGGCTGCAGTGCTGCCCTCTGTCCCCGGCGCCGATGCGCAGCCGGAAAAAAGCGCCGAAATTCCCAAAAGGCAAACGAGTGCAGACAATGTCGATGTTCTGATCCGACGGGATGGCAGCTGTACCAGCACAATGGCGCTTGCCATGAGAACGCAGCCAATGAGCTCCCACACAGACAGCGTCTGATGCAGGAACAAAAAGCCCGAAACAGCACTGATGACCGATTCCAGGGACATGATAAGAGAAGAGATGGCAGGATCTGCTCCCTTTTGTCCTACGACCTGCAGAGTATAGGCGATCCCGCTCGAGAAAATCCCGGCATAGCACAAGGATAGAATCGCCTGTTGGGACACCCCTGTCAATGTAAGATTCCCGCTCACTGCAGCAAGGACCGTCCCCAGAACGCCTGTTGTCAGAAACTGCATAAAGGACAGCTCAACCCCGTCCGTCTGCGGAGCAAAATGATCCACGCACATGATCTGCACGGAAAAGGCAAAGGCACACAGAATCAGGCACAGCTCCCATCTGCCGATGCTGAATTCCTCGCCCGGCTTCATACACAGAAAATACAGACCGACCGCTGCAATCACAGCTCCGATCCAGACCTTTGCATTGGATCTTCTGGTAAAAATAAGTGACAAAAAGGGTACGATGATGATGTACAGGGCTGTCAGAAAGCCCGCCTTTCCTACCGCCACCTCAGGGATGGCCACCTGTTGCAGCCAGGAGGCCAGAAAGAGCGCTGTCCCGCAGATGAGACCGCCCTTTATCGCCGCCTTATGATCCGGCTCTCTTACCGTGCGATCTCCCTGCTGCATTCTCATCGATCGTGCTCTCTTTCGCACGATAAGGAGGGGCAGCAGCACCACAGCCCCCATGAGAAAACGCAGTCCCACAAAGGTCACCGCATGAATCTCGCCGCCAACGCTTTGTGCAACAAAGGCCGTTCCCCAGATCAGTGCCCCCAGAAAGCAACACAATGCATTGCGAAGAGGCATCCTGCCGGCAGCCGCAATTGCTCCTTCCTGCTGCGACACGGGATTGGATTTTGTTCCCGGTTTTTCCATCTGATTCGTCAAACCGATGCTCCTTTCTCTGTTCGTTACTCTTCAAAGGCAACCTTCACATAGAATCCCCGCTCATTCTCAATGACCGAAATCACGTCCCCTTCCGTTGCCTTCAATCGTTTGGTAAACGGAATGTTGCCGCTCATTGCAAGAGACGGGTTAATCGTATAGTAATAATTACTGGGCAAGAGACCTTCGGAAACAGTCACGTGATCCCCCTCCTTAATGAGGCCCGGGCGTTCCATTTTAAATTCCATCTCACGTTTTGCCATTGCTGCATCCTCATCTGTACTGATTCAATCAACCTTCCCTTTCGTAAGAAAAGCGCACCGTTTCGGGTGCGCTTTTCTTCTGTTCGCTTTTTATAAAACGCTCTCTTTCATAGCCTTGCGTCCGACAAATGTTCTCCGCTCAGCCGTTATTTTGCGTTCCCGCTACTGTCGTGCTCGTCGTATTTGCCGTATCTGCATCTGCAGTCGCTGCAGTCTCTGCCGTATTCGCCGTATCTGCAGCCGAAGGTGCTGCAGTCTCTGCAGCATTCGACGTATCCGCAGCCGAAGATGCTGCAGTCTCTGCAACCTCCGGCAGTTTTTCCAGAAGTGCCTCTGCTTTTGTTGTGTAATCCGAAGCTGGGAATGCAGTCTCCAGATTCGTAATCACCTCTTTGGCCTTGGTAATGTAATCCGTTACCTTGGTCTTGTCTTCTGCGGCCTGATACAGCTGGTAGTAAGAATCTGCCAGATAATACTGCCGCTGCGGCCAGGTCTGTCCGTAGTTGGATGCATCCTCGAATTGATTGGCCATTGCAAGGTTCTGCACTGCCGTTTCATAATCCGGTCGATCTGCCTCATAGGCCTCGATTCCGGCATCGGCATAATTCTGCAGGATCTGCGCTCTCAAAAGAGGATACAGGTCATTATAGAGCTTGACATACTCCTCAGACATGTCATCCGCCGCAATCTCCGGATCAATCTTGCCCAGAGCATCTGCTGCATCATTCACGTTCACGGAATCCTCAATATAATAGGCCGCACTCAGCATCAATGCATTCATTTTAGAGGATGCATCGCCTCCCGTCGCTGTCAGAGATTCCTGCTCCTGATACTCTGCGAGCTCCGTTGTAAGATTATCTACCTGGCTCTGCAGATCGGTAATCTTAGCTTCTTTTGTGTCCGCCTCTGCCGATATCTCACGAACCTGCTGCTGCGTTTCTGAGCGGATACTCTGTACTCTTGCCGGCATAATTAAAAAGCCAACGGCAACTGCGCCGACCAGAGCGCCAATCACACCGCCATAGATCCAGGAGGGCAGACCGAACCCGTCCACACCGGGGTTTCTGGCATTGACCGGCTGAATGATCGTTTCATTGTCGGCCGTGTATTTGATCACGCTGCCGACCTTGAGCTTTTGCTTTTTATTCCTGCCCTTTCCGCCCTTTCCGGCAAGGCTGCTGACCTCATTGGACCCAAGGCCTGCTGTCTTCACCGTGCGAACCGTGCCGGATCGTCCGCGGCTGGCCGCAGCGCCGGACTCCTGCAAAAGGTGCGACTCCACCTCCTGCATATACCGGAGCGTTGTTGTGTTGTTCACGTCCAGAAGACTGCACTTTTGCAGCTCTCTTGCCGCCTTTTTATAATCCTGACTGCCAATATACAGCAGAACCAGGAGCTGACGTGCCCGAAGGTAATGCGGATTCACCGACAATACCTTTTTAAGCTGCAGGACAGCCACATCTACATTGCCAGTGTAGCAGCACTCCAGCGCATGGTTGTAGCGCTGAATTGAGCTGTCCAGATTGTCCATGGTCTGCTTGCTCGCCTGCACCTGTGCCAGATAATCTTCTCCCTGGTTGTTCTTTCTGTGGAGCCTTTCATCATTGATGTTCTTGGCAATGACCCACTCTGAAAGTGCCGCAACCGTCTCACCGATCTCATAATAGACGAGTCCTAAGAGGTTCCTGGCATCCAGATTATCCTTGTTGAACCATAGGCTGTTCTTAAGGGACAGAATAGCACCGGAAAGATCCCTCACCTGCGCCTTCTGCAGTCCATCGTTATAGAGATAATTGGACGTATATATGATTTTTTTGTACGTTGCCACGTCCGCTCCGCAGTTGGGACAATGATCCGTCCTGTTGAGCTCGCAGCCGCATTTGTAGCAATACATGCCTACATCATCCCCATGTTGTGCGGTGTCAGATTATGTGCCGGAGAGCTTTCTGCACCGTACACACCATCCTTGGTCATTCGGAGCATGACATCCACCATATCCTTCATATCCTGGTTGTAGATGGCATTCTCCACATCATTGATTTCCAGACTTGGATGAAATTTCTTGATTTCTTCGTCGAAATTAATCATAGCCTTTTATACTGCTTTCCCGGTATCTGCTCGCCCACAGCCTGGCGGGTCCTGGCGGAGATATCCGCTGTGGGGACGCCAGGCTGCGGGCGAACAACAATACTATAAGCTCTTCATCTGCTGCAGCATGGCCTCAACCGACGCATGCTGGAGCCGATAATTCTCCTGTTTTTCCTTCTCTTCCTCAATTTTCGCCTGCGGCGCCTTGGAGAGGAACTTCTCGTTGGAGAGCATCTTCTCCGAGCGCTTCAGCTCACCGTCAAGACGTGCGAGCTCCTTCGTAAGTCGCTCAATCTCGGCGCTGATATCCATCAGATCCTGCATCGGAACAAAGAAGGTCGCAAACGGCTCAATGACAGATACTGCGCCTTCCGGAATGCCTTCCTGATCCTTCTGCAGAACCACTTCGTTCGCATAGGCCAGTGTCTCAAAGAAGAGCTGATCCTTGCGGAAGACCTCCAGAACCTTCTCGTTCTCGGACACCACATATACCTTGGACTTTCTGGACGGTGCCACATTACGGTCATTGCGCATCTTGCGGATGCCGGAGACCGCATTCTTGATCATCTCGATGTCCTTCTCCTGCTCCGGGAAGCTGAACTCCTCTCTCCATACCGGCCAGGAGGAGATCATAATGGACGGCTCCTTCGTCTGGATCGTCGTGAAGATCTCTTCGGTAATAAACGGCATGTACGGGTGCAGGAGCTTCAGGCTCCCGACAAGGACGGTCTGCAGGGTCCAGAGTGCTGCATTCTTGCTGTCTGCATCATCCGTGCGGTACAGGCGAGGCTTTACCATCTCGATGTACCAGTCGCAGAACTCGCCCCAGATAAAGTCATAGACCTTCTGAACAGCAATGCCCAGTTCGAACTTTTCCATGTTCTCTGTCACATCCTTCACGATCGTGTTGAAGGTGGACAGCACCCACTGATCCTCCGGCTGCAGGCCCTGCGGCATAACAGAAAGGTCTGCCTCCTTGCCCTCTTCCATGTTCATCATGATAAAGCGGGTTGCATTCCAGATCTTGTTGGCAAAATTACGGCTGTTCTCCACACGTTCCATATAGAAGCGCATGTCATTGCCCGGTGCATTGCCCGTGATCAGCGTCAGGCGCAGTGCATCGGCGCCGTACTGGCTGATGATCTCCAGAGGATCGATGCCGTTGCCAAGGGACTTGGACATCTTGCGGCCCTGAGAATCACGGACAAGGCCGTGGAACAGAACCGTCTTAAAGGGTCTTTCTCCCATCTGCTCGTAGCCCGAGAAGATCATGCGGATCACCCAGAAGAAGATAATATCGTAACCGGTTACCAGTACATCGGTCGGATAGAAATATTTAAGATCCTCCGTCTCCTCCGGCCAGCCCAGTGTCTCAAACGGCCACAGTGCCGAAGAGAACCAGGTGTCCAGGGTGTCCGGATCCTGTGTCAGATTCGTGCTGCCGCACTTTGCGCACTTGCAGGGAGTCTCTCTTGCCACCATGGTCTCTCCGCAGTCATCGCAGTACCATGCCGGAATCCGATGTCCCCACCAGAGCTGTCTGGAAATGCACCAGTCCTTGATGTTATCGGTCCAGTTGTAGTAGGTCTTCTCCATGCTCTTTGGAATGAGCTTGATCTCGCCTTCTTCGATGGCCTTTACCGCTGGCTTAATGAGCTCGTCCATCTTAACGAACCACTGCTCTTTCACCATCGGCTCTACCGTAGTGCCGCACCTATCATGGGTTCCTACGTTGTGGGTCAGATCCTCAATCTCAACGAGAAGTCCCAGAGAATCCAGTTCCTTGACAATGGCAGCTCTTGCCTCATAGCGATCCATTCCCTGATACTGACCGCCGTTTTCATTGATGGTCGCATCATCATTCAGGATATTGATCACAGCAAGGTTATGGCGCTTTCCGACCTCAAAGTCATTCGGGTCATGTGCCGGTGTAATCTTTACAACGCCGGTTCCTGCCTCCGGATCTGCGTGCTCGTCACCCACAATCGGAATCGGACGATTCACGATGGGCAGCATGACACTCTGTCCGATAAGGTCCTTGTAGCGCTCATCCTCCGGATTCACCGCAACCGCAGTATCGCCCAGCATGGTCTCCGGACGCGTGGTTGCAAACTCCAGGAAACGGGTTGTGCTGACACTACCGTCTGCCTCGATCAGCGGATATTTAATATGCCAGAAATGGCTGGCCTGCTCTTTATACTCTACCTCGGCATCCGAAATGGAGGTCTTGCAGACCGGGCACCAGTTGACCATACGGTTGCCCTTGTAGATCCAGCCTTTCTCATGCATCTTCACGAAGGTCTCGGTCACAGCCTTGTTGCAGCCCTCGTCCATGGTGAAGCGCTCTCTGTCCCAGTCGCAGGAGGAGCCCAGCTTTTTAAGCTGAGTCACGATGCGGCGTCCGTACTCCTCGCGCCACTCCCAGCACTTTTCAAGGAATCCCTCGCGGCCAAGGTCTGCCTTGGTGATTCCCTTCTTTTTGAGCTCATTGATAACCTTCACCTCTGTTGCAATGGAGGCATGATCGGTTCCGGGCTGCCACAGTGCGTTATAGCCCTGCATTCTCTTAAAGCGGATAATGATATCCTGCATGGTCTGATCCAAGGCATGACCCATGTGAAGCTGTCCGGTGATATTCGGCGGCGGAATCACAATGGTAAACGGTGTCTTGCTGTGATCCACCTCTGCGTGAAAATACTTTTTCTCTTCCCAGTTCTCGTAAATCCGATCCTCAATGGCCTGCGGATCGTAGGTTTTGGATAATTCCTTCATGTTGTTATTATGCCTCCTGGAGTCTTTGTACCATTTCATAAAGAGACTTTGCGCTGTTAAAGTTCGCCGGAATGATCTCTCCTGCCGGAATGGAGATATCATACTCATCATTCAGCGCACTGATAATCTGCAGAATGTCAAAGGAATCCAGAATTCCATCATCAATCAAAGTGGTGCAGTTTGCAAAATCCACATCATCCTTAATATCTTCCAGCAGTTCGATTAATTCTTCCATTTTCCTCTCCTTTTGCTGCAAAATGCAGCGAATCCTATGAAAATCCTTGAAGACGTTTTCCACACAAGCTCCGTTTCTAGTACAGCGATTTTTAAATAATTGTACTAGTCAACCGAAGGGGTATTCAAAACACTGGTGTCAACAAAATCCCTCACCAGCCGAATATCCGAAATATCATTATATAACACAATACGAGGCATTTTTCTACTAAGGAACAGATAGATTCCCTCGGTTACCGAATACGCACCGATGTTCTCGAACGCCAGAACATCGCCCGGCTGCGGCTCTGCCATCTTCCTCGATCGCACCAAATCGTCATTGGTGGTGCAAAGGCTCCCGCAAAGAGCCCAGCTCTTTGCATCCTCGGTATCGTCCGGGATCCGCTGCAAAGGCACCGTATCCAGTGCGGCATCCGGGTCGCCGTTTCCGCGGTAATGCCGGATCACCGGCTCCTTCATGCCCATGATCTGTCCCAGATAGTTTACGTGGTGAATGCCTCCGTCCAGAATGCAGTAGTTCACGCCCTCATCCGACGTTTTGCAATCCATCGCCTTTGTCAGGTAGTATCCGCACTCTGTGGCAAAAAAACGACCGGCCTCCACCGTCAGCTCTGCCCATGTTGTCACCTCCTGCAGGAAGGGTGCGAGCATGCGCACAGGTGCCAGCGTATCGCTGTCATCATCCCCTGCAAAGAGCGGAACCGGCAGCCCCGGCCCGTATTCGAGCCGTTGCAGATGAAAGCCATATTCCTGCTCCACCTGTTCGTAGAACTCTTTGAGCATCTGCAGTTCTTCCTTTTGCTGATGCAGCTCTTTATTTTTCCTCTGGGTGCCGACAAAATAATGGACTCCGACAATCTCAAGGTGCGGATAGCTCTCCCGCTTTTCGATGACAGACAGAAGATCTGCCCGGGACATTCCGAACTGTGCTCCCGCATTCAGGCGAAGGAGCACCGGCAGTCGTCCCGCCTTCTCCTTGCCGCCTGCTGCCTCGCATTGTCCTTCCCTTTTGGCAGCCGCTGCCTCCAGGAGCTGCACGTGGCGAATGGATTCTGCGGTGCAGACGCCGACGCAGTCCGTGATGACCGCCTCTTCGGCGTCCACCGGCTCCTTGTTCACGCCGGAATATACCACGGCCTCCATCGGCACCTGCAGCCTCTCGCAGATGGCGAGCTCGCCCGGGCTGCAGACTTCCAGGTGCTCCACCTCCCTTAGCATCGCAGGAATCAGGAAGGGATTCGCCTTGATGGAATAGCAAAGGTGAATCTGATCTCCCAGAATTTCTTTTATACTCTGCACTCTTTGCCGCAGTGCCTTCGTGTCAAACACATAGGTCGGCGTTCCGAACCTTTGCACCATTTGTATCAGCATTTCATCTGTCATTTTGTATGTCCCTGCATCCTTCTGTGTTATTCTTCCATACGTAACGGTTTCGCACCATCTGAGGGTTTCCTGCTCCCCCGGTAGATGTCCTCCAGGGCATGCCGGTCGATCTTGCCGTTTTTGTTAAGAGGCATCTCCTCCAGACGGAAGGTCTTGTTCGGTACCATAAAGGGCGGCAGAATCTCCTTCAGCTCCTTCTCGAGTTCGCCCTTTTCCCGCTCGCCGGTATAGAACAGGATCAGTCGTTTTTTTGCTGCATCGTAGATGCAGCAGGCGCGGGATACGCCGTCCCTTGCCATTGCATCGGCCTCGACCTCACCGAGCTCAATGCGGTGTCCTAAATGCTTGATCTGGAAATCCTTGCGGGATACATAAATCAGGTTTCCTTCTGCATCGTATCGTCCCACATCACCCGTCCGGTACATCGGTTCCAGATAGCAGGGATTCAGCGGATTCTGCACAAAGGCCGCTGCTGTCTTCTCCGGATCCTTGTAATAGCCAAGGGCAACACAGGTCCCGCTGACACAGATCTCGCCTTGATGTTCGGTATCATTGCGCGGCACAAGGCGATCCTCTTCATCCAGAAGGAGCACCTTCTCGTTAGCAAAGGGAACGCCGGCAGGAATCACCTCATCCAGTGCATATTCCTTATTCTCATCCAACACATAATAGGTACAGTTGCAGGTAATCTCCGTCGGGCCGTACAGGTTGACGTACATGGCCTTCGGCAGATATTTCTTCCAGATCCGCAGCTGCTTGATCGGCATCACCTCGCCGGAGAATCCAACCGCGCGAACCGACTGCGGCGTTTTGTAATCCAGTGCGTTCATGATGGAGACAAAGCACATCGCACTGACAGCCCAGATGAGGACGGTCGTGTTTTTCTCCTGCAGATAGTCCATGAGGATCGTCGGATTGCTGAAATACTCTCGCGGAATGATCTGAACCTTTGCGCCTGTATACAGTCCGCTGTAAATGTCCTTCACCGAGACGTCAAAATCAAAGGGCGCCTGATTGCCAAAAACGTCCGACTCTGTCACATGGAAGAGCTCCGTAAACGGTGCCATGAATTCGATGACGCTCCGGTGGCTCACGGCAACGCCCTTCGGTGTCCCCGTAGAGCCGCTGGTAAAGTTCACGTAGAGCGGCGTGGTGTCCGTCATATTCTCTCGAATATGTGCAAGACTTTGCGGCATATTCCCATCCTGCATACCCTGATGCACTGCCGCCTCCTCTAAAAGTTTCGACAACAGGACCTTCTTGCCGGGGCAGGAGAGCTCATTTGATTTAGTCTCATTTTCTTCGTCCGTAACAACGAGCGGCGGCTCCAGGACATCCAGAACCTTCTGGGCCCTTGCGGCCGGCTGCCGCACATCGATGAAGCTGTAAAAGCCTCCGGCGTAAACGGCGCCGAACATGGCGATCACCGCGTCCACAGACTTTTCCAGATAAAAGGCAACCGGCTGCTCCGGCTGAATCTGCTGTGCCAGCAGGATTCCAACGGCCCTTGCCTTTTGCACCAGCTCACTCCATGTAATGTCTCCCTTGGGATCGCCAAAGGCCGGTCGGTCCGGAAAGCGCTCTGCGGAGCGCTCCAACAGCTCCAATACATTCGTAATATATCCTGTCATATAACTCCTTTTGCTGCGTTAGCTGCAGATGAATTCGTTACCTGTCACGCATTTTCCGAAACCGCATGATCTGCCGGAGCTGTCCACCGCTCACACATCTGCTGAAACCGGGTGATCGGAACATTCCATTCCAGTTATGCCGCATCATCCAGCTCCTGCCTCTCATCCTCTGTTTCCCAGCTCTCCCCGGTTTGATAGTCAATCTCAACACCGGGCTGCACGTTGTAGATAAAGATGTGATATTCAACGCCGTCTCCGTCATCCTCCACGGAATAGGCCTCCATCTCAACGCCCCGTGCCACCAGTTCGTCCTCTGCAAAATACGGTGTCACCCGGTACAGCACGTGACCGCCGTTATCCTCCAGATACCAGACCACCTGATTCTCATAAGGGAGCATTACCTCCTGATTCAAGTGCTGCGTTCCGGTAATAAGGTTCCGTTCATTGTCATTCTGCCCGGTCAGGCTGTAGGCCAGAAGGTGACTGCGGTTGTAGAGATGCTGATCCTCAGAGGTGACCACGGAATAGGTCACGCTATGCCACCCGGTCGGATGAATCATCGAAATGTCGCCTCTTTTCCCGGTTGGCATCATCGATTCGTCCAGCATCGCATAGGCGACGCCGCACCGCCCCAGCTCATCCAGCTCGCTGAAATGCTGGCCTTCCATGTTCTCCAGATCGTATTCCGTAAAATTCGGCACGTTGTCATTTAAGGTGATCACATCCTCGCCGTTATAATCCGGAATCTGTTCCGGATTCGCATCTACGGTGCTCTCTGAAAAGCCGTCGCCTTCTGCTGCAGCGTTCTCTGCATCATTCTCATTCCGTTCGGACGGATCCTCTGCCGCTGCATCCTGCGCGCTGCTCGTTTCCTCTTCCTGCAGCGTCTCCCGGCCGGTCTGCTCTTCCACCGCCTGTGCTGCTGTCTGCCCGGCATCCTGTGACGTTCCCGCTGCTCCCCTGCTGTATTGCAGGCCTACATACAGGCAAATCAATAGAAGGCAAAGCTTCAACAGAGACGATGCTTTTTTCCCACTGCGATTCTTTTTTTGTTGTTTCATATTCCCTCTGTTGTTCTCAAACAATAGTCCTTTTAAGTGTAACAGCTTTCCCGGCAAAACGAAACGCTTTCCATGCAATGACCTTCTGTCCGCCGCCCTGTCCTTTCCTCGGTCCGCACATCAGCTGCATACAAGCAGATCCCCAAAAGATCTGCCGCCGAGCCCCCTTCCTCCGGCAAAAATTCCTCACAGGATTGTCACAAAATACCCACATTCTGAACACGCTTTATTCACAGTCTGCCGTTATCATGTATTTATCAGATGAAACAAAGACATCTGGTAAACGCAAACGCTTTTCTTTTTCATAGCCGGGCTGCAGCCTTGTTGCAGCCCCTCCCCTTACAACATCAGTCTGTTCTGCAGACTGTTGAACAATATATTTTCTCCCCCCTCTCGTAAAATAAGGAAGCAGGAGCCAGGTCATGGCTCCTGCTTCCTTTTTGATAATCATTTGATAATCATTGATCTACCTGTCATGCGCAGCGAAGATGTCACACACGAGGATCCCCCGCGCGGCATCGCCGTGCGGGGGATTTCCTTACTACGTTATGTTTAAGGCAAGTGTTTGCGGAGCACTTTATCGGTTTCCGAAGAGATCGCCGAAGGGGAAGGAATAGTAGGGGCTGTCCTCCTCACTCTCTTCGCTCTCCTTACTGTTCTCAGAATCGGAATCGTTGTCGTTGTCTGCACGGCCGGAATCTTCGGACTCGTCGGATTCCTCCTGGCTGCTGTCCTGGGAATCCTCCTTGCCGGAGCCGCCGTTGTTATAGCCATAGCTGTGCCGGCTGCTCTTTTCTGCTTCCTCCTGACTGCTCTCATAGTCGTTGATGGCACTCTTATCACCCAGCGTGAGTGTAATTTCCTTCTCTGCATACTCTCCGGAGCCATCCTGACGCTGTACAGTCAGTGTGATCTCTTCCCCTGCCTCGTAGTAGGTCAGCTGCTTTTGCAGGGCTTCCATATCACTGACGGTTGTACCTTCGATGCCGGTGATGACATCACCCTTTTGCAGGTCGGAATCTGCTGCGCCGCCGCCTTCAATGATCTGTGCGACATAGACGCCCTCCGGCATGCCATAGGCACTGGCCACCTGGCTGGTTACACTGACGCCGCTGATGCCAAGGTATCCGCGATCCTCCTCTGCAACGGTTGCCTTTGTTTTCTGATTCATCAGATCCTGGATAATCGGAACTGCTGTTGAGGTCGGAATGGCAAAACCCATTCCATCGACGGTGGTGCCGCCGATCTTACTGGAGTTGATGCCAATGACATTGCCGCCAAGGTCCACCAACGGGCCGCCGGAGTTGCCGGGGTTGATGGCTGCATCCGTCTGAATAAAGGTCCCTGAGATCGAGGAAGAGCTGATCTCGCGGTCCAGTGCGCTGACAACGCCGGTTGTAACGGACTGGCCATACCCCAGCGCATTGCCGATGGCAACGACGGATTCACCGATCTTGAGCTTGCTGGAATCGCCGAGCGTAGCAACCTTGATCTGAGCCCTGGTGTCCTCGTCAAGGTCGTCCAGCTTGATCGCAATGACTGCCAGGTCGTTGTTGGAATCCGTTCCCTTGATGTTCGCCTCTGCGGTCGTTTCATCAATGAACTGAACCTCCAGACTGTCTGCATCCTCAACGACGTGGTTGTTGGTTGCCACTAAAAGCTCGTTGTTGTCGGTATCCTCGGCAATGATAAAGCCGGTTCCGGTCGAGGTTGCCTCCTGTGCATAGGTCTGGCCGAAATAGTTCTGCATCGTCTCTGTATAGTTGTTGTAGACCGATACCACGGAGGGCATGACATTCTCAACCACTTCGGTTACGTCGGAGGCTGCGACAGTTGTCTCTGTCGTCTGCAGGCTTCCTCCGGTAGCTGCGGACTCCTGTTCCTCCTGACTCTGCGCCGTTTCCGAGGACGCCGCCTCTTCTGCCGCCTTTGCCTCACCAGACTCTTCGCTGCCGCCGGCCTCTGCAGTCCCATTCGTCTGCGCGCCGGTTCCTGTGACACGGCTCACACCGTATCCGCCTGCAACACCGACAGCTGCCGCCAGAATCACAGCCAATGCAACCTTCCCGCCGCCGTTGTTCTTACGGCCGCCGTTTCCGCCGTTCATGTTGCCATTCATATTGCTGTTCGTATGCTGCCAGCCGTCATTCGAACCGGACTGGTACCCCGAGCCGCTCTGTGAATAATTGTAGCTCCCGTTTCCCGTCTGCCCGGACGCACCGTTATTGTACCCCGTGCTCCCTGACGTTCCCGACGATTCGTTGTTCGTATAACCTTCATTACTGTTGTATTCCTCTGACATGGTAAATACCTCCTTATCAGCTGTAATCTCTGCTGCCCATTGTTCCGTGCCCAGAGCTTTCCGATCCTCTCGGACCTTTCGGACCTTTTGGAATCTTGTTCTCCCTCATCCGCTCTAAACTATACCACAGAGTATAAAAATCAAATGTGTTGAATTTGTGTTCTGTTTCATAAGGAAATATGAAAATATATCTCTGTTCAGCACCTGAGGCTTTCAACATGAATTGGCCGTTTACGGACAAATTCATGATTGAAAGCCTCAGATGGCCAAGGGGCGAAGCACCTCTGGCCAGCCATATCGAAAATGCGCAGCATTTGAGATATGGGGCGGAACAGGCGCAAATTGAATTGGCCGTTTACGGACAAATTCATGATTGAAAGCCTCAGATGGCCAAGGGGCGAAGCACCTCTGGCCAGCCATATCGAAAATGCGCAGCATTTGAGATATGGGGCGGAACAGGCGCAAATTGAATTGGCCGTTTACGGACAAATTCATGATTGAAAGCCTCAGATGGCCAAGGGGCGAAGCACCTCTGGCCAGCCATATCGAAAATGCGCAGCATTTGAGATGTGGGCGAAGGCCCCAACGTTGTGCTACACTATATCCATTATGAACCTGTTTTCCTTACAATACTTTTTATTCATCTTCATATTACTCGTACTCTACTACGGCCTGCCGAAGGTCCTGCCCTCTGCCAAACGCTTTGGGTGGGTGATCCTGCTCGCGGCAAGCCTTAGCTTTTATGCCTTCTCCTCCGGTGCAGCACTCATCCTGATGCTGGTAACTGCCTTTTCCGTCTGGCAGGGAGGCCGCCGATTGTCCGCCTGTGACGCTGCCTGGAAGGCCCGTCTCAAGGAAGGCTTCCCTTCCCGCGAGAGCAAAAAAACGGCCAAAGCCGCCAGCATCCGTCAAAAGCGCAGAATTCTGACCACTGTTCTGATCCTCAATTTCGGCATCCTGGCAATTCTGAAATATGCCGCTCCCTTGCTGAAGGCATGGGGGCTTTCTTCGCTACATCTTACGCTGGGCAGCCAGTCCGTTAGCCTCTGGAACGGCGGCCTGCTCCTGCCCCTTGGCATCTCCTTTTATACCTTCCAGGCCATCTCGTATCTGATTGATCAGTACAATGGCAAATACCCGGCACAAGAGAGCTTCCCCCGGTTTCTGTTGTACGTGTCCTGGTTCCCGCAGCTGCTGCAGGGGCCCATCGGACGCTACGATCGCCTCAAAGCCTCTCTCTTTGGCGAAAACACCAGCTCCGACCCCAACACGCCCGGAACAAACTCCTGGGACGCCGACCGCACAAAACGTGCCCTCCTCCTCATTCTCTTTGGCCTCGTGAAAAAATACGCCGTCGCCGACATGCTCAGTGGGAGCATTGCCTCCGTTCTCGACCGTGGGAACCTCTCTGAGCTCCCCGGGAGTCTTGTTGTCTATGCAATTCTCCTGTATTCCGCACAGCAATACGGCGATTTTTCCGGCGGCATTGACATCGTAACCGGTGTGTCCGCTCTCTTTGGTGTGGAGCTCTCGCCGAACTTCAGGCAGCCGTATTTTGCCACCTCACTCGGAGATTTCTGGCGCAGATGGCACATTTCACTCGGCGCCTGGATGCGGGATTACCTGTTCTATCCCTTTGCCCTGCTCCCGTTCATGCAGTGCTTCGGCAAATGGTGTACCAAACGTTTCGGGGCCCTTGGCAAGCACCTTGGCCGCGTTCTCCCCGCCGGCATTGCCAATCTTCTGGTCTTTGCCGTCGTCGGCATCTGGCACGGTCCCGAGCTCCACTACCTTCTCTGGGGTCTTTACAATGGACTGGTCATTGCCCTCTCAGACCTCACAGAGCCCCTCTGGAAAAAGGTCAGCAAACGTATCGGCTGGAATACCGCATCCACCGGATTTCATGCCTTTCGCGTGCTGCGAACCTTCCTTATTGTCAACATCGGATGGTATTTTGACCGCATTACGGATTTCACCGACTGCATGGAGGCCTTTGCCGTGACGCTCACAAGATTTCAGGCCAGGTCGCTTTGGAGCGGCATCCAGTCTCAGATCATTGCAGGAACCGGCATGTTCAACATCGCCGGTGCCTATGCTGTGGCCGCCGCAGGACTCCTTGTCATTGTCATCGTAAGCCTCCTGAAGGAGCGCGGCATCGATGTCTATGAAAGAGTGCAGCGCATCTCCTTCCTGCCAAGGATGCTCCTTATTGCCTTCCTGATGCTCCTCGTGACCGCCTCGTTCCTGTTCACACAATCTGCCGGAGGGTTCCTGTATGCCAATTTCTAATCTGCTGCATTCCACCGGGGCGGAGCCCCCCGAAGCCCCGGCTCGTTCTGCTGTGCCGGCACGTTCCGCTACGCTGGTGCATTCTGAAACCCCGGCTCCTTCCGCTGTACCGGCGCGTTCTGAATACTCAGCTCATTCCGCTGTTCCGGCGCATTCTGAAGACCAGGCTCACGCCGCTTCACCGGCGTCCCATAACACGCCGCATACCACTGCAGCCATGCGCAAAATCCTGATCTTCCTGCTGATCCTTCTGTGCCTGAACGGACTCCTTAGCTTTCTCCTCGAGCCGTACCGCAGCTCTTCTCAGGAAATGTGGCAGGGCTTTCATGCCATGGATAAGATCGATACCATCTACACCGGAACCTCGCAGTGCCTGCAGGGCATTGACCCTTCCGTCATCGATTCTGCCTGTGGAACCCATTCCTACAACATGGCAACCAACATGCAGTCCCTTGCGAATTCCAGAGCGGCCATCCGGGCTGCCATTGAGGAATACGGCATTCAGCGGGCGGTCCTTGTTGTCGATCACGAGATTCTGAATGTAGATCGTGCAGACAACGCCCGCGCAGATCAGAGCTTCTGGCACGGAAAGGCCATTGCGGAAAAGAGCTTTTTTTCAAGACTTCGTGATGACCTTACCTTTATGACTGATCCCGATTTTGTCGGAACGCCGTCCAGCCTTACCTACCTGACCCCCTGGGTCTACAATCGCACCACCAATCTTCGGCAAAATCTCCTGGAGAAGGTCTCCGGACAGATTCAGAACACCGAAGGACACCGCAGCGCCTCCGGCTATCAGCACTCGGAGAATGAGCTGGATCCTTCCCTGGAATTCATCACCTGGGAAGAAGCCGACGAATGGGACGAGGTTGCTGTTTCGCTCCAGGCGCTTTCCATCTCAGATGAAAACCTACACGAGCTGACCGCCATCCGGGACCTTTGCGCGCAGAATGATGTGGAGCTCATCGTGATAATCATCCCGTATCCCAACTGGCTCAGCATCTACCGCAAGGACGAGATCCTCCAGGTTGATCAGCAGCTAGGCGCCCTCTTCTCCGAAAGCGGCTATGATTTCTACGATTTCAATCTCCTGCTGCCGGAATACTACGATGCTGCAGGGAATGAGAAATACAGCGACGTCGGCCATATGAATTCCACCGGGGCTGCAGCATTCTCCGCCTTTTTCGGAACGTTCCTGCAGGAGCGGGCAGCCGGAGCCGACGTCCTTACCTGGTTTCGTGGATAGCCCCCCTTTCGAATTCGATATAGGAAATGTCTGATGTCGCTTTCTCCTTGTTCGGAGTGTATTGCCGACGGTGTCTGCAATCGCTCCGGACTGTGACTTCCAGATCCGCAGAGTGACGGACCGAACAAAGGCAATCCGTCTCCGGAAGGTTTCCCCTCCGGAGGCAGATTCTGACGGATATATCTTTGTAAAAGGAGTTTTTTTATGAAAGAAATGCTGACGCTCCAGATCACCATCTTTTCGGTGATGGCCACGGGCTTTATCCTGAAGAAAATCGGACTGATCACCACAAGAGGTCAAAAAGAGATTACCGACCTTGTCATTTACCTGATCCTTCCCGCCAACATTATCACGAGCTTTCTCACCGAGATTACATCAGATACCATCACCGATTGTGCGTGGATCGCCGTGATCTCCATCGGCATTCAGATCATGGCGCTATTCTACGGCAATCTGTTCTTTGCCCGGGAGGGCGAGGACCGAATGAAATGCCTGCGCTACGGCATTATCTGCTCGAACGCCGGTTTTCTCGGAAATCCTGTTGCAGAGGGCGTGTTCGGATCGGCCGGCCTCATGCTGGCCAGCGTGTATCTGATCCCCCAGCGCATCATGATGTGGTCGGAAGGAATCGCCATTTTCTCCGGCGTATCGGATAAGAAAGCGACGCTGAAAAAAGTCGCAACACACCCCTGTGTGCTGGCGTGCCTGATCGGATTTTTCCTCATGATCGGAAGGGTTTCGCTCCCGAATGTCATCCTGAACCCGATTCAGACCCTGGGCAGATGCAATACCGCCCTTTCGATGATGGTCATCGGCATGATCCTTGCCGACATTGATCTGAAAACCATCCTGGACAAGACTGTGATTCGCTACACCATTCACCGTCTCATCGTCATTCCTCTGATCGTGTATGCCGTCGTACGGATCCTTCCCGTCAGCGATCTGGTTCGCGGTGTCAGCGTTCTTCTCGCTGCCATGCCGGCCGGTGCGACGACCAGCATGCTCGCGGCTAAATACGACCGCGACCCGGCTTTTGCAACCAAGCTGGTCGTGTTCTCCACCCTCTGCTCCATTCCTGCGATTATCATCTGGAGCAGCGTATTGATGAATCTGTAAGGCTCCGAATCACTTCTCGTAGGGAAGCGTTCCCCTCACACACATCACCTCAATCTCCACCTTTGCGCCCATCGGAAGCGCGCCCACCTGCACGCAGGAGCGTGTCGGATACGGCTCCGCAAAGAAGGTTCCGTATACCTGATTCATGGCTGCAAAGTCTGCGATATCAGACAGGAATACCGTTGTTTTGACAACATTGCTGTAATCCAGTCCGGCTTCCTTTAACAGGGCCCCGATGTTCTTTAATACCTGCTCCGTCTGTCCTTCAATGGTCTCGGCTTCAATCTTGCCGCTTGCCGGATTGATCGGAATCTGGCCGGAGAACAGAACCAACCCGTTCACACACAGAGCCGGTGAATACGGTCCGATTGCCTTTGGTGCATTTTCAGATGCAATGATCGTTTGAAAGCTCATAGAATACCTCCGCTAATCTTGTGCTGTTTACTGTGGCCAGTCTAATTCTTTTCGGAGTTCTTAGCAAGTAGGCGCAGCGAGCTGCACAGAGGATTTTTGATGCGCGCTATCCGGAAATCAGGCAAGTTAATATGGCATCCAGAGTGTGACAAGGAGCTCCGTATGGTCCGGAAAAATCCGGTAACAGAAAAACCCTTGAGAAATCAACGTTTGTTGAAATCTCAAGGGTTTTCGTGCTCTGCGGTCGATGGGACTTGAACCCACACGTTTTGCAACACAGGAACCTAAATCCTGCATGTCTACCAATTTCATCACGACCGCGTGTATATTCGTTTGCGTATCCGTTCAGCACCCCCATCTCAAATGCTCCGCATTTTCGATGTGGATGGCCAGAGCCCCTTCGGAGCCCCTCCACAGCGTAAATTCAATTGAGAATTTGCCTGCAAGCAGGCAATTCTCATTCAGCTTCCTTCGTGTTATCGTTCAGCACCCCATCTCAAATGCTCCGCATTTTCGATGTGGATGGCCAGAGCCCCTTCGGGGCTTGGCCGCAGCGGCATTTCAATGGAGAATTCGCCTGCAAGCAGGCAATTCTCATTCAGCTTCCTTCGTGTTATCGTTCAGCACCCCATCTCAAATGCTCCGCATTTTCGATGTGGATGGCCAGAGCCCCTTCGGGGCTTGGCCGCAGCGGCATTTCAATGGAGAATTCGCCTGCAAGCAGGCAATTCTC
>CAVCWT010000022.1:0-16210 GCA_963605745.1 Lachnospiraceae bacterium
GCCGGGGGATTTTTTGAATTGGGAGTACATTAACAGATGCGTAGCTGTTTAGCACCCATCTCGATTTTGGTACTCGAAAATGGCTGATGCCATTTTCGAGTACCTTGGAGTGGCTTCGCTCACTCCGTGCTGCGGAGAAACCGCATACGCGGCTTTCTCCTTGCATTCGGAAAACCTCGATGTGGCTGGGCAGAGGAGCTCCGCTCCTTGCCCACCTGACAATTTCAGTCATGAATTTGTGCGCGAGGCGCCCAATTCATGATTGAAATCGCCAGGTGGTAAACAGATATACAGGTGTAATGAATTCTCTGCAGGGTCTTGGCTGATGCGATATAATGGGTGATATGGCTACCTACGCAATCAGTGATATACATGGTGCATACGAGGAATTCCAGAGACTCCTGGACAAGATCCATTTTCATTACGATGGGTCTGATTCGCTGTACCTGTTAGGGGATTACGGAGACTGGGGGACACAGTCTATTGAGACGATCCTTGCTGTAAAACGAATGGATGAGGAATATGACTTTGTGCATTGTCTGATGGGGAATCATGAGCTGATGTTCCTTGCGGCCATAGAATATGGCATTACGGAAAATCAGATCTCATCCTCTGCGAGGAACTGGCTCGAGGCCAATCACGGATGGATTACCTGGGAGGGATATTGCAGTCTTCCCTCACAAGAACAGGAAGAGCTGCACAGCTGGCTGAAAGGTCTTCCTTTTTCCGTTGATGCCTGGGTGAATGGCCGTTTGTTTATGCTGGCACATGCCTATCCGTTTTTTGAGGATATGGTGGAAGAAGAGAAGGCCAGACAAAGACATAAAATGGATGCGGTCTGGAGACGCCTCCTTCCGAGAGAAAATCCGTTTGCAGAATATACAGGGGAGAAGTCATATAGTCTGTTGATTTGCGGTCATACGATAACGGACTATTACTATCAGAAAACAAATCGTCAGGCGGGGAGAGATCTGATGAGCGCCTTGCCGACGGGACACAATCATATCTATCGATCGGAACGGTTTGTGGATATTGACTGCGGGGCAAAATGCATGGAACTGACCGGTGAGGAAGGTTCTATTCGTCGTTCGGCGGCAGATCGGGCACAGCTGGCGGCCTACTGTCTGGAGACAGATGAGGAATTCTATGTCAGCAGACCGGGGAGCACCATCGGAGAGTTGATGTCGGGAGAACGTGCACCGGAGTGGATGCCGCCGGATCTCGATTCCGAGGAGGTGTTCTTGCCGGGACGAAGGGGATATCAGCTGCAGGCACCGGAGATGGTGGTCGATGAAGTGGCATATCCGGAGGTGGAGGCACCGAAAATTCATATCCCATGGCTGCGGCTTCCGGATGCCGATGCAGAAGACGTACCGGTTCCGGGGCTGATCGGCTGGGCCGAAAGACATTTTGGAAACGCAGATTAAAGGAGCGAGGATGGAAGCGTTTCAGATCACAGGACTCGTGCTGCTGGCGGCATGCGCCGGCGCAGGAGTCTTTTTTTTCCTTCGATGGGTTAACAATAAGAGCCGTCCAAGAGGCCTTCCGATGGACGAAATGGAAGGTCATGATTTTGAATATTACTGTGCAGATCTGCTGCGTCAGTTTGGATTTCAGAATGTGGAAGTCACAAGAGGAAGCGGCGATTACGGCGCAGACATTCTGTGTGAACGGGAAGGTGTGACCTATGCCGTACAATGTAAATGCTATGACGCACTGGTGGGAGTCCATGCTGTTCAGGAAGTGTATGCCGGAAGAGATTATTATGACAGAATGGTCGGAGCGGTCATGACGAATCGTTATTTTACCTCTCCTGCAGAAACGCTTGCGCACAAGCTGAATATTCTCCTGTGGGACAGAGATTGGATTCAGCAGCAGAGCGAGCTGTAGCCTCCGGCATTGACTGCGGTTCACACAGCGGGCATTATGGAACAAAAGGGACTTTTGCCCCAACATCAGTCTGTTTATGATAAAATAAAAACGAGTGCGAAATGGAGCACACTGACAAAGGAGAAGAGGAAATGGATCAGGAAAAGATCAAAAAAGAAATTGAGGAAGGCAAGGCTGCACTCGGAATCGAGTTTGGCTCCACCAGAATCAAGGCAGAGCTGATCAGTACCGATAACATTCCCGTTGCAGAGGGGGCATGGGAATGGGAGAATCGTCTGGAAAATGGCATCTGGACCTATTCATTGGACGATATTTGGACAGGACTGCAGGGATGCTATGCGGATCTTCGGAGAGATGTGCAGGATAAATACGGCATTACCATCCATCGTTTGTCGGCCATTGGCATCAGTGCCATGATGCACGGCTATCTGGCGTTTAACGACAAGGATGAGCTGCTGGTACCGTTCCGCACCTGGCGCAACACCATTACCGGCGAGGCAGCAGAAAAGCTGACGGAGCTGTTCCACTACAATATTCCGCAGAGATGGAGCATTTCTCATCTGTATCAGGCGATCCTGAACGGCGAGGATCACGTAAAGGACATTCATTTTGTGGCAACGCTGGCGGCCTATGTTCACTGGCAGCTGACCGGCGAGAAGGTGATCGGCGTCGGCGACGGCTCCGGAATGTTCCCGATCAGCATGCAGACAGGGGATTATGATGCAGCGATGGTGGATAAATTCAATGCACTGATCGCGGACAAGGGATATTCCTGGAAGATGCCCGATGTATTCCCGAAGAATCTGAAGGCGGGCGAGAAGGCGGGCGTTCTGACTAAAAAGGGCGCACAGCTTCTGGACGTTTCGGGCGAACTGGAGGCAGGAATTCCGCTCTGCCCTCCGGAAGGCGATGCAGGAACCGGCATGGTCGCAACCAATGCAGTTGCAAAGAGAACCGGCAATGTTTCGGCTGGGACGTCCTGCTTTGGCATGATCGTTCTGGAAAAGGATCTGCAGAATGTGTATCCGGAGATCGATCTGGTGACAACGCCGTCGGGTGATCTGGTTGCCATGGCACACTGCAACAACTGCACCTCGGATCTGAACGCATGGGTGAATCTTTTTGATGAGTTCTGCGGCGCAATGGGAATTGAGGCAGACAAGAGCAAGCTCTTCTCGGTTCTGTACAACAAGGCGCTGGAGGGAGATAAGGACTGCGGCGGATTACTGGATTACAACTATTTTTCCGGTGAGCCCATTACCAAGATGGACGAAGGACGTCCTCTCTTTGCACGTACTCCGAATTCCAGCTTTACACTGGCGAATTTCATGAGAGTACATCTGTATGCGTCTCTTTCTGTTCTGAAGGCCGGCATGGATCTGCTCCTTAAGAACGAGGGCGTGAAGGTGGACAATATGATGGGCCACGGCGGCCTGTTTAAGACCAAGGGCGTTGGGCAGAGCATCCTTGCGGCTGCATTGAACACGCCTGTCACCTGCATGACAACAGCCGGAGAGGGCGGCGCCTGGGGCATTGCATTGCTGGCAGCATATACGGTTCGCGGAGAAGGCCTGGCACTGGATGAGTGGCTGAACCGGGAGGTTTTTGCAAACGCACAGGGCGAGACAATTCAGCCGGATCCTGCAGATGTTGCGGGCTTTGATGCGTATCTGGAACGTTACGAGAAGGGTCTTCCGATTGAGGCGGCTGCCATTGAACACCTCGGATAATGTCAGAAGGCCGAGTAAATTGGTGAAACGAGCGAGGAAGATGGCACGAATGAGCCAAATTCCGCAAGAAATCGGTGGATTCTCAGAAAAGAGGACAATATGCTGGAAGAGTTAAAAAAACAAGTGTATGAAGCCAATATGCTGCTGCCGCAGTACGGCCTGGTGACCTTTACCTGGGGAAACGTATCCGGTGTGAGCCGCAAGGACGGCGTCTTCGTGATTAAGCCTAGTGGCGTAGATTATGACAAGCTTCGCCCGGAGGACATGGTGGTCGTTGATTTTGACGGCAATAAGGTGGAGGGAGAGATGAATCCTTCCTCCGACACACCGACTCATGCCTACCTGTACAAGAACTGGGAGAACATCGGCGGAGTGGTGCACACCCATTCCTCCTATGCGACCAGCTGGGCGCAGGCAGGACGCAGCATTCCCTGCTACGGAACGACCCATGCGGATTATTATTACGGTGAGATTCCCTGCCTTCGCACGCTGACGAAGGAGGAAATCGATGAGGCCTATGAGAAGAACACGGGCGTCTTAATCGTGGATGAATTCGCTCGCCTTGGGAAGGAATATGAGGCGGTTCCTGCATGCCTTTGCACCAACCACGGGCCGTTTGCCTGGGGAAAGAATCCGGTGGATGCAGTGCACAGCGCTGTTGTTCTGGAAGAGGTGGCGAAAATGGCGTACCGCACGGAACTGATCAATCCGAAGGTTGCGCCTGCACCGCAGGTTCTGCAGGACAAACATTATTACCGCAAGCACGGTGCCAATGCCTACTACGGGCAGGGCAAGTGATTGGCAAAAATCATACAGCTAGCGTACGTTGATGGAATCATAAGGAGGACACCAAGTGAATAATCTGGAACTCAAAAAGACTGCCAATGAAGTCCGCAAGGGCATTGTAACTGCAGTATATTCTGCACAGGCAGGACATCCCGGCGGATCTCTTTCCGCAGCAGACCTGTATACGTATCTGTATTTTGAGGAGATGAATGTCGGACCGGAGCTGATCGGCAATCCGGACCGTGACCGTTTCGTTCTGTCCAAGGGTCACACCTGCCCCGGCCTGTATTCTGTTATGGCACAGAAGGGGTATTTCCCGGTGGAAGAGCTAAAGACCTTCCGCAAGCTGGGCTCGAGACTGCAGGGACACCCGAGCATGCAGTATCTTCCCGGACTGGACATGTCCTCCGGCTCTCTTGGCCAGGGCATTTCGGCGGCTGTGGGAATGGCCGTTGCCGGCAAGGTAGATGCGAAGGATTACCGCGTTTACACTCTTCTGGGAGACGGAGAAACCGAGGAAGGACAGGTCTGGGAGGCAGCTATGTTCGCCGGAGCGAAAAAACTCGACAACCTCTGCGTGATCGTAGACAACAACAATCTGCAGATTGACGGCGACATTTCGAAGGTCAACAACCCGTATCCGATTGATAAAAAGTTCGAAGCCTTCAATTTCCATGTCATCAACATTGACGGACACAATTTTGACGAGATTCGTGCAGCTTTTGCAGAGGCCCGTGCGACAAAGGGAATGCCTACGGCAATCATTGCGAAAACCGTAAAGGGCAAAGGTGTTTCCTATATGGAGAACCAGGCATCCTGGCACGGCGTTGCACCGAATGATGAGCAGTATGCGGTTGCAATGGATGAATTTGCCGCAATGGATGCAGAGCTGGCAAAGGAAGCATAAATTCGGCATGAAGCGAGTCCGAAGGGAGTCGCTTTCGGATGACTGGAATCCGGAAACGTCCCTTCGAAGGAACGAATGGCCGCAGACAGATTGCGGCAGAAAGAGGTACCGTAATGGCTGATGTTAAAAAGATCGCAACTCGAGAGAGCTACGGACACGCACTGGAGGAGCTCGGTGCAGATCATCCCGATATTGTTGTTTTGGATGCTGACCTGAAGGCTTCCACCAGAACATCTTATTTTGCAAAAAAATACCCGGAACGTTTTTTTGACTGCGGAATTGCAGAAGGCAACATGATGACCATCGCTGCAGGACTGGCAGCAGCAGGCAAGATTCCCTTTGCTTCGACCTTTGCCATGTTCGCCGCAGGACGTGCCTATGAGCAGGTCCGCAATTCCATTGGTTACCCGCATTTGAATGTTAAGATCGGCGCAACGCATGCCGGCATCACGGTAGGTGAGGACGGAGCGAGCCACCAGTGCAGCGAGGATCTCGCACTGATGCGCACCATTCCGGGAATGGTTGTCATGAGCCCTTCGGATGATATCGAGGCCAGAGCCTGCGTGAAGGCTGCTGCTGATTACGAAGGACCGGTTTATATGAGATTCGGACGCTATGCCGTTCCGGTGTTTAATGATCCGGATGACCATTTCGAGATCGGTAAGGGCAAGCTCCTGAAGGAAGGCAAGGACGTTACCATTGTTGCAACCGGTATCTGCGCCTATGCAGCGCTGGAGGCAGCAGAGGTCCTCAAGGGCCAGGGCGTAGATGCAGAGGTTATCAATATCTGCACGATCAAGCCGATCGATGAAGAGCTGCTCCTGGCATCGGCAGCTAAGACCGGAAAGGTCGTTACCGCAGAGGAGCACAGCATTGTCGGGGGCCTTGGCGGCGCAGTTGCAGAGGTTCTTTCGGAAAAGCTTCCGACAAAGCTCTGCCGCATCGGCATGGAGGATCGTTTCGGCGAGTCCGGAACCGCCGGCGAGCTGGTTGTGAAATATGGTCTGGACGGCGCAGGCATTGCGGCAAAGACACTTGCATTTGTAAAGGCATAAAGGTTTGGACGGGAGTGGCTGATTATCGTTTGAAATCGGCATGTACCGTGCAGAATCAGATGTTATACTGAATAGAGCAATTTTCAGCCCGGGGTTCTGTCACAGGAGCCTCGGGTTATCGATGGTTTTCGGGAGGATTTCGGGAAAACCCCGGGAATAAACGGACGGTGGGAGCAGGATGTGGGATGCTCCGCCGACACAGAGGACAATGTATGCTGAAGCTATCGCCTTCTATTCTGGCCGCGGATTGCAACCGGCTCGGAGAACAGATTCAACAAACGCGCCGCGCAGGTGCCCCCTGGGTGCATGTAGACGTGATGGACGGGATGTTCGTGCCTGCCATATCCTTTGGAATGCCGGTTTTAAAGTGCATTCGTAAAGAAACAGACCAGTTTCTGGATGTGCACCTGATGGTGACAGATCCGATCCGCTATATCCGGCAGTTTGCGGACTGCGGGGCAGACGGTATCACCTTCCATCTGGAAGCAGCGGCCGATGTCTTGGCTGTGATTGCAGCGATTCGGGAACAGGGGAAAAGGGTGGGACTTGCCATCAATCCTTCCACCTCTGTGCAGGAAGCACTGCCATATCTGGAGCACATAGATATGCTGCTGATCATGACGGTGGAGCCTGGCTTTGGCGGGCAGAAATATATTGAAGCCAGTACACGCAGAATCTGCGAGGCCAGAACCATGGCGAACGGCCTGAATCCGAATGTGGATATTGAGGTGGACGGCGGTATTACAAAAGATAATGTAAATGTGGTTGTGGAGGCAGGAGCCAATGTGATCGTGGCCGGTTCCGCGGTATATAAGGGAGATGTGGAGGCGAATACGACCTATTTCATGGATTATTTCCGAGGATGTCCGGAGGGATGCCTGGACAGCAGGGCATCAGGACGAGCGGAAATGTGAGTGAAAAGGGAGGATGAACAAAGATTATGGCACAGCATATGACGAAAATGGACCGTAATGCACCCTGCTGGTGCGGAAGCGGCAGAAAATACAAAACCTGCCACATGAATTTTGATGACAGGATCCGGGAGTATGAGCTGCAGGGACATATCGTTCCTGACAGGAGCATCATCAAAACTGCAAAGGACGTGGAAGGCATCAAGGCGAGCGCGAAGATCAACATTGCGGTTCTGGATGAGGTTCAGGACAAGATTCGCATCGGAATGACCACGCAGGAGATCGATGATATCGTCTATAATACAACGGTAAAGATGGGCGGTATCCCGGCAGATCTTCATTATGAAGGGTATCCCAAGAGTGTCTGCACCTCGGTCAACGACCAGGTTTGCCACGGAATTCCCAGTAAGGACGTGGTTCTGCAGGATGGAGACATTGTGAATGTAGACTGCTCCACCATTCTGAACGGGTATTATTCCGACTCCTCCCGTATGTATATGCTGGGAAATGTCCGGGAGGACTGGCAGAAGCTGGTGAAGGTGACCTATGAATGTGTGGAAAAGGGCATTGCCATGGTAAAGCCCTGGACCTTCATGGGGGATATGGGACATGCAGTGCATCAGCATGCATTGGACAACGGTTATACTGTGGTGAAGGAAATCGGCGGCCATGGATGCGGACTGGAGTTCCATGAGGATCCGTATGTCAGCTATGTATCCAAGCCGGGGACTGAAATGCTGATGGTGCCGGGCATGTGCTTTACCATTGAACCGATGGTCAACATGGGAACAGACGAGATCTTCCAGGATGAGGATAACGGCTGGTCCATCTATACGGCAGACGGAAAGCCCTCTGCACAGCGCGAGGTACAGGTGCTGGTGACAGAGACCGGCTGTGAGGTGATTACATATTGATCAATCGGTCTGTTTAGCACCCGCAGCAGGAATGATTTGGAGTTGTGATATCAACAGAACAGGAGATACAGGAATCGATGCAGAACAAAGGCCCTTACTACATTACAACCGCCATTGCATATACCTCAGGCAAGCCGCACATCGGCAACACCTACGAGATTATCATGGCAGACAGCATTGCACGCTACAAGCGCGCAGACGGCTACGACGTGCACTTTCAGACCGGCTCGGACGAGCACGGTCAGAAGATCGAGGAGCGCGCTGCCCGCGCCGGCAAGACACCCAAGGAGTTTGTGGATGAGACGGCCGGTGAGATCCGCCGGATCTGGGATCGTGTGAACACCTCCTATGATCGCTTCATTCGTACCACCGATGAAGATCATGAGCGTCAGGTTCAGAAGATCTTTAAAAAGCTCTATGACCAGGGCGATATCTATCTGGGACAGTACAAGGGAATGTACTGCACGGAGTGTGAGGCATTCTATACCACTTCTCAGATCGTGGACGGTGACAAGTGCCCGGTCTGCGGCGGAACCGTTCATGAGGAGAATGAAAATGCGTATTTCTTCAAGATGCAAAAATACGCACAGCGCCTCATTGATCATATCAACACGCATCCGGAATTCATCCAGCCGGTGTCCCGCAAGAATGAGATGATGAACAATTTCCTTCTGCCGGGTCTGCAGGATCTGTGCGTGTCCCGTACCAGCTTCAAGTGGGGCATTCCGGTTGACTTTGATCCCGGCCATGTTGTCTACGTATGGCTGGATGCACTGACCAACTACATCACCGGCATCGGCTACGATGCAGACGGCAATCACGGAGAGCTGTATCAAAAGTACTGGCCGGCGGACCTTCATCTGATCGGAAAGGACATCATTCGATTCCATACGATCTACTGGCCGATCTTCCTGATGGCTCTTGGCGAGCCCCTGCCAAAGCAGGTCTTTGGTCATCCGTGGCTCTTACAGGGCGGCGAGAAGATGTCCAAGACGAAGGGAAATGTTATTTACGCCGATGACATGGCAGATCTGTTCGGCGTGGATGCCGTCCGTTATTTTGTCCTGCATGAGATGCCCTACGAGAACGACGGCGTCATTACCTGGGAACTGTGCGTGGAAAGGATCAACTCGGATCTGGCCAACACCCTCGGCAATCTGGTAAAGCGCACCATTTCCATGACCAACAAGTATTTTGACGGGGTGGTGGCAGACCGCCGCGCAGCAGAGCCTGTCGATGATGACCTGAAGGCTGTTGTGACCGGTGCCTATGCCAAGGTGGAAGAGGACATGGAGGAGCTGCGCGTTGCCGATGCTCTGAAGGAAATCTTTGCGGTATTCAAGAGACTGAATAAATACATCGATGAGACAGAGCCTTGGGTTCTGGCCAAGGACGAGGCTAAAAACGACCGTCTCGCAACGGTTCTCTACAACCTGACCGAAGGCATCATCATGGGAACCTCTCTTCTGGCCCCGTTTATGCCGGAAACCGCAGACAAGATTGCGGCCCAGCTGAACGCATCGCTTCGTGACTTTGATACATTGAACACCTTTGGTATGTATCCTTCCGGCAACAAGGTAACGGCAGAGCCGGAGATTCTGTTTGCTCGCCTGGACGAGAAAGAGGTTCTGGAGAAGGTGGCTGTCATCGTTGAGAAACAGAAGGCAGAGGCGGCAGCAGCTGCGGCAAGAGGTGAGCTGGGCGATGCCAAAAAGGAAGGCGCAGCGGCGGCAGAAGAGGAGAAGGCACCGGAACACAAAGCGGAGATTGCCATCGATGATTTTGCCAAGGTTGAGCTGCGTGTCGGCCGGATTGTAAAATGCGAGGCCGTAAAGGGCTCCAAAAAGCTCCTGTGCTCGCAGGTGAAGATCGGCAGCGAAACGAGACAGATTGTGTCTGGCATCCATAAATTCTATGAGCCGGAGGAAATGGTAGGCAAGAAGGTTATGGTTGTCTGTAACCTCAAACCGGCCAAGCTGGCAGGTGTTCTGTCAGAAGGCATGCTCTTGTGCGCAGAGGATGCGGATGGCAAGCTGGCTCTGATGACACCGGAACCGGATAAGGATATGACAGATGGTGCAGAGATTTGCTAAAACTCTATGCCTCCTTGCGATGGTTCTGCTCCTGACAGTGCCCTGCAGCGTGCAGGCGCAGGAAGGGAGCCTCTGGCAAAATACGACCGAAATCCAGTCTGAGAACGCGGAAGCGGAATCCTCCCTGAGGAATGCTGCAGATGGCACTTCCGGCAGTACAGTGTCAGGAATCGAGCGGGAAAAGCAGTATCTTCTGGAGGCACTGTGCGAACTGGAGGATATGGGATTGTCTCCGGTTAAAATCTGGTCGGATATTACAAAGGATCAGAGAGTTGTGGAGCGCATGGACAGCGCAAAGGAGGCCGTGACAGAAACTGTAACGCAGAAGGTCTCAGAGGTCAGCGATGCTGCTGTGGATGCAGTGGAAGAGACTGTCACAAAAGAAACAGAAAAAGTTAAAAACAGTCTGCTCGAGATGATAAGAGAACAGATTGCAGAGTTCTTTTCAGGAATATTCGGCTGAAGAGACTGGCTACATGAAAACGTACACTGCTCGTGAGGGGGAGAGATCCGGCAGAAAGCGAGGAAAAACAAATTGGGTAAAATTTTTAGTATAGACAGTTCGTTTATGCGTGGATTGTCCCGCCTGGCGGACATGATGATGCTGAACCTTCTGGTTCTTTTCTGCTGCATACCGGTATTTACGGCGGGAGCGGCGCTTTCTTCTATGTATTACATAGAACTCAAGTGGGTTCGAAAGGAAGAAGGTTACCTTGTCAAGCCGTTCTTTCAGCAGTTCAAGGCAAACTTCATCCAGGCAACCGGAGAATGGCTGATTATGCTGCTGCTCACCGGAGTCCTGGTACTGGATTTCGTGATGTTCCGTTATGTACCGGATACCTTCCCGAAAGCAGTCAAGTATCTGGTTGTTTCCGTGACTGTGCTGATTTATCTGCTGCTGCAATGGGTGTTTCCGCTGCAGAGCCACTTCATCAACAAAGTAAAGGTAACGTTCAAAAACAGTGTATTGTTTGCTATTGCCAATTTTCCGAGAACGCTTGGAATGGGAGCAATCTGGCTCGTTTTTGCCGCGTTAACGGTTGTATCCATGTTGTTCATTCCTCGGCTCTTTCCGATCATGCTCGTATTCGGATTTACCGCACCGGGGTATGTGGTCTGCATGCTGGTCAGCAAGCCGTTTAACCGCTTTGAACCCGAGAAAGTGGAGATCACACTCGAAGAGAGCGAAGAGGAGAAGGAAGCGGCTTATGAGTACCTCAACGAGAAGCTCTCTGAGTGAGGTGTTCTTTCCGGAAAAACACGGTATCGGCGCAGCGTGCGCACTCGAATTTCGATGTGGCCGGCTGGAGAAGCATTGGGCTGCCCCGTCCCGGCCGAAATGGAAAAGGCAAGTTGCCTATAGAAACGGCATAAAATTAAACAACATCAACAAATGAAGACTTTCAGAAGCCCTCGAATCAGACGGTTGCCAACAAATCCCTGTGTTTTTTGTGGATTTAGGCAATGGCGCGAACGAGGGCTTTTTTTTATACTTAATCCAGTCGTCGAAAGCGGGGCAAGGCCCGCAGCATTAGGAGGAAAACAACAATGGCAAGTCTTAACTTAGAGCATATTTACAAGAGATATCCCAACGGCTTCGAGGCAGTTAAGGATTTCAATCTCGATATCGAAGATAAAGAGTTCATCATCTTCGTAGGACCTTCCGGATGCGGAAAGTCAACCACCCTTCGTATGGTCGCTGGTCTGGAAGATATCTCTTCCGGTACTCTGAAGATCGATGGAAAGGTTATGAACGATGTAGAGCCCAAGGATCGTGATATCGCAATGGTATTCCAGAACTACGCTCTGTATCCTCACATGACCGTATATGATAACATGGCATTCGGACTGAAGCTTCGTAAGGTTCCGAAGGATGAGATCGACAAGATGGTTCGCAATGCAGCTAAGATCCTGGATCTGACAAACCTGCTCGATCGTAAGCCGAAGGCTCTTTCCGGTGGACAGAGACAGCGTGTTGCAATGGGACGTGCAATCGTTCGTAATCCTAAGGTATTCCTGATGGATGAGCCTCTTTCCAACTTGGATGCAAAGCTCCGCGTACAGATGAGAGCAGAGATTGCAAAGCTGCACCAGAGACTGGGCACCACCATTATCTATGTAACACATGATCAGACTGAGGCTATGACACTGGGAACCAGAATCGTCGTTATGAAGGACGGCGTTGTTCAGCAGGTTGATACTCCTCAGCATCTGTATGATCTTCCTTGCAACCTCTTCGTTGCAGGATTCATGGGATCTCCGCAGATGAACTTCCTGGATGCAGTTGTTAAGGTTGATGGATCCAAGGCTTCTCTGCAGATCGGTTCTTCCGTAAACGTTCCGCTGAATGCCGCAAAGTCCAAGGCTCTGATCGATGGCGGTTATGCAGGAAAGACCGTAGTAATGGGTATTCGTCCTGAGAACATGTCCGATGATCCGGATGATCTGGCTAAGTCCAATGCAATCTTCAAGGCAAAGGTTAACGTATACGAGCTGCTTGGTGCAGAAGTATTCCTGTATTTCGACATCAACGAGACTCCTGTTACCGCCCGCGTTGATCCTAAGACCACCGCTCGCCCGGGCACAGAGGTTCAGTTCGCAATCGATACTGAGAAGGTTCATGTATTCGACAAAGAGACTGAGAAGACCATCACCAACTAGTTTGGAATGGGGCTAGTCTCCGAATAGAGAAGACAGAGGGAGGTGTGCAGATGCACACCTCCCTTTTTGTGTGATCGAGTATAGCGATTTTTAAATAACTAGCCATATTAACGTGCCTGATTTCCGGATCGCACACGTGAAAATCCTTTTGCATTACTCTGTCTGGTTCTTTTGCAAACGCTGTACTGGATTTTTTGATGCAGAAGAAATCGTGTATGCGGGATAATAACAGGGCACTCCGGCACAGTGCGAACCGTGAAAGGTGTGTGAAATCGGTTGTTATTTATAAAACAGGCGAGTAAAATAAACGATCAGATAGCCAGATTGAACGAAAAATCGGCTTAATCTTCTTTTTCCTATGCGCAAAATCGGAATTCGGGGTACAACAGAGCCGCAGTGGCAGGGCTCGAAGGAAAGGAACGAATATGTTATCTACTCAGATTGTTAAGAGTTGCCTGGAGGAGCTGGCAGGAATTTCCAAAGTGGAGTTCTGCATGCAGGATGTGAACGGTGGGTTGTTTGCAATGACGCAGGGAGCTGAGATTCCTGCAGCGGATCTGGTATCCGGATTTGCGAAATCTTCAGTGGACAGCCAGATTGTCGGCAATCGATACCTTTTAAAGATTCGTGAGGATGACGATACCGCATATATTTTGACTGCAATCGGAGATGGCGATCATACACTGATGATCGCTCGAATTGCTGTCAGTGAGATCCAGAATCTCATGGTGGCCTATCGGGAAAAATATGACCGCAATAATTTCTTCCAGAATCTGCTGCTGGACAATCTGCTGCTGGTAGATATTCACAACCGTGCGAGAAAACTGCACATCAACTATCAGGTTCCCCGTGCAATCATTCTGGTGGAGCTGGATGCGGATGGCGAAGCTTCGGCCAGTGAGCTGCTCGGCAGTATTTTTACGGCACACAACGGAGACTATCTTACAGAGGTCGATGAACGGAGTGTGATTATTATCAAATCGGTGGATACGGCGGATTCCTATGCACAACTGGAAGAGGCTGCGACCATTGCGGTTGATATGCTGAATACGGAGGCCATGCTGAAGGTACGTGCTTCCTATGGCTCCATCGTGACCGACCTCAAGAATATTTCTCATTCCTATAAGGAAGCCAGAATGGCAATGGATGTCGGCAGGATTTTCAATGCAGAAAAGCGCGTGAATTCCTACAATCAGTTGGGAATTGGCCGGTTGATCTATCAGCTGCCTTCTAATTTGTGCAATGTCTTTATTCATGAAGTGTTCGGAGAGAATATTCCGGACGAACTGGATGCGGAGACATTGTCCACGATCAACTGCTTTTTTGAGAACAACCTGAATGTCTCAGAGACCTCCAGACAGCTGTTCATTCACCGCAATACATTGGTTTACCGCATTGAGAAGCTGCAGAAACAAACCGGACTTGACATTCGTAATTTTGACGATGCACTGCGATTCAAAATTTCGCTGATGGTCATTAATTACCTGAAATATCTGAATGCAAAAGATTATTGAATACACTCCAAGATAGGAGCAAATGCCATCAGGCATTTTCGAGAGCGAGGAGAAAACCGCGGAGGCGGTTTCTCCGAAGCGGGGAGTGTATTGACGCCATGGGCGGCAATCACTCCAAGATAGGAGCAAATGCCATCAGGCATTTTCGAGAGCGAGGAGAAAACCGCGGAGGCGGTTTCTCCGAAGCGGGGAGTGTATTGACGCCATGGGCGGCAATCACTCCAAGATAGGAGCAAATGCCATCAGGCATTTGCGAGTATCCCGGTCCCATCCCAGACTGGGATGAAGCTCTGCGAGATTGTACCGCCCTCCTGCAGAAAACCATTTTCAACTCCAAGGAATATGGCGAAGTCAACCACTTCGTCATATTCCTTTTCTGTTACGCAGCGGGACAGCAGAGGGTCGTCCATGCACTGCGGCATGGGAGTGTACTGATTCATGATGCTGAAAAAGATCCGATTGCCGTAGGTCTCATAGAGCTCGCGGATCACCGCCTTGGAATCAGCGACTTGTCCCGGCATCACCATGTGACGCACGATGACGCCGCGCTTCATTAAGGGGACCTCTTCTGTGTCACCCAGCTCGTGAGAGCCATCCGCAAAAAGCGGTTCCGGACACTGGCGCACCATCTCGGCAATTGCCGCACGGGCAACCTCGGGGTAGCCGGGAGCATTGGAGTAGGCAAGAGCCAGTTCCCCGGAATGAAATTTATAATCCGGAAGATAAATATCGATCAGGCCGTCCAGCGCCTGCAGGGCCTCGACCTTCTCATAGGCGGAGGTATTGTAAACAATCGGGAGCCGGAGACCTCGGCTCTTGGCTTCCTTTAATGCAGGGATGAGGACATGCAGAACGTGGGATGGAGTTACCAGATTGATGTTGCAGGCGCCCTGCTCCTGCAGCCGCAGCATGGCATCCGCCAGGCCAGAGACCGTAACAGTAAGACCATCGGAGAAGGAAATGTCACCGTCTCTGTGGGGATTGGAGCTGCCTTGAGAATCGCAGCTGTCTCCTTGAGCAGGGTGTCGCAATCCCTTTGAAATGGCAATATTCTGACAGAAACGGCAGCCCAGATTGCAGCCGGTAAAGAAAATAGCTCCGGAACCAGCCGCGGTGCTGATACAGGGCTCTTCATAATACATAAGAGCAGCCCTTGCAGCGCGGATGTCTGCCGGAATACCGCAAAAACCTAACTGGCCGGCAGTGCGGTTGACCCCGCATTCTCTGGGACATAATGTGCAGTTGGATAAATCCATGAGCTGAGACATAACGAAAAGTGAGTGACAAAGAGACCGTATTCAGCATCTCATCTCAATGCTGCGCATTCGATGAGGATGGCCCCCAAGCCCCGAAGGGGCTTGGGCACAGATTGATTTCATATGAGAATACGCCCATAAATGGTCTGGTCTCGTATGAAATCAACCTGTGCTGAACATAAACATAAAAACACCCTGCCTGTGGCAAGACCCGGGCACGGTACCGGATGCATCGCTCCGCCAGGTTTCCTTGCGGCACATGAGGTGTACTGCTTAGTGCTGCTTCGTTCCCGATCTGACACGGTTCGCAGGCCCCATTGCGCAAGACCCGAACATCAACACGATGCACCCGGGCGGCTGCCCGAGCCCTGCCACAGGCAGGCTGTTCGATACACTATAGCAAAATGCTGCTGGAATTTCAATCCCACCCCCGATATTCGCTGTGTTGGTACCAAGGCTGAGTGCCAAGGCGTGGTATCAAGACGCCTGGCAG
>CAVCWT010000022.1:16290-50829 GCA_963605745.1 Lachnospiraceae bacterium
CGGGAACGCTAATCACGAAAGCTCCTTCTCCTTGCACATCCGGTTGCGAATCCGCAGATCCCGGAAGAACTGCTGCAGGAGCTGCCGGCATTCGTCCACCAGGACATCTCTTGTAATTTCAGACTGATGCATCAGCTGCTCGCAGGCTACAATATTCAGAATAGAACCGGCACAGCCCGACTTGTCACTGGGAGCACCGATGACTACGCGGTCAATTCTTGCCTGTTCAATGGCACCGGCACACATGGGGCAAGGCTCCAGCGTACAATAGAGTGTACAGCCCTCGAGCCGCCAGTCCCCCATCTTTTTGCTGGCTTTGCGGATTGCAGCAATTTCGGCATGTGCCAGTGTAGAGTGATCCGTGTTGCGGCGGTTGTAGCCTCGGCCGATCACCTTGCCTTCGTAAACAATGACGCAGCCGATGGGAACCTCACCGAGTGCCATTGCCTTTCTGGCCTGCGTCAGAGCCTGCTTCATATATCGTTCATCCTGTGTGAGCATCATTTACCCCACTTGAAAAGATCTGTTAGCTTGCGAAAACATGGCAAGACATTTATGATAAGCATGTCAAATACCCGAGAGCCGATAGGATTACGAGAATTCGTAGGAATACAAAGCCGACATAAGCCTACTCGTTTCGGGGAGGAACACAGAGGTATTGTATATGAAGATTTCAACCAAGGGAAGATATGCGCTTAGAATGATGCTCGACCTTGCGGTTCACGACACAGGCGAGTATATTTCTCTGAAGGATATTTCAGAGAGACAGGATATTACAGTAAAATATCTGGAGCAGATTGTTACAGCGCTGACCAGAAGCGGGCTCCTGCGGTCACAAAGAGGCAACAACGGCGGCTATCGTCTGGCAAAACGTCCCTCCGAATACACAGTAGGTGCGATTCTGCGAACCATGGAGGGACCGCTGGAACCGGTGCCCTGTCTGGACGGCATGGTTAATCAATGCGTCCGGAGTGCGGACTGTGCAGTTTTGCCATTTTGGAAGGGGTTTTCCAAGGTGATCAATGACTATGCCGACAGCGTAACACTGCAGGATCTCAAGGATCAGGCAGACGCACTGGCGGGCAATGATTTCGTGATCTAGCGACGCTGAGATTTTTGATGTGTGCGATCCGAAAAACGGACAAGTTCATTTGGCTGGTTCTATAAGAACCGCTGCATAGGTTCTGCTGTGTGCAACAATTTCGCAGCTGACGCATACGGATCAACAAGAAGGAAGGTAAGTTATGGCAGATACATTATTACAGGTAACCGACCTGTCGGCAGCCATCGAGGAAGGTGAGCTGCTGCATCATATTAATCTGAACATCAAGGCAGGAGAGACCCATGTTCTGATGGGACCCAACGGTGCAGGCAAGTCTACTCTGGGCTATACTCTGATGGGAAACCCCAATTACAAGGTGACCGGAGGCAGCATTGTTCTGGACGGGGAAGACATTACCGCCCTGTCTGCCGACAAGAGGGCACAGAAAGGAATGTTCCTGTCCTTCCAGAATCCGTTAGAGGTTCCGGGACTGTCTCTGGAGGCATTTCTTCGTAATGCGATCCGTCAGAAAACCGGCAAGCCGCTCAAGATTTTCCAGTTTAAAAAGGAACTGGAAGCAACCATGGACCTGCTCAGCATGGATGCGTCTTACGCAGACCGTGATCTGAATGTCGGATTCTCCGGCGGTGAAAAGAAAAAAGCAGAGATTCTGCAGCTCCTCATGCTCAATCCCAAGCTGGCCATTCTGGATGAAACCGACTCCGGACTGGATGTGGATGCTGTTCGCGTTGTTTCGAAGGGCATTGAGGAATATCAGAAAAAGAGAAACGGAGCACTCCTTGTTATCACGCATTCCACCAGAATTCTGGAATCCCTGAAGGTGGATTATACACACGTGCTGGTAAAAGGGAGCCTCGTGCATACCGGCGGTGCAGAGCTGGTAGAAGAGATCAACCAGCATGGCTTCGAGAAATTTACAGAGGCATAAGGTAATAAGGTGTCAATATGGCAGAACAGAAATTGCAGGATGTCGATCGGAGTCTGTATGACTTCAAGGATGATGAGTCGCAGGGCTTTTATCGCATGGAGGAGGGACTGACCGCCGACATCGTTGAGAGAATATCTGAGGAAAAAAACGACCCGGACTGGATGCGCGAGTTTCGCCTGAAGTGTCTGGCTCTGTATAACGAAATGAAGGTTCCGGACTGGGGTCCTTCCATTGAAGGATTGGACATGGACCGCATTTCGTCCTATGTGCGTTCTAAGGCCGATATGAAGGGCGACTGGAGCGAGGTTCCGGACGAGATCAAGAATACCTTTGAGAAGCTGGGCATTCCACAGGCAGAAAGAGAATCTCTTGCAGGTGTCGGTGCACAGTATGATTCCGAGCTGGTATACCACAATCTTCAGGATGATGTGGCCAAACAAGGCGTAGTCTACACCGGCTTTGAAGAGGCTGTGACCGGGGAATATTCTGAGATGGTAAAGGAATATTTCATGCATCTGGTTCCTCCGACGGACCACAAATTTGCAGCACTTCACGGTGCTGTCTGGTCCGGCGGCTCCTTTGTGTACGTTCCAAAGGGAGTCAAGGTGGAGATTCCGCTGCAGTCGTATTTTCGACTGAATGCAAAGGGCGCAGGTCAGTTCGAGCATACACTGATTATCGTGGATGAAGGTGCAGATCTTCACTTTATTGAAGGGTGCTCGGCACCGAAATATAATATCGCAAATCTTCATGCCGGCTGCGTGGAGCTCTATGTGAAAAAGGGTGCAAGACTGCGCTATTCCACCATCGAGAACTGGTCTAAAAATATGTACAACCTGAATACCAAGCGTGCGCTGGTGGAGGACGGCGGCAGAATGGAGTGGGTATCCGGATCCTTTGGCTCCCATGTGTCCTATCTGTATCCGACCACCATTCTGAAGGGACAGGGCTCACATTGCGAATTCACAGGAATTACTTTTGCGGGCGGCGGCCAGAATCTGGATACCGGAGCGAAAATGGTGCATATCGGAGAGGACACCTCTTCCTACATCAATACCAAGTCGATCTCCAAGGACGGCGGCATCAGCACCTATCGCAGCAGCATTGAGGTTCGCAAGACGGCCAAACGCGCCAAAGCATCAGTGGATTGTGCATCCTTGATGCTGGATGATATTTCCCGTTCAGATACCATTCCTGCGATGGATGTGCGGACGGCAGATGCAGACATCGGCCACGAGGCCAAGATCGGTCGCATCAGCGATGAGGCGGTGTTCTATCTGATGTCCCGCGGCATCAGCGAGTCGGAGGCACGGGCCATGATTGTATCCGGCTTTGCAGATCCTGTCAGCAAGGAGCTGCCGCTGGAATATGCCGCAGAGATGAATAATCTGATTCGGCTGGAAATGGAGGGAATGTAAATGAAACAGGGCGCATTACAGGTGGGCCGCATTCCGTCCCTGACCTGGAATCATTTAAAAGCTAATGAGGCGACACTGACGGAGCCGGTGATCCTTCGAACCGGAATCGAGACGAATTTCGGAGAACTTCCCAAAGGGGTCAGCCACAAGAGCATGACCTTTGCAAAGGCCGCAAAGTGGCTGAAGGATCATGCCCCGGAGGAAAAGGCGGAGGCTGTGGTCGCGGGCAAGACACCGATTTATCATCCGCAGACCTTTGGAACCGGACTGGGACAGGAATTTGATGAGCTGTTTGGCAGTGCGGATACGGGATACGAACTTCTGGAGATTGCTCCTAAGGTGAAGGTAGCAGAGCCGATTTTGTGGAGCGTTGATTTTCAGGATGGGAACGATGCCTCACAGGGGCAACTGATCCATGTGGGAGCCGGCAGCAGCGCCGTTGTCATTTTCAGCGTGCGTTCTGACAAAAAAGCGAACGGCACCGCCGCTGTTTCGACCCGGATCGTTCTGGAAAAGGACGCACAGCTGACGCTCGTTAAGGCACAGCTGCTGGGAGACGGGTTCGTCTATCTGGATGATACCGGTGCGGCCTTGAGAGACGGGGCATCCCTTCGCGTGATTCAGGCGGAGCTGGGCGGCGGTAAGGTCTATGTCGGCATGCAGCCGGAGCTCATCGGAGATCGCTCCGGATTCGAGGCCAGGACCTGCTACCTCGGCAAAAAGGATCGTCTGCTGGATATCAACTACAATGTCATTCAGAGGGGGCGCAAGACGACCTCTCAGATGTCCTTCGACGGCGTTCTGGATGACAACAGCCAGAAGACTTTCCGCGGAACGATTGATTTCCGCCGGGGCTCTAAGGGCTCCAAGGGCGATGAACAGGAGAATGTACTGCTCCTGTCCGATGATATTGTGAACAAGACTCTCCCTATCATCCTCTGTGAGGAGGAGGACGTGGAAGGCCGCCACGGCGCATCCATTGGTGAACTGGACGAAGACATGTTGTTTTACATGGCTTCCAGATGCATCGACCGCCGGGAAGCGGAGCAGATTATGGTCCGTGCAAGGCTGGGAGCTGTTGTGCGTGAAATTCCGGATCTGCCTCTGCGTGCAGAGCTGATGAACAAAATCGAGGAGGCCTTTGCAAGATGAGTATGTCGAATGCAGACAATCCGTTCCGCAAGGACTTTGCAATCCTTAGAGACAGTGATGTGGTCTATTTTGATAATGCGGCGACCTCGCAACGGCCGCAGTGCGTGATGGATGTCATGGACCGCTTCAATGCGACCTGCAATGCGAATCCGCTGCGTGGTTTATACGGCTGGAGCATCGAGGCAACCGATGCGTACGAACAGGCAAGGGCAAAGGCGGCAGCCCTGATCGGAGCGGCGCAGGCAGAGGAGATCATCTTTACCAGGAATACGACGGAGTCGCTGAATCTCGTGGCGTACAGCTATGGCCTTAGCCACGTGAAGGCTGGTGATGAGATCGTTATTTCGGTGATGGAGCATCATTCGAACATTCTGCCCTGGCAGATGGTCTGCCGGCAGACGGGAGCGAGCCTTGTATATCTCGAGCCCACTATGGACGGAACGCTCTTAGAGGAAGAGCTGCGGAGCAAAATCACGGACCGCACGAAGATTGTCTCTTTGGGACACGTCAGCAACGTCTTGGGTGTTACGAATCCGGTACAGCTCGCAGCAAGGCTTGCACATGAGCACGGCGCCATCTGCGTGATCGACGGGGCGCAGTCCACACCTCATATGGCTGTCAACGTGCAGGAGATCGGCTGCGATTTCTATGCCTTCTCCGGACACAAGCTTATGGCACCGATGGGAATCGGATGTCTGTACGGCAGAATGGAGCTTTTGGAGGAGATGCCGCCTTTCCTGACAGGCGGAGAGATGATCGAGTATGTCGATCGGCAGAGCGCAACCTACGCAGAGGTTCCGCATAAATTCGAGGCAGGCACCGTGAATGCAACCGGGGCTGTGGGCCTTGCTGCGGCCATTGATTACCTGCAGCAGGTTGGTTTTGAGACGATTCGCAGGACAGAGGATGAACTGACGGCTCGCCTGATGGAGAGACTGTCACAGATTCCCGAGGTAACCATGTACGGATCTGCGGATCCGATGCGCCACAACGGCATTGTGACCTTTAACATTGAAGGGTGCCATCCGCATGATGTGGCATCGGTTCTGGATACTGAGCATATTGCCGTCCGTGCAGGGCATCACTGCGCGCAGCCTTTGATGAAATTCCTTGGAGCGAATGCGACGGTTCGTGCGAGCATGTATTTTTATAACACCGAAGAAGAGGTGGATCGCTTCGCAGAGGCGATTGGGAAAGTGAGGGGCTGGCTTGGATATTAAGTCCTTATATCGAGAAATTGTAAATGAGCATAATCTGCATCCCGGGCACAAACACGACCTGAAAAGTCCATCCATCGTTCTGAACGGGGTGAATCCCAGCTGCGGGGATGATATCAATCTGCAGCTGTTGGTGAAGGACGGCGTCATTGAGGATGCTTCGTTTAACGGCAGCGGGTGTGCAGTTTCGCAGGCAAGTGCGGATATGATGTGCGACCTGGTGATCGGGCAGACGAAGGAAGAGGCGCTGCGCCTTGCCGGAATCTTCATGGGAATGATCAAGGGCACAGCGACAGAGACAGAAAAAGAGGAGCTGGATGAAGCGGCCTCTCTGGAGGATGTTGCCCATATGCCTGCCCGCGTAAAGTGTGCTACACTGGGGTGGAGAACCATGCAGCAGATTATTGAGAAGCTCCAGAAGGACGGTGCGCTGGACGGAGCAGCATCCGGCAGTGGGAGTGATACCTGCGGAGCCTGCAGCGTTCCCGGAGCATCCGGGCAGTGACAATGGATAACCGGATCTGGCAAAGGAATTGCAAACTGATTGCGGTAGGGTGAGAACGTGTCGGAGTCAAATGCAACCAAAAATGCACTGGCGGCATCGATGAAGCGATTGATGCGGCACAGGCCATTTGAAAAGATCAGCGTGTCGGATATCTGCAGCGACTGCGGGATCAATCGCAAGAGCTTTTATTATCATTTCAGGGACAAATACGACCTCGTCAACTGGATTTTCTATGTTGGCTTTGTAGGCGGCCTGAAGCCGGAGGATTATGAAAGCGGCTGGGACTGTCTGAGGGATGTGCTGGAATATTTTTATTCGGAGAAGGACTTTTACCGGGCGGCTCTGCGGATTGAAGGACAGAATTCCTTCCGGGATTATCTGTCAGAGGTCATGCGGCCGGTGTCGGAATTCTTCCTTCAGGATATTCTGGCCGGGAATCAGGAGGATGAATTCTTTCTGACCTTTATCCTGGATTCCTTTCAGGTGTCTCTGGTTCGGTGGTTGTCCGGAGGTTATTCCGAACCAATGGACGCGCAGCGATATCTGGCAAGGGTGAAAGAGATTATCCTGAAGCTGGCCTCGGTGATACCGGAGGAAGCCTCGCAGGCGATTTCTTTGCAGCGCGGCTAGCATCTTTGAGTATCAAAATCGAGATGCGGGTGATAAATAGGTACTATAATTTGAGAGACAGCAGTCACGAGATGTGGCTGCTGTCTCTTTGGGTTTTGAAATTTGTAACTGTTTAGCGTCTGACAATTTCAATCATGAATCCGTCAGCAAGGCGGCCGATTCATGTTGAAATCGCCAGGTGCTAAACAGATATATCATTTCTTAAACAACGTTCCGACAATGCCTCGGCCGAGACTGGCACCGACATTTCCACCCAGCGTTTTGCCGAATTTGCCGAACAAGGAGCTGCCGACATTTTTGCCGACTTCCCGGCCGATGGTTCCTGCAACAGAGCTGGAAACGGATTTGGCGGCATTTCGAACGCTGCGGCTCTGCGCCTCTTTTGCCTTTTCCCGGGCCTTTTCCTCCTTGGCATCGGCCTTGGCTTTCTCTTTGGCTGCTGCCTCTTCTTCGGCCTTTTTCTGCGCCTCCTGTGCATCCTGCAGCCCTTTCCTTTGCAGGAATTCGTAGGCGGAATCCGGATCAACGGCATTCTGATACCGAACACACAGGATACTCTCGTTGATTACCTTGCTGCGGACGTCGTCCGTGATGGGCCCCAGGAGCGACTGGGGCGGGGCAACCGTTATTTTGGCAGCGGCGGTGGGAACACCACTGGCATCCAGGAAGGAACAGACGGCCTCACCAACCCCCAGCTCCATGATGGTCTGGTAGGTGTCCATCTGCGGATTGACACGGAAGGACTGGGCAGCAGCCTTTACAGCCTTCTGATCCTTTGGAGTGTAGGCGTGCAGCGTGTGCTGGATTTTATTGCCGAGCTGTGCCAGAACCTCGTCGGGAATGTCAGAAGGATCCTGCGTGCAGAAATAGATACCGACTCCTTTGGATCGTATCAGTTTGACAACCTGTGCGATTTTGTCCAAAAGGGTCTGGGAGGCGCCTCGGAACAGCAGGTGCGCTTCATCAAAAAAGAAAACCATGCGGGGTTTATCCAGATCGCCGACCTCCGGGAGCTGCTCGAAAAGCTCGGAAAGGAGCCAGAGCAGGAACGTGGAGTACAGCTGTCCGTTCTGGATGAGTGACTCCGAATCAAGGATGTGGATCATGCCCTTTCCATCGGTTCCGGTTGTAAACCAGTCGGTGATATTCAGTGCAGGCTCGCCAAAAAAACGATCGCCGCCGATTCCTTCCAAAGAGGCGAGGGATCTTACAATAACGGACAGGGAGGCTGGACTGATTTTGCCGTAATCTGCCTCGTATTGGGATCTGTTCTCGCCGATATAGTTCAGCAGTGCCTTCAGATCCTTGGTATCAATGAGAAGGAGCTGCTCGGAATCTGCAATCTGAAAGGCAACATTCAGGATATTGGACTGTAGCTCATTGAGAGCCAGAACGCGGCTAAGAAGGAGCGGCCCCATTTCGGAAATGGTGGTGCGAAGAGGAATCCCCTTCTGTCCATACAGATCCCAGAAGGTTACTGGGTATTGCTGATAGAAATTCGCCTCCGGTGTCGCTCCGATCGTGGAAAGACGATCGGTGATGTTGTCACTGGGAGCGCCTTGCCGGCACATGCCGGCAAGGTCGCCTTTGACATCGGCCAGAAATACCGGTACGCCAAGGGTGCTGAAGGACTCGGCGAGTCCCTTTAATGTGACCGTTTTGCCGCTGCCGGTAGCACCGGCAATCAGACCGTGGCGATTGGCCATTTTCGGCAGCAGAACGGCAGGTGTATGGTCGGCTGTGCTGCCAACCCAGATTGCTCCGTCTCGAATCATATCTCCCTCCTTATGCCGCACGAGCGGCTGATGTACTAGTACAGCGATTTTTAAATAACTAGCTTTCAGTATAGCATTTCCGGCAAAGTGTCGGCACTCTTGCATTGCAGGTTCTGCATCGATTCTGTTTATGCGACATCCTTGCCTGTGAATGTCGCGTGGACAGTAACCTTGCACCTGCGGCAGACGGACAAACTATCACAAATGTGTGAGCATGCGGCGGGCAGAGCGTGTTATACTCAAGAGCAACAATAGCGGAGGGCGTATATATGAACACCTATTTGATGAAAAAGGCGATGATTGAGGCGGCGATTGACCGCGGCATTAAGGAAATGGAAAGTGATCCGGAGCGCAGCATCCGCAGATTGGCAGACCTGGGCAAACAGTTTTCAAAGAACAGGTTTCAGACAATGGTGTTCTCTGTGATGCAAAAGCTCCTCAATAATGAGAACAGTGCCTATTATGACATGATCTATAACCTTCTCAAGAATTCAGGAAAAGAGTCGGTCAAAAAGTTCGGGGTAAATTTTGGCTACATGAGCTGGACCTATGGTGCGGCCAGAATTCGAAAGGAACAGGCGAGTTCGGGAGTCTGCATTCCATGGACCATGCTGCTGCGCTATGATGCATCGAATGCGCAGGGACTGACGATGGCACGGCTGGCGTCGATGATGGAGCAGGGACAGGATCTGGGAATCTATGCCTGGTTTATTCGTGAAACCGGAGAGGCGTCGAAAGATTCCTACGAGCTGCTTACCTTATTGGAAAGATACAAGGAATGCGCCTGCGTGTGGTTCCATAATACCGGGAGACTGACAGCGGCTCAGATCCAGATGCTGAAGATCTGCAAAAATACGGTCGTGACGCTGCCATTGGGAGACCAGGAAACACAATTGACCGTTGCACTTTTGAGAGATCAGAAGATCCCGTTTGCTCTGTATCTGGAGTATGGGGACGGTATGACGAGGGAGCAGGCAGCAATCCTGATGGAGCAGGTTCTTGCGAGCGAGACAGCGATGTTCTTTCTGGTGAGTGAGGACGGAACCTCCTTCAGCGCGGCACCGTTTGCCTACGAATCCAGACTGGAGCAGAATTACCCTTGCGTGATCATGGATTTTTACGGGGACGGCCGATCGGTGAGCCGCATTCTGTGCGGACATGAGCAGCTGCTGGAACTGGATGCGGACGGTACGATCCTGCGGCCGGACGGCAGCAAAGGGGAAAAGTTTGATTATGAGGTGCCGCTGATGGAGGCACTTAGAAAGGCTATGCCGCGATATGCCGGGGAGGAGTAATGTTCCTTTGTGGCAGAATGGAGTGAAAAAGGAACTTCCTGCAGAGAAAATCCGTCGGGAAGTTCTTTTTTTGCCACCGGAGGGCCTTCAACATGAATCTGTCCGCAAGGTGCCAATTCATGTTGAAATCGCCGGGTGCTAAACAGATACAGCGCAGGCACCACTATAAAAAAACAGCTGCTACGTGTCTGCGACACTCCTGCAGCTGCTGTCCGGGATTTTTACAGTAACAGACAAAAAAGAAACACCGTCCCCATGGGCTAAACCCACAAAAACAGTGCTCCGCGTGCGCCTTCAGGGACTCGAACCCTGGACACCCTGATTAAGAGTCAGGTGCTCTACCAGCTGAGCTAAAAGCGCATATTTTTTAAATTCTTTGTTCTGTCCTCGCGAACAAGTGATATTATAGTATGGCTGTTTTTGTTTGGCAAGTACTTTTTTGAAAAAAATTTGGCAAGGAGAATTCATGATTTTTGATACGCATGCACATTATGATGACATGGCTTTTGAGCAGGATCGGGCACAGCTCCTGGAACGCTTTCGGCCGTTGGGGATTGGAGCGGTGACGGATCCAGGCTCCACCTATGAGAGTCTGGAGCTAATCTGCCAATTGACAGAAAGGTACTCATGGATCTACGGCGCTATGGGAATCCACCCGTCCGAGTGCGCGGCGATGACTGAGCAGTGGATGGAAGAAATTGAAAATTTTCTGCAGAAATCAAAAATGGTAGCAGTCGGAGAGATCGGATTGGATTATCATTGGGAGGAGCCTGGCAGAGAATGGCAGCAGCATTGGTTCCGCAGACAGCTCCAACTGGCACGAAAGGTGAATAAGCCGGTGATTATCCATTCCAGAGATGCAGCAGCAGACACGATGCGGATTCTCAAGGAGGAACACGCCGGGGAGATTGGCGGCGTCATTCACTGCTATTCCTATAGCCCGGAGTTGGCACAGGAATTCCTGCAGATGGGCTTTTATATCGGCGTTGGCGGTGTAGTTACCTTTAAAAACGGCAAAAAACTAAAGGAAACCGTCCAGCAGATTCCGCTGGAGAAAATAGTTCTGGAAACAGATAGTCCTTACATGGCACCGGAGCCAAACCGCGGGCAACGCAACAGCTCTTTAAATCTTCGCTATGTGGCTGCTGCCATCGCAGAGTTGAAGGGGATCTCATCAGAAAAGGTAATCGAACAGACATGGCAGAACGCTTTGGATCTGTATCGGATTCAGAACGTGTGCTGAACAGGCACGATGCATCTTAAGGAGAAACGGCATGAGCGAACTACTGGCAACACCCCACGGAACGATGGAGATTCTGAACGAGTTCGGAATCAAGGCAAAAAAGAAATACGGGCAGAACTTTCTGATCAGTCGGAATGTTGTAGATGAGATTGTGGAAGCGGCAAAGATCACCAAAGAGGACTGCGTTCTCGAGATCGGGCCCGGCATCGGCACAATGACACAACTGCTGTCAGAGGCGGCGGGTCATGTTGTGGCTGTCGAAATTGATGAGAGTCTGGAATGTGTTCTGGACAGAACACTGGAGGACAAGGATAATGTCACAATTCTGTTTCAGGATATTCTGAAAACAGATCTGTCGGCCATTTCACAGGAATATAACAGCGGTCGTCCTTTAAAATGTGTGGCGAATCTCCCATATTACATCACAACACCGATTCTCCTGCAGCTGTTCCAGGAGGCAGAGCATTTTGAGAGTATTACCATCATGGTGCAAAAGGAGGTGGCAGACCGTATTCTGGCAACAGAAAAGGACAAGGAATACGGAGCGCTTTCTCTTGCTGTTCGATATTATTCCGAGCCGGAGAGGGTCTGCATTGTGCCGCCAGGATGCTTTATTCCAAGACCTGGAGTGGATTCGGCTGTTCTGCGGCTGCAGATTCGCCATGAGGCCCCGGTGGAGGCGGATGAGACCTTTTTGTTTGCATTGATACGGGCATCCTTTAATCAGCGGCGCAAGACACTGGCAAATGCCCTGTCCCACGGTCTGCAGAACAGGGAGTATGCGGTGGACCGGGAAATGGTGCAGAATGCCCTGACACAGATGGGACTTTCCGAAACAATACGGGGGGAGAAGCTGTCCCTGGAACAGTTTGCTGAACTTGCAAGGCTGTTGCGCAATATGCTAGAATTTTAACGGTATGTTTATCGGAGAATAAGCGGAAAAATCATGGCGTGCAGCTGCCGCTGCGTGAGAACCATGGCAGGCGGGACGAGGCAGTTCCGCAGAAATATACGGGTGTGGCGGACGTGTTGTTTTTTGCGATCGCTGTACGAGCACGAGGAAAGTAAAGTGGACAAGTACGAATTCAAGATCAGCCTGAATGAGATCAATAACCTGATAGCGGAGAGACGCTTTGAGGAGGCTGCACAGATTGCAGACGGGATCGACTGGAATCATGTAAAGAGCACCGATACGTTATGCCGCGTTAGTGAGGTCTATAAGGTGATTGGAGATTACGACAAGAGTCGTGATGTGATGGCAATCGCCAGAGAGCGAGACAACGGAAATCCCGCAATTCTGTACGCACTGTGTGAGCTGACGATCTTCCTGTACGGCAGAGACGGCCTGCAGAGTGATCTGACGCTTGCTCTGCAGCTCATGCAGGAATTCAAGGCTGTTGAGCCGAACAATCCCAAGAGACTGGTACTGCAGTATAAAATGTACGGTGTATCTCCTGTTTCGGAACAGGAGAAAATTGCTGTTCTGGAGCAGCTTAAAGCTGAGAAGTTCATGCCCCGTTGGGTATATGAGCTGGCAAGGCTCTATGCGGCAGCAGGGGACTCTGCAAGGGCAGCAGCTGCATGCCGTGAGGTGATTAAGAATAAACCGGGCAGCATGTATGCCGAGAAGGCAGAGACGATCCTGGGAGAACTGAATACAGCTGCGAAGACCACCGCGGCATCGGAACGTGCCGGCCATCCTGCAGAGGAATCTGTTGCAGAGGCATCCTACCAGGGAGAGATCCCTGTCGCAGAAGGCGCTGAGGCAGAACAGGAAAGTCTGCAGGAAAATACAGAAGAAAATCCCGGAAAGGATATTACATCCGGAGCAGCTGGAGAGGACGCGGCTGTGCCGGAAAAGGTGGATGCTCAGAGCATAGAGCCTGCACAGGAGCCGGCTGCTGAATCGGCAGAGCTGCCGATCCGTACACCGGAAGAGCAGCATCATGTGGACTCGATTCAGCGCAGCATTGCGAAGGAAATGCAGGATATCTACGCAAGACCTTATGACGACAAGCTCGAACAGGAAACGAACGGCCAGTATTCCATGGTGATGGAGACCCCTGCAGAGCCGGAGCAGCAGGTGGAAGGTCAGATTTCCATCAGCGAGGTCATGGCGGAATGGGAGAAAATTCGCGCAGATATCCGCAAGGCCAATGATGAAAAGAGAGCACAGAGAATTCTGGAGGATACGGGAGCACTGATCCATGATTTTGATGAGACAGCCCGTCATGGCCTCCTGGAGGATATTGAAAAGGGGGTTGCCAGACAGCGCCGTCAGGTTCGCAGCGGAGCTTACCGTATGGGAGAAAATCTGCCGCCGCAGGCTCCTGCCGGAAGAGAGGCAACCCGTGGCCCCAGACCGGTTCGCCGTGACGAGTATGACAATGCACCGCAGAACAGACCGGTTCGCCGCAGGCCGGCAGGGGACGCCTTGGCAGCAGACGCTGGCATCGCAGCTGGTGTTGCAGCGGGGGCGGCAGCAGGCTATGCAGCAGCCCGGGGTAGCAAAATGGCAGAGGACAGACCGGCTCGCAGGCCGCAAGCGGCTTCGCAGGAGCCTGTCCGGAGGCCACAAAGACGCCCTGTTCCTGTCAGCAACGAAGATGATGATGTCAAGGTGTATGGCAGAAAGAATGATGTAGAGGAACTGGCTACCAGACGATGGAATTCTGAGGAAATTCATCGCGCCATGGCTCGGCAGGAGCAGCTGGCCAGAGAGGAAGAGGAGACCAACGCCAGAGAAAGAGCGCACCTGCAGGAGGACTATCCGGAGAATGAGACCGCCGGAGAACAACGGGCTGCAAGAGGAGAAAACGATCGTCTGGAACCGACATATTTTGACGAGCCGGATGCAGAAGAGGGCTTTGAGGAGGTAATCCCTGAGGATGCTCCTGTCAACGATTCAAAGAGACTGTCAGAGCCCAAAGAGGTCGGAGAGACTCCGACAGAATCGGAGGGGAACGAAGAGTCTGCTGCAGATGAGGAGTACCAGGAAGAAAGCCTCGAGGAAACCGCAGAAGCAGATGAAACCGAAAAAGAAGAGGCTGTAGAGGATAAGGCAGAAGAGCTTTATGATGCTGCACCGGAGGACGAGACGTACGAGCAGGAATCCGAGGAATCTGAGGAACCGGAAGAAGAGGAGTACGAGGAAGCGCCGGAAGAGGAATCCGAAGAGCCTTCTGCAGCAGCCTCCCCTGAGGAAGAGTTTTCTGAGGCGGCACCGGAGGAGTCCGGGGAGCTAGAAACCGAAGAGCCTGAGCCGGATTCTGAGGAAAAGGAAGAAGAGCCGGCGGAGCCGGAGCCGAGAAGACGAGCACCCAGACAGCCGGCACAGCAAAAGGCGGCACAGCAGGCCGCAGGGCATAAAGGCGGCAAGAGGCAGTTAACTCGTGAGGAACGTCGTCTGTTCGGCCCGTTCTGCCGGATGCGAGAGAATGTAGACCAGCTGACCGAGGCACTGGATCAGATCAGTCTGGCATCATCTACCGGCAATGTCCTGATCATCGGAAATGATGCAACAGCAGACCGTGTGGCCAAGGGAATTCTGGAGGTTACGAGGCATACGGATTCCAATTTTACCGGAAAGATCGCAAAGGTTACCGGTGACGCATTGAACCGTCTGTCCGCAGAAGGCTTTGCCAAGACCTTCGAGAAGCTGTCTAACGGCGCTTTGATTGTCAGCAAGGCCACAGAGATCTCCCCGAAGGGAATGGAACGCCTGTATCACGAGCTGGAGGGCAAGGAACACGGCCTGATTCTGATCATGACGGACGGGAACAAGAAAATGGAGCAGTTCCGTCATGAAAATGAACGGTATCTGGGCAGTTTTACGGCAGTTATCAGTATTCGTCCATTGAACGATAAGGCACTGGTGGCATATGCTAAAGACTACGCAATGTCTCAGGACTATTCGATTGATGAATTCGGACAGCTGGCACTGGCACAGCGCATTGCCATGATGCAGACCTCGACACATCAGGTAACTCTGAAGGAGGTCCGGGATCTGGTGGATGAGGCGATCAGTTATGCCTCCAGAAAGACTCCGCATACACTGCTGGATGTCATGGCGAAACGCCGCTACGATGAGAATGACCGTATCATCATCCACGAAAAAGACTTCATGCATTCGTAAGGTAACGGAGCATCAGGGGAAGTAAGCTCCGGCAAAAACGTCTGCCGTTTCGTGCAGACAACACTTGGGAGGGATTACACATGGCAACACAGAAAAAGAAAAAGACAGCAGCTACGGCCACTGCCAGAACAACGACCGCAGCAAAGGTGGAAAAGGCACCTGCCAAGGCGGCTGCAAAGCCTGCTGTAAAGAAGGCACCCGCCAAAAAGGCGGCTCCGAAAGCCGAGCCTCCGAAGGTTTTCATCTCGCAGGATGATTGTTATCTTTTCGGGCAGGGAACCCATTATGATATCTATCGCAAGCTTGGGGCACATCCTTCTGTTGAGAATGGTGTGGAAGGTATGTTTTTTGCTGTATGGGCACCCCACGCAGCAGGAGTTAACGTCATTGGTTCCTTCAACGGATGGAATGAAGATCAGTATCCCATGGAAAAGATCGGGGATATCGGCATCTGGACGAAATTCATTCCCTGCGTTGGAGAGAATGAACTGTACAAATATCTGATCCATACGAACAAGGGAGAGAAGCTCTACAAGGCAGATCCCTATGCCAATGCAGCAGAACTGCGTCCCGGCACCGCATCCAAGACCACAAATCTGGACGGATACAAGTGGAACGATGCTAAGTGGCTGGAGGAAAGGGAGAAAAAGAATCTCTTCAAAGAGCCCGTTTCCGTTTATGAGTGCCATGTCGGCTCCTGGATGAAGCATCCGGACGGCGGAGACGGCTTCTACAATTACCGTGAGTTCGCAGATCGTCTGGTGGATTATCTGAAGGACATGCCCTTTACACACGTTGAGCTGATGGGCATTCTGGAGCATCCCTTCGATGGCTCCTGGGGCTATCAGGTAACGGGATATTATGCACCTACTGCACGTTACGGCAGCCCGAAGGACTTCATGTATCTGATCGATACGCTGCATCGGAACGGAATTGGTGTAATTCTGGACTGGGTACCGGCACACTTTTGCCCGGACGAACATGGTCTGGCTCGTTTTGACGGAGAATGCATCTATGAAGATCCGGATCCGCGCCGCGGAGAGCATCCGGAATGGGGAACCAAGATCTTTAACCTTGGAAAGCCGGAGGTTAAAAACTTCCTGATCGCCAATGTACTGTACTGGATCCGCGAGTTCCATGTGGATGGCATTCGCGTCGATGCGGTTGCGTCGATGCTGTATCTGGACTACGGCAAAAAGGACGGCGAGTGGCTGCCGAATCAGTACGGCGGCAACAAGAATCTGGATGCCATTGTTTTCTTCCAGCATCTGAATTCTGTTGTGCGCGGCTCCTATCCCGGATTTATGACGGTAGCTGAGGAATCGACAGCGTGGCCGCAGGTGACCAGTGACATCGGTACAGAGGGACTGGGCTTTACCTTCAAGTGGAACATGGGTTGGATGCATGACTTCTGCGAATACATGAAGCTCGATCCGGTGATGCGCAGCGGCTCTCATTACAACATGACCTTTGCCATGAGCTACAACAGCTCTGAAAAATACATTTTGCCTCTGTCTCATGACGAAGTGGTGCACCTGAAGTGCTCCATGGTGGAGAAAATGCCCGGTTACAAGGTTGACAAATATGCAAACCTTCGCCTTGGCTACACCTTCATGATGGGACATGCCGGCAAGAAGCTCCTGTTCATGGGCCAGGAATTCGGTCAGGAAAGAGAGTGGAGCGAGGCAAGAGAGCTGGATTGGTTCCTGCTGGAGAATCCGCTGAATGAAGGCTTGCAGAAATATGTGGGCGAGCTGCTGAAGATTTATCGCAAATATCCCTGCATGCATGAAATTGATGATAGCTGGGATGGCTTTGAATGGATCAATGCAGATGACAAGGACCGCAGCATTTACAGCTTCTTCCGCAAGAGCGAAAACGGTAAAAAGCTTATGTTCATTCTGAACATGACACCGATGGCCTATGAAGGATATCGCCTGGGTGTGCCTGCCATGGGCACCTATAAGGTGGTTCTGGACAGCACAGAGGAGAAATTCGGCGGAAATGGGGCAACGGTTCCCAAGACATTGAAGGCAATCAAGGGCGACTGCGACTACAAGCCGCAGTACATCACCTTCGATATGCCGGCATACGGTGGACTGGTACTGGAGTTCTGATACGCATAGAGAGGTAACAATGGAGATCCACGAATCTGCAGAAGATTATCTGGAGACCATACTGGTGTTGGAGGAAAAGGGACAGCCTGTCCGCAGCATAGATATTGTGAACGAGATGGGCTATTCCAAACCCAGTGTCAGCATTGCCATGAAGAAGCTCCGTGAGAATGGCTACATCGAGATGGACAGCAATGGCTACATCACGTTTTGTCCGTCGGGGCGCACCATTGCCGAGAGAATATACTCAAGACATAAACTCTTACGCAAGGTGCTCATTGCGATTGGCGTAGAGGAAAAGACTGCCGCTGTTGAGGCGTGCCATATCGAGCATGTTATTGACGATGATACCTTCCACAAGCTGAACGAGTATTATGAAAGCCACATGAAGGCAAGGAAATAAGAAAGGATATAAAGCAAGGCTATGGCTGACAAACATTTGCTGGATGACAAGACAATTTTGATCACAGGAGGAACCGGATCTTTCGGGCACTGCTTTACCAAGTATGTGCTGGAGCACTATCATCCGAAAAAACTGATTATTTATTCCCGCGATGAGTTCAAGCAGTTCATGATGTCCAATGAAACTCCTTACAAGGAACATCCGGAGATTATGCGCTTCTTTATCGGAGATGTGAGGGATAAGGATCGTATGGAACGCGCCATGGAGGGCGTTGACTATGTCATTCATGCCGCTGCTCTTAAGCAGGTTCCGGCATGCGAGTACAACCCTTCTGAGGCGATCAAGACCAATGTCAACGGCGCAATGAATATCATTGATGCCGCACTGGCACAGGGCGTGAAAAAGGTTGTGGCGCTGTCCACGGATAAGGCGGTGAATCCGGTCAATCTTTACGGGGGCACCAAGCTCGTGAGCGACAAGCTGTTCATTGCAGCCAATGCCTATGCAGGCAGCAAGGACGTGTCCTTCTCGGTTGTCCGTTACGGCAATGTGGCCGGGAGCAGAGGCTCTGTCATTCCTTTCTTCCGTGAGCTGATTGCAAAAGGCGAAACAACGATGCCCATCACCGATTATCGAATGACCCGCTTCTGGATCAGTCTGGAGCAGGGTGTTGAGCTGGTCATCAAGGCGCTGGAAGAGGCCAAGGGTGGAGAAACCTTTATCTCCAAGATTCCTTCCTTCTATGTCAAGGATCTGGCTGAGGCGCTTCTGCCCGGCTGCAAGACCATAGAGGTAGGTATTCGTCCCGGAGAAAAGCTTCATGAGGTCATGGTGACGGCAGAAGATGCACCGAATACGCTGGAGTTCGAGCACAACTATATTATTTATCCTCAGATCACCTACAATGACCGTCAGATGAGAGATCCGAAGGGTCTTGCTGTAGAGGATGGCTTTGTCTATTCCTCCGGCAACAACAAGGAGTGGTTGAGTGTCGAGCAAATCCGTCAGCTCCTCAAGACGGTCGAAGAGCATTGAGACAATGGCAGCAGCCGGATTGCAATAAGGCAGCGGAATCAGACAGCAGAATATAAAATCATGAGTGAAATTCAGAATACCTGTGAGCTTCCTGCCATTGAGGGCGGGGCTCCGGTTCGTGCAACAAAACTGTATTATTCACATCAATACATTGATGAGGCAGATATCAATGCCGTTGTTGATGTATTGAAAAGCGATTACCTGACAACAGGCCCGCATATTACCGAGTGCGAAGCCAAGCTCTGCGAGGTGACGGGGGCAAAATATGCTGTCCTGTGCTCCAATGGCACGGCAGCTCTTCATATGGCCTGTATGGCGGCAGGAATCGGCAAAGGAGACGAGGTCATTACGACACCCATTACCTTTGCGGCATCTGCAAACTGTGCACTGTACGTGGGGGCAACTCCGGTGTTTGCCGATATCCTTCCGGATACCTATAATCTGGATCCGGCTTCGGTGGAGGCGCACATTACCCCCAGAACAAAAGGTGTTGTGGCCGTCGATTTCGGCGGACAGTCGGTGGATGAGGACGCTTTCCTGGCACTAAAGGAACGCTATGGCTTTGTCTACATCGAGGACGGTGCCCACGTGATCGGAACCTCTTATAAGGGACGACCGAACGGCAGCATTGCCGACATGACAACACTCTCCTTTCATGCGGTCAAGACGATTACCGGCGGAGAAGGCGGCGCTGTTGTAACCAACAGCAAAGAATATTATGACAAGCTCCTGCTGTATCGGACCCATGGCATTACCCGGAATGCGGATCAGATGGTTCATACACCGGACGGCCCTTGGTACTACGAACAGATTGCACTGGCGCCGAATTATCGTATCACCGATCTGCAGGCGGCGCTGATTCACAGCCAGCTGGACAAGCTGCCTGAGTTTTGTGCAAGGAAAAAGGCGATTGTGGAGCGCTATGAAGAGGCCTTTTCGAGGCTTCCCGGTCTGACACTCCAGAAAGAAACAGAAGGGTCAGATACCTTGCGCCACCTGTATATCCTGCAGGTGAACCCGGAGCATCTCTCCATTGACAGACGACAGCTCTATGACGCATTGGCTGCTGAGAATATCATCTGCAATGTGCATTATATTCCGGTGTATTATTTCCCGTATTATGAGCAGATGGGCTATCGGAAGGGGCTGTGTCCAAACGCAGAAACGCTGTATTCCCGCATGCTGACGATCCCGATGTATTATGCCATGAGCGATCAGGACGTAGAGGACGTGATTCATGCGGTGACAAAGATTGCAGAATATTATGCGATCTGATTGCATACACTGAAGCGGACACACTTGTTCGCACAGACAGTGAGATCGTTATAGATCAGCTATTTTGCTGGCGATGTACTGGTGATGGGATGTACGATACATAGCTGTGTCAGAGAGATTCGAATGACAAGTACCGATGAGAAAAAATTGACAACTGCACAGATATCAGGTCAGAGCCGGCCGGGAGATTCCTCCCGTCCGGCTTTGTGCGCTGCTAAGAAGGACGATTGTACTCTATCGATTATTGTGCCGGTGTACAACATGGCATCGGAGGATCGACTAACCTGGTGCATGAAAAGTCTCCTGCACCAGCAGCTGGAAAATTATGAGATTATCGCCGTTGACGATTGCTCAACAGATGATTCCCTGATGATTCTGCGACAGCTGGAGGAACAATATCCGGATAAACTGCGCGTGATTGCGAGTCCGGTAAATCGCCATCAGGGAGGAGCTAAAAATCTGGGGCTTGCCGCGGCCAAAGGTGAGTGGATTGCCTTTATTGATGCAGACGACTGGGTTGTACCGGATTATTTTGCAAGACTTTTGCAAAAGGCGGAGGAAACAGGAGCAGACTGCGTTGGGACAGATTATTGTATTGTTACGGAGCATACAATGGAACCGGGACCTGTTGTTGCCAACAGCAGAGAAGATCAGGTTGGGGTCCTGGATGATGCGAAAAGGCGATCCCTCCTTCTGGATTCCGGGTCGCTTTGTGTTAAGATCTATCGAAGGAGCATCGTCATCGAGTGTCCGTCTCGGTTTCCGGAAAATATTTTCTATGAGGACAACGCACTGGCCGGTACCTGGGTGATGCGCATGCATCATTTTGAATATGTCCCGGGGCCGTTATATTATTATTACCAGCATGAAGATTCCACCGTGCATACGGTCACAAGGGCGAGGCTCGAGGATCGTTTGACGGCAGGAAGGGTGATGCTCGAGGAGGCAGTGCTGTATGATTTTCTGGAGAGGTTCCGACCGGAAATCGAGTATTCCTTCACGGTGCTGTTTTACAAGAATACGCTCTTTTCTGCGTTACAGAGCATGAAGGAATCCGGCGTATATTCCTTTGTGACGGGTCTTGCAAAGGAAATGAAGGAGACCTTTCCGAATTTTCAGGAGAATTCGTATTACCAGGAGCGGACGAACGAAGAGGAAAAGAGATTAATCCGGCTGCAGATGCAGCATCCGGGGATTTTTTATCTCTATTACAGAGCACTGTGGGCATACCGCAGGCTCCGCTATCGTTAGAACTACAGCAAGACAGCGGAACTACGGTAACACGGTAGAACGATGGCAACAAAGTGTGAACACATAGAACGGATCACAGAAAGGAAGAAGGCAACATGACAGATATCGAAATTGCAAGAAGTGCAGAGATCTGGCCGATTCGCAAGGTGGCTGAGCAACTGGGAATGGAGGAGGATGACCTCGAACTCTATGGCAAGTACAAGGCCAAGATTTCCGAGGATTATCTGAATCGCATTCAGGACCGGCCGGACGGCAAGCTGGTGCTGGTTACAGCCATCAATCCGACACCTGCAGGAGAAGGCAAGACGACCATCTCCATCGGCCTTGCAGATGCATTGTCAAGGCTGGGTCACAAAACCATGGCTGCTCTTCGCGAGCCTTCTCTGGGACCTTGCTTTGGCGTAAAGGGCGGCGCAGCCGGCGGCGGATATGCACAGGTCATTCCGATGGAGGATCTGAACCTGCATTTTACCGGTGATTTCCATGCGATTACGACAGCCAATAACCTGGTTGCAGCAGCGCTGGACAATCATCTGCATTTTGGCAATGCTCTGCGCATTGATCCGACCAGAGTCGTCTGGAAACGCTGCCTTGATATGAATGACCGTTCTCTTCGCAACATCACCATCGGCCTTGGCGGCAAGCTGTGTGGCCCGGTAAGAGAGGATCACTTTGTGATTACAGCAGCCTCCGAAATCATGGCTGTACTGTGTCTTGCAAAGGATATGGAGGATTTGCGCGCACGTCTCTCCCGGATGGTTGTTGCTTACAATTATGACAATGAACCGGTTACCGCCGGACAGCTGAAGGTGATTGGATCCCTGCTGGCCCTCTTAAAGGATGCCATGCAGCCCAATCTGATGCAGACACTGGAGCATACGCCGGTCCTCGTTCATGGAGGCCCCTTCGCCAATATCGCACATGGCTGCAACTCCATTCGTGCAACCAGAGCAGCTCTTAAAATGAGCGACATTGTGGTTACCGAGGCGGGCTTTGGTGCTGACCTTGGCGCAGAGAAATTCATGGACATCAAGTGCCGGATGGCAGGACTGACCCCTTCGGCAGCGGTCATTGTTGCTACTGTTCAGGCACTAAAATACAACGGAGGCGTGCCGAAGGCAGAACTGAAGGCAGAAAATCTGGACGCATTAAAGAAGGGGCTTGTGAACCTTGGCAAGCATATTGAGAATCTGCAGAAATTCGGCGTACCGGCCGTCGTTGCAATCAATGCGTTTGCAACAGACAGCGAGGCAGAGCATGAAATGATTGAGAATTTCTGCAAGGAGCATGACTGCGAATTCGCACTGGCTACCGTCTGGGCAAACGGCGGAGAAGGCGGTAAGGCACTGGCCGAAAAGGTCCTCTCCACCATCGAAAACAAACCTACTGCCTACCATTCTCTTTATGCGGTCGAGCAGCCGCTGACGGCTAAGGTAGAGACCATTGCAAAAGAAATTTACGGTGCGGACGGCGTAGAGTACGCGGCATCTGCTAAAAAGGCTCTGGTCAACCTGGAAAAGCTAGGCTATGGGAACCTTCCGGTCTGCATGGCCAAAACTCAGTATTCCCTTTCCGACGACCAGACCAAGCTGGGCCGGCCGGAGGGCTTCCGAATTACGGTTCGCGATGCCTATGTCAGCGCAGGAGCCGGCTTTGTGGTTGTCCTGACAGGAGAAATTATTCAGATGCCGGGTCTGCCCCGAGTTCCTGCTGCAGAGAACATTGATGTGTCTGCAGACGGTGTGATTTCCGGACTGTTCTAACGGGAAGGAATGGGAAGGGTTGTTGTGCCGAATCATTGTGCAGTATAGCAGGAAAGCCGAGATCAGCGTGATGCGTGATCTCGGCTTTTTAGTGAAGAGTTTTTGCACGATAAAGTCATGCGGCGTTTACGATAGCGAAACATTGCTGCATGTCGATGCGGTATCTGTGATCTCCTGCGAGCGCATGATGGCGCGGACGGAAGAGAGGATAAAAGGCTTCAGCTCCTCAATCGGGAGCGGAACACTGTCCAGAATGGAACTGTAGCAGGTGGAGCTGACGAACTCAGTGATCATATAGAGCAGGACCTCGGGATTTTGATATTGGACGGCAGATTCGTAAAAATAACGCTTCAGCTGGTCACCAACGGTCAGAGTCCCTTCTGTTCCCGGTGTCTCCAATGTTGTAATGTCATGCTTGAGAAGCGCCCAGCTGAGATTTTTGGAGATAAAGCGCAGGAGAATACGGTCTTGTGTCAGCTGCGACAGGATATTGTCTGCAAAAAACAAAACCTGCTCCTCCAGCGTATCCAGCGTGCCCGGATTTTCCTGCCTTGCTGCCTCAATGGCCTGATAGCTTTTGGAAAGGATTTGTTCCGCCTTGCTGCGGATCAAAAGGTCGCGGAGGTCGTATTTGTCCTTAAAGTACAGATAGAAGGTCCCTTTGGCTACGCCGGCCCTTTCAACAATGTCTGAAATGGTGGTATCAGTGATGCCCTTCTGGGTGAAGAGCTCAAAGGCGTTGGCAAGGAGGGAGTCGCGCTTCTTGCGTTTGTTCTGCGAGGCCTTGCCTTCGGATTTGCCGGCGGAGGAGGGACAGGCGTCGCTCGGAGCTGACGGGGCTGTTGCAGTATTGTAGTTGGATTCAGTTGGAGGGAGTGTCATAGCTGCTCCTTGAAAATCATCCGGGTCATTTTGACAGCCCGGATGATTTTATTTTGTGGGAAAATCGAGACTTTGGTGCTGAACAGATACTATTTTTCAACCGATATACGGGTCTCCATGTACTGATGCACATAGTCGCGGATGTGTGAGAGCTTTTCTCTGGTATCAGGGTTTTCGGTATCGAACTGCATCATGCGCTCCAGATACCCCTGAGACCGCATCTGACGCACACTTTCCGGATAGACGAGACCGAACACAAAGGCAATGTGACCGATCAGGTAGTCCATGGCAGTCTGGGAATGCGCACGGTTGACATTCTCACCCTTCATGATGTCCTCGTATACTCTGGGAGAGATGGACGCCCTGCGGAATTCCTCCATGGGAAGGTTGTAGATGTCTGACACGGGAGTATCGCAGTTGACCCGCAGAATATCCACCTTGTCGGCATCCCGCAGAATATTGGCATAGCACAGCTCGCGGGCAGTCAGCGTATCCGGCAGAATATAAATATTGTGCAGCCGCACCACCTTTTCCAGAAGCGAATCCTCTGTGTCATCCGCAGCGTATTCGCGGATCATTCCGTCTCGGAACAAAAGATCTGCAGAAAGCTCGGCGTGATTTACCGACTGACCGTCCTGAAAGGTTCCATAGCGGCGTACCTGCTCGAACCGTCCGATGTCATGGAGCATTCCGGAAAACCAGGCCAGATCACGATCCTCTCCTTCTATACCAAGACTTGCGGCAATGAGGTCGCAAAGGGATGCAACGCGAAAAGTGTGGTCGTATTTTAGCCGGATCTTGGGATCGGAAAGATCATAATGGGAGGCATAGCAGCGGAACTGATCCTCAATGTGCGTTCGATCGATTTTCATAGGCCACCTCGTCCTGTACAGCGACTTATTAACAGCAGGCCACATGAACCTGCATGATTTTCGAACAGCCTGCATCATGAAAATCTCAGGACAGCCCTAAACTGTGCAATAACTGTTTCGAATGAAAGGGTTTGAATGTAAAAGCTCGAATGCAAAAGCTCGAATGTGAAAAGAGAGCAGATGCATCCGCATCCGCTCTCTTTCTGATGATCATAAGGGATCATAATGCGGAGGACAAGGGATTCGAACCCTCGCACCGTTTGACCGGCCTAACGCATTTCGAGTGCGCCCCCTTCGACCACTTGGGTAATCCTCCATCTGTCAGCACCATATGTGCCAGACAACAGATATCATTATAACGGGAAACCAGAGAAAAACGCAAGAGGTTATGGCAACACACAATGTGAATCGTTTTAAAGCTGCAGTATATGACGTTCCGCATCATGAAACCGACGAGAATATGATTTTGTAAATGGCCTCTGAATAGTTGCCGTGATTTACGTTGAAAGCAGGCGGCGCGGAATAGTATACTGGATGTATTAAAAAACTGGTAACTGTAGTGGTGCCTGCGCAAGCGGGCAAGTACAGCATTTGCAAAATAACGCATTCGTTAAAAATCGCTGTACAAGGTGGTTAACGCAGAATTGGGGAGGAAAAAGGTATGCTCAGAATCGGAATGCTGACTAGCGGAGGAGACTGTCAGGCATTAAATGCAGCAATGCGCGGAGTCGTTAAGGTCATTGCCAACAACTGCAAGGAGCCGTTTGAAATTTATGGCTTTGAGGATGGCTACAAGGGACTGATTTACGGTCGTTTTCACATGCTGACCTCAGCGGATTTCTCCGGCATTCTGACACGCGGCGGCACCATCCTCGGAACCAGCCGTGTTCCCTTCAAGACCATTCATGAACCGGATGAGAATGGCCTGGACAAGGTTGCTGCAATGAAACAGAATTACTACAAGCTGCAGCTGAACTGTCTGGTGATGCTGGGCGGCAATGGTTCTACCAAAACGGCAAACCTTCTGTCTCAGGAGGGTTTGAACGTGATTACTCTGCCCAAGACCATTGATAATGACCTTTGGGGCACGGATATGACCTTTGGCTTCCAGAGCGCAGTGAACATTGCAACCACAGCGATTGACCAGATTCATACGACGGCATCCTCTCACGGACGCGTGTTCATCGTTGAGATTATGGGTCACAAGGTTGGCTGGCTCCCGCTGAATGCCGGAATGGCAGGCGGCGCAGACATCATTCTGCTGCCGGAGATTCCGTTTGATATCGACAAGGTCGTAGACAAGATCGAGGAAAGAGATGCCAACGGCAGCCGTTTCACCATCATCGTCGTGGCGGAGGGCGCCATCTCCAAAGAGGATGCCAAGCTGTCCAAAAAAGATTACAAGAAGAAACTGGCCAACTACAAATATCCGTCGGTTTCTTATGAAATCGCAGACATGATCGCGAAAAAGACCGGACGTGAGGTTCGCGTTACCGTTCCCGGTCACGTACAAAGAGGCGGCGAGCCTTGCCCGTACGACCGCGTATTTGCCAGCCGTCTGGGCGCAGAGGCCGGCAGACTCATCCTGAACGGTGAGTTCGGCTGCATGGTGGGCTACAAGAATCGTCAGATGGTAAAGGTTCCGCTCGAAGAGGTTGCCGGCAAGCTCAAGACCCTGGATCCGCAGTCGGATATCATTCGCGCAGCAAAACTTTTGGGAATTTGCTTTGGGGACTAGGCAACTCAGGAACGTCTGATGACGTTCCTTCCTTGCTTGGAGTGATCAGTGCTTTGCAGCTGCTCACTCCCGCATCAGAGAAACCGCATGCGCGGATTTCTCCTCGCGAACTCAGGAACGTCTGATGACGTTCCTTCCTTGCTTGGAGTGATCAGTGCTTTGCAGCTGCTCACTCCCGCATCAGAGAAACCGCATGCGCGGATTTCTCCTCGCGAACTCAGGAACGTCTGATGACGTTCCTTCCTTGCTTGGAGTGATCAGTGCTTTGCAGCTGCTCACTCCCGCATCAGAGAAACCGCATGCGCGGATTTCTCCTCGCGAACTTGCAAAAAACTCTATGTTTATGAATGAGAGTAATACATGTCCGATACACATTATTTAGCTTTGTATCGCAAATACCGACCGCAGACATTTGAGGATGTCTGCGGTCGCGATGCGATCGTTCAAACACTGAAAAATCAGATCAATTCCGGCCGTGTGGGGCACAGCTATCTGTTCTGCGGAACCCGCGGTACCGGTAAGACAACCATTGCCAAGATCTATGCCAAGGCGGTGAACTGCCAGCACCCGGCGGATGGGAATCCATGCGGTGAGTGCGAGACCTGCCGGGCCATTGCAGAGAATGCGGATCTCAACGTGGTGGAGATGGATGCGGCCAGCAACAACGGCGTAGATGACATCCGCGGGATCATCGAGCAGGTGTCCTACTCACCGACGCTGGGCAAATACCGCGTCTTTATCATCGACGAGGTGCACATGCTCTCCACGCAGGCTTTCAATGCACTGTTAAAGACCCTGGAGGAGCCGCCATCCTATGCGATTTTCATTCTGTGCACAACAGAGCCGAACAAGCTTCCGGTAACCATTCTGTCCCGGTGCCAACGCTATGACTTTGGCCGGATGCCGCTGGCAACGATTGAGGAAAGGCTCCGGATCGTCTGTGAAAGAGAAGGACTGGCGGTGGAGAAAGAGGCTTTGTCCTTTATTGCCTCTGCGGCAGACGGCTCCATGCGAGATGGATTGTCCATTCTGGATCAGTGCAATGCCTTTAATTACGGGAACGGCACGCTGACTTATGACAAGACGCTGGAAATTCTGGGAGCGCTGGATGCCCGAGTGTTCAGCGATCTGTACCGATGCATCCATGTGCAGAACGTGCAGGGTGCATTGGACATTCTGAACCAGATTCTGGAGCAGGGACGAGAGCTGATGCAGTTCGTGACGGACTACATCGGGTACCTTCGCAATGTCATGCTCTTAAAGGCCTCGGAGGAGACGGCGGCTTCGCTGGATGTCTCTCAGGACCATTTGCAGCGTATGCTGGAGGATGCCAGAGCATCCGAGCTGAATGAGATCATTCGCTATATCAACATCTTCTCGAATCTTACCGAACAGATTCGCTATTCACCGAATCGGCGGATTCTGACCGAGTCGGCGATCATTCGTCTGTGCGAGCCTTCGATGGATATCAGTCGCGACATCCAGACCAAGGTGCTGAATCTCGAGGAGAGAATCCGGTTCCTGGAGGACAGACTGCTGCAGTTGTCTGAGGGTCTGGGAAGCGGTCAGATGGCAGCAGGACAGATTTTATCGGGCCAAACGCCGCCAGGGCAGACCGCAATGGGCCTGGCAACGTCTGCGGAGGCCGGGGCCGGCGGGGGAAACGTTATTTTGCCTGGAGGAGGTGCTGCTGGAGAACGGGGCATTCAGGTGACAGGACAGGACATGACCGGAGCGCGGCAGGAGCCTCGCAGCAAGCTCCCAAAGGTTTTGCCCGAGGAGCTGAAGACTCTCGCCGGCAAGTGGGATCAGCTGATTGCGTCCATTCCTGCGCAGGAGCGCTTTGCTAAGATCTGTCTGCAGAAGGCACACCCTACCGTGACAGAAGAGGGAACTCTTCTGGTAGTCTTTGAGAATTTCCTGGAGGCCGATTACTTCATGGGGAAGGAAAGCGCGGAGAATGCTAAATTCTTCTCAGATTATCTGGCGGCCAGGACCGGGCGGACCATCCCGGTAAGGTACAAATTTCTTGACAAGGGTCGTAAATTCTCGGACAATTATGAAGACTTGCGCAGTGCAGTCAACACATCCGTGATCAACATGGAGATTGAAGAGGATGACACGTTGTAGCTGCGGCGGATCGAATTGACTGCGGCATAGGCTGTTCAATCTCAAGAACAGAAAAGGACTGAAAAGGGGTCTGAAGAGCCGGGCGAAAATGCTGTCAAAGGGGCAGCAAAAGTGCGGAAAAGTCAGAAAGTCAGCCCGAAAGTCAGCAGAAAAGGTTCGTAATAAAGATTGGCAAAAGACCGGTGCTGCAAGAAAAGCGACCGGTACAGTGAGGTTAAGATGAGTAAACGAGGCGGATTTCCCGGCGGCATGGGCATGCCGGGCAACATGAACAACCTGCTCAAGCAGGCACAGCGCATGCAGAACCAGATGCAGGAGAACAAAAAGGCGCTGGAGGAGAAGGAATTCACGGCAACGGTTGGCGGCGGAGCTGTCAGCGTGACGATTTTGGGAACGAAGGAGATCAAGAATCTCACACTGGATAAAGACGCGGTGGATCCGGAGGACGTTGAGACCTTGCAGGATATGATCGTTTCGGCTCTTAACGATGCAATGCAGCAGGTGGATGCAGAGAGCGAGAAGCTCTTTGGCGGCATGACCGGCGGAATGGGTTTCTGAGTTGAATTTATACAGCGGACATATCAATCATTTGATTGACGAATTGGCGGCACTGCCCGGGATTGGCAACAAATCGGCGCAGCGCCTTGCTTTTTATATTATCGGAATGTCGCCGGAGCGGGTAAAGCGGCTGTCAGAGTCCATCACGCAGGCCAAGGAGCATGTGCACTACTGCAGATTCTGCCAGAACCTGACGGACACGGAGGTCTGCCCGATCTGTGCGGATGAGAAGCGCGACCATTCCACTATCATGGTGGTCGAGAATCCACGTGACTTGGCAGCCTATGAGAAAACGGGCAAATACAGCGGAACGTATCATGTGCTGCATGGCGCAATCTCGCCGATGTTGGGGGTCGGTCCTTCAGATATCCGACTGAAGGAGCTGATGCAAAGGCTCCAGGGGGAGACCGTGCAGGAGGTTATCATTGCAACGAACTCCAGTCTGGAAGGAGAGACGACGGCAATGTATATCAGCAAGCTGGTGAAGCCAACGGGCATTAAGGTGACGCGAATTGCCAGCGGCGTGCCGGTCGGCGGCGATCTGGAGTATATTGATGAGGTAACCTTGCTGCGTGCCTTGGAGGGCCGCAAGGAGCTCTGATACAGCGCCCCACTAGAAGTACCGGAGCGCAGTGATACGGGGCACGATCGTTACTTAGACTTGAGGAAATGCCGGAGAAGGAAACGAAGAGCGGGACAGAAGGTACCTGCGGAACGGGGGATATTATGAGCGTCAAAAAAGAACGATTCGGACAGACAGCAGATGGCAGAGAAGTTTCGCTGTATTCCATCGACAATGGCGTAATCTGTGCACAGGTGACGGATTACGGAGCAAATCTGGTGAACCTTCTGGTGCCGGATGCGAACGGAACCATACAGGACGTGATTCTGGGATATGACACGGCAGAGGGGTATTTTGAGAATCCGCAGTTCTACGGTGCGGTGATAGCTCCGATTGCGAATCGTACCGGAAATGCCAGCTATGAGCTGGACGGACGCAAGGCGCAGCTTGCGGTAAACGATGGACCCAACAATCTGCACAGCGATTTTGAAAAGGGATCTCACAAGAGACTCTGGAAGGCGCTGCAGGGTGAGAATTTTGTGACCTTTACTCTGGAGATGGAGGACGGCGAGCTGGGAATGCCTGGCAACAAAAACTTTGCGGTAACCTATTCTGTGACGGACCAGAATGCGCTGTCCATTCACTATCATGCAACCTCCGATTGCCATGCGATTCTGAATCCGACCAATCATGCCTATTTTAACCTGAATGGGCATAATTCCGGCAATATTGAAGGACAGGAGCTGCAGCTGAACTGCCATGCCTTCACGCCGGTTGTTGCCGGAGCGATTCCGACCGGTGAGATTCGCAGCGTGGAGGGAACTGCTCTGGATTTTACGGTGAGCAAACCAATCGGCCGCGATATCAATGCCCCGGAAGAGCAGCTGGAGCTGGTGGGCGGTTATGACCACAATTTTGTCATTGACGGATGGACCGGCAACGGCGAAATGGTGCATGCGGCAACGGCTTTCAGCAGACAGTCCGGCAGACAGATGGATGTGTATACGAATCTGCCGGGCGTGCAGTTCTATGCAGGCAATTTTGTGGATTGCCCAAATGGCATGGGGAAGGAGCATTCCGGCTATGGCAAGCGCAGTGCGTTCTGCCTGGAGACACAGTTTTTCCCGGACTCCATCCATCACGAGAACTTCCCTGACTATGTCTTTGGAGAAAACCGCGTATACGATTCTACGACGATGTATCTCTTCAGCACGAGACAGGATTAGGAATAAGGGTATATGTCAGTTGTTAAATTCAGAAATCCATACAGTCGGCTGAATTCAGACGATGACTACGACGATGATGACTATGATTACGAAGAAGATGAGGGTCAGAGTTTTATCGACGAGGAGGTTGATGACAGCGAACAGGCATGGGAAAGGCGCAGGGAGATTCTGCGCCTTGTTTTGCGTTGGGCACTTGTGGCCGGAGGAGTCGTATTATTTGGCCTTTTGCTGGGGTTTCTGGCGTCTCAGAGGGTATATTCCGGCGCATCTATGACCTCGGTCCTGGAAACGGAGATTCAGGGAGATACGGAGTTCACGGCCCTTGGTGGCAATGTGGTTTATTACAGCAAGGACGGTGCCAGCTGCCTGGATGCAAAGGGAGATCTCATCTGGAGCCTCTCCTACGAGATGCAGCAGCCGCTGATCTCAAAGGCGGGAAATGTTCTGGCAATCGGTGACTATAACGGCAGCACGATTTATCTGCAGAATTCCAAGGAGATTCTGGGAACGGTGAATACCAATATGCCAATCCGGGCATTGGCTGTTTCAGAAAGCGGAGAAGTGGCAGCGGTGCTGGCAGATACGGATGTGACCTGGGTCTATCTGTTTAATCAGGAAGGCAATACCATTGCCTATTTCAAAACAACGATGTCGCAGTCCGGGTATCCGCTTAGTGTTTCTGTATCGGCATCGGGAGAACTGGTTTGTGTGTCCCATTTACTGGCAGACAGTTCAGGGGTGTCCAGCAGTATTGCTTTCTATAACTTTGGCAATGTCGGCCAGAATGTGGCAGAAAACAACGTCAGTGGGTTTAACTATGATGACGAAGTATTCCCTGTTACGGCGTTTCTGGGAGATGCTGCCTGTGTTGCGGTGTCGGACAGCCGCATTGCCTTTTATTCCGGTAAGGAAATCCCTCAGAGCAGCTCAGAGGCACTGTTTACAGAGGAAGCAGTGGGAGTATATACCGGCAGCGACTATGTGGGAGTTCTGTTTCGCAATGACACTGTGGAAGAAGGCGAGTATTCCCTTCAAATCTATGATGCCTCGGGGAATGTAACAGGGACCATTGCGTTTACCATGGACTATTCTGAGATTCAGATTGCGGGGAAAAGCGTGTACATTAACAATGCCAATCAGCTGCAGATCTATGGCGTTGGCGGCAGACTGCGTTATGATGGGACTTTTGACGAGGAAATTCGTGAGGTGGTACCTCGCACGGATGGGCTCAGCAAGATGTACGTGGTAAAGGAAAACGGCCTGGAGCAGATGACTCTGCGGTAACGGGCGGAGGTATTTTTTGACACCCTATATTATTCTGATTCTGACAATAGACATACTGGTTCTCGTTGGAATGACAGTGCATGGCTGGAAAAAAGGCTTTGCATATTTGATTTCCAAGGTGATCTCATTGATTGCATCAATTGTTGTTGTGATGCTGCTGTCCTCGATGATCAGCGGATATCAGAAAGGTAATGTATCCAATCTGGTCGTGGGCGTTTTGCTGCTGGTGATCATGGGAGTGCTGTATAAGGTGATTCATGCGATCCTGACTTCCATTCGAATTCTGGCTGGTTTGCCGATTCTGGGAGGCGTGGATCGAGTACTGGGAGTGGCAATCGGCTTCCTGGAGGGATTTTCTGTTCTTTACATTGGTGAATATATGCTGCGGATGTATCTGCTGCACTGATATGACTGGAGGGTGTCGAAGGACATCCTCCTTTTGTGTCGGAGGGCTTTAATTGCCAACCCGTCCGCGAAGCGAAGCACCGCGATTCACACTGAAATCACCAGTCACTAAAAATACCATGCCTGTTCGCACGGGCACCACCATAATAAAAAACGGCTGCCACGTGTCTACGACTCTCCCGCAGCTGCTGGACGGGATCTTAACAGTAACAGACACCGTGGGCCGAATGACGCGGAGAAAATTGGATCTGTGCAGGTGCTCGAAGCAAGGCAGACTGTGCAAAATAAATAAACGAATTGTGTTGTCACAGACGGAAAACTACCATGTGTTGAGATAGCAACAAAATCTTTACAAAAACTAAAAATACCTCTTGCAAACCGGAAAACTGAATGATAGAATACGATTCGTCGCTTGTGAGGGACGAAAACTTCAAAAGATTTCACGAGAGTACTTCAAAAAAGTTTTTTAAATCTTTTCAAAAAAACTTGTTGACAAAGAGCTCACGACATGATAATCTAAACGAGTTGCGGCTCACGAGAGAGCGACAACGACCTGCCTTGCAGGACACCGAGAGGTGATGAAACATCTCAATCAAATAGTGACAATCAAATAGAAATGCAACCCTGAATCAATTCTTAAAAAGCTTCTATATGAAGCAGAGAAATGATCAGAACATTCCTAAACGGAAGTTTGATTCCGCTGGATCGCCGGAGTTCATGAGAATGAAGACCGGAAAGAAGCGGAAGCGAACAAACCAAGTAAACAAGGTTAACTTACGAGAAAACGCAACGTTGTATCGTGAGACCGGTTTGAACGAGTTTGTTAACAAGACTGTGACATCATCTGAGGATGATGAAACAATACTTAACATGAGAGTTCGATCCTGGCTCAGGATGAACGCTGGCGGCGTGCCTAACACATGCAAGTCGAACGGAGTTAACGGAGAAGAAGCTTCGGCAGATTTTCCATTAACTTAGTGGCGGACGGGTGAGTAACACGTGGAGAACCTGCCTCTTACTGGGGGACAGCAGTTGGAAACGACTGATAATACCGCATAAGCGCACGAGACCGCATGGTCCTGTGTGAAAAGATTTATTGGTAAGAGATGGCTCCGCGTCTGATTAGCTAGTTGGTGAGGTAACGGCCCACCAAGGCGACGATCAGTAGCCGGCCTGAGAGGGTGAACGGCCACATTGGGACTGAGACACGGCCCAGACTCCTACGGGAGGCAGCAGTGGGGAATATTGCACAATGGGGGAAACCCTGATGCAGCGACGCCGCGTGAGTGAAGAAGTATTTCGGTATGTAAAGCTCTATCAGCAGGGAAGAAAGGCCTCGAAAGAGGAGATGACGGTACCTGAGTAAGAAGCCCCGGCTAACTACGTGCCAGCAGCCGCGGTAATACGTAGGGGGCAAGCGTTATCCGGATTTACTGGGTGTAAAGGGAGCGCAGACGGAAGAGCAAGTCTGATGTGAAAGCCCGGGGCTTAACCCCGGGACTGCATTGGAAACTGTTTTTCTGGAGTACTGGAAGGGCAAGCGGAATTCCTGGTGTAGCGGTGAAATGCTTAGATATCAGGAGGAACACCGGTGGCGAAGGCGGCTTGCTGGACATGTACTGACGTTGAGGCTCGAAAGCGTGGGGAGCAAACAGGATTAGATACCCTGGTAGTCCACGC